>JBBACA010000001.1:0-152399 GCA_041657325.1 Minisyncoccota bacterium
TGCCGATGTCTTGTATCGGAGACAAAACCAGAATGATTTTGAAAAACGATATTAAAAGTCGTTTGATTAATCTTGATCCGGAAAAGAATTACGAAAAAAATTATGCTTCTTTGATAGATATTTATTTAAAAGAAACAACCGTTACCTCCACACATCCTTTGACGATAATGTTTGCGGTCGGAGGAGCGGGAGCACAAAAAAATATCGGTATTAAACTTTTAACCAGTTTTAAAAAAGATATTGAAAAGAATGAAGCTAAAATAGTGTTGGTTGCCGGAACAAAGTTGAAAATTAAGCAGTATTTTGAAGAAGAGATAAAAAATCTACAAATGGAGAAGCTTAAAAACATAGAGATTGTCTATGCCGATAACTTCAATGATTATTTCGATGCTTTTAATAAAGCCTTAAGTAAGGCGGATATTCTTTGGACTAAGCCTTCGGAACTTTCTTTTTATACCGCTTTAGGCGTACCGATAGTTATTGCTCCAACCATCGGTTCTCAGGAAGATTTTAACAAAGAATGGTTAATAACGAGCGGTTTCGGTGCCGAACAAGGAAATGTGGATTATTCTCATGAATGGATTTCCGATTGGTTGCGTAACGGACATTTTGCCGAAATGGCGATGGAGGGATTTGTAAAAGAAGAACAACTAGGCGCTTTAAATATTAAAAAAATAGTTTTTGGAGAAAAGGAATAGCGATTTTAGGTCATTAACTACGGTTATGAACATACGGGAAGAAATTAAGAGTAGTGTCTTAAAATCAATCAAAGCCCTTGATTATAAAGGTGATTTTTCAGTTAAAGTATTGCGAACTCAGAAATCATCTCTCGGAGATTACGTTATCGGTGTTGCGATGGAGATAGGGAAGAAAGAAGATAAGGATCCGATGGAAATAGCCGAGAAGATTAAAGACAATATTAAAGGCAAATATTTTGAAAAGATTGAAGTTATAAATCCGGGATTTATTAACTTTTTTATTTCCAAAGAATATTATTTAAAAGAGATTACCGAAGCTTTGAAAAAAGGAAACAAGTTTGGGCAGTTTCCAAAAAAGAAAGAAAAAATTCAAATTGAGTTTATTTCGGCTAACCCTGTTGGCCCTTTAACTCCGAGTCAGGGAAGAGAAGGTGTTTTTGGTGACGTCTTATCCAATGTTTTTAAAAAATACGGGTTTAATGTTAAAAAATCATACCATCTTGATGACCAGGGAAAATCAATTTTGGCTCTTGGACATTCGGTTTTAAAAGATGACGAATCTGAATATGCCGGCGATTATATTGATAAGCTGCATAAAAGTATAAAAAGCAAAGATCCTTATGTTGTCGGCAAGAAAGCAGCTAAGATTATTATGCAAAAAATAATCAAAAAGACGATTAAAAGATTGAAGATTAAATTTGATGAATGGCCGACGGAAAGTGTTGTATCTAAAGCCAAAGAAGTTGATAAGGCAATCCATCTTTTAAGAGAGGAAGGGTTGATTTATGAACAGGAGGGGGAAGAGTGGTTCATGTCAACGGCCATGGGAGACGAGAGAGATAGAATGATTATCAAAAGCGATGGGAAGATTAGACCTCTGTTAAATGATATTGCTTATCATAAATACAAGTTCGAGAAAAAGAAGTTTGATAGAATTATTGATATCAAGCCGATAGATTATTCCTCTGATCTTCCGGGTTTAATAGCCGGAGTCGAGGCAATGCTGCATATCAATAAATTACAGGCTGTTCTTTTGCAGTTCGTTGTTTTAGTTGAAGAAGGAAAGACGGTCCGTATGTCAAAGAAGGGAGGAGAGTTTATTGTTTTAGATGATTTATTAGATGAATTATCAGTTGATGTTATCCGTTTTTTCTTTTTAATGAAATCAGCCGATACTTATCTGAACTTTGATTTGGATTTAGCTAAAGATCTTTCTGAAAACAATCCGGTTTTTTATGTTCAGAATGCTTATGCAAAGATTTCATATATTCTCAAGAGTTTTAAAAATATACTGGGAATCAGGAAGATTAAAAATATTGAACTTTTGAATAGTAAAAGAGAAATAGAATTGATTAAGCAGATTTTGAGATTTTCAGAGATTATTGAAGACACGGTTAATGATTACGAGGTACAGAGAATTCCTCAATATGCGATTAATCTGGTAAATTATTTTTACAAGTTTTATTCTCACTGTTATGTTTCGAATAAAAACAAGGAAAGAAGGGAAGCTCAACTGAATTTAATTAGTATGACCAAGGCTGTTCTTAAAAATACATTAGATTTAATGGGAATTTCGGCATAGAGAAGGCTATGGGAATTGTAAGACACCGCTTAAACGGTGTTTTTTGAATAAAGAATAAAACTTGCTAATTGTTAGCATTATTTTCTAATTCTCAGCTGGGGATAATAATTTTGCTATGCCTGCGAGCGAAGGGTAGTATTAATTAGTAATCTGTAAGAGATTGTTTTTTATTTATGAAGCAAAAGATGTATATCAAAGGAGTGGGAATGACCAAATTCGATTATTCTCAGAAATATTGGTGGCAATTCGCCTACGATGCAGCTATTGAAGCCTTAAAGGATGCAAAAACAGGGATATCCGAGATAGATGCGATTGTTTTCACCGGAATGTCGAGTGCGGCTGGCGGAGAGCATCAGACACACAAAGTGTCTTTTCTTTCAGGTTTGTTTAAAACAAACGTTCCGATTATTGAAGTTCCTTCGGTTTGCGGAGGAGGAGGCGTGGCTTTGTGGACAGCTTTGCATTTAGAAGGCTTTAAAAACATTCTTGTTTTAGCCGGAGAGAAATTGGTTGATAATAAAAGCGAGGTTGTGGTTGATTATATCTTGTCAGCAGCAGAGAGAGTGATGGAGCAGACCGAAGGAATGCTTTTTCCGGTTCAGAATGCTTTAATCTGGCAGCAATATATGAAGAAATACGGAGGCAGTATGGACGATTTGTCTTTAATTGCTTTTAAGAATCATACTAATGCCGCTTTAAATCCCAATGCTTATTTTTATAACCGTCCGATGGATTTGGAAAAGATAAAGAATTCTCCAGTTGTTTCGTCACCTTTGCGTTTGATGGATTGTTCGCTTTCAATTAACGGTGGAGCGGCAGCGGTTGTTTCAACTGAAACGACAGACATTGAGATTATCGGTTCCGGTTTTGCAACCGACTACATCTTAACTTTTGAAAGAGATGATATTACTCATTTTAAAGCAACTAAATTAGCAGCTGAAGCGGCATATGCTCAAGCGGGAATAACTCCGAAAGATATTAATATTGCCGAAGTTCACGATGCTTTTACCTCAGTTGAATTGATTTCCTATGAAGATTTGGGATTTGCCGAAGAAGGCAAGGGAGGGGAATTAATCAGATCGGGGAAAATTAATCTTAAAGGAGAAATGCCGATTAATACTTCGGGCGGATTAAAAGCCAAGGGTCATCCTATCTCCGCCACTGGCTTGGCTCAGGTGTTTGAAATAGTTAATCAGTTGAGGGGTAAATGTGGAGAGCGTCAGGTTTCGAATCCGAAGATAGGATTAACGCATAATATCGGAGGAGCGGGAGGAAGCGTTACAGTTCATATATTTAAAAAAATATAATATGGTTTTTTATCAATGTTCAAAATGCAAAAAGATTTGGCAGCAATCAATCGGGGTTTGTCCGGAATGTTTTTCCGAATTGGAAAAGGTAAAAACTAACAAAACTAAAGTGATAGGAATTTCTAAGGTAAGTATTCCATCTCTTCCTCATCCTGAAGTTCCGTACTTTGCTTTGGTTTTGGAAGATGAATTAGGAAACAAGTGGGCCCATAAATCGATTAAAGAATATGTTGTTGGAGAAGAAATCAATTTTACTACTAATGAAAATTCGGTGGCGGTCTGGAGAACAAAATACGATATTATTGATTCGATTGAAAAAGTATTCAGCTTATTAAATATATCTTTAAATGAAAATTCAAAGATTGTTATCTTGCCGACTTTAGTTTCTCCTAATCAATCTTATTTCAGAGACAATACCTCTCCCGAGTTTCTCGAGGCGGTGATTAAATTTCTTTTTGAGAAGAAGATTAAGTTGGAGAATATTAAAATAGCGACTCAGAGTTTTGATGAAGTTTCAATTGAAGGTATGGCTCAGAAGTCAGGCTTGCTCGATGTTTGTTTGAAAAATAAAATAATGCCGGTGGATTTATCAAAATTGAATTTTGTTAAAAAGGGCAGTTTAGAAATAGCAGAAGATATTTTAAATGCTGATATGATCTTGAATTTATCAATGATGAAGATAGGGAGGGCTAGTGCTTCAGAAAACATATATAGAGTATTAAAGAAAGAAAACTTTGCTGCTTTGAAATATCTGCAATCAGAAGAGGATATTGTGAATGAATTAAAGAATAACTTAACAAACACAATTACCTTAGGAGAAGCTGATTTCGTTCAGAAACAGAATAAAACCATTGTTTATCCCGGTTTAATCTTAGGTAGCAAGAGCTTCCTTAATTTAGACAGAGTTTTTAACGAGATAGTTGCGAGCGATCTGCCAGAGATTTTAAAAGGAGTCGAGATTCAAAATATTAAAATAACAGGTAGAGATATTAAAGAAGTAAAACTTATTAATAATTAAATTAAAAATATGTTTAAAGACAAAGTTGTTTTAATAACCGGTTCTTCTCAGGGGATAGGCAGGGTGATGGCATTAAAGTTTGCTTCACTGGGAGCTAAGGTTGCTTTAAATGATATTCCTTCGCAGGAAGAAAATTTAAAAAAGGTAGCAGCAGAAATAAACGGCAAATATTATTTAGCAGATGTTTCTAAAATGGACCAGGTTGAAAATATGATGAATAAAATTGCTGAAGAATTGGGCGGGTTAAATGTTTTAGTTAATAATGCTGGCATAACTCAGGACAGGACTTTAGCCAAAATGACGGTTGAAGAATGGCAGCGAGTAATCGACATTAATTTAACCGGAGTTTTTAATTGCACTAAAGCCGGTTTGACTTTCCTTATCCCTAATCAAGGGAATATCGTGAATGTTTCATCGATTGTCGGACAAAGAGGTAATTTCGGACAATCTAATTATTCGGCTTCAAAAGCAGGAATCATCGGCTTTACCAAATCGGTTTCCAAAGAAGTAGGAAGATTTAATGTTCGAGTTAATGCTGTCGCTCCTGGCTTTATTGAAACTAAAATGGCCGAGGCTATTCCCGAAGAATTAAAAGTCATGGTCAGAAAGCTAACTTCATTGGGCAGATTCGGCAAGCCGGAGGAAGTTGCTGCAACGGTAGCCTTCTTAGCTTCTACTGAAGCCAGCTTTATCACCGGTGAAGTAATAAATATTGATGGCGGTTTATCCTTATAATATGCTTTATTCTAAAGAACAAATTAAACAAATAATACCGTATGCCGATCCCTTCTTGTGGGTGGATGAAATTGAATCAATTGAAAACGATACGATTATCGGTTTTAAGCAAACAAATTCTACGGATGAATACTTCAAAGGACACTTTGTTGATTTTCCCATTATGCCTGGAGTTTTGGTGGTTGAGGGAATTGCTCAGACCGGAACTTTATTATTAAGAGAGAAAATAGGGAAAGATCATCAGAAAAAGCATCTTTTAGCTTATCAGGTGAGAAGCGCCTTGTTCTATGACCCTATCTGGCCAGGAGATAAAATCAAATACAAAGTTAAACTTCTCGGAATTTATAATAATAAGATTGCTAACTTTTTAGGGGAAGCATTTGTTGATGACACCAGAAAATGTGAAGTGAGATTCAGTGTGGCGATTATGGATAAGACAGAGATGGAAGAAAAGAAATTATCAGCCAATAAAGAAAATAAAGATCATTCAATAAAGATGTTTAAATTGCCTAATTTGAAAATAGGAAACATCTTTTCTAAATTACCCATTATCCAGGGCGGAATGGCGGTTCGGGTTTCTTTGCACAAATTAGCTGGTAATGTTGCGAAAGAAGGAGGAGTAGGAATTATTGCTGTGTCGGGAATGAAAGATGTAGAAGAAGTTAAAAGTGAAATCAGAAAGGCGAGAGAGATTTCTGGGCACAATGGAGCTATTGGAATAAATATTATGGGAGTGGTGGGAAGATTTAAAGAATTAGTTAAAGCTGCCGTAGAAGAGAAGATAGATTTGATTATCCAGGGAGCCGGTTTTAGAAAAGACATTTTTGATATTGCTAAAGAAGGTAATGTACCGGTTTTTGCCATTGCTTCTTCAGCTAAAGTGGCAAAGAGAGCAGAAGATTCCGGAGCAACCGCCGTTGTTATTGAAGGAAGTGATGCCGGAGGTCATTTGGGATTTCCCGAAGGACATCCTTTCAGACATGCGATAGATATTGTGAGAGAAGTGGTTAAAGAAGTTAAGATTCCAGTGATTGCAGCCGGAGGAGTTTTTAACGGAAAAGATATTGTGGAAATGCTTCGGGCAGGGGCTTCGGGCGTACAAATGGCAACTCGCTTTGTGGCAACCGAAGAATGCGATGCCGATTTGAAATTCAAAGAAGCATATTTGAAAGCTAAAGAAGAAGATATTGTGATTATTCATTCTCCGGTCGGATTGCCTGGTCGGGCGATTAAAACTTCTTTTGTTAATAAATTATTAAATAACAATGCTCCCAAAGTTAATATTATTGAATGCGAAGGATGTATCGGTCCGGTTTGCGATAAGAGTTATTGTATTTTAAAAGCCTTGGAGAATGCCAGAAAAGGAGATTTGGAAAACGGATTAGTTTTTGCCGGGGCTAATGCCTGGAGGATTAACAAGATTGTGAAAGTTAAAGATTTATTAAAAGAACTGGTAGATGAAGCAGAACAAATATTAATCAAAGATCCTTTAATCAGAAATATATAATATGTTTGAAAATAATAAATTAACAAAGCTTTTACATATTCAGTATCCGATTATCCAGGGCGGAATGGCTGGAGTTTCAGAACATGTTTTAACGGCTGCTGTTTCTAATGCCGGAGGATTGGGAATAATCGGTTCCGGCTTTGCTTCACCTTCATGGTTGGAAGAAGAAATTAAGAAGACCAAAGAAATGACTGACAAGCCGTTCGGAGTAAATTTATTAATGCAAAATCCTAATATTGCTGATTTAGTTAAAGTTATCATTAAAGAAAGGGTTCCGGTTGTTTTTACCGGGGGAGGAAATCCTTTGCCTATCCTTCCTTATCTAAAACAATCGGGGATTAAAGTCATTGCGGTTGTTCCTTCGGTCAGATTGGCTTCCAAGATGGAGCAGAATGGAATTGATGGAGTGGTGGTTGAAGGAATGGAATCAGGCGGACATATCGGAGAAAATTCAACTTTCTGTTTAGTTCCTCAGGCTAGAAAGGTGGTGAAGAATATTCCTTTAATTGCGGCCGGTGGAATATTTGACGGAGCAACTTTTGCTGCGGCGATAGTCTTAGGAGCTGACGGAGTTCAAATCGGAACCAGATTCATGGCTTCGACCGAATGTCAGATTCATGAAAACTACAAGCAGGCTATTATTAATGCGACCGATGAAGATATTACCGTTGTGGCTAGGTTCACCGGTCATCCGATTCGGGCCATTAAAAACAAGCTTTCGGAAACAATCAAGAAGATGGAAGAAAAGAGTCCTTTCCCGGAAGAATTGAATTCAGAAAGATTTGCTGGGAATAAAGGTTCGGCCAATATCGATTTAACTCCTTTATTATGCGGTATTTGTGCCGGAGGAATAGACGAAATTAAAAGTTGTAAAGAGATTGTCGATGAGATTATTGATGACGCTAAGAAAGCGATAAAGGAAAGCGAACATTTCTATGAATAAAATACTTTCAACAATATTAAGAATTACCTTGGCTCCTTTAATCGGTTTATTATTTATTAAAGAAGTGAAAGGGAAGGATAATTTTCCAGATCGAAATGTGATTTTAGCTTCCAATCATCAGAGTTATTTGGATATTCTTCTTTGCGGATATATTTGTGTACCTAGAAAGTATACTCATATCGGACAGGTAGACAGAGAGAATAAAGGATGGAGCGG
The DNA here is from genome assembly GCA_041657325.1 of Minisyncoccota bacterium. Taxonomy (GTDB): domain Bacteria; phylum Patescibacteriota; class Minisyncoccia; order Minisyncoccales; family Minisyncoccaceae; genus UBA2211. The sequence continues at coordinate 8,007 of JBBACA010000001.1, forward strand.
TTTCCGTGATTTTATTTATTCCTTAGGCGAAGTTATTCCGGTAAACAGAAAAGATGAAAATTCAAAAAAGTTAGCTTTTGAGAGAGCTATAGAATTTTTAAATAAAAGATATTCATTGGTTATCTATCCTGAAGGAACCAGAACCAGGACCGGAGAAGTTGGAAAAGGAAAATGGGGAGTGGCAAAGTTTTTTCTTGAAACAGGAGTGCCGATTTTGCCTTTGGGAATCAGAGGAGCATTTGAATTGTTTCCTCCGGGAGAAAAACCGAAAGTTAAAAAGAACATCAGATTGAATATTGGTCAGCCACTTTTCTTTAAAGAAGAATTAGAATTGGTTAAAGGAATGAGTCGTGATTCAAAAGAGTATGAAGATGTCTGTATTAAGATTACAGAAAAAGTAATGGAAGAAATTAAAAAGCTAACCTATGAAGATTAAGAAAATCAAAAAGATTTTAATTGCCAATAGGGGAGAAATCGCCTTGCGGATAATAAGGACATGCAAAGAGATGGGAATTAAAACCGTCGTTCTTTGTCCTAATCCGGGAGACGAAAAGAACTTTCTTGAAACCACCTTGGCTGATGAATATTATTTCTTAGAAGAAGATGGAGTTAAAGGATATCTTAATATGAAAAAGATTGTGGAAATAGCTAAGATTGCTAAGGCTGATGCGATTCATCCCGGTTACGGATTTTTAGCTGAGAATTGGAGATTTGCCCAGCTTTGTGAAAGAAATAAAATCAAATTCATCGGACCGAATCATAATCTTTTAAGTAAATTTGAAGACAAGATTGAAGCCAAGAAGATTGCCAAGAAGATTGGTATACCAACTTTGCCGGCCAGTGATAAACCGATTATGAATAAAAAACAGTTGGCGATGTGGGCTAATAAAATCAAGCCGCCTTTTATTTTAAAAGCTCAGAAAGGCGGAGGGGGAATGGGAATCAGAATTATTGAGAATAAGATAAACTTAGGAGAGTTGTTTGCTATTTCTTTAGCGGTGCAGCGACAAATGGCGACTGCTTTTGCCGATGCCGATTTCTTTTTAGAGAAATATCTTCCCGAGGTGAGACATATTGAATTTCAAATATTAGGCGACGGAAAGAATGCCGTTCATTTGGGAGAAAGAGACTGTACGATTCAAAGAAGATTTCAAAAGCTTTTAGAAGAAGCACCTTCTTCTTTTCTTGATTCTAAAACCAGAGAAGAAATGGGTGTTTGGGCGGTGAAGATAATAAAGGAATTAAAATACAAGGGAGCAGCCACCGTTGAGTTTTTGGTTGATAACGACAAGAATTATTATTTCATGGAGGTGAATCCGAGAATTCAGGTTGAACATCCGGTTACCGAAGCCATTACCGGAATTGATATTGTTGAACAGCAGATAAGAATTGCTCAGGGAGAATTATTATCTTTTACTCAAAAAGATGTTCATTTCAATGGTTATGCGATTGAAGCCAGAATTAATGCCGAAGATCCACAGAGAGATTTCCAACCTACTCCAGGAACAATTGAAAAGTATTTTCCTTCTGGAGGACAGGGAGTATTCTTACATAGCTTCTTGCATCACGGACAAGAAATATATCCTTATTTCGATTCTTTGTTAGCTAAAGTTGTGGCAACTGGAAAAACAAGAAAGGAAGCGATTAATAAATTAAAGAGAGCTTTAGACGAGATTATTATTCAGGGAGTTGATACGACTATTCCTTTTTTCAAATTATTATTGGAGGACAAGGAATTCATTAAGGGAAACTTTAACACCAATTTTATCGAAAAGAACGGAATTATAAAGGAGTTGATGCTGAAGCCTTATCTTAAAACAAAGATGAAGGGGAAATTAGTTGAAGAAATGAATGAAGAGGAATTGGCAGATATTGTTTTCCATATTTATGAAAAGATTAAGAAGGTGAGCGGTTTTTCTCATACGTATGTTTCCAAATGGCTTAATTCGGAAAGATTAAAAATGATCGATTAAAGATATGGATTTTAAGATAAAGATTAAAAATAAAGAATATCAGGTCGAACTGAAAGAAAATGGTGGAGCCGTCAAGATTAAGGTTGGAGGAAAAGAGTTCGTTTTTGGCTCAAATAAAGGCTTAATTGAGGCTCAGTCTGCAACTAAGAAAGATTTAAGCAAAGAGGTTGTTTCTTCTTTATCAGGGGTAATAATTAATATTTTTATTAAGGAAGGAGAAAAGGTTAAATCGGGCAAGAAGTTTTTAACCTTATCAGCGATGAAGATGGAAAATGAAATTGTGGCGGAAAATGATTGTAAGATTAAAAAGATATTAGTTAAAGAGAATCAACAGGTTAAAGAGGGAGAAGTCTTAATTATTTTAGAATGATATGCAAATAGAAAAATTCAAAATAATTTCTTCAACCAATAAAAAAGCTAAAGAGATGAGCAATCTTGGTGTTGCTCCCTGGACGGTTATCGTTTCCGAAGTTCAGGAAAACGGATACGGGAGAAAAGGGGAGGCTTGGTATTCTCCTTTGGGAGGATTGTATTTTTCTATTATTCTTCCTCGTGGAAATATTGAAGACTTGCAGACGATAACTATTTTAGCTGCTTTCATTGTCGCTAAAGTAATTAAGGAATCTTTTAATATTGAACCCTTAATTAAATTACCGAACGATGTTTTATTAAACGGGAAAAAGATTTGTGGAATATTAACTGAAAATGTTATCGGTTCGGAGGTTAAACTTTCGGTGATTGGGATAGGAATTAATACTAATATTGAAAGTTTCCCAAATGAATTAAAAGATATTGCCACTTCTTTAAAGATGGAATTGGGGCATGAAGTTGATAATAATGTCTTATTAGAAAAAATAATTACTGAATTGAAAAATCAATTCAAAACAATTAGCGAATAAATATTATGAAATTTAAAAAGGAAATAGAAAAATTGAATAATACTTTATCAGACATTGATAATTCTAAGCTGATAGATAAACAGCATCAGAAAGGAAAACTGGGAGCCCGAGAAAGAATTAATCTGTTATTAGACGAAAACAGTTTTACCGAATTGGATGCTTTTATCGAAAGTCGTTTTTCCGGTCTGGATTTAGACAAGAAGAAGTTCTTAGGAGATTCGGTGATTACTGGATTCGGTAAGATTAATAACAGAAATGTCTATTTATACAGTCAGGACTTTTCTAAGATGGGAGGGTCATTAGGAGAGATGCATGGCAAAAAGATTGCCAAAATCATTGAATTGGGGCGCAAAACCGGCTGTCCGGTGATTGGAATCATTGATTCAGGGGGAGCGAGAATCCAGGAAGGAGTTTCTAGTTTAGACGGTTATGCCGGTATTTTTAGAAGTATGGTTAAAGCTTCGGGAGTTGTTCCTCAGATTAGCATCATGGTTGGTCCTTCGGCCGGAGGAGCTTGTTATGCTCCTGGACTGTCTGATTTTATTTTCATGACTGAGGGAATTTCCCAAATGTATATCACTGGTCCAGAAGTGATTAAAAGAGTGACTGGAGAAGACGTAACTTTTGAAGGGTTGGGAGGAGCGAATGTTCATTCTACTAAAAGCGGTTGTGCTCATTTTGTTTATATCAATGAAAAAGATTGTTTTAATGGTGTTAAGAATCTTTTTTCTTATCTTCCTCAAAACAATACCGAAGATTCAATGATGAGACAGGAAACAGTTGAAGAAGTTAAAAATGATAAACTGTTAGAAATAATTCCTGAAGAACAGGAAAAGGGATACGACATTAAAGAGGTCATTAAAGAGGTTTTTGATACAGATACTTTTTTTGAAGTTCATGCCAAGTTTGCTGTTAATGCGGTTGTCGGGTTTGCCCGATTAAACGGAAACGTGGTGGGAATAGTTGCTAACCAGCCCAAATCAATGGCCGGAGTATTGGATATTGATTCTTCGGATAAGATTGCTCGATTTGTTCGCTTCTGTGATGCTTTCAATATTCCTTTGATTAATTTAGTTGATACTCCGGGCTATCTTCCCGGAACCAATCAGGAATATCAGGGAATTATTCGTCACGGAGCTAAAATATTATATGCCTATGCCGAAGCAACGGTTCCAAAGATCAGTTTGATATTAAGAAAAGCTTTCGGCGGAGCATATATTGCTTTAGCTTCCCGTGATTTAGGATACGATTGTGTTATCGCCTGGCCCTGTGCGGAAATAGCGGTGATGGGAGCTGAGCAGGCAGTCAAGATTATCTTTAAAAAACAATTAGCCGATTCTAAGAATCCGGATAAATTAGAGAAGGAGAAGATAAAGGAAATCAAAGATTGTTTCCTTGATCCTTTTTGTGCTGCTAAACTTGGTCAGGTGGATATGATTATTGATCCAAGAGAAACAAGAAGCGTTTTAATTAAATCGCTAGAATCCCTATCAACCAAGCGAGAGGGATTGATAACAAGAAAACATGGCAGCATGCCTTTGTAATTTTAAAAAACAAATGAATTTATACAAAATTGATAAAGTGAAGTGTCTTGGCTGTGCCGGTTGTACAATTTTCTGTCCTAAAGGGATAGAAATAATGAGTAATGGGAGAGCGAGAATAATAGATTGCAAAGAATTAGAGAAATGCGGGGGAGAGAAGCTCTGTCCTCGCAAAGCAATTATTAAAAAGAATAAGAAAGACACTGTTTAATAATAGTGTTTTTCTATAATAGGCGATGTTTATTTGTAAAGTTATTTTACATAGCTATTGACAAATATATTTACAAAGATTATAATTAAAATAATATGATTGGTCAATTTATTCTAAATCAGCGTAAAAAACGCAATATAACCCAAGAATCTTTGGCTTCTTTGCTTAATATTTCTCGTCCGACTTATGTACAGATAGAGCAAGGAGAAAGAGATTTGACCGTAACCGAAGCGCAGAAGCTTTCGGAGGTTTTTGATATTTCATTAGAAGATTTATTAAAAGGTAAAGAATTTCAAGAACCAAAATTTAAGATTGAAGAGAAAAAATCTAAAGTTGAAAAAGAAGAAGTTCGTATTAGCGTTCCTCAGGAAAAAATAGAAAAGTTTCGTCAAGTTTTACTATATATTCTTAAAAAAGTTGGTGGGAAGCCTAATGTCGGAATGACTGCGATATATAAATTTTTGTATTTTATAGATTTTGACTACTACGAAAAATATGAGGAACAGTTAATGGGATTGAATTATATCAAAAATCATTATGGACCGACCCCTTTATTATTTGATAATCTTATTAAAAAAATGATTAAGGATGGGGAGGTAGAAACAGTGAAGAGTAAATTTTATCAATATCCTCAAACTAAATATTTAGTTAATCCGGAAGTCGAGCCAGATTTAACTGTATTGGACGGGAAAGAGAAAGAGCATATAGATTTTGAACTTCAAAGATTGTCTGATATGACAGCAATACAACTTTCAGATCTTTCCCACAAAGATGTGCCGTGGATAAGTGCGGAAAACGGCAAATCTATTAATTACGAATCGGTTTTTTACCGAACTAGTGATACTTCTTTGCGCGACTATGGAGAATCAGATTAAATATGAAGAAACGAATGGTTTTCGTAAAGATTTTAAACGACTAGTTAAGAAATATAGAACTCTTAAAGAAGATTTAGAAGTTGTTAAAAGCAATACAATCGAACTTTATCATTTAAAGGGCATAGAAAATCAGAGTATTTTTCCTATTCCTGGATTTTGTAATGAATCTTTGCAGATTTGTAAGATTAAAAAATTCGCTTGCAAAGCTTTGAAGGGACGAGGAGCTATGAGTGGAATAAGGGTTATTTATGCTTTTCATTTATCGTCTCATGTAGTTGAGTTTATAGAGATTTATTTTAAAGGAGAGCAAGTCAATGAAAATAAGGAACGCATTAATGATTATTTGAAAAAATAGTTACTGGTTTTCAATTGGCTCTTTTTTTGATAGAATATGGACATATGATGAATGTGAGAGAAGAGATAAAGAATAGTGTCTCTAAATCACTTAAATCTCTGGGATACGGAGATGAGTTTGTGGTTAAAGTTTTAAAGCCTAAAGAGGCTTCTTTTGGTGATTATTCAGTTAGTGTGGCTATGGAAATAGCTAAAAAAGAAGGGCATAATCCTGCGGAAATTGCTGAAAAGATAAAAGAGAAAATTGATAATAAATACTTTGAAAAGATTGAAGTGGTTAATCCCGGCTTCATTAATTTCTTTATTTCTAAGGATTTAGTTTTAAATGAGATTCAGGAGGTTCTGAAAAAAGGAGACAAGTTCGGAGATTTGAATATTTCTAAGTCTAAGACTCAGGTTGAATTCATTTCTGCCAATCCAACTGGTCCTTTAACGGTCGGAAATGGCCGGGGAGGCCCCTTTGGAGATGTTTTAGCTAATGTTCTTGCTAAGACTGGGGCTAAGGTTGAAAAAGCCTATTATGTTAATGATTACGGTCAGCAGATACTGTCTTTGGGCCATTCGGTTTTAAAAGATGCTGACGCTAAATATGCAGGAGAATACATCGATGAATTGGCTTTATTAATTAAAGAAACAGATCCTTATAAAGTTGGAGTTAAAGCTTCTTCAATTGTTTTAGAAGGAATTAAAAAAACAGTTGCTAATTTAAATATTAAGTTTGATGAATGGTTTTCGGAAACTTCTTTGCATGATAAGGGGGAAGTTGAGAAAGTAATTGATTTTTTAAAGAAGAAAGGTTTTACCTATGAATCAGAAGGAGCTTTGTGGTTTAAATCAACTATGTTCGGAGATGAGAGAGATAGGGTAATAGTTAAGACTGATCATAATAATACTTATTTAGCTGGAGATATTGCTTATCACCGCAACAAGTTTGAGAAAAAGAAATTTGATAAAGTGATTAATATTTGGGGAGCGGATCACTTTGGTGATGTTCCCGGGCTAATGGCCGGAGTTGAAGCCATCGGACACAAAGGACAATTAGAAATTGTCTTATTACAGTTTGTCACAGTCATGAAAGACGGCAAGCCGGTAAAGATGTCAAAGAGAATGGGCACCGCTATTTTAATGGATGATTTACTATCTGAATTGCCTCCTGATGTAATAAAGTTTTTCTTTTTACAAAAATCAAACAATACTCATTTGAATTTTGATATGGATTTGGCCCGTGAGCAGTCAGAAAAGAATCCTGTTTACTATGTTCAATATGCTCATGCCCGTATTACAGGTGTTTTAAGGAATGCCGGCACTTCTTCAATCAAGAAGATTAATAATGTTTCTTTGCTTACTCATCCGAGTGAAATTGAATTAATGAAAGAGATATTGAAATTACCAGAAATAATAGAAGATACTTCTGTTGATTATCAAGTTCATCGTATTCCCCAGTATGCACTTGATTTGGCGACCTCTTTCCATAAGTTTTATAACGATTGTCATATTTTAGTCGAAGATGAAAAATTAAAAGAAGCAAGATTGGGCTTAGTCTGTGCTACCAAGATTGCTTTAAAGAATACATTAGAATTAATGGGAATATCTGCTCCCGAGCAGATGTAATTATATGGAACATTTTATTCAAATTAATTATGGGGATTTATTTGTAGAAATGTTGAAGGTATTTGCTCAGCTTTGGTATGTATGGGCAATTATTATAGGAATGTTCTTTTTGAGATTATTTATTGATATTTGGTTACCGAAAATTGTCAAAAGATGGAATAATAATAGAAAGTTTAAAAGCGGAGAAAAATATAGGTCAGATGATGATTTAATAAGATGGCTTAGAGGGATGACCCCAAATGAATTTGAAGAGTATATTGCCAATCTATTTAATCGTCTTGGATATAAAGCAGAAAAAGTCGGTGGTTCTTACGATGGAGGAATAGATGTGATTATTAAAAAAGATGGAGAAACGGGATATATTCAATGCAAGAAGTTTATAATAAAAGAAGTTCCAGTCGGAGCAGTTAGGGATTTTTACGGAGCTTTTATTGGAAAACTCGCTACCAGTAAAGGCTATTTTATTTCTACGAATAAGTTTACCTTAGAAGCTATTAAGTTTGCAGAAGATAAGCCAATAGAATTAGTAGATCATTTTAAATTAATTAAATATATTAATTTGGCAAATAAAAATAATATTTGTCCTCAGTGTGGAAATTTATTGATTGAAAAAAATGGAAAGTTTGGAAAGTTCTATGGGTGTTCTAATTATCCTAAATGCGATTTTACTAAAAATATTAAAAATGAATAAAATGCAATCTAAATTTAATTTACCCTTAATCAACGCTCATACTCATGCTGCCATGGTCGGTTTCCGTGGTATGGCTGAAGATTTGCCATTGGATAAATGGCTTAATGATGTTATCTGGCCGATGGAAGCTAAATTTAAAATGGAAAATCCATCTTTTGTTTACGAACAAACTATGGTGGCGATTGATGAAATGAGAGAAAACGGAATAGCCGCTTTCATGGATATGTATTTCTATGAGAATGAAGTCGGCCGAGCTTGTGAAGAAATGGGAATGCCAGTTGTTTTAGGAGAAGGATTAATCGACTCAAAAGGACAAGAGATATTTGATAAGGACTTGAAGACAACGGAGATGCTGTTAGAGAAATACAAGAATCATTCTTTTGTTAAAGTATCGGTTGCTCCGCATTCTCCCTATGCCGTTAATAAAGATAATTTAATCAAAGCTAAAGAATTAGCGAGAAAGTATAATGCTATTTATCAGCTTCATGTAGCGGAAACAAAAAAAGAAGTTGATGATTCTTTGAATAAGCATGGTTTGACTCCGGTGCAATATTTAGAGGAGATTGGAGTGTTGGATGAAAAAACAGTTTTAATCCATTGTGTTTGGTTAACTGATAATGATATTTCAATTATTGCTAAGCATAATTGTAAAGTGGTTCATTGTCCGCTTAGCAATTTAAAGCTCGGTTCGGGAGTTGCTCCGATTGCCAAATTATTGAAAGCGGGAGTGATTGTTGCTTTGGGGACAGACGGAGCAGCTAGTTCTAATCGATTAGATATTTGGGAGACAGGGAAGTTTGCCGCTTTATTACAAAAAGGAATAAACTATGACCCGACACTACTTCCGGTCAAAGAGGTTATCAAAATGGCAACGGTTAACGGGATGAAGACACTGGGATTTGATAATATTATGGGTAAAACCATTAAGGATATAGAGGAGGAGATAGAAAAGGGGGATTTTGTTAATTTATATAATTAACAAAATTTTTAAAGAAATAAGATTATATAAAGTTACAAGAATACATTAGAATTAATGGGAATATCTGCTCCTGAGCAGATGTAATGAGGTTGGTTCGAATCCTAGTACCTCTGCCAACTTGAGCGTAGTCCAAGAAAATTTTCTTTTCTTTTAATCATAACAATTTGTTATAAATAATATGTCAAACAAAAGACCAATTGAACAACATTCTGATGATGGATTTATTCAAGGATTTGAAAAATACTTTTTAATAGATACTATATTAAAAAGCAATTCTTGGGATGAATTAGTATCTAATATAGAAAAACTAAAAGTAAAATTTCCTTGGGAAAGTTTACTATTTAAAGAATTTAAGTTTTATAACCTACTTAAAAAGGTGGAACAAAACATAAGTGACTTGCTCATAACTTTTTTAATAGAAAATAATTTCATCAATAAATCTCACGAAGACATCAAAAAATATTTATTTGATAGAATAAAACAATATAGAAAAGATGGAGCAATTAGCGAAGCAATGAATGAAATTGAAGAAAAATTAAAAGAATGCAAGGATGAAAATTGCAAGTTAAAAAGATTACTTAATCCCGATTGTCTATTTTATATATCGGGAAGATATCTTGGAGATCTAATTTATATTATCAGGGAATATACTAATGACTTCGAAGATAAAACGGAATTGCTAGAAAAATTAAACAATTTTAACGATGCTAGGACAGACATCATACACAATTCATTGACTAGTAGAGGAGAAGGTTTATCAGAAATAATAGATAATGGACTAATATTGGGAAAAGAAATATTAGAAATAATTGATTTATTGCCCGAAGACGTTAATAATTCGAAAAACAATGAAGAATGTCCATTCTGTAAGCATAAAATAGGCCACCATCAAAAAATTGAATTAGAAAAAGATGGATCAAAAGAAATTGCCTATAAGTGCAAAGAAAAAGAATGCCCTTGCATTAAAATAGGGGAATGGTAATAATTACACTATAGTGTAATTTTATATCTAATTTTGTGTCACTTTTTAGGTAGCTCAAGTCGCGTCGATATGGTAAGATAAAAGTACTTAAATTATCCTTATGGGGTATATATCCCTGGGGTTCGATCTCGACTTGGCCTGCCAACTTGAGCGTAGTTAGAGCGCACGAGTCGCGTAGTTTTAAAAAAAACAATGATTACACCAAGAAACAATTTATTAACTATTATAATTGATGGAAGCACCTTATTATTTTGAGGTGTTTTATTTTGTAAAAATATGACAACCGATTTAACATTTATAACAAACGAGGAAGGTAAAAATCTAAAAGATAGATTTAATATACTTGTAAAAGATACTCGCTTTTTTGATGTGCTAGTTGGTTATTTTTACACAAGTGGGTTTTATGCAATATATCCTCAGTTGGAAAAAACGGAGAAAATAAGAATTCTTATTGGGATAAGCACTAACCAGCAAACATATAATCTGCTTCAAAAAATACAGTCTCACAAAGAAATTAACGAAGAAGTTGGCAATAAAGTAGTATCAGAAATGGATGAATGCGAAAATAATTTTCGTATTGAAGAAGGTGTTTATAAATTCCTTGAATGGCTTAAAAGTGGAAAATTAGAAATTAAAGCATATCCGGAAGAAAAAATTCATTCAAAGCTTTACATAATGACCTTTGAGGAAGATGATCGAGATATCGGCAGAGTCATCACAGGATCAAGCAATTTTACCAGAAGTGGTTTAATCGACAATCTAGAATTCAATGTCGAACTTAAAAATCCATCAGACTACAAGTATGCGAAAGAAAAGTTTGATGAATTATGGAAAAAAGGAATTGATGTCAGTGAGAAATATATAGAAGCAATAACAGAAAATACTTGGCTGAAAGAAAACATAACACCTTACGAGTTATATCTTAAATTTCTCTACGAATACTTTAAGGAAGAAATAAATGAAAAAGACGCACTGGAGCACAGCTATCGGCCAGATAATTTTAAAGAATTAAAATATCAAGATCATGCAGTTATAAATGCGAAAAAAATTGTAGAAGAATATGGTGGCGTATTTTTATCAGATGTAGTTGGGCTTGGAAAGACATTTATGGGCACAATGCTTTGTGAAGAATTGCCGGGCAGAACCCTTGTTTTGGCACCACCTCACTTAATTGATGAAAGCAATGAAGGTAGCTGGGAAAATGCCTTTAAAAATTTTGGATTTCGTTCGAAGGATTACAAATGCGAATCTATTGGAATGTTGGAGAAAATAATTAAAAAAGAATTATATAAAAAATTTGATATAGTCCTTATTGATGAATCGCACCGCTTTAGAACGGAAGATACCGAAACATATGCAAAACTTGCTCAGATTTGTCGTGGGAAAAAAGTAATACTTGTTACTGCTACGCCATACAACAACTCCCCAAAAGATTTATTGGCTCAAATTAAACTTTTTCAGCGTATAAAAAACAGCACTATTCCAAATCTACCAAATATTGAAGGATTTTTTAAAAAACTCGAAAGGAATTTAAAAGGATTAGATAGAAAAAAAGATAAAACAGAATATTTAGAGATAACGAAAACGAATTCAAAACTTATTAGAGAAAAAGTCCTTAAATATTTAATGGTAAGAAGAACCAGAAAAGAAATCCAGAAGTATTATGGCGAAGATCTAAAAAAGCAAAAAATGAAGTTTCCGGATATTGCCGATCCACAACCTATTTATTATGAATTTAATAAAAAAGAGGATCAAGTATTTTTTAAAACAATTGAAATAATATCAAAAGATTTCAAATATGCACGTTATACGCCACTTCTTTATCGTAAAGGTGAATTAGGTTCGGAAGAACAACGACAGAAAAACATGAGGAAGTTTATGAAAATGATGCTTATTAAGCGTTTAGAAAGCAGTTTTTTTGCTTTTAATCAATCTGTATATCGTTTTATTAATTCATATCAAAAATTTATCGAAGAATATAAGTTAGGTAGCGTCTATGTAAGCAAAAAGCACATAAAGAAGGTTTTTGATTATTTAGAAAGTGGAAATATAGACGCAATAGATCTATTAATATCTGAAGAAAAAGCAGAAAAATTTTCCAGTAAAGATTTTAAAGAAGACTTTATAAAAGATTTGCAAAAAGACTTAGAAACATTACTGAAAATCAAAGACTTGTGGAAAGATATAGATAGAGATCCTAAAATAATTGCCTTCAAAGAAAAATTAGCGGATCAGGAACCACTGAAGGCAGGCAAATCGATAATTTTCACAGAGTCAAAGGAAACTGCTGAATATCTTGTTAAGAATTTACAAGACACATTTCCAGATCAAATCCTTTATTTTTCAGGTGGAAGCTCGCAGAACGAGAGAGAGATTGTAATGGAAAATTTTGATGCAAATTCAAAAAAAATAAAAAATGATTATAAGTTTTTAATCACTACAGATGTTTTGGCTGAAGGAGCAAACTTACATCAGGCGAATGTGGTTATCAACTATGATATACCTTGGAATCCAACTCGCATTATGCAAAGAGTTGGTCGTATCAATCGTGTAGACACAAAACATGACAAAATATATACCTATACATTTTTCCCCACAGAACAATCAAATGAGCAAATTAAGCTAAAGGAGCTAGCTGAAGCAAAAATACAAGCTTTCATAACACTGCTTGGCACTGATGCAAAATTATTAACCGAAGGCGAAGTCCCAGAAGGACATAGTTTATTTAAGAGAATTCTATCAAAAGAAATGATTGAGGGAGAAGAGAATGAGAGTGAGAGTGAATTAGGATACTTACAGGAAATTAGAAAAATACGAGATGATAGTCCAGCCCTATTTGAAAAGATTAAGAAGCTACCCAAAAAAGCACGTACCGCACGAAAATTCCAAGGAGTAAATTCAGAGCTTTTAACATATTTTAGAAAAGGAAAATTACAAAAATTCTTCATAGTTCAATCTGGCACAACTTCTATTTCGTCTGAAATTGATTTTATGGAAGCGGCGAAAAAACTTGTAGCAAAACAAAATGAAAAACAATCAAAACTAAACAAGTTGTTCTATGAAATGCTAGACAAGAACCTAGAAATGTTAAAAAAAGTAGATGAATATGATATTGATGAATATTCTTCTAAAAGAGGCAACGGAGACAATGCGGCTCGTCTCTCTAAAATTTTAAACGCCAAAGAAATAAAGAAATATCAAGGCTTTACGGATGATGACGAACTTTATCTTAAACACGTTATTAATGAGCTTGATTCGGGTGGTATACCAAAAAAGATTACCCAAAAATTATATAAAAAAATACAAGAAACTCCTGAAATAATTCAAAATCCTATAAAACTTTTGGCTATTTTAAAAACAACACTCCCAAGTGATTTCCTCCAACCAACACAGAACGATATAGATAAAGGGATAAATAGCAAAAAAGAAATTATAATTTCTGAATATTTTAATGCTGAATAATTATGAATAAAAACGAAGCAAAAGAAATAATCAGTTCAACCTTTAGTAGTGATTTTGATGGACAAAGATATGAGAAGTTTGTAGCAAATCTATTCAAAAAGTATCAACCAATAGATAAAATCATTGAGGGACAATATATAAAGTTGGCCTATAAATCTTTTGTAATCAAATACAAAATCACAGGTACTTTTGAGGACGGGGAGGGACATAAAATTGATATTCTTGAGGTTAATCTAAGTAATGCATCAACTTTGGAGCGCGCTAGAACAGCACAAAGAAATTTTGTTGCTGAATATCTAAAAGATAGAAATAAAGATGCTGCCCTAGTTGCATTTGTTTCCCCAGATAATAAAGAGTGGAGATTATCGCTGGTAAAGATAGAAAACTTCTTAGAAGTCATAGATGAAAAATTAAAAACTAAAGAGGAGATAACACCGGCAAAAAGATGGTCTTTTTTGGTGGGTAAAAATGAAGGAAGCCACACCGCTCAAAGTAGATTTGTAAAAATGCTTATAAGCGATGAGGATCCAAACCTAGCCGAACTTGAATCAGCTTTTGATATTGAAACAGTAACCAAAGAATTTTTCCATAAATACACGGAACTATATTTCCAGCTTAAAGGTCATTTGGATTCTTTGATGGCAAGAGATGAGATAATCAAAAAAGACTTTGAGGGAAAAGAAATATCAACAATTGATTTTGCTAAAAAAACATTAGGACAAATAGTTTTCTTGTATTTTTTACAAAAAAAAGGTTGGTTTGGGGTTTCTCCTGATAAACAGTGGGGCGAAGGTCCTAAAAGATTTTTGCGAGAAGTGTTTGAGAGAAGAAACAAATATGGTAAAAACTTCTTCAACGACATCTTAGAGCCATTATTTTATAAAGCACTTGCTCAAGATAGAGGGACAGAATCAATTTACCCAGATTTAAATAATTGCAGAATGCCATTTTTGAATGGTGGCCTTTTCGAGCCGATGAACGGCTATTTGTGGGAAACGACAGACATAATTATTCCTGATGAATTATTTTCTAATGACATAACGGATAAAAAAACAGGAGACAAGGGAACTGGAATTTTGGATGTATTTGATAGATACAATTTTACGGTAAATGAAAACGAACCTTTAGAAAAAGAGGTAGCAGTTGATCCTGAAATGCTCGGAAAGGTGTTTGAAAATCTTTTGGATATAAAAGATCGCAAGAGTAAGGGGGCTTTTTATACTCCTCGTGAAATTGTGCACTATATGTGTCAAGAAAGTTTAATCAACTATCTACACGCCGAAACGAACAATGAAATCTCGCGCAATGATTTAGAATTGTTTATCCAAAAAGGAGATAGAATAATTGAAAATGATAAAATTGCTTTGGAGAGAAAAGAAGAGAGAATAAAAAAGTACAGAAATGATAAATATAAAGACTCGACTTACAGCTTATTACTGCCAATATCAATACGGACAAAGGCCGAAAAGCTTGATGAACTTTTAAAAAACATAAAAGTGGCTGATCCTGCCGTTGGTTCCGGAGCTTTTCCACTTGGAATGATTAATGAAATTGTGCGTGCGAGAAAAGTTTTAAATGTGTATCTAAAAAGCGACATATCAGATTATGAGCTGAAAAAGCACACGATCACTCATTCTATCTATGGCGTTGATATTGACCCGGGTGCGGTAGATATTGCCAAACTACGACTATGGCTGGCATTGGTGGTTGATGAAGAAACTCCTCACCCATTGCCAAACCTTGAGCATAAAATTATGCAAGGGAACAGCCTTATTTCCGAGTATGAAGGAATCAAGTTATTTAATGAAAGTATTTTCGAAGAAGATGAGAAGAAAGAGATGAAACAAGCTCAGCTTGGACTTGGAAAAACAAGATCGGAAATAAAAATGGAGATACTGCAAGATAGAATCGCATCATTTGTAAATGAATCGCAGAGAACCAAAAAGCAAAATCTCAAAAAAGAGATTGACGATTTGAAGTGGGAACTTATTGAAGAAACACTCAAAGAACAAGGTAAGGAAGATAAACTGGAAGATATCAAAAAACTCCGTCGAAAAAATATCCGCCCGTTTTTTATTTGGAAACTGGAATTTAGTGATGTTTTTAAAGAAAAAGGCGGGTTTGATGTGGTAATTGGGAATCCACCGTATATACAACTCCAAAAAAATAAGGGAGAGTTATCCAATATGTTTGAAAAATGCGGATTTGAAAGTTTTGCCAGAACCGGGGATATCTATTGTTTGTTTTATGAATTGGGAAATCAGCTTTTGCAAAAACATGGCCATCTTGTTTTTATTACTTCTAATAAATGGATGCGAGCAGGATATGGTGAAAAATTGAGACAATATTTAGCGGAAAATACTACGCCCGAATTATTAATTGATCTTGGTCCGGGAGTTTTTGAAACTGCAACGGTTGATACCAATATTTTACTTTTCCAAAAAGAAAAAACAGAAAAAGCTTGTGTTGCATGTAGCGTGAAAGAAAATTTAACAAAAAAGAATGTTCATTTTACAGATTATATTGTTAAAAACAAAGTGGGATTAAATCAATTTTCTGGTGATGCCTGGATTATTTTGAATCCAATTGAAATGAAAATAAAAGAAAAGATAGAAAAAATAGGCACACCATTGAAAGATTGGGATATAAAAATAAATCGTGGAGTTTTAACAGGTTACAATGAAGCGTTTATTATTGATGGGAAAAAGAAAGATGAATTGATTGCTAAAGATCTAAAAAGTGCCGAGATTATCAAGCCGATTTTGAGGGGGAAAGATATTAAAAGGTATCATGCTGACTTTGCTGATTTGTGGTTGATTGCAGGTCATAATGGCTACAAAAAGGAAAGCGAAGAAATGGTTGAATCAATAAATGTTGAAAAATATCCTGCTATAAAAGAGTGGTTAGATAGTCATTGGGAGCAAATATCAAAGCGAGGAGATAAGGGGAAAACTCCTTATAATCTCAGAAATTGTGCGTATCAAGAAGAATTTGAAAAGGAGAAGGTGGTATATTCTGAAATTGTGAGAGAACCGCAATTTTATTTTGATAATGATAGATATTTTCCAGAAGCAACATCATTTTTAATGACAGGAAAAGATGTTAAATTTCTAACCACGATTCTAAATTCAAAATTTTTTACTTATTTATTTACAAACTTTTATGCAGGAGGAGGGCTTGGAGACAATGGTTATAGATATAAAAAGATATTTTTAGAACTTTGTCCTATCCCTCAAATCTCTCCCGAAGCTCAAAAACCATTCATCGACCTCGTTGATCAAATCCTTGAAATTACTTCCTCTCCCGACTATAACCCAAAAAATCCTCCAGTTAAACAAAAAGAATTGGAAAAGCAAATTGATGAGTTGGTTTATAAACTCTACGACCTTACCCCAGAAGAAATTGAAATTGTAAAAAATTCAAGCAAGAAAAATGAGTAATATATCTGATAAAATTAATGAGCTGGAGATGGCTGATTATTTTGATGATTTGGTGCAATACGCCAACGAGCAAGTCAGCCCGATTGAAAAAGCTTGCTGATGGCTCTAGCGAGATGGGAGAAGCAGCTCTAAAAGATGGACTAATAGATAAAATTGGCATATATCAGACGTATTAAATTTTCTCTCCGAAAAGATAGGCACGACAGCTGATATTTGTTGGGAAAATTAAATAATTAATAAAAATATGAATATTCATAATATCGAGTTCTCAAGAAATTTAGTAAAGGGACGAATCGCTGAAATATTATTTGAACAAATGCTACGTGATACTGGATATTTTACTATTCTTGCTTTTGGATATGAAAATATACTTCCAGAACTGGCACATCGTCAAAATGATATGCAGGCACAAGAAACAATGGAGATTATCCGACGTGCACCAGATTTTGCTGTTATTGATAATGAATCTCATGAGGTATATTTAGTCGAAGTAAAATACATGATGCGTCCTACGGTTGAAAAGATTATCGCGGCTTCTAAAAGAATGTTTGAATCTTGGAAACCATCTTACCTTTTTCTAGCGACCCCAGATGGATTCTTTTTTGATAAAGCTAGCGATATATTAGAAAAAGAGGGAATTATTTCTCCAATTAATAATCCGAAAATACCTAAAGAGCTTCAAGATAAATACAGGGAAATTCTTAATGAATTTATTGTTCAAAATTCAGAAACAAGTGAAGATTAAGTAGTTTTTAAAAATATAGCAAAATATGAAAATAATTATTCCCAGAACCATTAAATCTTCTTTTAATGTAATCTCTATTCTTGTAGTAATAGCTCTTTGGTCTGGTATTTCATATTATGTGATATCAAATATATCAAAAACATCTCCTAGTATAACAACGACAGACACTTCTACTACTGAAGAATCATCTGAACCAGAAAACTGTAATGTTTACGGAATCAATCTACATGGTGACGTTGTGACCTACAACAGCAATGACTCATACAATGACCAATATGACGTAATATATGATCAAACATCAGCTGATGATATAATTTGGGCTGTAAACGAAGCTCAAGGTAATGACAAGATAAAGGCAATAGTAGTGGAAATAGATTCATATGGAGGTTCGGGTGTGGCCGGAGAAGAAATGATGACAGTTTTTAAACAATCTAGAAAACCTGTAATAGCTTTTATCCGTAATGCTGGTTTATCAGCTGCATATTTGGCAGCTACTGGAGCAGAAACTATTTTTGCTTCTAACTTCTCTGATGTTGGAAGTATTGGTGTTACTATGTCTTACCTACAAGAAGCGGAAAAGAATACAAAAGAAGGATTATCATATGTAAACTTAAGTTCAGGAGCATATAAAGACACTGGCAATCCTGCTCGTACATTATCCGAAGATGAAAAACAGCTATTAATGAGAGATATTAAAATAGGTCATGAGTATTTTGTAAAGCTTGTTTCAGAGAATCGTAATTTGAGTATTGAAACAGTGAGAAAGCTTGCTGACGGTTCTAGTATGATGGGAGAGGCAGCACTAAAAAATGGACTGATAGATAAAATAGGAATATTTCCAGATGTAGTAGATTTCCTTTCTGAAAAAATAGGTACTCCTGCTGAAATTTGCTGGTAAAGCTAATTATTTTAAAGTAAAGTTATTATATAAAAAAATAATATAAATATGGGTGATTTATTTTATATTTTTATTTGTGTATTCATAATCGGACTTATCTCGTGGTGTTTTAATGGTGGCAAAAAAAATAATCAAAAAAGTGAATCTATAGGAAGAGGACTAAAAGAAGAAATTATAGAAATACAAAAAAATGAAGAAAAAAAAATTAGAGAATTAATTTTAGAGAGACAAAGAAAAAAAGTGGAACGAATTAAGAAAGGAGAAGATGCTGTAGAAAAAATAAAAGCAGACGAA
This sequence comes from Minisyncoccota bacterium, assembly GCA_041657325.1. Taxonomy (GTDB): domain Bacteria; phylum Patescibacteriota; class Minisyncoccia; order Minisyncoccales; family Minisyncoccaceae; genus UBA2211. The sequence continues at coordinate 26,962 of JBBACA010000001.1, forward strand.
GAGCGAACTAGAAAAGAGACGGTGAAAATAATAAAGGAAGAAAATCAAAAAAACGAGAAAAAGATTCTAAATGAAAAAAGAATCGTAAATACAATGAATAAAATTGTTTTTAACGAGGAAAAAAAACACCTCCTAGGCGTCTTGAGTGCACTAAATGAAGAAAGTAAAAAAATAGAAAATTTAATGCCTCCAAAGGCTGATTTCAGTGGAGTCATGGAAGAAAGTCAAAGAATGTATGAAGTTGAAAAAAATGCAAAAATTGTCGATATAAAAAAAGAACTGAAAAATATTGAATCTCTAAAGAACCGTCCATACTATGCAAGGATAGACTTGCTTGTTGATGGAGAAGAAAACCCTAGCATTAATTATATAGGCGCTTGTGCTTTTAATATTGAAGGCTACCTTGTTAGTAGTGTATGGAGCGAAGTGGGAAGTAGATACCGTGCAAAAAATATTTTAGAGTTTAAGGTGAATAGCGGTATCACGTACCAAATTTTGAAAAGAAGAATAATTGATATAAAAAGTGGGAACTTAGTGGAGTGTCACGATGAATACTCGATTGATAATGAATTTTCAAAAAATAGTATAACCGATCCATTTTTATTAAAAATTCTTCATGAAAAAAAAGGGGATCGTAAACTAAGTGACATAATTAGAACAATCCAACTTAATCAAAATGACATTATTGAATACGATTTTAATAAAAGTTTAATTGTTCAGGGTTGTGCCGGATCTGGAAAAACAATGATACTTCTTCATAGATTAGCAAATATTCTTTTCAATAAAAATGATTTAAATTTGAAAAAAATAAAAATTATTACACCTAGTGAAAAATTTATTGATTATATTGATGAATTATCAAAATTTTTAAAATTAGAAGAAATAGAGAAAAATACAATAGAGATATACTATCAAAATTTACTATTTCGTTACGGCGAAAAAACAAATAAATGTCAACCTTTATCTGATTATGATATTGATTATGATTTGTTAGTTTATGTTTATTCAAATAATTTTATTAGTGACTGTGAAAAAAACATTGAGTTATTGAAAGTAGAAAATGATAAAAAAAATTCTGAGATTGATAGGAAGAAAAAAGATAAGTATCTACAGAAAATTATTCAGAAAATAATAGAGAAAATAATCAGAGAGAAAGGATTTAAAATAAAAATAAACCATAATGCTCGTTTTTGTTTATATGCAAGACTAGTATTCTATTATTTATGTAAAGGAAAGACACGATCTCCAGATACCATGTTACACATCGACGAAGGACAGGATATTTCTAAGGTAGAATACGAACTACTTAAAAAAATTAATCCTGGAATAATATTTAATATTTATGGTGATACAAATCAACTTATCCGCCAAAAAGTTGGGATAAACAATTGGGAAAATTTTTCAAAAGAAACTGCTTTCTTTCTTCTGAATGAAAATTACAGAAACACTAGAGAGATAACAAATTATTGTAACAAAATGTTAAATATCAATTCAATACCGATAGCTATTGATGGAAATAAAGTTTTAGCCATTGAAATTGATAAGTTCAATAATGTAATTAATAGTGAGCATTTTAACAAAAGAATAGCAATAATTGCAAAAGACAATGAACTGCTTGAAAAAGTAAAATTAAATAAAACAATAAATCTTGCTATTAAAAATGGTAATTTATCTTGTCTTACCGTTGCTCAAGCAAAAGGATTTGAATTTGATAAGGTCTATGTCTTTGTTCAGGGAATGAATAGAAACGAAAAGTATATTTCATTTACTAGAACCTTAAACGACTTAATAATTATTGCGCCAAGAATACCATTAATATACGAATCTGGAGAGGGAAACTTGCAAAATATTAAAAAAATATTGGACTCTGGAGTGAATATTGATGAAAAGGATTATAATCTCGGAATTACTTCATTAATGATAGCTTCTGCAAGGGGACACTTTGAGATTGCAAAAGAGCTAATTAACAGAGGGGCAGATATTAATATGCAAAGTATTGAGGGAAAAACAGCCTTGTTTTATGCCAAAAATAAAGAATATTATGATATCGTTAATATTTTGAAAGAAGCTGGAGCAAAAGAATAGGAAGTAGATAAAATATATAGTGAGTAGCAAGGTAGGGTAAAATATAAACAATGATCCCGTAATAGATTCGTTTATATAACAATAAGCAATTAATAATTAATTAGTAATCTTTCTAGTTTTTCCATGCTAATTTTAATCTTTGGATAGATGTTATATAATTCGGTAAATATATAATCTGCGCTGGGAGTAGCCGAATCTTTAACCAATTCGGTGAATCAAGAAGCTGTTAATTTTATTTTTTTATTCTGATAATTTCTATACCTCTTATATTATTAAGGTTAATAATTGAGATGGCTAAAAAAAAGAAATAATATAGGATTATTTATAATTTTATTGCCCTCTCTCATAAAATCTGCTATTTTTAACGTATGAAGCTTAATCTCAAAAACAGGTATTTTTTCTTAAGACATGGCCAGAACAATCATCAGGCCGAAAATAATGGAATAATATATAATTGGCCTGACGGCAATCCTCCGTATTATTTAACTGAACAAGGAAAAGAGGAGGCTAAAAAAGTCGGAGAAACATTAAAAAAAGACAAAATTGACTGTCTTTTCTCTTCAGATATTTTGCGTTGCCGAGAAACAGCTAAAATAGTAGCTGAAATCATTGATTATGATATTACTAAGATTATATACGATATAAGGCTCAGGGATTTGAATTGGGGAGCTTTTGGTGGTAAAACTAAAGAAGAGTATTGGAATTTCTATAACAATGACCGCATGAAAGCCTTTGATATAGCTATTCCCGGCGGAGAATCATGGAATCAATGCCAAGAAAGAATGATCAAGCTTTTAAATGAAATTGAAGAAGAATTTGAAGACAAGAGTATCCTGATCGTTTCTCATGGTGATCCTTTATGGCTCTTAGAAGGATATATTAAAGAATTAGACAATCAGACTCTTTTAAATAAAAGAAAAGAAATATTACTTAATACAGGAGAAGTAAGAGAAATACATGAATAAAGAAGAAGAAATATTAAAATTCTGGGAAGATAACGATATCTTCCATAAATCAATCGAGAACAGAAAAGGTTCTCCGTATTTCAGTTTCTATGACGGTCCTCCTTTTGCGACCGGAAAGCCTCACTACGGTCACATTTTAGCAACCACCATTAAAGATGCGGTTTTGAGATATTGGACAATGAAAGGATATCAGGTGCCGAGAAGAGTGGGCTGGGATTGTCACGGTTTGCCGGTAGAAAACTTAATTGAAAAAGAATTAGGAATTAAAAACAAAAAGCAGATTGAAGAGATGGGTATTCAGAAATTCAATGACGCTTGTCGAAATTCTGTATTTGCTTGCGTTGATGATTTTCAGAAAACATTACAAAGGGTAGGCAGATGGGCTGATTACGATACTGCTTATTCCACTCTTGAAAATAACTATATTGAATCAGTTTGGTGGGTTTTAAAACAATTATGGGATAAAGAACTAGTAAATAGGAATTATAGAGTTTCTCCGTATTGTCCTCGTTGCGGAACCACTCTTTCTAATTTTGAAGTTAATCAGGGATACAAAGAAACCAGAGATAAGTCTGTTTATGTTAAATTTAAGATAACTGATAATAAAGAATTCGAAGATACTTATTTATTAGTTTGGACGACTACTCCATGGACCTTACCCGGCAACGTGGCTTTAGCGATAAACAAAGACTTAGAATACAGCTTTATTAAAACTGCGAGCAATCAAGAATATGTTTTAGCGACTGACCGATTGTTTATTATTGAAGAAGAATATAAGACCATCAGAAAATTCAAAGGTAGTGAATTAGTCGGAATAAAATACGAACCTTTATTTAATTATTTAAAAGAAGAAAAAGTAGATAACATCAAGAATGCTTATCAGGTATTAAATGGTGATTTCGTTTCTAATGAAGACGGAACGGGAATCGTTCATTTGAATCCCATGTATGGTGAAGATGATTTTAATATGGGCAAGACATATGAATTACCTTTATTCCATACGGTTGATATTGCTGGTAATTTCAAAAAAGAAGTAACTGACTTTGCGGGCATGTCGGTAAAGGAAGCTAATCCGAAGATTATTGAAAATCTTAAAGAAAAAGAACTTTTCTTTAAAGAAGAATTGATTGTTCATGAATATCCGCACTGCTGGAGATGCGATACTCCTTTATTGTATTATGCGATAGAAAGCTGGTATGTCATGGTTACTAAATTAAAAGAAAGATTAATAAAGAATAATAGTCAGATTCATTGGGTTCCCGATAATGTTAAAGAGGGAAGATTTGGTAAATGGCTGGAAGGAGCGAGAGATTGGGATATTAGTAGAAGCAGATTCTGGGGTGCTCCCATTCCGATTTGGCAATGTCCTGATTGTAAAGAAAAGATTTGTATCGGTTCAATTGAAGAAATAAATTCATTGGCGGTTAAAGAATATGATTTAAAAGACCTTCATCGTCCGTATATTGATGAAGTTGAATTGAAATGTAAATGCGGAGGGAAAATGAAAAGAACTCCCGAAGTATTTGATTGCTGGTTTGAATCAGGGAGTATGCCCTATGCTCAATGGCATTATCCTTTTGAGAATAAGGAACTAGTTGAGAAAACATATCCCGCTGACTTTATCGCTGAAGGATTGGACCAAACCAGAGGTTGGTTCTATACTCTCCATGTTTTAGCTACTGCCTTAACAATCGATGATATTGGACTAGGAAAAGACCATCCGGCTTTTAAGAACGTTATTGTTAATGGTTTAGTTTTAGATGATAAAGGAAGAAAATTATCTAAGAAACTGAAGAACTATCCTGACCCGGCAGAAATGTTTGATTCTTATGGTGCTGATTCCTTAAGGTATTTTCTTTTGGCTTCAACTTCAATCGGAGAAGATTACAGATTTTCCGGAGATAAAGTTAAGGAATACTGGAGAAAGATTATTTCGGCTCTGGAAAACTGTTTTGTTTTCTATGAAACATATAAGGGGGAAGTTAAAGAAATTAAAACAGAGAATCTATTGGATAAATGGATTATTTCTAAAACAGAAACATTGAATCGTGAAGCAATTAAATGGATGGATAAGTATGAATTAACCAAGGCGAGTAGATTATTCAATGACTACATCGATGATTTATCCAATTGGTACATCAGAAGGTCAAGAAGAAGATTCCAAAAACCGGAAACAGCAAAAGAAAAAGAGGAAGCAACCAATACCTTGCATTACGCTTTATTCAAACTATCTAAACTGATGGCTCCTTTCACACCTTTCATTACCGAACAGATCTATTTAAAAATGAATGATAATGGAAAAGAGAGTGTTCATTTATGTGATTATCCTGAAGTTGATGCTAAATTAATCGATGAAGAATTGGAGAGTGAGATGACTGAAGCGAGAGATATTGTTAATTTAGCTTTAGCTTTAAGGTCAAAGGTAGGAATTAAAGTCAGACAGCCTTTAACATCTTTAAAAGTTAAAGAAGTTAAAACTAAATTAAAAGATAGAACAGATATCTTAGATTTAATTAAAGACGAGGTAAATGTTAAAGAAGTCATCTTTGACGATAAGATCAGCGAAGCAGTTGAATTAGACACTAATTTAACTCCTGAACTGAAAGAAGAAGGAGAGGTAAGGGAAATAATCAGACAAATTCAACAAATGAGGAAGGAAATGAAGTTTGTTCCTGAAGACACAATCAATATTTACTTCCAACAATCAGAATTTTTTGATAGAATAATAGAAAGAAACAAGGAAACTATCTTAAAAGAAGTTTTAGCCAAAGAATTCATTTCTTCTTCTGAAGAGGGAATGAAAGAGATTGAGATAGGAGACCAAAAAATATTATTAAATATCAAAAAGATATAGTATGGGTTTTTTCAGAGATTTTGTTTTAGGTCAACCCTTAGAAAAGAAGGATGATCAAAAAGCAGAAGAAAATAAAGAACAAAAACCAGTAGATGAAAAACCGAAGTCAGTTTTTGACGGCGGTAAAAATCTTTCTAAAAAAGATCTTATTAATTTAGCCGGACACAAGGATTTATACGGCAATGTTTATAATACCGGAGAGTATGCTTCCAACAGAACTCAAATAACAAAGATTGTCGAAGATGCTCTAGCTTTTAAGAAAAATAGTTTTGAAACTTTCAGTAAGGATGAAATCAAGAGAATTGCGACTACCTTAAAGAATAAATCTGACCGTGCTTCTCAATTAGCCGGAAAGTCATTAGAAGAGGTATTAAAGCAATAACTATGGAAGACAATCCTCTTATACAAAAAAATAACGGTTCGAACAATTCCTTTATGGGCAGCGGTATTGGAGGTAATCCATTTTTGAGGTCCGATGTTGATAACAAGAATTCTGGTATCAGGGATGAAAGCAAGGGTCCCGGGGCAACTAGAAAATTTGCCAGACCGGAACCGAAAAAAGAACCATCGGCTGAAAAGCCATCATTCTTCAAAGGAAGGAGAGATGTTACTGCAAGAGAAATACTTTGGAAACTGGGACAGCCCGATGCTTACAAGAATTTATGGGGCGGAAAATCTTTAATGTATAAAGACAAGATGAAAGCCTTAGCGGAAAAGCATTTCACTAAGGGACAATACCAACACTATACCCAGACTGAATTAAGAAAGATTACCAGGGATATAGAAAAAGAGGTGAATAAAGAGACGGGCTCTTGGTACTCTGCCCGAAAAGATATGATTAATAGGGTAAAAGATATAATAAATTAAAATGAAAAAAAGATTAATTGCTACAATTTTAGTTGTCCTATCTATTATCGGAATAGGAACCTATCTCTCTTGGCAGAATATGTCTTTTTCTAAGGAAGCTTTGAAATTGGAAATATTGGGACCGGAAAAGACAACCATCGGAGAAGATGTTGAGTACGTTGTTAAAATGAAAAACAACGGTTCTATCAGATTAGAAAGTCCGGAATTAATTTTTAATTATCCCGAAGGTTCGATTATCGGAGATACAGAAAGCAAAGTTAAAGTGATGAGCGCCGACGATTTGGGTGGAGATATTTATCCCGGCGAAGAAAGGTCATTCAAATTCAATGCCCGATTATTAGGAAAAGAAAGGGATACCAGAGTTGCTAAAGTTAGTGTTTCTTTTCAACCGAAAGATTTAAAAACCAGAAGTGAGGTTTCAACTACCTTTACCACGATATTAGGAGAGATACCCTTAAATCTATCAATTGATGTTGCTTCTAAAGCATCAACCGGTAAAGCTTTAACCTTTAGAGTTAATTATTCTTCCAATGTTACTTATCCCTTGGAAGACTTAACTTGCTATGTTGAAATGCCGGATGATTTTGAATTCCTTTATTCACAGCCCAAAGGAATGGATAATACTCAGTGGGATATCGCAGTCTTGAACGAAGGCGGAGCGGGAAAGATAGAGATATCTGGAATCTTGAACGGACAATCAATGGAACAGAAAGTATTTAAAGCTCGTATCGGAATCTGGCAAGACGGCAATTTCATTCTTTTAAAGGAGGTGATTAGAGGAGTGGAGATTGTTGCTCCGGCTTTGTACATCACTCAGAAGGTGAACAATGATGAAAATTATGTTGCTTCGGCTGGAGACCAGTTGCATTATGAAATTACTTTCAGGAATGTCGGAGACAATGCTTTACAGGATTTGGTTTTGATTACCAGAATAGAGGGTAATCAATTTGATTTGAATTCAATCAAATCAACTGATGGAAAATATCAAGCTGGAGATAATTCAATCGTCTGGGAGGTAGACAAGATTCCCGAATTAAGGCTTTTGGAAGTCGGACAGGCCGGCAAGGTTGAATTCTGGGTTAATGTTAAATCACCTTGGGAAATGAAGTCATTAAACGACAAGAATCCTATCTTAAAGAATAAGGTTACTTTAGGAGAAGCCAGACAGGAATTTTTAACTAAGATTAATTCAATTATTTCTGCAGAACAGAAACTTTATTCCGAGAATAAATATTTTGAAAACTCAGGACCCTATCCGCTACAAACCGGACAAAAGACTACTTTAACGGTTGAATGGAAGGCAATCAATAATTATAACGATCTTGAGAATGCCAAGATGGTTACCGTTTTACCAGAAAGTATTACCTTTGTTGGTACGACATATCCGGAGGGAACGGAAATAACCTATGATAGTAATACCAGCGAAGTGGTTTGCAATATCGGCAGCCTACCTGCCGGGTCGGGAATTATAAAAGATGCGAAGATTTGCGCTTTTCAAATTTCCGTACAACCTGAACTAGCTGACGAAGCCATTATTCTCCTCGGCTCGGCTCAACTTTCAGGAACAGATCAATGGACAAACAAAACACTAACAACAAAAACAGAAACCCTCTATGGGCAAATGAGTCAATAGACTTTAGTGACCCAGAAAACATTAAGATAATTTTAAAATTCTTAGCTATTTTTGTTGTCTTTACTGTTTCTCTTTGTTTGCCTTTATATGTATCATATAAAACTCAACAGAATGCGAAAGTGATGAGAATAAAGATGGACATGAATCAATTAAGGAATTGGGCCGAAGTTTATAGGATTGAAAACAATAATTACATTGGCCTAGAGAATGATGTGGAAATTAAAAGAGTTTTTGAAGACATTAAAACTATGGACGGACTAACGGTTATTTTTGTGAGTACTGACGGTAAAAGTTTTTGTTGTCGAACAAATTTTTCAAATACAAGATTGGGAAGCTGGTGTATTGATAATTCAGGACGTGTCGGAGATGACGGAAAATGTACCACCAATCATATTGAATGTGAATAATTTTACTAAGATTTCATAAAAGCCGATAAAACTTGGCTTATTTCAGCTTTTTTGATAGTATATACATATATGGAAAACAGCTTTGAAAAAATAGTTTCATTTACCAAAAGAAGAGGTTTTGTCTTCCAATCATCGGATATTTACGGTGGATTGGGCGGTTTTTACGACTTCGGACCTTTGGGAGTGGAATTAAAAAAGAATATTAAAGATTCATGGTGGAATGCCATGACCAGAAGAAGAGATGATGTCGTCGGATTAGATAGTTCGATTGTGATGAATCCTAATATCTGGAGAGCATCGGGTCATACTGAAAATTTTTCTGATCCTTTATCAGAATGCAAGTCATGTCACAAAAGATTCAGAACAGACCACTTGGATGATAAAACCAAGTGTCCGGAGTGCGGCGGTGAATTAACTGAAGCCAGGAATTTCAATTTGATGTTTAGAACTTTTATCGGACCGGTTGAAGATAGTGCTTCGATTGCATATCTTCGTCCCGAAACTGCTCAGGGTATTTTTGTTAATTACAAAAATATTGTTGATACGCAGAGAGTTAAATTGCCTTTCGGTATTGCTCAGATCGGAAAAGCTTTCAGAAATGAAATAACTCCCGGTAATTTTATCTTTAGACTTCGTGAGTTTGAACAGATGGAAATGGAATATTTTGTAAAACCAGGAACTGAAAACGATATCTTTAAAAAGATAGTCGAAGAAAGAATGAATTGGTATATTAATGATTTGGGAATTAAGAAAGAGAATTTGAGATTAAGATATCACGAAAAAGAAGAGTTGGCTCACTATGCCATCGGTTGTGTTGATGTTGAATACAAGTTTCCGATTGGTTGGTCAGAGATTGAAGGTATTGCTTCCCGTGGAAACTATGATTTAACTCAGCACCAGAAACATTCCGGTCAAGATTTAACTTATTACGAAGAAGCAACTAAGGAAAGATATATTCCTTACGTGATTGAACCTTCTTGCGGAGTAGAAAGAGTTTTCTTGGCTTGCTTATGCGATGCTTACACTGAGATTGAAGGCGGTAGAACAACCACGACTGAATCAGTAAAAGAAACAGAATTCTTATTAAAGCTTAATAAAAAGATTGCTCCGATTAAGGTAGCGATTCTTCCTTTGGTTAAGAACAAGGAAAATATTACTGCTAAAGCCAGAGAGGTTTACGATTTATTAAAAGAGCAATTTAATTGCCAGTACGATGAAGTCGGTGCCATCGGTAGGAGATACAGAAGGCATGATGAAATCGGAACTCCCTATGCCATCACCATTGATTTCGAAACCTTGGAAGACAATGCGGTTACGGTAAGAAGCAGAGATACAATGGAACAAAAAAGAATAAAAATAGACGAATTAATTTCTATATTAAAAAAGGATATATATGAAAATTAAAGTTCCTTATACTTTAAGTCTTCTATTTCCCGTCATCGGATGGTCTATTCTTTGTAGTGTTTTCGCTTATTTTCTAATTATTACTATTGCTAATTTTGAAGAACCGGCAGCGGAGCGTGCTTTTTTGGTAATGACTCCTCTTTATGTTATTTTGTTCAGTATCTGGTCATTTTTAAGATATAGTGGAACCGGATTCTTGACTGACAATAATATCAGATTGATAAATAAAAATGTTACCACGAAAGGAATAATTCCGAACTTATCAACCGAAGAGATTAAAGATACTTTTAATGCTTTGGCTTTTATTTGCAAAGGAAGTGCTATCAATGTTTTGGCCAGTGGATTATCAGTCATGGTTTTAGTCCTTTTGACCGAATGGTTTAATTTGGCTTCTAATTTTGAGATGCTGATAATTGTTTGCGGCGGAGCGGTTGCTTTGTTTTTCTCTTGTGCTTTCGCGGCTTTTTTCTGTCAGCAATCAATGTTTCCGGCGATTAAAGAATGCCGCAGAATATTAATGGAAAGAGACGATGAGATAGATAAGATGGAATATCCAGGAATTGGAGGTAAATTCTTTTTCTTGTTTTTCTTGCCGTTTTTTACCATTCTTACGGTTTTGCTGGCTGTCCGTCCTTTTAATTTTAACGTGGCGATTATTTGTTTAGTTAGTCTAGGAATGACTTTTGTTATCGATCGAGTCTTGTTGGTTTATCTAACTAGTACTTTAAAAGAATTAGAAGCGTTTGCCGTCGAATTGCCGAAAGGAGGAGAGAGGGCTGTTTTTATCACCGGCAGTTTAGACCGAGAAATTGTTAATCTGTCTCAAAGCTTGAATATGGCTTCAGAAAAAATGTACGGCTCAAAAAGTGAATTGGAACAATCTCAAGGGGAAATGGCGAAAAGAGTTAATGAATTGGAGAAATTTTTTGAATTGACGGTAAATAGAGAAGTAAAAATGGTTGAATTAAAGAAAGAGTTAAAAAAATACAAAGGAGATGTACAAGAAGACGACGCTTAAAAACGGATTAAGAATAATCACTGTTCCTCAGAAAGAAGCCATGGCAGCAACGGTTTTGATTTTGGTAAAAACAGGTTCGAAATATGAAGAAAAGAAGCATTCGGGAATATCTCATTATTTAGAGCACATGCTTTTTAAAGGAACGGAAAAGAGAAAGACTCCGAAAGACGTGGCCGAGGTTTTGGACAAAATCGGAGGCGATTACAATGCTTTCACCGGAGAAGAGTATACCGGTTATTATGCCAAAGTTGATGCAGTTCATTTTGATACTGCCCTAGACTGGGTTTCCGATATCTTTTTAAATTCAAAGATTCCCGATAAAGAAGTGAATAAGGAAAGAGGAGTTATCATCGAAGAAATCAATATGTACGATGACAATCCGATGATGTATATCGATGAATTATGGAAGTCTGTTTTATATGGTGATCAGCCGGCTGGATGGGATATTGCCGGAACTAAAAAGAGTGTTTCCGAAATTAGCAGAAACGATATTAAGAAATATATTGAATCACAATATGTTTCTTCTAATACAATTATTTGTGTTGCCGGGAAGATAAAAGAGAGAGAGGTGATTGATAAAATTAAGGGTCATTTTGATCGGGTTAAAAATACCGAACCGAAAGCCAGAGCGAAGGTTGTTGAAGAACAGGCCATTCCTCAGGTTCTGATTCAATACAAGAACATTAGTCAGGCCAATTTAGCAATCGGGGTTAGGGGGTATGATATCTTGCATCCACAAAAATATGTTTTGGATTTAATGTCTATTATTCTCGGAGGCATGATGAGCTCCCGAATGTTTATCGAGATACGAGAAAAAATGGGAGCAGCCTATTATATAAGGACTTATAATAATTCCGACAGCGATACAGGAGCTTTGGCTACTTTTGCCGGTATCGACAATAAAAAGATATTCGATGTTATTAAAACGATTTTAAAAGAATACAAGAAATTAACCAGCATCAAGGTTCCGGAAGCAGAACTGAAAAAAGCTAAAGATTATTTAAAAGGAAAGATGGTTTTAAGAATGGAATCTTCTGATGCTCAAGCATCGTTCTATGGTGTTCAAGAGTTAATGGAAAATAGAACATTAACCATGGTAGAAATATTTAAAAAGATAGATAAAGTTAGTGTAAAAGATATAATGAAAGTTGCGAAAGATGTTTTTAAGAATGAGAAGTTAAACTTAGCAATCATTGGACCTTATAAAGGAAAAGAAGAAGAGTTTAAAAAAATATTAAAATTTTAAAAATATGAAAAAAGAAATCGAAATGATAGATATTACATGGAGAGCTATTTTTAAGGTAATAGCCGCGGTTATCCTTTTTTACCTTCTTTTCCTTTTAAGAGATATTGTTATTTGGGCTCTTATCGCTTTATTTATTTCCATTCTTTTCGATCCTTTAGTAGATGCTCTTGAAAAGAAAAAGATGGGAAGAGTGTTGGCCGCAGTTATCGTTTATTTTTCTTCTCTTTTGGTTTGCGGTTTATTAGTATTCATTGTTGTTCCTCCACTAATTCAGGAAACACAGTATTTCAGTTCGACTTTTTCTCAGTATTTTGATAAGGTTCCGGCTTTCTTAGATCAATTAGGATTAAATTCTTTTGATGGAATATATTCTCTTGATTCAAGCTTAAATCAAAGTTTAATCAATATATCTTCTAATATTCTTAATATATTTATTTCTTTATTCGGCAGTATTTTTGCTGGTATGACCATTTTCCTTTTATCTCTCTTTATGTCGATAGAGGAAAAAGAGATGATGAAAGGATTAAGATTAATCACTCCTAAGGGTTTTGAAGAACAGGTTTTGGAAAGATGGGATAGAAGTCAACACCATGTTGTAGCTTGGTTTGGAAGCAGACTGATATGTTGTGTTTTTGTTGCTATTACAACGTTTATTTTATGTGTATTTTTGAATATAAAGTTTTCAATCGCTTTGGCTATTTTGGCTGGAATATTGAATATAATTCCAATGGTTGGTCCGATAATTTCAGGAATTGCGTTAGCTGCATTGGCTTTTTCCATTTCTTTACCGACGGCAATTATTGCGACTATCTTCCTTTTTATTATTCAACAGGTTGAAAGCAATGTTTTAATGCCGGTGCTTACCAAGAAAATGTCCGGTTTGCCTTCGGTAGTAGTTCTAATGGCTCTTTTAATCGGAGGAGTTTTAGGAGGAATTGTCGGTGCGATTTTGGCAATTCCGATGGCCGGAATAATATTTGAAGGACTGAAAGATTATTTTAATCACAGAAAAATACAAGACTAATTATGAAAAAGATTTTTATATCAACTTCTATTCCATACGTTAATGCGGCTCCTCATTTGGGGCATACTTTGGAATTCGTTCAGGCCGATGTTTTAGCTCGTCGCCATCGTTTGCTTGGTGACAAAGTTTTCTTTTTATCGGGAACAGATGAGAATAGTTTAAAAAATGTCAGAAGTGCTGAGAAGGCCGGAGTTCCGGTAATGGATTTAGTTACCGATAATTTTAAAAAGTTTTTAGAATTAAAAGATTTATTAAATATTTCTCTCGATGATTTTATTCGTACTACCGAAGAAAGACATTTTAAAGGAGCACAAAAATTATGGGAAGTTTGTGAAAAAGATATCTATAAGAAGAAGTATTCCGGATTATATTGCGTCGGTTGTGAAGAATTCTATAAAGAAGAAGAATTGGTTGACGGACTTTGTCCCGACCACAAAGTTAAGCCGGAATTAATTGAAGAAGAGAATTACTTTTTTAAGCTTTCTAATTATCAGGAAAAGATAAAAGAATTAATTAAAAAAGATATTGTTAAAATTATTCCTGAATCAAGGAAGAATGAGGTTTTGAGTTTTATCGATTCTGGACTGCAAGACTTTTGTATTTCTCGAAGCAGTGAAAGAGCTAAAGGTTGGGGAATTGATGTTCCTGGTGATTCGACGCAAAAGATGTGGGTTTGGTTCGATGCTCTTTCTAATTATATTAATGCTTTGGGATATGCCGCTGACGATGAAAAATTCAATGAATTCTGGCAGAACAGCGATTCCCGAGTTCATGTGATTGGCAAGGGAATCATCAGATTCCACTCTGTTTACTGGTTAGCGATGCTTTTATCTGCCGGACTATCTTTACCTAAGACATTGTTCGTTCACGGCTATTTAACGGTTGATAATCAAAAGATGAGTAAGAGTATCGGTAATGTGATTGACCCAAAAGAATTAGTTTTGAAATACGGCAGTGAAGGAGTGAGATACTTTTTATTAAGAGAAATACCGGCGACCGGTGATGGAGATTTTACCTATGAAAAGTTTGAGAAGAGATACAATTCAGACTTGGCCAGCGGATTAGGTAATCTATTTTCCAGGACTTCAGCCATGGTGATAAAAGCAGGATTGAATAATGGATTTAAAATCAGACCCAACCGTCTCTTTATCGAGAAGAATAAAGAAGTAGAAGGTAAGGTGACTGAAAGATTTTTTCAATTCAACGAAACTTTGTCAGATATTTGGGAGTTAGTTTCTTTCTGTGATAAATATATTGAAAACGAAAAGCCTTGGGAAATTACTGACTCAGAAAAACAAAAAGAAGTGTTCTCTAATCTTCTTTATTCCTTAAATAATATTTCTAAATTAATTGAACCGTTCTTGCCTTTAACTGCGGATAAAATGAAAGAGCAGTTGAAAGAAGATGACGGAGTCTTTGATATCAGTAAAGGGGAATCATTGTTTCCAAGAATATGAGTAAAAAACAGTTTGCTTTTACCTTAATCGAACTATTGGTCGTGATAGCCATCATAGGTATTTTATCTGGCCTTATTGTTGTTTCAATGAGTGGAACAACTCAGAAAGCTGCCATTGCCAAAGCACAAGTATTTTCTAATTCTTTAAGAAATACTTTAATGTCGGATTTAATTTCTGAATGGAAGTTTGATGAATTGACTACAGCAGTAGAGGGGACGATTATTCAAGATTCATGGAGTGGAGGCAATAACGGAACCTTAGATATTAATCTTGTGGCGGCTGACACTACGGATAAGCTTAAATCAGGTTCAGACTGTGTTTTTAATAAATGTCTTTTTTTTGATGGGATAGATGATTATGTAAACATCGGAACTAACAGTAATTTAAGCTTCACAACAGCAATGACTATCGAATCTTGGGTCAAAACTTCTTCACTTACTAGTTCTCAAGATATTATTGCTAAGCCGGGTTCTTATGCTTTTCAAATTCAAACCGATGGAAAGATTGCAGCGGCCCTAACAACTAATGAGGCTTGGCATTTTACTCAGTCGAGTAATTCAGCTTTATCTATTAATACTTGGTATCATATTGTTGGAACATACGATTCTTCAATCAATAAATTCAAATTCTATATTAATGGAGTTATGGATAAAGAAGATAGTACCACTTCAACCGGATCAATTGTTGGAAATGGTGTTACAGTAAACTTAGGATATTATAATTCAGGCTTTCCTAATCGTTTCATTGGTACAATGGACCAGGTTAGGGTTTACAATAAAGCTATTCCAGTTTCTCAGATTAAAGATAATTATTATGCTGGATTGAATAGTTTATTAATTAATGGAGGAATAACAAAAGAAGAATATTTAGCAAGAATAAATAATATAGCAGATAAATGATATTCGATACTCACACTCATCTTAATTTTTCTGAATTCGACAAGGATAGGAATGAATTGATTAAAAAGATACTTAGTTCTCAAATAGGCTTTATTAATGTCGGAACTAATTTTAAAAGTTCAGAAAAAGCCATTAAAATTGCTAACGAATACAAAGAGGTGTTTGCTTCGGTTGGATTTCATCCAGAGAATATTGCTTACGATCGTTTCAAAAGCAAAGAATGTTTTGAAACTGAAGAAGGATTTTTAGAGGATGGTTTTGATTATGAAAAATATAAAGAATTGGCTAAGTCAAAAAAGGTGGTAGCAATCGGGGAATGTGGACTCGATTATTATCACAAACCCAAGGGGGTAAAAGGCTTTGAAGAAGTGCAGAAGAAGGTTTTTGAGAAACAGCTTGATTTAGCCAAAGAACTAGATTTACCGATTATTCTTCATTGTCGTAATGCTTTTGATGATACATACGAAATTATTTCTAAAAGAAGCAATAAAGGAGTATTGCATTGTTTTACCGGAACCAAAGAAGAAGCAGAGAGATTTGCCGCTTTGGGCTTCTATTTTGGAATTAACGGTATTATCTTTAAGACAGAGATGGAAGAAGCGATAAAGAGTATTCCGATGGATAGAATATTATTAGAGACCGATTGTCCATATCTTTCTCCTCCCAAGTTTGAGGAAAGGAACAATCCCCTTTCTTTAAAATACGTGATTGAAGAGCTTTCCAGGATAAAGGGGATAAGTACCAAAGAAATAGAGGAATTAACCCGTCAAAATACCAAAGATTTGTTTAATATTTAAGGCCTTAACAGGCCTTTTGTTTTGTGGTATTCTTTAGATATATACAACTATGCAATATATCAGCCAAGAATTAATAACTTTTATTCGTGCTATCCTTTTTGGTGTTGCTGTCGGCTATGCTTTTTTCTATTTTTTCCTATATTTTAAGGTGATAATTGAAGACATTATAAAAATACAAAGGATTGATGTTGATTTGTGGTGGATAATGACTGTTTCTGTTTCAATCATCATGGGAGTAATCGGAGCCTTGTTATTAATGTAGTATGGAATATAATCACAAAGAAATTGAGAAAAAATGGCAGGATTATTGGGAAAAGAATAATTCTTATCAAACTAAAGAGGATTCAAAGAATCCTAAATTTTATGTTTTAGATATGTTTCCTTATCCTTCAGGAGAAGGTCTTCATGTTGGTCATCCTAAGGGATACGTGGCAACTGATATTATTGCTCGATTAAAAAGAGCTCAAGGTTTTAATGTTTTGCATCCGATGGGTTGGGATGCTTTTGGTTTACCGGCCGAAAACTTTGCCATTAAGACAGGAATTCATCCCGAGATAATCACCGAAAAAAATATCAGCAATATTAAGAGACAGATGAAGATGCTCGGCTTGAGTTATGATTGGTCTCGAGAAATCAATACTACTGACCCGGAATATTATAAATGGACTCAATGGATATTTTTAAAGTTATTCGAGAATGGATTAGCATACAAGAAATTACTGCCTATTAATTGGTGTCCTTCTTGTAAGACCGGATTGGCTAACGAAGAAGTGGTTGATGGAAAGTGTGAGCGATGCGGAACAGAAACCACTAAAAAGGATATTGAGCAGTGGGTTTTAAAAATCACCGATTATGCCGATAAGTTATTGGAAGGATTGGATGATATTGATTGGCCGGATAAGATAAAGGAAATGCAGAAGAATTGGATTGGCCGCAGTGAAGGTTGGGAGATAAAGTTTTTAATCAATAATATCAAAGAGGTTTCTGTTTTTACAACCAGAATCGATACTCTATTCGGCTGCACTTATTTAGTTTTGGCTCCGGAGCATCCTTTAGTTAACGAACTTCCTATTGAGAACAAAGAAGAGGTCTTGGAATATATTAATAAAGCCAAGAATAAAAGTGAAAGAGATAGAATCAGCGAGGTTAAAGACAAGACTGGAGTTGAATTAAAAGGAGTCACAGCGATTAATCCGGTTAACGGAAAAGAAATCAGAGTCTTTATTGCCGATTACGTTTTATTCCATTACGGTACTGGTGCGGTGATGGCAGTTCCAGCTCACGATGAAAGAGATTTTGATTTTGCTAATAAATACGGATTGGAAATAATCGAAGTTATTAAGGGAAAGAATAAAAAAGAAGGAGAGGCTTTTACCGAAGACGGATTATTATTTAATTCATCTAATTTTGATAATTTAGCTTCGGAGATTGCCAGGATTAAGATTGGAGAGTATTTGAAAAAACAAGGAAAGGCAGAAAAGAAAGTTAATTACAAATTAAGAGATTGGGTTTTTTCAAGACAAAGATATTGGGGAGAGCCGATTCCGATTATTCATTGTTCCCGATGTGGAATGGTTACCGTTCCTGAAAGCGAATTACCATTAAAACTTCCTCACGTTGAAAAATATCAGCCCACCGGAACGGGAGAATCTCCTTTAGCCGCAATTACCGAATGGGTGAATGTTAAATGTCCTAAATGCGGAGGCGAAGCAAAAAGAGAAACTAATACCATGCCTCAATGGGCCGGTTCTTGCTGGTATTATTTAAGATTTTTAGACAACAAGAATGACCAAGAGATTTTTACCAAAGAAATAGAAAAGAAATGGATGCCGGTTGATTTATACGTTGGCGGGGCCGAGCATGCTGTCTTACATTTATTATATTCCCGTTTCTGGCACAAGTTTTTGTACGATATTAAAGTTGTTTCAACCAAAGAACCTTTTTATAAACTAAGGAATATCGGATTGATTCTTGCTCCTGACGGACAAAAGATGAGCAAATCTAAAGGAAATACTATTTCTCCTGATGTGATTGCCGAGGAATTCGGAGCTGATACCTTAAGAGCTTACGAAATGTTCATGGGTCCTTTTGATCAGGCAATTCAGTGGAATGAACAGGGAGTAAAGGGCGTTAATAGATTCTTGACTAAAGCTTGGGATATTATTATTTCTTCAAAGGATAACGCAACAAGTTCGGCTGAAGTTATTGCGGTAACTCACAAATTAAATAAGAAGGTAAGCGAAGATCTGGAAAAGATGAAGTTCAATACTCCGATCGCTTTCTTTATGGAATTCTTTAACTTTATTTCTGAGAAAAAAGAAGAATTCGGTAAGCCTGAAATTGAAAGAGTTTTAAAATTATTATCTCTCTTCACTCCTCATCTTTGCGAAGAATTGTGGAGTATTATGGGAAATAAAAATAGTATTCTTTTAGAGAAATGGCCGGAAGCAGATTCAAACTTAATCAAAGAAGAAAAAGTCATCATGATTGTTCAGGTTGATGGAAAAGTGAGAGAAAGAATTGAGATTGAAATTAATATGCCCAAGGAAGAAGTCGAAAAGATTGCTTTGAATAACGAAACGGTTAAAAAATGGATTGAGGGAAAAGAAATCAAAGAAGTATTTTTTGTAGAAAATAAATTGATAAATATATGTGTGGCATAGTCGGATACATTGGAAATAAAGAAGCATCTCCAATTCTTTTGTCTGGATTGAAAAGAATGGAATACAGGGGCTATGACAGCTACGGTTTTTGTTTTTTAAACGATAATAAAGCATCTCTTTTTAAAAGAGTCGGGAAGATAGATAATACCGAAGAAGAATTTTTAAGTAAAGATTTTAAAGGACAGATTGGAATAGGACACAGTCGTTGGGCAACAACCGGATTAGTGACCGAAGAAAATGCTCATCCTCATTGTGATTGCAAGAATGAGATTTTTGTAGTTCACAACGGAATCATTGAAAACTACAAAGAATTAAAAGCTAAATTAATTAAGGAGGGTCATGTTTTCAAATCAGAAACCGATACTGAAGTCATTGCTCATTTGATTGAGAAATATTTTGTTTCTAATTTAGAAGAAGCAGTGGGAAAAGCTTTGCGCGATGTTCGAGGAACATACGGTTTAGCGGTTATTTCAACTAAAGACCCGGACAAGGTTGTGGCAGCGAGAATGTCTTCACCATTGATTATCGGAGTAGGAACAGATGAGTTTTTGGTGGCTTCAGATCCTTCGGCGATTATCACCAGAACCAGACAGATAATTAATTTGGACGATGGAGAAATAGCAGTCTTAAAGAAAGATGGCTTTTGTATTTTAAAAGAAGAAAAAGAATCTAAGAAAAATATTGAAACAATTGATTGGGATATTGAACAGGCAGAGAAAAGTGGCTACAAGCATTTTATGCTTAAAGAAATTATGGAAGAGCCGAACGTGATTGAAGATGCAATGCGAGGAAGATTATTAGAAGAAGAAGGCTCGGTTAAGCTCGGTGGATTAGAATCGGTTCAGGAAAAATTAAGAGAGATAGATAATATTACCTTAATCGGATGCGGAACTGCCTATTACGCTTCTAAAGTTGGAGAATACATGCTTGAAGAATATGCCAATATTCCGACTTCAACCGATATCGGTTCCGAGTTTAGATACAGAAAACCGATTGTAAATAAGAAAACAGCCGCCATCTTTATCTCTCAATCTGGAGAAACTGCCGATACTTTAGCGGCCTTGCGAGAAATGAAAGCGAAAGGAGTTTTAACTTTAGGGGTAACTAATGTGGTTGGTTCTTCTCAATCAAGAGAAACCGATGCCGGAGTATATACCCGTTCCGGTCCGGAAATAGCTGTTGCTTCAACTAAAGCTTTTATCGGACAATTAACAACCTTAGCTTTAATTACTATTTATTTAGGCAGACAGAGAGATATGTCGATGGTAATGGGTAAGAGAATCGTTTCGGAATTAATGAAAATTCCTGAATTAGCCAAAGAGATTTTAAAGCAGAAAGACGAAATTAAGAAGATTGCCGAGAAATACAAACAGTATAGAGACTTCTTCTTTATCGGCCGAAAGTATAATTATCCGATTGCCTTAGAAGGAGCGCTTAAATTAAAAGAGATTTCATATGTTCATGCCGAAGGAGTGGCGGGAGGAGAATTAAAGCACGGTCCCTTGGCTTTGATTGACGAGAATTGTCCGACTATTGCCATTTGTCCTAGTGATTCTGTTTACGAAAAGATGATTTCCAATATTGAAGAAATTAAAGCCAGAAGGGGAAAGGTTATTGCGATTGCCACCGTTGGCAATGAAGAAATCAAAGATATTGTCGATGATGTCATTTATATTCCTAAGACATTAGAAATGCTAACGCCGATATTATCAGCTATTCCTTTACACCTTTTTGCCTACTATTTTGCCGATTCATTGGATAGAGATATTGATAAGCCGAAGAACCTGGCGAAGAGTGTTACCGTCGAATAAAACAGCTTTTGAGTTGTGGATAATTAGTTTTTCTTTTAATTCCTTTATGGTAAAATACGCCTATTATGAAAAATAAAAAAGACTATTCAATCATCATCGGCGGGGCCGCCGGACAAGGCTCAAGAAAGGCTGGATTAATAATTGCCAAGCTTTTCAATAATCTCGGCTACAATGTTTTTATCTCTGAAGATTATCAATCTTTGATTAAGGGTGGACACAATTTTTCGATCGTGAGGATTTCCGAAAGTCAGCATTTCTCTACTCGTGAAAAGGCTGATTTTTTATTAGCCTTAGATGCAAATACAATTGATAAGCATGAAAAGTCATTGGAAGAGAAAGGCTGTATTGTTTTTAATAAAGACAAGATTAAAAGAGAAAAGGGAGTAGGAATAGCTTCCGATACTATTACCAAAGAATTGGGAGGTCTGCCGATTATGAGCAACACTGCTTTGATTGCCGGATTCAGTAAAGCGATGGGAATAGAATGGAAAGTATTGGAAGATGCTTTAAAGAAAGAATTGAATAAAGGAATTGAAAAGAATTTAGAAATTGCTAAAAGAGCTTACGAAGAAACAAAAATAGTTTTGACTCTTGAAAGGATAAAAGCTAATCCCGATCCTCTTTTAACCGGAAATGAAGCAATTGCTTTGGGAGCAGTTAAAGCCGGGTTAGATATTTATTATGCTTATCCAATGACTCCAGCCACCAGTATTCTTCATTATTTGGCCGAACACGAAAAAGATTTTAATATTATTACCTCTCAATTGGAAAATGAGATTGCGGTAATTAATTCAGCAATCGGTTCAGCTTTTGCCGGCAAGCGTTCAATGGTTGGAACATCGGGCGGAGGGTTTGCTTTGATGACTGAGGGGATAAGCTTGGCCGCTCAAGCTGAAACACCAGTGTTGATTGTTAATAGCCAAAGATCAGGTCCGGCTACGGGAGTTCCGACTTACAGCAGTCAGGCTGACTTGCTTTTTACTCTTAATTCGGGACACGGAGATTTTGTCAGATTCATTGCTGCTCCTGGCGATGCCAACGAATGTTGTTATTGGTCTGGCAAGCTATTAAATCTAGCTTGGAAATATCAAACTCCGGCTATATTATTGGTTGATAAAGAATTATCAGAAAGTACTTTTGAATTTAATGAGAAGGTTTTAAAAGAAATTAAAAAAGAAAAAGCATCTTTGTGGAGCGGAAAAGGAGAATATATGAGATACGCTGATTCAAAGAGCGGAATTTCTCCGATGGCTTTCCCGGGAGACAAGGCGGTAGTTAAGGGAACCAGTTATGAGCACGATGAAAAAGGATTGTCCATTGAAGACAGTGAGGCAATTATTTTAATGCAAGAAAAAAGATTGAGAAAGTTTAAAGAAATGGCTTTTGAAGTAGATTCATTAGAAGCAGTTAAAGTTTACGGAAATAGAAAATCTAAGAAAGCGATTATTGCCTGGGGCTCAACTAAAGGAGTAGCATTAGAAGTTGCTACAAGATTAGGATTGAAATTTATTCAACCGCTTGTTCTTCAGCCTTTTCCCAAGAAACAATTTGAAAAAGCGTTGAAGGGAGTTGATAAATTAATATTAGTTGAGTGCAGTGCTTTGGGACAGATGGCAGAACTTCTTAATTGTAATGGGATTAAAGTCGATAAAAAAATCCTCAAATATGATATGAGGCCGTTTACCGTAGAAGAATTAGAGCATAAATTAAAGAATATTTAATATGGAAAACTTAGAAACAACTTCTATTAATACATGGTGTCCCGGTTGCGGAAACTTTGGAATTCTTCAAGCGGTTAAATTGGCAGTTAACGAATTAATCTCAAAAGGAATAAAAAAAGAAAACATTGTTATCGTTTCCGATATCGGATGTAATTCAAAAATAGTTGATTATTTGAATATTAATAGTTTTTATTCTCTTCACGGTCGTTCAATTGTTACCGCCATGGGAATCAAAATGGCTAATCCGGAATTGAAGATATTGGTCTTTTTGGGAGACGGAGCTGCTTTAGATGAGGGAATTTCTCATTTAATTCATGCCGCCAAGAGAAATTCAGATATCAATGTGATTATGCACAACAATAGGTTATTTGCCTTAACAACTGGGCAATTCACCGCTGTTTCTCCAAAAGGATTAAAAGGAAAGTCTACTCCCGAAGGTTCAATTGAAGAACCTATCAATCCTTTGGAATTGATGCTGGCTGCTAATTCATCTTTTATTGCTCGAGCTTATTCGGCTAAGATTGAACACCTGAAGAATTTAATTATTGAGGCGGTAAACCACAAAGGATTTTCTTTCATCGAGGTAATGCAACCTTGTGTTACTTTCTTTAATACGGTTCAGTTCTATAACGAAAAGGTTTACGAGGCGGTTAATCCAGAATTAGATTCAAGAAGCAAGGCCTTGGCTTTAATTAAAGAATGGAACTATAATGGAGAAGGTAAAATACCGATCGGAATTTTATTCAAAAAAGATAGAACTTGCTTTGAAGAAGAATCAAATAAACATCTTGTAAAAGATAAAAAACCAGAAATAGAAAAATGTTTGCAAACCCATTTGTAAAAAAGAATATTGTTTGTATCGGAGGAGGCAATGCGATGCCTAAAGTTGTTTTGTCAGGATTGAAAAACAAGAATGTTAATTTAACCGTCGTTTCGGCGGTTTTAGATTCTGGCGGTTCTTCGGGAAGATTAAGAAAAGATTACGATGTTATTTCTCCGGGAGATGTAAGAAGAGCCTGGTTAGAATTATGTAATTTATCGGAAGAGGATAAATCTTTATTGGATTACCGATTTGAAGACGGTGATTTGCACGAACATAATTTATGGAACATTGCTTTCGTGGCAATGGCTTTGGAAAAAGGCGGCTACCGATCTCTTTTTGAGAAAATGAATTCAATGTTGATTAATAATCACAAGATACTTCCTTCGACTACTCATAAGGCTGATTTAATTGCTGTTTTGGAAAACGGGGAAGAAATCGTAGGGGAATCGAATATCGATGTTCCCAAGCACGACCCTAAATTAAGAATTACGAAATTATTTTTAAGACCGGAAACCAAAGCTTGTCCGCAAACGGTAAAGAGGATTAAGAAGGCGGATATGGTCGTTATTGGTCCAGGAGACATTTATTCGTCTTTAATGCAGGTTTTATTGGTTGATGGTACTTCGGAAACGATAAAGATGAGCAAAGCCAAGAAGGTTTATATCTGCAATCTAATGACTAAGAATGGGGAATCAAACGGCTTTACGGTCAAGGACTTTGTCGGAGAGGTAGAGAACTGTTTGAAGTGCGAGCTTGATTATGTTATCTTTAATACAAATATTCCCGAGACTGAAAGATTAAATGAATATTCAAAAACACACCCTCAATTCCTTGAAATAGTTAAATTTGATGATTTACCGAAGGATAAAAAGTATATCGGATTGGATTTATTGCCTAGTAGTGGGGATATTGTTCATGACTCAAGTAAAATAGCAGAAGTATTATTAAAGATATGCAAGCAATAATTTTAGCAGCCGGCAAAGGAACCAGGTTTATGCCTCTCTCGGAGACTAGACCAAAACCACTCTTTTCAGTTTTTGGAAAGAGTATTTTGGAATACAATTTAGATGAATTAGATGAATTGGTGAGCGAGGTTATTATTATTGTCGGCTACAAGAAAGAGATGATCATGGAGAAGATTGGAAAGAAATACGGCAAGATGAAAATAACCTACATTGAAGATAGTAAGATTGAGGGAACCGGTTCTTCGGCTAAATTAGCTTTTTCTCATTTAAAGGATCAATTCTTACTTTTAAACGGAGATGATTTTTATGCCCGGGAAGACATTAAAAAAGCAATTGGTAAATGTCCATCCATTTTAGTTAAAGAACATGAAAATCCTTCCTGTTTCGGAGTGATTGATGAAGAAGAGGGATACGCTAAGAATATTATTGAAAAACCAGCCCAGCCAGTTTCTAAATTAGTTAATTCAGCTTTGTATTGTTTGCCTAAAACTATCTTTGATTATCAGATTGAAAAATCACCGCGTGGTGAATTTGAATTCACCGATTATATCCGAAAGTTTATTCACGAAAAGAAGCTGCACATTTGTGAAGCATCTTTCTGGATGCCGGCTTCATATCCTTGGGATATTTTTGATGTTATCCCTTATTTATTCGGAAAGCAGAAGAAAGAAAGAAAAGGAAAGATTGAAAAAGGAGCGGTTTTAAACGGCGATGTTATCGTTAAAGAAGGAACGATTATTAAAAGCGGGGTCTATATTGAGGGTCCAGTATATATTGGTAAAAACTGTACTATTGGACCCAATTGTTTTATTCGCAGTGGAACAGTGATTGAAGACGGATGCAAGGTGGGACAAGGAGTTGAGATTAAAAATTCTTTAATCGGAAAAGGAACCCGGGCTAGTCATTTAACATATATCGGAGATTCTATTATCGGAGAGAATTGTAATTTTGGAGCGGGAACAATTATTGCCAATTTAAGACACGACCACAAAACAGTAAAGACGGTGGTAAAAGAAGAATTAGTTGATACCAAGAAAGAAAAGTTCGGAACGATTATGGGTGATAATGTTAAAACAGGAATCAATACAATAATTTATCCCGGTAGAAAAATCGGGGCTAATAAATCAACTTTGCCCGGAGAGAAAGTTGAAAAAGATATATGATTAAAAAAACAGAAGACAAGGGGACTACAGAGAAAAGACTTTCTATTTTAATGAAAGAGGCCGAGATTGTTCAAGGGATAATTAAAAGGAAATCAAATCATTCTTTTTTGATAAAAGGATGGACGGTTTCTTTATTGGTGGCAACTCTTATTTTACAAGGTCAAAAAGAGCATATTATAATTGCTTTTATTCCTCTTTTAGCTTTCTGGTTTTTAGACGCTCATTATTTGCAAAGAATTCGAAGATACAAAAATTTGTACAAATGGGATATTGAAAATAGACTTAAGACCGATGACTATATGTTTGATATAAATATCAATGATAGATTCGGAAAAACAGTTCCTTCTCGTCCTCAACTTATGGTTTCCGAGAAATTAATTTGGTTCTACGGTTCTCTCTTTATCTTAACCGTTATTTATTATTGCATTGCAGCGAGATAGTGCCGAAGGTGGGACTTGAACCCACACAGAATAAATCTATAACGTTCTGAACGTTACGCGTCTGCCAGTTCCGCCACTTCGGCCAATAAAAAAAGGCACTAATGTGCCGAAGGAGAGACTTGAACTCTCACGGGGTTGCCCCCATAGCATTTTGAGTGCTACGCGTCTGCCAGTTCCGCCACTTCGGCATATATCTTTATTTACCATAATTTTTCTTGTTTGTAAATTTAAAAGCCTTGTGGTAAAATTATATCAATGACTCGAGTAATCGCTATCGCTAATCAAAAAGGTGGAGTCGGGAAAACAGCAATCGCTGTTAATTTACCCGTGTTTTTAACTGCCTTCGGCAAGAGGGTTCTTCTTGTTGATATTGATCCTCAAGCCAATGCTACATTTTCTATGGGAATAAAACCCAGAGAGTTATCAGTTTCTTTATATGAAGCATTATTGGGGCAGGTTTCTCCTCGAGATATCATCAAGAAGACTCCTTTTTTGGCTTTCGATATCATGCCAACTTCGCATAATCTAGCCGGAGCGAATATTGAATTGGTTAATATGGAAAACAGGGAATTTAAATTGAAAGAAGTATTGGATGCTGTTAAAGATCAATACGATTTTGTTTTAATTGATTGTCCTCCCAGCTTGGGATTATTAACTTTAAATGCCTTGATTGCCGCTGACGAAGTCTTAATTCCGGTTCAATGTGAATATTTAGCCATGGAAGGATTGGGACAGCTGTTAACCAATATTAAACTGATTAACGAGAATTTAGAAATGAATATCAGGGTCTTGGGTTCGGTCATGACAATGTATAACAGGAAGAACAGAGTCTGTGCCGCTATTTCCAAAGATTTAAGAAGAAGTTTTCCCGGTTATGTTTTTGATACCGTTATCCCGAGAACAGTTTCTTTATCCGAGTCTCCGATAACCGGTAAAACAATTTTAAGACATTCTCCCAATTCTCGTGCCGTTCATGCTTTTAGAGAGTTAGCTCGTGAAATAATAGCAAAAAATTAATTATTAAAATATGATTGGAAAAGGAATTGAATCGTTGATCCCCAAAAAAGACATGTCTATTCCCGAAGATAAGACACGTAAGGATTTTATCTTCTGGATCGAGATAGAAAAAATTAAGCCCAATCCTTATCAGCCTCGTAAAGAATTTGACGAGGAGGCTTTAGAATCTTTAGGAGAATCAATTAAGAAGTACGGAATACTTCAGCCAATTATTGTTAATAAAATAGAAAAGAAAACTGATCGAGGTATTACCTATGAATATCAGATTGTAGCCGGAGAAAGAAGATGGAGAGCAGCTGGTAAGATTGGTTTAAAACAGGTTCCGGTAATTATTCGTGAACAATCAAATAGGGAGAAATTGGAAATAGCTTTGATTGAAAACGTTCAGCGAAGAAACTTGAATCCAATTGATAAAGCAGAAGCTTTTGATAGATTAAGAGAAGAGTTCGGTCTACTTGAAAAAGAAATTGCCAGAATTGCGGGAACAAGTAGAGAAGCGATTGCTAATAGTTTAAGAATATTAGCTTTGCCGATGGAAGTTAAAAAGGCTTTGAAAGAAGGAAGTGTTTCTGAGGGGCATGCCCGAGCATTATTAGGATGCAAAGACGTTAAATTAATTAAAGAGTTATTAGAAGAAATAATAACCAATGGATATTCAGTCAGAGAAACTGAAAGAAGAGTTAAAGAAAGAAATGCCGGAGCGGGAGCGAAACGAAACCTTGTTAAACAAGTTCCTCTGATGATTAGTGAATTTTTGGAAAAGAAAGTTAGACAAATATTGAATTTGGAAAATATTAAGATTGAAAAAAAGAAAGATAGTATTCAGGTGGTTGTTAATTTCAAGACCGAAGACGAAATGAATGAGTGGCTCAAAAAATTAAGAAGTTAATAATTATTAAGAAAAACTGCAAGTTATAATTCCTTGCAGTTTTTGTTTGAACATTTTGTTTTCTTTCCTTTTTCTACCATTAAAGATCCGCACTTGGGACACTTTTCTCCGGTCGGTTTGTCCCATAGGGCGAAATTACAATCGGGCCAATTAGGACAACCGTAGAAGATTTTACCTTTCTTTGTTTTCTTTTGGACTATATTTGCTTGATTACATTCTGGACAAACAATGCCAGTATCTTTTTTTTCGTCTTTAATATTTTTAGTATGTTTACATTCAGGGAATCCAGTACAGGCTAAGAACTTTCCAAATCTTCCTGTTTTGATAGCTAGTGGTTTTCCGCACTTAGGACAAATTTCATCGGTGATAACCGGTTCTTCCTTTTTCTTTTCTACTTCGTTGTATTTATTTTCAAGGTTTTCATTGAAAGGAGTATAGAAATCTCTTAAAATAGTTTTCCAGTTTTCGTTACCCTCAGCGATTTCATCTAATTCTTTTTCCATATTAGCGGTGAATTTGATATCTACGATTTGAGGGAAATGTTCGACAAGGATTTGATTAACCGTTGTTCCTATTTCGGTCGGCTGGAATCTTCTTTCTTTATTCTTTTCAACATAGTTTCTAGCTTGGATGGTTGAAATAATCGGAGCATAGGTTGATGGTCTTCCAATTTCATTTTCTTCCAATTCTTTAATTAGGCTGGCCTCAGTATATCTAGCTGGTGGTTGAGTGAAGTGTTGCTCCGGTTTAATATCTATCAAATTAACTTTTTCTTCTTCTATTAGATTAGGAAGAGTTTTTTCTTCAAACTTCATCGGGTAGACTTTTAAGAAACCGTCAAATCTTAAAGTTGAGCCGTTGCTTTGTAGTGTATAGTTGTTGTCGGTCTTAATTTCAACTTTAATTGAATCAAAAATAGCTTCAGTCATTTGCGAAGCAACAAATCTAGTCCAAATTAATTTGTATAGTTTTTTGTATTTATCTTCAATCTTTAAACTCTCTGGTTCGTTTTCAACATTAGTCGGTCTGATTGCTTCGTGGGCTTCTTGGGCTCTGCCTTTAGCTTTAAATCTTCTTAATTGGTGATAATTCTTTCCAAACTTACCATCAATGAAGCTTTGTGCAGATTGTAATGCTTGTTCAGAAAGATTCAATGAATCGGTTCGGTGATAGGTAATCAAACCTTTTTCATACAGGGTTTGAGCGATACTCATCGTCATTTTGGCTGGGTATCTTAATTTCTTTGAACCTTCTTGTTGTAGAGAAGAAGTAGTGAAGGGAGGTAATGGACTTCTTTTAGTTTCCTTTCTTTCAATTGAAGAAATTGAATACTTAGCTGTTTCCAATTCTTTTTTAATATCTTCTCCCTGTTCTTTGGTTTTAATTCCCATTTTAGAAATAGCTTTTCCATCTTTCTTGCTTAAAATAGCTTCAAATTGTTCTTTTGATTCTTTTTCTAATAAAGCGATAATACTCCAGTATTCTTCCGGTTTGAAGTTTTTGATTTCGTTTTCTCGGTCTACAATCAATCGAACAGCCACTGATTGAACTCTTCCGGCCGACAACCCTCTCATCACTTTTTTCCAAAGGAAAGGAGAAAGCTTGTATCCTACGATTCTATCCAAAACTCTTCTGGCTTGCTGAGCATCAGCCAAATCAAGATTTAATTCAGTTGGATTTTTTAGAGCTTCTTCAATTGCTGGTTTAGTAATTTCGTGGAAAGATATTCTTTTATACTTATCTTTATCTAATTTTAGAACTTCAATTAAGTGCCAGGCGATAGCTTCTCCTTCTCGGTCAGGATCGGTAGCAACATATACGGTGTCAGCTTTTTCCACTTCTTTTTTTAAAAGATTAACATTCTTTCTGGCTTTAGTGGGAATAACGTATTTAACTTCAAAGTCTTTTTCTGTATCAACGCCCAAAGTGCTTTTCGGTAAATCTCTGATGTGTCCATATGAAGAAAGGACGCTTGTATCGGCGCCTAAGAATTTTTTTATCGTATTAGCTTTGGTCGGACTTTCAACAATTATTAATGACTTCATGTCTTTTTCATATCATTTTTAAAAGTTAAAGGCAAATATCGTGAGCTGACAAAACCGGAATAGCTCCGTTTAAAATTAAATAGTCGGTTCCTTCGGAGCCGGGAACAGCGTAAATTGTTTTACCTTGTTCTTGAGCGAATCTAATCGTGTGCATTGTTCCCGATTTCATTTGCGCTTCAATCACTAAAACAGCGAATGATAGTCCGGCGGTGATTCTGTTTCTTTGGATAAAAGAGAATTTAGTCGGTTTGGTTTTGCTGGGATATTCAGAAATCAAAAGCCCTTCCTTTTCAATGATTTTTTGGGAAAGATTTTCGTTTTCCTTGGGATAGATTCTTTCGATTCCGGAAGGAAGAACGGCAATGGTTGATTTATTGGCCTTTAAGGCTGAAGCATGAGCAAAAGCATCGATTCCTTTGGCTAAGCCGGAAACGATAACAAATTCTTGAGGCAAGTCTTTGATAATCTTTAAGCAGATGCTTTTATTTTGGCTGAGGCAATTCCTCGAACCGATGACAGCGAGACAGGGTTGGTTCCAGGTGATATGTCCTTTGTAATAGATATTTTTAGGAGGATTTTTGATTTCCTTTAGTTTCTTCGGATATTTCTTATCTTCAAAAGAAATTATTCCTTCCATATCGGTTCTATTGTTTCTTTTATTCTTTCGAACATTTTTTTGTGACCAATTGAACTAGGATGTAGTCCGTCGCAGAGGTCAGCATCATTTATCAATAGTCCGAGCATATCAACGAAAATTAAATTATTATCTTCGCAGAAAGATTTAATAATTTCATCATATTCTCCAATACTCTGATTGTTATATGCTTCTCCGGTTTCTTCTGATGAATAAGAAGTAGTTCTGGATTCGTCAACACTGGTTAATCCGATAAAAATAATCTTATCGGTGATTTTTTTGGCTTTATTAACGAGTGATGAAATGTTTTTTTGGAATTTAATCAGTCCGTCCTTATCAAGACTCAACGAATCATTTATTCCGATGGCAAAAATAACAATGTCCGGATTCCTGGCTCCGGCTTCAACATCGAATCTTTCAAGTAAGTCTTCAGTAGTGTTTCCGGAAATTCCAAGATTATAAACATCGATATCATCATCCATCAGATAATTTTTCAAAGAATCGGCCCAGCCGCCTTTTTCGCAGTCACTGGCTCCCCAAACAATACTGTCTCCAAAAATACAAATTGTCATACAATTAAATCGATAATTTTACCAACTATTAATTCGACTGCTTTTTCTATGACTCCGACAGCGACAATTTCTTCGGCTTTGCTGAAGTTTTTTAAAACCACATCTTCAAGAGGTTTATTTTTAAAAGACGGATCATCGGAAGCAATGCCCAATTTTAATCTTTTGAATTCATTAGTTTTTAATTCGTCGATTATTGAGCGAACACCATTATGTCCAGCGGCACTTCGGCTCTCGACTTCTTTTATTTCTCCTAAATTGGTTTCAGCATCATCATGGATAACAATTATATCTTTGGGGGATATCTTATAGTAGGAAGCAATGCTTTTTATCGCTTTGCCCGATTCGTTCATATAGGTCTGAGGTTTAACCAAAAGAACCTCTCCTTTTTTTGAAATCAAGGCATTATGCTCTTTTTCCAATTTAAATTCAGGAAAGTTATGCTTTCTTTGGATTTCATCGATAACCATGAAGCCATAGTTATGTCTGGTTTTTTCGTATTCCGGTCCGTAGTTTCCTAAGCCGATAATTAGTTTCATACCTTTATTATATGTATTTTTAGGAAAATAGTAAACCTTGCTTTAAAACTCCTTTTACCTTATAATAATCTTATTATGACGCAAAAAGAAGTTTTAACCTTTCTATTAGACTCTTTCAAGATACTATTGATCGCTTTAGCGATAGTTATTCCGATAAGAATGCTGTTGTTTCAACCTTTTATGGTAAGAGGAGCTTCAATGGAGCCTAATTATCATTCCAGCGATTATTTGATTATCGATGAATTGTCGTATCGATTAAGAGACCCGCAAAGAGGGGAAGTTATCGTTTTTCAGTATCCGCTCGATCCTTCTTACCGATACATCAAAAGAATTATCGGTTTACCGAATGAAACCATTGAGATAAAGAACGGAGAGGTGTATATCAGTCGAGCCGGAATAGAAGAACAAAAGATAGACGAAAGCTTGTATCTTTCAAGTAAGACTCAAGAAGAATGGAAGAATACCAGCTACGGTCCTTTAGCCTTGAAACAAAATGAGTATTTTGTAATGGGAGATAACAGAAATAATTCTTCCGATTCAAGAGTTTGGGGAGTTCTACCGATAAAAAATATAACGGGGAGAGTATTATTAAGACTTTCTCCATACGAAGTATTAGTCAATACTTTGGGTCAAGAAACAACAACATATTAAAATATGAGTAAACCAAAATTTCAAACTGTAACTGGAATGCACGATATTCTTCCTCAGGACCAAGCGTATTATGAAAAAATACAGGAGGCTGCGAAGAAAGTTTTTTCGTTCTACGATTTTGAAAAAATAGACACCCCTATTTTAGAAGATGCCAATTTGTTTATCAAAAGTGTGGGAGAAAATACCGATATCGTGGAAAAAGAAATGTTTACTTTGAAAACTAAAGGCAAAGATTCTTTGGTTTTGCGCCCGGAAGGAACCGCTTCAATTATGCGTGCATATATTGAGCACGGTTTTCTTTCTTTGCCTCAGCCGGTTAGACTTTGGTATTTCGGACCATTCTTCAGATATGAAAAACCTCAAGCCGGAAGATTCAGACAATTCAATCAGTTCGGAGTGGAAATTATCGGTGAAGCTGATCCGATTGTTGATGTGCAGACTATTTTAGTAATGTATAGTGTTCTTAATGATTTAGGATTAAAAGGATTGATGGTTAAAGTTAATTCAATTGGAGATGACAATTGTCGTCCTTTATATCGAAAAGCTTTGGTTAAATATTTAAGAGAAAAGAAAACTGGATTGTGTTCCGATTGTCAGAAAAGAATGAAAGTTAATCCTTTAAGAGTTTTGGATTGCAAGAATGAAAAATGTCAGGAAGCATTGGCTTCTGCCCCGCAAAGCGTTGATTATTTGTGTGATGATTGCAAAAAACACCTAAAAGATGTTTTGGAATACTTGGATGAGTTGAAAGTCCCTTATTGTTTAGATAGCCGTTTGGTTCGCGGGCTTGATTATTATTCAAGAACCGTGTTTGAGATAGAATCTACTAAACCCGGGGAAAACACCGGGGGAGTCTTGGCAGGAGGCGGAAGATATGATAGCTTATCAAAGATGCTCGGAGGAGGAGAAACACCTGCTTGCGGAGCGGCCGCCGGAGTGGAAAGAATCATTGCGGAAATGAAGGAGAATAAAGCGAGAGTCAGCTTTAATCCAGTTCCAGAAATATTCTTTGCTCAAATCGGACCTTTGGCCAAAAAGAAGAGCCTTCCTATTTTAGAAGATTTAAGAAAAGCCGGAATCAAAGTAGGAGAAGCTTTTGGAAAGGACGCGCTTAAAGCTCAATTAGGAAAAGCGAGCAGATTGGGTTCAAAAGTGGTTTTGATTCTAGGACAAAGAGAGGCCTTAAACAATATGATTTTGGTAAGGAATATGCAAACAGCTAAACAGGTCGAAGTAAAACAAGAAGATATTATTAAAGAAGTTAAAAACATATTAAAAGAAAAATAGTATGAAGATACAGAAGCAATTAAGAGAAACTTCTCAATCTTTGGTGTATCGCTTTACAAAAGCCGTTCAGAAGAGCGGAGTCTTGGTTGAAGCAAGAAAAAGAAGATTTGTTAAAAGAACCAAAAGCGAAAACATGCAAAAGAGAGCTGCCTTAGTTAAGGTAGGTAAAAAGAAGGAGTTTGATCGAGCCAAAAAATTAGGCAAAACTATAAATAAAAAATAATATGATAGTTGAAGAAATTAAAAAAGATTTAATTTCTGCGCTTAAAGAAAAAAATGAAACCGCCGTCTCTACTTTGAGAATGGTGACTTCTTCTATTTTTAATAAAGAAATGGAGAAGAGGGTTAAGGTTTTAGAAGCCGAACCTAATTTAAATGAAGAACAGATAAAAGAGAAAGTTAAATTAAACGATGAAGAAGTAATCGAAGTTGTTTCTTCGGAAGTTAAAAAGAGAAGAGATAGTATTGCTCAGTTTGAACAGGGGGGTAGAACTGATTTAATTGAAAAAGAAAAGACTGAATTGGAAGTTTTGAAAAAATATCTTCCCAAAGAATTAACTGAAGATGAAATTAGAAAGATTGTAAAAGATTCGATTGTTAAATCGGGAGCGACAACAATGAAAGATATTGGAATTGTAATGAAAGAAGTTTCTCCGCAGACTAAGGGAAAAGCAGATGGAAACGTGGTAGCGAAGATTGTAAGGGAAGAATTAGGAAATTAATAATAAACCGCTTAAAAGGCGGTTTTTTCGTCCTTTAAAGGCTTAAAATAGGCCTTTTTTCGTTAAACTTGCAAGAACCTTTTTAATTTAGTAAAATAGAGTAAAAGAAAATGATAGAAATAAACAATCTTTCGGAAAAATACAGGAAGATAGACACAGTTTTTTTGAAAAAAGTTGCTACAAAAGTTTTAAAAGAAGAAAAGAACAAAAAAAAGATTGAATTGTCTATTGCGATTGTAAATCCGCAAGAAATTAAAAAATTAAATAAGGAGTATCGGAAAAAAAATAAACCAACTGATGTACTTTCCTTCGGAGAAATCGGCGGAGACATAACGGAAATTGTAATTTGTCCCGAAGAAGTAGAAAAGAACGGAAAAGATTTTAAAAAAGAGTTAACATTGGTTTTGATTCACGGAATTCTCCATCTTTTATCATACGATCACGAAAAGACAAAAAAAGAAGCTGAAAAAATGTTTCAGAAACAGGAAGAATATCTTTCTAAGATTAAATTTTAATTAATAAGCAACATGTCTCGAATAAAAACAATTACCGGATTAGATATCGGAACAGATACAATAAAGATTTTGGGAGTTAAAAAAGATTCTGAATCTGGAATGGAAATTTTATTCTTCGACACTATCGATTCATTCGGAGTTCAAAAAGGTAGAGTTAAAGATTCGAATGAAGTTGCGAAGAGAGTGTCTGAACTTATCGAAAGAGTTGAGAGAAAACACAATTGCCGAGTTGATAATATTTTTGTAAATATTAACGGAACTAAACTTCAGCTTGTTCCAAGTCATGCTTTGATTTCTGTCGGTCGAGCTGATCAGAAAGTTTCTTCAGAAGATATTGAAAGAATCTATGATGAGGTTAAGATGATTAACCTTCAGTCGAATAATAAAACTATTCTTCAGGTTTTTCCCCGAGAATGGATTTTAGATGGAGAAAAAGAAATAAGAGATCCTTTAGGACTACAAGGAGTGAGATTGGAATTGGATGCCTTGCTTTTGTCTGCTTTTAATTCAGATATTGAAGGAATTATTGATTCTGTTGAAGCCGTTGATTTAGAAGAGGATAATATCATCCCCGGATTAATCGCCGACTCTAATGCTGTTTTAACCCCCAATCAGAAAGAATTAGGGGTTGCTTTGGTTAATATCGGAGCGGGAACATCTAGCGTTGCCGTTTTTGAAGAAGGAAGGCTCTTAAACATGGTTGTTTTCCCAGTTGGTTCGGCAAACATTACCAATGATGTCGCGATTGGATTTAAAACGGAGATAGAAATAGCTGAACGCATTAAAAAACAGCACGGTTCTTGTTTATCTAAAGATGCGAAGAAGAAAATAGATTTTAATCTTTCTTTGGTTGATGAAGAAGAGGAAGAAGAGGAGGAAGATGTTTTTGGCAAAAAGAGGAAGATAGTCAAGAAGAAGTCTAAAAACGTATTATCTTTTTCTGAAAAAGAATTAAGCAAGATTATTGAGGCTAGAGTTTGTGAGATATTTGAATTAGCTGATAAAGAAATTAAAAAAGTTTCCAGGCAGGGATTATTGCCGGGAGGAATAGTTTTAACCGGGGGAGGAAGTAAATTGCCCGGAATTGTTGAGTTGGCTAAAAAAGAATTTAAACTTCCTTGCCGAATCGGATATTGTAATGAATTTAAAGGATTGGAAAAAGACAGCTCCTTATCTACCGTTTGCGGATTGGTTATGAGTAAGGCCGATAAAGTTGTTGTTCGTTCGGGAGGAGGCGGAGTTGGAAAAAAGATTAAAGGATTTTTTGAAAACTTTATTCCTTAAAATATATGAACTTAACAAGAATAAAAGTTATTGGGGTTGGAGGGGCAGGTTCAAATACGATTGATAGATTGACGAGAGCAAAAATCAAACATGTTGAATTGATCAGTATTAATACTGATGCCCAAGATTTAAAAAAGAAAGAAGCGCACTTAAAATTAAGAATAGGAGACAAGATTACCAAAGGATTGGGAGCGGGAATGAAACCGGAAATAGGAAGATTGTCGGCCAAAGAAAGCTATAAAGAGATTGAAGAAACTTTGAAAGACAGTGATATTATTTTCTTAACCTCAGGACTGGGAGGAGGAACTGGTTCGGGAGCAATGCCGATTATTTCGGAGATTGCAAAAAAATCAGGAGCCTTAACTATCGGAATTGTTACCTTGCCGTTTTCGTTCGAAGGTAAGAAAAGAAAAAAGATTGCTTTGAATAGTTTGGATGATGTAAGGAAAAAGATTGACGCGATGGTCGTGATTCCCAATGACAAGCTTCACGAAATGATTCCTTTAAAATCATCAGTAGAAACAGCGTTTAATAAATGCGACGAACTTTTAAAAGAAGCAGTCGAGAGCATCTCTAATGTGATAATGAATCCGGGAATACTTAATTTGGATTTTTCTGACATCAGAGAGATATTAAAAAGTAGCGGTTCAGCGTTTTTTGGAACAGGAAAAGCACAGGGCAAGGATAGAGCAGTTCTGGCAGTAGAAAAAGCACTGCATTCTCCAATTGCCAAGTTCCCATTAGACAAAGCTGAAGGAGTTTTATTCAATGTTGCATCGGGAAATAAGAATTTTTTCTTATCGGAAGTGAAAAAGATCGCCGAGATTATAAAAAAGAAGACAGCATCTTCGGCGAAAATAATTTTTGGAGCATCTTTTGATAATAGTTTGTCGAAAGATGAAATCAGAGTGACTGTTATTGCCACTAGTTCAGAAAAATCGTAAATTATAAGGGCTCTTATACGAGGAGCGAATAGAAAATCTTCTAATTTTTTGTCAAAATTGACAGTATTTTTTTAGGAGTATAGAATACTAAATATGAAACTAACAAACCACATCACTAAAGTCCAAAAGAGAAACGGAAACATTGTAGAATTTCAACCAGAGAAAATTTTCAATGCTGTTTTTAAAGCAATCACTGCTACTAAGCAAGGAAATGGAAAAAAAACTCAAAAGATCGCTGATGGTGTAATTAAAATTTTAAACAGAAGGTTTAAAGTTGAAGAAATCCCTAGTGTTGAACAGATTCAAGACATCATTGAGGAGGTTTTGATATTGGAAGGAGAGGCAATTGCCGCTAAAGCCTTCATTCTATACAGAGAACAGAGAAGAATCTTGAGAGAATCGCAAGCCGTCGCCGAAGAAGCGGTTGATCGCGTGGATGATTACTTAGATAAGTTGGATTGGGAGGTGCAAGAGAATTCAAATATGACATTTTCTTTGCAAGGTTTGAATCACTACGGAGTTTCTTACATTGTAAAAAAATATTGGTTGAATAAAGTTTATCCTGAAGAAGTAAGGCGCGCTAATGAGTCAGGTGATATTCACTTACACAATTTGGATACCCTATCTTGCTACTGCGTTGGATGGGATTTATACGATTTATTATTGAGAGGATTCGGTGGAGTCAACGGAAAGATTGAATCAGCTCCTCCTAAGCATTTCAGAAGCGCTTTGGGACAGGTGGTAAACTTTATGTACACTCTTCAAGGTGAAGCAGCCGGTGCAGTTTCATTTTCAAACTTCGACACCTTACTTGCTCCCTTTATTCGCTATGATAATTTAAGTTACGCTCAGGTTGAACAAGCGATTCAGGAATTCCTATATAATATGGCCGTACCAACCAGAGTTGGATTCCAATGTCCTTTCACCAACATCACTCTTGATTTGAAACCTTCTCCGGTGTTCGCCAACCAGCCGGTAATTATTGGAGGAGTTGTTCAGAAAGAAAACTATTCTGAGTTTGAAGAAGAAATGAAAATGTTGGATAAGGCTTTTTATACAACGATGATTAAGGGAGACAGAAGTGGAAGACCATTCTCTTTCCCGATTCCAACCATCAATATTACCAAAGATTTTCCTTGGGATGACCCGGCTTTGGACCCGATGTTTGAAGCTTCTGCTAAATACGGCATCAACTACTTTGCCAATTATATCAATTCAGATATGAAGCCTGAAGATGTTCGTTCAATGTGTTGCAGACTTAGGCTTGATATGACTGAATTAGCAAATCGAGGTGGAGGAGGATTGTTTGGTTCGGGTTCTTTGACTGGAAGTATCGGAGTTGTGACTGTTAATCTTCCCAGAATCGGATATTTATCTAAAACCAAAAAAGATTTCTTTGAGAGATTAGGTAAAGTAATGGATATTGCTAAAGAAAGTTTGGAAATTAAGAGAAAAACAATTGAAGAATTCACTTCTAAAGGATTGTATCCTTATTCCAGATATTATTTAGCTGGAGTTAAGAAAGCTAAAGGACAATATTTTGCTAATCACTTCTCGACCATCGGTATCTGTGGAATGAACGAAGCTTTATTGAACTACATGGGAGAAGATATTGGTTCAAAGAAAGGACGTCAGTTCGCTTTAGAGGTAATGGACTTCATGCGTTCTAAATTGGTTGAGTATCAAAAAGAAACTAACAGTATTTATAATCTTGAGGCGACTCCGGCTGAATCAACTTCTTATCGATTGGCTCAGAAGGACAGAAAACTTTATCCCGATATTATCACTTTGGGAACAAAGAAGGTTCCTTACTACACCAACTCGACTCAGTTGCCGGTAAATTACACCGATGATATTTTTGAAGAGTTGAAATTGCAGGATGAGATTCAATGCAAATATACCGGAGGAACAGTTGAGCACTTGTTTATCGGAGAAGAGATTACCGATATTGATACGGTAAAAACCTTGATTAAAAAAGTATTTGAGAAGAACAGATTGCCTTATATCACTTTGACTCCGACCTTCTCAATCTGTCCGACTCACGGATACATTGCCGGAAAACATTTTACCTGTCCCAAATGTGCAATTGAACAGCCCTGTGAAGTATATTCCCGCGTCGTTGGCTACTTACGTCCCGTTTCACAATGGAACGAAGGCAAACAGCAGGAATTCAAGGACAGAAAAGAATTCAAAGTCAAAGCTTCTTTATCAAAGCTAAATAAAAAATAAACATATGAACATTCAAGATGTTTGTCATGATTGCGGAAAGAAAATTATTATTTCCGAAAATAGCGAAATTCTTAATGGTCAATTATTGAAATACTCTTTACCGGATGGAAAAGAGAAAATGGTTTTCAAGTGTAACGAATGTTTCAGTGAAAATAAAAGTTTAAAGAATTACCAGGAGACAGAAGTATATTCCCGCGTCGTTGGCTACTTACGTCCCGTCTCACAATGGAACGAAGGCAAGCAGCAGGAATTCAAGGATAGAAAAGAATTTAAAATTTCTTAATTATGAATGTGCGGGTTTCCGCACATTTTTAACAGATATGACAATAGGAGGATTACAAAAAGTTACTTTGGTTGATTACCCGGGCAAGCTCGCTTGCACGATTTTTCTCTCGGGATGTAATTTCCGTTGTCCTTTTTGTTATTCTAAAGAACTTGTCTTAGATCAAGAAATTAAAAATCATCCGCAAATATCAGAAGATTATTTAATTGATTTTTTAAACGAAAAGAAAGGATTACTTGATGGATGTGTGATTTGCGGAGGAGAGCCGACGATTCACGGAGAATCTTTGATTGAACTTTTGAGAAAGATAAATAAGATGGGATTTTTAATCAAACTCGATACTAATGGGACTAATCCAGATGTGATTAAAAGATTGATTGATGAAAAACTAGTTGATTATATCGCTATGGATGTTAAGGCTCCATTGATAAAAGAAAAATACGAGGCAGCTTGCGGAATGGTCGTTGATATTTCAAAACTCAGAGAGTCGATTTCAATAATTAAAGATTCGGGAGTTGACTACGAATTTAGAACAACGGTTGTTCCGGGAATTCATACGCAAGAAAATGTTATTAGAATTGCTAATGATATCGCTCCGGCTAACAAATATTTCGTCCAAAGATTCAGGGGAGAAAAGGGAACGCTTGATAAAAAATTTGAAGCGGTTATTCCTTTTCCCGATGAATTTTATAAAAATATAGAAAAGGAGGTTAAAGATTTCTTTGCTATTTTTAGGATAAGATAATGATACCGTTATATGATAAAAAAAGGATAGGGAACGGTTTTCCCTTGGCAACTGCTTTTTTAATTGTAATCAATACAATTTTTTTTCTTTGTACGATTTCCAACCTTAATCATTATGTTGATCTTTTTGGTTTTTCGGCCGGTAAATTATGGGACGGAAGGTTCTTTACCGTTTTTACTTCCATGTTTTTACACGGTAATGTTTGGCATTTAATCCTTAATATGTGGTTTTTGTGGGTTTTTGGAAATAATATGGAATCGCGTTTGGGCAGAATTAAATTCCTTGGCTTTTATTTCCTTTGCGGCGTTGGTGGGGCTATTGTTTATGCTTTGGCCATGTCTGACCCCACTGCCGCGGTTATAGGGGCGTCAGGGGCTATTTCTGGAGTGTTGGGTGGGTATTTGGTTTGTTTTCCGAAGAATAAAATTAAGACTTTTCTCTTTCTTTTTGTTGCCTCAATCCCGGCGGTTATTTACATCTTTGTTTGGTTCTTATTGCAGCTTTTTTCTACTTCAATTATAGAGACTTCGGTTGCTTATTGGGTTCATATTGGAGGCTTTGTTTCGGGCATGGCCTTTATTAAAATGTTTAAAAAGAAAAGATGACAAAATCCGAATCATTAATTTATTTTTGTTTAAGCTTTGTGGGAGGCATTTGTATTGCTTCCTTTTTTATTGATTCAGTCATTATTGAAATCATCGGATTAATTATCGGTCTTATCTTAATCGGTGCTTTTTATGAAAACAAAAAAGTTGTTGTAATCGGTTTTTGTTTTATGCTTTGTTCTGTTGGAATGTTTTGGTTTGGTTTTAATTTATTTGAGATTGAGAATAGTGAATTAATTAAATTTGAAGGCAAAGAAGTTGTTATTGAAGGAAAGGTTTCTAATGATCCGGAAAGAGGAGCTGAAAAGATGCAAATGACAGTTGATATTTTTGATGATAAAGAAAAATTAGGAAAGATTTTAGTTTTTACCGATAAATATTTTCCAGCTGAATTTGGAGATACGGTAAAGATTAAGGGAGTAATTAAAATTCCCGAGAAGTTTGATGATTTTGATTACCGAGGATATTTGGCTAAAGACCAGATATCAATGATTGTTTCTTTTCCTAAAATAGAAATTATTAAAAGCCAAAATACTTTTATTGGTCGAGTGTATGATTTTAAAAAAGAATTGGGACGGAAAATAAAAGAAAATATTCCTGCTGATTTAAGTCCAATATTGGAAGCGATGATTTTGGGAAACGACCAACTGATGGATAAAGAATTGAAAGATAAATTAAGTAAGAGTGGCTTGAGTCATGTAATTGCTATCTCCGGTTCGCATATTGTTATTTTTTCCGCCATGCTATTCGAAGTTTTAATTTTCTTCGGATTATGGAGAAAACAAGCTCTATTGGGTTCCATTATTTTTACCGTCTTATATATCTTCCTGGTCGGAATGCCGGCTTCGGGAGTGAGAGCGGGAATCATGGTCGGACTTTTGTTTTTGGCTCAATTGATTTCCCGTCAATCATTTAATTTAAGGACTTTAGTTATAGCCGCTTCAATAATGTTATTGTTTAATCCTTTATTGCTAAAGTTTGATTTGGGTTTTCAATTGTCTTTCCTGGCGGTCTTGGGAATCATTTTAATCGCTCCGGTTTTTAATAAATGGTTGGATGTTATTTTAAAAGGAAAAATTGCTTGGCTACGAGAAATTATTGCAATGACTGTTGCCGCTCAATTATTTACCTTACCTTTGTTGATTTCTTCTTTCGGTTATTTCTCTTTGGTTTCTTTGGTTTCGAATATTGTCGTTTTACCGATTACTCCAATTTTAATGGCTTTAGGAATTTTAGTTCCTTTTTTGGGAATAATAGTCGCCCTTCCTTGTTCGATTCTTTTGTCATAT
This sequence comes from Minisyncoccota bacterium, assembly GCA_041657325.1. Classification (GTDB taxonomy): domain Bacteria; phylum Patescibacteriota; class Minisyncoccia; order Minisyncoccales; family Minisyncoccaceae; genus UBA2211. The sequence goes on from JBBACA010000001.1 coordinate 69,451, forward strand.
TTAATGATTGTGGTAGATATTTCTTCTCGGGCTTCCTTCGCGACAATGGAAGTTAATTTACCCTTTATTGTTTTATTGGTTATTTATTTCCCTCTTTTATATTTGGCCCGCAAGGGGAGGAGAAAACAATTGGAATTTTTAAACGGATAATGTATAATTTAAGTATATGAGTAAGACTGCTTGGATTGTTTCTGTTAATATGGGATACGGGCATCAGCGAACCGCCCATCCTTTGAAATCTTTTGCCGAAGGCAAGGAGATTGTTTGCGCCAACGATTATCATGGCATTCCTTCGAGAGACAAGAAGATTTGGGAAAGTTCCAGGTTTTTTTATGAATCGATTTCCCGTTTTAAAAAATTTCCTCTATTCGGAGAAATATCTTTTTGGTTCTTTGACACCATTCAGAGAATTAATGATTTTTACAGCAATAAAGATTTATCGATTCCTAATTTTACTCAAAAAAGAACTCACATTTTATTCGGAAGAGGTTGGGGAATGGATTTAATCGAAAGACTAAAGAAGACTAAACCGGTTCCGATAGTTTCTACTTTTTACAATCCGGCTTTTATGGCGGAGTACTTTAAATATCCCAATGATATTTTTTGCGTCATTTGCGATGCCGATATCAGCCGTAACTGGGCTCCTCTTTCCGGTAGAAAATCAAAGATAAAGTATTTTGCTCCTAATAAAAGAGTGGTTCAGAGATTAAAGATGTATGGAGTCAAAAAAGATAATATTATTTTGACCGGTTATCCCTTGCCGATGGAAAATATCGGCAGGAAGAATATGGAAGTGTTGAAAGAAGATTTGAAAAACAGAATCGTTAATCTTGATCCGGTAAAAACATATCGTGAGAAAAAAGATTTTATTATTCGTGAAAAGCTCGGCCGCTTACCTAAGAAATCAGATCATCCTTTAACTATCATGTTTACCGTCGGTGGAGCCGGAGCACAAAAGGATTTGGGTATAAAAATTATCAGAAATTTAAAGAAAATAATATATAACAAAAGATTAAAGATTATTCTTGTTGCGGGAATTAAAAAAGAGATCGAAACTTATTTTGAAAAAGAAATTAGAAACGGAGGGTTGGGAGATTTATTGGGAACTGGAATAGAAATTATCTATGCAAAAAACTTTGAAGAATATTACGACAAGTTTAATTTAGCTTTAAGAAAAACAGATATTTTATGGACCAAACCATCGGAACTTTCTTTCTATTCAGCTTTAGGCTTGCCGATTATTATTGCTCCGACTATCGGTTCCCAGGAAGAATTTAATAAGAGTTGGTTAATGAAATCCGGTTTGGGAATTGAACAGAGAGAAATAGAAAACGTTAAGAATTGGTTTTATGACTATCTTCACTCGGGATATTTTGCCCGAATGGCAATGGAAGGTTTTATCAATGGAGAACAAATGGGAACAGTTAAAATTAAAGAAGAAATACAAAAATGTTCTGGCTCACCGCAATAATCTTTTCATATTTATTTTTTGCTTTGGCTTCTTTGGGAGACAAGATTGTCTTATCCGGTCCGTCCAAGCCTAAAACATATACATTTATCGTCGGACTTTTAAGTCTTATTTCGGTACTAATAATTCCTTTTGTTGAATTTGGTTATCCGAGTTTGATTAGTTTAGCTTTTATCATTCTTGAAGCTATCGTTTATATTGCCGGTCTCTATGCGATGTTCTATGCTTTAGAACATTTTGATGTTTCTAAGGTAATGCCGACCATCGGAGCAACCCAGCCAATCTTTATCGCCCTCTTATCTTTTTTCTTCTGGGGATACTACAAAATGGAAGGAAATGAAATTTTGGCTTTTATTATTCTTTTAATAGGAAGTGTTTTAATTTCGATTGACAAGAGTTTGAAAATTACCAGAAAAAGTTTGGAAATATCTTTAATCACGGCACTTCTTTTTTCTCTCGATTTTATTTTTTCTAAATTTGTTTTTGCCGAGATGTCGTTTTGGCAAGGCTTTATCTGGATGAGAATTTTCAGTTTTATTTTTGTTTTAGTATTTTTATTTGATAAGAAATTTATAAAAGAATTGAAAGGTGGGAACGGAAAGTTTAGTAAGAAAACAGGAATTGTTTTTTTTACCGCTCAAACGTTTGGAGGATTGGCTAATATTCTTCAAAGCTGGGCCATCTTTTTAGTGCCGGTTTCTTATTTGGCGATAATGAATTCAATGAAAGGAATACAGTATGCTTTTTTGTTTGTTTTGGTTATCTTAACTTCTTGTTTTTTACCCAAAGTTTTAAAAGAAGATATGAGTAAAAAGATAATGATGCAAAAAGTCATTTCCATCCTTATTATCGGTTTGGGTTTGGCAGTTTTGGTCCTATAAAAACAGGGTTTGATTCTTTAGCTAATTTTTAATATAATGTACTTGCTAATGATTCCATTATTAAAATACATTTTATGGTCCCTTTTAGGACTAGTCGTTCTCTTTATTGCATATTTTTTTATCGGTTTTGCCAATCAACCGAAGAATATGACTTGGGGAGTTAATTTTTCGGTCAAACAGACAGATTTTTTAAGGTTGGATTCAAAAGAGACATACCTTGCCATTTTGAATGACTTGGGGGCGAAAAACATTAAAATATCGGTTTATTGGGATTTAATTGAAAAAGAGAAGGGAGTCTATGATTTCAGTGAATTAGACTGGCAGATAGCCAAGGCGGAAAAGTATAATGCTAATATTATTTTAGCCATCGGAATGAGAGTGCCTCGCTGGCCGGAATGTCATTTGCCAAATTGGGCTCGTGATCTTGATAAAGAACGACAGCAGGAAGAAGTAATGACAATGCTTAAAACAATAGTTTCAAGATATAAAGATTCTCCGGCTCTTTCAATGTGGCAGGTAGAAAACGAAGCTTTCCTCAAGTTCGGAGCCTGTCCCTGGGCAGATGGAGAATTCTTGAAGAAAGAAGTTGCTTTTGTTAAAGCTAATGACCCGGCTCACAAAATTATTGTGACCGATAGTGGAGAATTATCTTTTTGGATTAAAGCGGCCCAAGTCGGTGGAGACATGGTCGGAGTTACAACCTATGAGAAGGTTTGGCAGCAACAGCTCCGTGTTTACGTTTCTTATCCCTTGCCGTCTGTTTTCTATAACCGTCGAGCCGATGTTGTGAAGAACTTTTTTAAACAGAAGGTGATTGGGGTGGAATTACAGGCTGAACCGTGGTGCGCCAATTCAATCATGAATTCCTCTTTAGCGGAACAGGAGAAAACAATGAACTTGAAACAATTCAAAAAAAATATAGAGTTTGCCAAGAGTACCGGAATCGATACTTTCTATTTCTGGGGAGCCGAGTGGTGGTACTACATGAAGACGATTTATAATAATTCAGAGATTTGGGATGAAGCTAAGAAGTTATTTTAGTAAATATGTTAAGCATAATTATACCAACATTAAATGAAGAGAAGAATATTAAAACCTTGCTATCTTTAATTCAGAAAGGAGGTTTTGACGATTACGAAGTTATTGTTGCCGATGCCGGTTCAACCGACAAGACAGTTGAAATTGCGAGAGGATATAATTGTATTATTACTAAAGGAGGGTTGCCGGCCAGAGGAAGAAACAGTGGAGCAAAGGTTGCCAAGGGAGATATTCTTTTTTTCCTTGATGCCGACTTAAAACTTGCTCCCAAGAATTTCTTAAAACAGTCGGTTGAGTATTTTATTAAAAATGATTTAGCAGTCGCTTCTTTTCCACTTTTGCCTCAAAAAAACAATATCTATTTAAATCCTTTCACTTTGAATCTTTTTTACAATGTTCCCCAGAAGATACTAAAGAAAGTGTTTCCAATGGGAGCGATGGGAATAATGGTTAAAAAAGATATCTTTGAAAAAGTTAAGGGATTTGACGAAAGCATCACTTTAGCTGAAGATCATTATTTTATTCAGCAGGCTGAAAAATTAGGAAAATTCGATATCATTAAAAAAGTTAAAATATATATGCCCTCAAGGAGATTTGAAAGGGACGGATACTTCAGAACCGTTTTCAAATATCTTTTATGCGGCTTGAATATGGGGTTTTGTCGAGTTCCGGAAAGAAGGATTAAGTATGATTTCGGACATTACGATAAGAAGTAAGTTTTCAAAAATATGTCAATCTATCAATTACCATCAATTAATTTTCATAAAATAAAAGGACCGGAGATGAAGAAATTATTTCCTGGAAAGATGCCTTTCCCGGGATTATTTTTAATTTTAGTTTTTTTAATCGGATTGATTGGAGGCATAGCTTCAAGCTATATTTTTTATCTTAAATTAAAACAGGAGATTATTAGTGCGGGAGTTCCAATCATTCATTCGGAAAAAGTTGTTGAAAAAGAATATATTCCTCAGACCACTCAAGAACAGAAAGTAATCGATGTGGTAAAAGATAATTCTCCTTCGGTTGTTTCCGTGGTAATCATGAAAGAAGTCGCCGTTTACGAACAGCAGTATATAGATCTTTTCGGAGACGGGTTTTTAACTATTCCTCAACAGAAGCAGACCGGAACCGAGAAACAACAGGTGGGAGCGGGAACCGGATTTATTGTTTCTGAAGACGGATTGGTTTTAACTAATAAGCACGTTGTGGCCGATGATAAAGCTGAATATATAGTCGTGATGAATGATAATAATGAATACCCGGCTAAGGTTTTAGCTAAAGATCCGGTTCAAGATTTAGCAATCATAAAAATACAGGGGAATAATAAATTTAAGGCTTTAACTCTTGGTTCTTCCGATGATGTTCAGATTGGTCAAAGTGTTATTGCTATCGGTAATGCTTTAGGAGAATATCAGAATACGGTTTCGGTGGGAGTAATTTCCGGCCTGGGCAGAACAGTAATTGCTTCGGGAGAAACAATTGGAACAGAAACATTGGAAGATATTATTCAGACCGATGCGGCGATTAATAAAGGAAATTCAGGTGGACCACTCTTAAATTTAAAAGGTGAAGTTATTGGAATTAACACTGCTATTTCTTCTTCTGGTCAGAATATTTCTTTTGCGATTTCAATTAATAAAGCTAAAAAAGACATTGAACAGGTTAAGGGCTCTGGAAAAATATCATATCCGTATCTGGGCGTCAGATATATATTGATAAATAAAAAATATGCAGAAGAGAAAGAATTATCGGTTGATTACGGAGCTTTGATTAGTAAGGGAGCTGATTCTACTGATCAGGCTATTGTTTCTGGGTCTCCGGCCGAAAAAGCTGGATTGAAAGAAGGGGATATTATTTTGGAAATGGGCGGGGAAAAGATAACGACAGACAATCCTTTATCTAAGATTATTTCCAGATATGACCCATATGCTTCGGTTGATTTAAAGGTGTTGAGAGATAAAGAAGAAGTTACAATTACGGTTATTTTGGGAGAATGGAAGCAATAGCGTTTTTACTTGGTTTGTGTTAGTATTTTAATACTATGAACTCAGACATTGAAGAAATAAAGTCTCGTTTAAATATCGTCGATGTCGTAGGAAGCTACATTAAACTTGAAAAAGCGGGAATAAACTACCGGGCCCGCTGTCCTTTTCATAATGAAAAATCAGCCTCTTTTTTTGTTTCTCCTTCCCGTCAATTATGGCATTGTTTCGGTGGCTGTAATGAAGGAGGAGATATTTTTAAGTTCGTCATGAAAATTGAGGGAGTTGATTTTGTCGATGCTTTAAAGATTTTAGCCGATAAGGCGGGAGTAGCTTTAAAAAAGGAATCGGAAGACTGGAAGAAAATGAAAAATGAAAGGCAAGTCCTGATTGATTTATTGGAAAGGTCATGCAAGTTTTATTCCGCTCAACTGGAAAAGAGTAAAACCGGAAAGGAAGCCATTGAATATCTTCTTAAAAGAGGAATGAAAATTGAAACGATAAAGGATTGGAGACTCGGCTATGCTCCCGACACTTGGACCGGTCTGGCTGATTATTTAATCGGACAAGGATTTAAAAGGGAAGATATTGTTAGCGCTGGATTGGGAATTAAAAAAGATTCGGCTAAGTTTTTTGATCGATTCAGAAGCAGAATTATGTTTCCGATTTGTGATTTGAATTCTCAGGTTTCCGGATTTACTGGCCGAATATTTAAACTGGAAGACGAAGCTAAGTATTTAAATACTCCTAATACTTTATTGTATGATAAAAGCCGGGCTTTGTACGGAATGGATAAAGCCAAGCTCGAGGTTCGCCAGAAAGATTTTTGCGTTTTGGTTGAGGGCAATGTTGACTGCATCATGTCTCATCAGGCGGGAATTAAGAATTGTATCGCTGTTTCGGGAACCGCTTTAACTCCTTTGCACTTAGGAATCATTAAAAGATATTCTTCTAATTTGGTTTTGGCTTTTGATATGGATATTGCCGGAAACAATGCCACCAAGAAGGGAATTGATTTGGCGCTAAAGAACGGATTCAATGTGAAGGTTATTTCGATGGTTGCGGAAAAAGACCCGGCCGATATCATTCTTTTGGAAGGAGAAGAGAAATGGAGAGACTTGGTAAATTCAGCCAAGCCGATTAATGAATTTTATTTCGAGTTGGCTTTCAAGAACAGGAATCCTGAAGTTTTTGAAGATAAAAAGAAGATTATCGCCGAGCTCTTGCCCGTTTTAAAGAAAATTGATAATAACATAGAACAGAGCCATTGGATTGAAAACATGAGTCAGCGATTAAGGATAAAGGATGAAGATATCAGGACGGAACTTAAAAAAGTCAAAGTAGAGGAGAATAATATTCCCGAAAAAGAAGTAATTAATATTAAGGAGAAGAAAACCAGGCGGGAGATGCTGGAAGAGGATATTTTGTCTTTAACCTTACTTGAACCGGCAAAAGTCTCTGAATTAACCGAAGAAATGATTGAAGTTTTTTCTCCCGAAGCCAAGGATGTATTTTTAAAGATTAAAAATAAGGAAGATTTGGGCGTATCGGACTATTCAAGCTATATCTTAATCAGGTCGGAATTGATGAAGGAAGTGGAAGATTTGATTGTAAACGAAGAGTGGAATAAATGCTTAACTGAGCTTCAAAGCTTGATTAAAAAGCAAGAAAGAGATAGGCTGACTCAAGAGATAAAAAGCAAGGAGAAAGAAGGAGCTTTCGCAGACGTCAAAGAACTTTTATTAAAATTTAATAAATTAATAAAAAACAATGAAGAAAACAAAAAAGAAGTTAGTCAAAAAGGCGAAGCCCAGAAAGCCGCTGAAGAAAGTTGTGAAAAAAAAGATGACTGCGAAGAAGAAAGCCCCGGTAAAGAAAGTCAAGAAAAGGAAGAAGAGAGTCATTAATGTTATCACTCCGGAAAAATTAGATGAACTGGTAAAGAAAGGCAAGACTAGAGGTTTTGTGACTTTTTCTGAGATTTTGAATTATTTTCCCAATATTGAAGAAAACATGATTGAATTAGACCAGATGTTCGGTAAATTGGAACAGTTGAGTATCGATGTGAAAGATTCTAAAGGATATTTGGATACCAGCGATACAACTAAGAAGAAAGGAAGGAAAAGAGCTTCGACCGGAAAGATTGATTCAATCCAGTCTTATTTAAAGGAGATTGGAAGAATTGATCCGATTACCGCTCGTGATGAGAAAGATTTAGCTAGAAGGATTGAAGCCGGAGATGAAGATGCAAAAAGGAAATTAGCTGAAGCCAACTTAAGATTAGTGGTTTCAATTGCTAAGAAATATATCGGACGCTCTCCTAATTTAACTTTGCTTGATTTGATTCAAGAAGGTAATTTGGGATTATTTCGTGCGGTAGAGAAATTTGATTGGAGAAAGGGATACAAGTTTTCAACCTATGCCACCTGGTGGATTAGACAAACCATTACTCGTGCTTTGGCTGATCAAGCCAGAACTATTCGTATTCCGGTTCACATGATTGAAACTTTGACTAAGTATACTCAAGCCAAGAGAAAATTATTGCAGGAATTAGATAGGGAACCGTTAGATGAAGAAATTGCAGCGGAAATGGGAATTGAAGTTGAGAAGGTGAGACACTTAGAGAAGATTTCTCAAAAAGCTGTTTCACTTGAAACTCCAGTGGGAGAAGACGAGAAAGACAGTGTTTTGGGTGAGTTTATCAAAGATGATAAGATTGAATCTCCTGCTTCTCAAGCTGGAAGAACATTATTGAGGGAGCATTTGGATGAGATATTTAAAGATTTGGCTGAAAGAGAACAGAAGATTCTTTCGATGCGTTTTGGTTTAGAAGACGGAGTTACTCATACTTTGGAAGAGGTAGGACAGGAGTTTGGCGTAACCAGAGAAAGAATCAGGCAGATTGAAGCCAAGGCGATTGAAAAAATCAGGGGACACAAGGATTTGAAGAAATTAGAGGGATACTAAGAGGGTTGAAAAAAAAGCGAAAATGACTATAATGTAATAGTCATTCATTCCGGTGTGGCGCAATGGTAGCGCGGTTGCCTGTTAAGCAATAGGTTGTAGGTTCGAATCCTACCACCGGAGCCAATTTGATGTAGTTATAACCTGTTTCTCCTTTATTAAAACTTCGATTAATTCGGTTGGTTTTGCTTTGATGATAGTTTTGTCCTTTATCCAGATTCCGTCCCAGAAAAGGGCTAAATAAAGCCTTTTAATGGGGTCTGGAGCCTTAACATAGGACCCATGGATATCTCTGGCTAAAGATAAAATGTTTCTCATTGTATCAACGTCTACATTTCTTTGATTTTCTATCTTTTCTATCTGTTCCTGTATTTTTTCTATTCCTAAATCAAGTTTGTCTCTTAATCTAATAAAGCTTTCGTCTTTAATGGTTCCAGATAGTAGTTTTTCTTCTGCTGTTTCTTTTTTCTTTTCTAGTGCAGCTTTCTGATTAAGTAGGCCTCTCTTATCTTTATTAATTCCTTCCTTTTTCTTTTCATAGAATAATTTTACTTTTGAAACTACAAGAGCAATGAAGCTTTCGTTGAATTGTATATTTTTGAATTGGTCAGAAATCATTTTTTCTAGCTTTCCTGCTTCAATGTTTTGTCCCTCATTGCTATGTTTTTGTCCGCTCAATATGCAGTGGTAGTAACTTATATTTTTCTTTTTGTGTATTTCTGCGGTGTATTTTTGTCCGCAGATACCACAATAAATAAAACCTCTTAGTAAAAAATTATGTATTCTTCTCCTGCAGGCATGTCTATTATGGTCGTCCATTATTGCTAAAATATTTTTGTGTTGGGCGAGCGTTATCATTAGTTCATGATTTCCTTTTCTTTCTTGTTTATTCCAACTCATTATTCCAGCATAGAAAGGGTCTTTAAGGATGTTTATCATTATGCCATTACATATCTTTTTGCCTTGTCTGGCAGTTAATCCTTTTTCGTGTAGAATGTCAGATATTTCTACTGCAGAATAGTTTCCAGTTAAATACATTTCTAAAGCTTCTTTTATCAAGTCCCACCTTTCTGGATCATTTACAGTTATTTTTTCTCCATTAACTTCTTTATTAAGGTATCCTAGTTTTGCCAATCCTGGCCACCATCTTGATTCAAATTTCTCTTGCATTCCTTTTTTTGTTTTTCTACTATTAAGATCTGATTGAAATTGATTCATGGCGGCAATAACTAGATCCATCACATTTCCTTCTGCAGAATCATCTAGCATTGGTTGTGCTACAGAAATAAGCGTTATTCCGGCCTTTTTAAGAATAGTTTTAATTGCTAAATGTATGCCGACTCCTCTAGCTAATCTATCTGTTTCTTGAACAAGAACCGCTTTTATTGATTTATCTTCTTGGCACCTAGAGAGCATTTCTTGAAGAGCTGGTCGCTCAATCGTTGTTCCGCTTTTTCCTTCGTCCCTGTAGATATGGCTTATTTTATAATTATTATTTTTAGCGAAGAGTCCGCAGAATTTTTCTTGAGCATCCAAAGAATAGCCCTCTCGTGCTTGTTCTTCGGTTGAAACTCTACAATAAATTAATGCGTTTTCCATATGTTTATTTTTTTATTAATCACATTATGCCGCGAACGTTTAACAAGTCAAGTTTTAATCAGTATTATTTGTTGTTTTGGAGGCATTGTTTTTATAATCTAGTTCTATTTGTTTAATCAAAATCTCAGCAAGTCGATTGGCTGCTTCTTCTATCCAAACTGATTCTTTATTATTTTGATAATCAGAACTTTCCATTTTAATAAATAATTATCTCCAATCTATTGTTGATTCTTTGTCTGCAAATTCACACCATGGGCCACCTTCTTTCGGTATAACCATCCATTGCCCATCTTTTTTTCTCATTTCTTCTCCTTTGTAATAAGGTTTCTTCTTTTTTGAAAAATAAACTTCTTTCTCTTGTGTTTCCTTAATATTGTGTTTCCTTTCTATGGAGGTTGCTGTAGTAAACTCAAGAAGTTTATCGTATAAACCCTTGAAGTTTATATTGTAAACTTCAGAAAATTCCTTCAGCGATTCTATTTTTATGGTTTTCCAGATCGTTTTTTTAAGAAGTAGATATCTGTTATTGCATTTCATTCCCAACCTTTGTTTTTTAATGATTTTCCAGAATTCAAGATACTTTATACTTTCGATTACTTTATTCCGACTTATGTTTAATTCTTTGCCCATTAAATTTATTGATGGCCATGTTTTTTGCCATTTATTTACGTGCCTACAAAGAGAACAATAAACACCAACTGAATAAATACCAAGGAACTTTGAATATCCATCTAAAAATTTATCATCTATCATAAATCTGCCTTTTTCTCTCAAATCACGTATTTCAAATTTTTCTTGAAAATTATCAATCATATTTTGGATAAATTTATTAAATAAAAAAACCTGACTATATTCAGGTTACTTTATTTTTCAAGAGAGAGATATCATATTAAGTCCCCCCCATTTATATTCGCATTTTCTTTTGGAGGGAGATGATTTTCCCTACATAAGAATAATCAATTCTTTTACATTTGTCTTCAAATTCTTTATTAGTTAGGGCAGCGATTTCTTTATGTGACAATTCTTTGTTGTTTTTATGCAAATTATATATAAATTCACTCCTTTTTTTAACTATATTACTTCTTTTTCTAATTTTTCCTATCTTAGAACTTTCATCTTTATATTTTTTAAGGTAGGATTTTATTAATTTTCTATTTTTTTCAACAAAATCCTCTAAATCGTTGCCACTTATTGATGGATGAAGTTTTATTATTATTGGATAATTTTCAAAACTGTTTTTAAGTACTTCTACAGTATGAACAGGCCCCATTTTCATCTTTTCATTTAACTTTAAGGTTAATCGCATATCCTCAATAATGCATAAGTTGGTTCTTTCTACGGAGTATTTAGATAGGAAAAAATAGAATCTTTCATTATATAAAACATAAAATTTGAAGAAATTGATTATGGTTGTGTTAGTGGTAGGGAAGTCTTTAATTATTGATTTCGTGTAATCATTGATATCCGTGTATAGAAGATTATTCAATTCTTCTGGGCAGTAGAAGAAATTTGTAATGCCACCCTGTTTTTCTATTGTTTTTTTAAGCTTTGCAGATAGCTCAAGACCATCTAATGGTATTCTTAATTTTATCCTCAATAATTTTGCTCGATGCTGGAATTTATTAGAATCTACGTAGTAGTCCGTGTAGTTTATTAGTTTTTGGTGTGACTGATCTTTCATGGTCTTATTATGCCAAAAACCGCTATTTTTAACAATAGGTTATTTGATGGAATTTTTATTGTTGATGGCATTAATTATTCCTCCAGAAATGAATACCACAATAGCTGATATAAAATAAATTAATGGCCAGCCTTCCGAATAAGTCATCGCACAGTAAAGAGATAAAAGGATAAGGATTATTGCTGCCACTGTATACATGTTAATTTTCATAATGTTTTTAGTTATTTTAATAATAGGTCATTAAATTTATTTATAATCGTTTTTGTTCTAATCTTATAATCAATTTTTTCATCTGTTTTGTTGATTAAAGTATCGTAATTAAAAATAATGGCATCTCTCCAATCAATGGCAATTTTTAGTAATTCGCTTTTGTCGTTTTTGTATTTTTCTCTAAGTTGTATATACTTTTCCTTTACTTCTATCAATTTCTGTATGTCATTGCCAAATTTTTCTATATTTTTATTAGCCTTTTCAAAACCTTCGCTATTTATTAATTCTATTGTTTGTTTGACTGAATTAGATTCTAGTTCTTTAAGTATTTTTGATAAGATTTTTTCTGCTTGAGAATCAATAAATCCGATTTTGACATTTATTAAAAAATTATTAATCCACATTTTTTTACTTTGTTTTTTTAATAATATATTTTATTAAATCTATTAATCCTGTAATCATACCGATTATGATTAAAAGATTAAATACTCCAATGCCTCTGCCTATTATCGTATCTGTTCCTAAAAGATTTGATAGTCCATAAGCAACTAATCCTAATGGAATTGCATAATTCCATTTTAATATATTTTTGTTAAGGTTATTAATCCATTCTCTGTATGTCATTTTTTTATAAGTTATAGAAATACTTTATTTTATCTTTTTTATTTTTTTCTTTCTTTTTAGCATAGTCGATCATTGCTCCGATTATGAATCGGAGAACTATTATGCCGATAATCATTTCAATATAATTCATATTTAGGTTTATTGGTTTTTTATATACAAAAAGCCCACCACAGGTAGTAGCCGAAACTACTCATACCGGTTTCCCGATATGGCAAGACATGCGACCCCATGATGGGTTCTTTATGCATGTCTTGACTTCGAGCCATGCCTTTATTGCTAAAGGTTTAGGCTATTTTATTTAATTGTATTTTTATTTTATCACTTTTTACAAAGTTAATCTAGTTTTTTAAGTTATTTGTAGGTTATTTATCTTACCCTATTGACTAATTTATATTTTTGATTTATTATTACCAATATGGGAACAAATATAAGTGTAATCTATAGAAATGAAATTATTAGGTAAGAAATTATTGAGCGATTTTAAGCAAAAACATGCTAATGCTCGGTCACAAATTGATTCGTGGATGGCGGAAATCGAAGGAACAAAATGGGATGATCCCCACGACATTAAAAGAAGATACCCTAAGGCCAGTGTTTTAGGAAACCAGCAGGTTATTTTTGATATCTGTGGTAGTAAATATAGGCTTTGGGTCTCGATTACTTATAAGAGCGGAATGGTGCTCGTAAGGAACATAGGAACACATGATGAATATGATAAGTGGAAAATAGACAAGTAAAAATATGATTAAAATTAAAACAATAAAAACCGAAAAAGATTACGAAGAGGCACTTAAGTTAGCTGAGATGTTGATAGGGCAAGATCCAAATCCCGATTCAGAGGAGGGAGAACGACTTAGTATTTTAAGTTCTCTTATCGAAAGCTATGAGGCAGGTTTATTCCCAGAGACTCTTCCTGGTCCTATTGATGCAATAAAATTTAGGATGGAACAATCTGGACTTAAACCAGTTGATTTGATTCCTTATATTGGTAGCAGAAGTAGAGTATCAGAAATTCTTTCTGGTAAACGTCAATTAACTCTTGAGATGATAAGAGCTCTTGAAATAGGATTGGGCATTCCAGCTAAGGTATTAATAAAAAATCCTGACCAGGGAGGTGATTCGCAATATCACAATTGGGATAGTCGCCTCGTCTCGGAGATGGAGAATCGTGATTATTTCGAAGGTGCTTCGTTAAAAGACACTAGTAAGATAGAATTGTTGCAGAAATTTTTTTTAGGATATCCAACTCAAGTCTTTGGAATGGCACGAAAATCTAACTATAGATCTTCGCCTCTTACGGACAAACACGCATTGGCTGCTTGGGCTACTTTTGTTGTAAAAAAATCTAAAGAAATAAAAACAATTAAATATAAAGCTGGGGTTGTTGATGTTGGTTTCATGCAAGAAATTGTGAAATTGAGCGTGAAAGAAAATGGTCCCATATTAGCTCAAGAATATCTAAAAGATCATGGAATTATTTTAGTGATAGAACCTCATTTTCCAAAAACTCGCTTAGATGGAGCAGCAATTTTATTAAATAATGATAATCCAGTTATTGGATTAACCTTAAGACATGATAGATTGGATAATTTTTGGTTTACATTGATGCATGAGCTGGCTCATATTGTTTTGCATTACGATCAAGAAATTAATCTTTTTTATGATGAGTTAGATGATATTAAAGGATTTGATATTAATATTAAAGAACAAGAGGCTGACAGTTTAGCTAGTGAAGTTTTGGTGCCATCAAATAAATGGGAAATTAGTGCAGCAAGATTGCTTCCTTCGTCTATAGCCGCAAATAGTTTGGCAAAAGAGTTGGGCGTGCACGTTGCTATTATTGCTGGAAAAATAAGATATGAGGGCGGGAAATGGAGTTACTTAAATAGTATTATTGGTCAATCAAAAGTGAAGCAATATTTTTCAAAAAATAAATAAGTTAAAATATGTTTAATTCAAAGCATTACATACCAATATTAAAGTGGAAACGTGCCGAACAAGAGGCTCTTAAGGCACTGGAAGAAAAAGAAAAAGACGCTATGACGCCCTTAATTGAATTGGTAATGCCAACGGTTGATCCTTTTTATAAAAAAGAAAACAAAAGAGTTAAAAAGACCCAAGAAGAGATGCTTACAGGAATAGTAAAAAAATTCAAAGAAGAAAGAATTAATAAAATTCCTGAAGAACTTTTACAATGCTGGGGTCTTACATCTATATTTCTTGATTTTACCTTGCTATATGAAGATCAATTTACAACCCAATTAAAGATTGATAGCCTTAATAAAATAATACCAATAGGGTCAAGCCTAGGTCTTAAAATAATACCAGTTCTTAACTTAAATGATGATAAAGAAATAAAAAAGACAATTTGTTTACTTTTTGAAAAATATAAGCAAGGGATTTGTTTAAGAATAATGCCTTCTGATCTTGTGGACGTAGAAGAGTTAAATGTAAAAATTAAAACTTTTTTGTCCGATTATCGTTTGCATAGAGAAAATATTGATTTACTTATTGATATTAAAGATAAAGAGAGTGAAAAAGAAGGTAGTCAATATTTGCAATTTTTAGCTAAAAGTCAAAAAATAGAACACTTAACAGAATGGAGAAATTTTATTTTTGCAAGTGGATCATTTCCGGAAGATCTTTCTGGATGCAGATTAGATGAGCCAAAATTTCTTCCTCGTTTGGGTTGGAAAAATTGGCTACATGTTAAATCTCAAAAAATAGTTAGAACTCCTAATTTTGCTGATTATACTATTAGAAATCCAATTTTTAAGGATTATCTTCAATATTATAGTTCAACTACTAGTATCAAATATACAGTCAATGACGATTGGCTGATTATGAAAGGAAAGGTAAGGGAATATGGACTTTATTTAGTAAATGCGAAACTTTTAGTAGAGGACACTAGTTATTTTTATGGAGAAAATTTTAGCTGGGGAGATAAGAATATTGCTCAAAAAGCAAAACATTATTATCAATATCGTAAAAATCCATTAATCAAAGGAACTGGTCGTGCGGAAGATTGGATTGCATGGGGCATTAATCATCATTTGATGCTAGTAATAAATCAGATCTCCAGCCTTCCCTAGAAATTAAAAGAGTATCTCTTACATTTTTTTTAAGAATATCCATACTTACCACATTGGCTAGTCTTTCATATATTACTTCTCGTGGCTTAGATCTAAATCCTGTTGCTTTATTTCTTTTTTCTAGTATTTGTAGAGCTTCTTCTCTCCACAAAAGTTGTGCTATAGAAGACCCAACTTGTTCTTTATTTTTTTCCGCTTCACGAATAGTATTAAAAACTATTTCATTATTTGAATCAATTTTTGCGACCACGATGCCCCACCAATCAGGAACAATATTTATAGCATTATATAAATGATGCTTCCCGACAACCAAAGTTAATTTGTCAAAGACGGTATTATATTCCTTCATTTGTTCACGTAAGCGATTAAGAGTATCTTTATCACTTTTTATTTCGTAACCATGCATAATACCATTTATGACAGCGATGTCTATTCTTGCTATTCCATGCTTGACTCCAAATTCTTCAAAAATTTGGGCTGGATGTTTATTTTCGGTTCTATATTTTTCTAAATCTTTTTCTAAAATAATTCGTAAAGCATTACGGATGACTTCGTCATTTGTGAATGCAAGATTGTGAGAATTATTTTTTTTCATAATACTATTAAATAGAAATAAAATATTACTTTTATACTACCATAATTAATAAAAAAGTGGAAGCTATATTAATACTAGTTTTTGTATGAAAATGAAAAAACTACATAAATATAGAAGTGTAGTTTTTAATTTAATTATCTTTTCTGTTCGTTATGGGAAATAGATGTTTGACTGCTAATTGTAACATGCAAGTTATTTGTAATATCGTTGCTACTATCAGTAATTTGAAGCTCCATTCTTCTAATCCGAATCCCCAAATTTTTGTTGCCTGCAAGAAAGAGAAACTGAAAATAATAATAGTCTCTATTCCTAAAAAAGCGAATAGCATGTTCAGTGTTCTTCCTTTTAGTCTTATGTCTTGATCAAGGGCTTTATTTTTTAATTCTTCTTTTTCTGCCCTTATTTTTGACATAACACTAATAGGTTCATTATTATAGGGACGATGATAAAAAAAGTTATTAATAAGTTGATTATCTTTTGCTATTTGTTTTAATTTTTTAGTTTCTTCAATATAAATTCTATCTTGGGATCCGCCCCATGTTTTAATTTCATTACCAATTTTTACTTTTTTTCCTTTAGTCATGTTAATCAGGGAAAATATTTAATCTTTCGAGTCTTATTGCCATAGCCGCTACGGATACATTAAATATGTCAGCACATTTTTCAATATTCTTAATTTCACCCCAGGCCTTTCTTATTAATTCTTCTGGCATAATTAATGAGGCAGCAAAATTATTAGCCTCTGTTTCAATATTTGAGTAAGCATGACTATCAGCTCTATACATTATTGACGCTCCATCTAAAGAGACTTCTCCATCTATTATTACTTTGTTTTCTTTGAGAATATCTTGATGTAGAAAGTAATGCCCTAATTCATGAGCAGTTGTGAAATATTGTCTGGTTTTAATTTTGTTTTTATTAATAACTATAGCGTATTTTTCTTTTTCGAGTACAATTGCTCCCGATAGGCTATCGTCTAATGTGCTACTTGAGATTATGACTAAATCAGCCCTATCTTTTAATATTGCTTCAAATGGAAAAGGAGAGAGTCCTTCTGGATTATATAACTTTGCTAATTCTTCTGCTTTTTGGCAGATTTCTCCTATGCTCATAATATTAAAATCATTTTAGCCTTTTTTTATAAATATGTAAATGTGTGTTTTTCCCACGATAGATTTTAATTGTCAGATATGTTTATAGGTTTTATTCTTTTCTCTTAATCTTTTTAGTCTTTGCTCATAAGATAATCTAAGGATGTCTACTTCTTCGGTTGCAACTATTTCGTGTCTCAAGCCAAACTCGTCTTTCTTTCTTCTTTCAAGATATTTTAATGCTAATTCTGGATTTCCTTTTAATCCATTTATTACTTCTTGTCTGGCAAGAAGAATTGGCCTCTGCTTAAGTAGGTGTTTTCGCTCCGAAAACTCAGGATTTTCGTTCTGATAATCATATAGCGTTGACTTGCCAATATCTGCATAAAGACAAGCTTCTTCATCGGTTCCACCTAATGCAAAAACCTCCTCTAATTTTCGGAGTATTATTTTATCAATTTTATGTTTCCTTCCTTTTTTATTCATGCTATAATACTATTACAAGTAATCTTATTTAGGTCGATTAATTTCTCTTTTAACATCCCCATATATGCCCAGTTTTCTAGTGTTATAGTTAACTCTGGAGAGGGGAGCCAATATGAAAAAGTATCGAGAGACCGGTTACGGTCAAAATATAAATAGTTTAATAATCAAGGCACCTCTTTTTGAGGTGTTTTAATTTATGAATTGGAAAGAATTTTTTAGTAGATGGATTAGATTAATGCCGTTGGTCATAATTATTTTATTTGGGCCAATTATTATGTTTTTCTCGAATGCTGATCGAGAAGATATCGCGATATTTATTGCTCTCGAATTTGGAATTCTTGGGATATTACAAATACCTATGAGCGAGACATTTATTAGCCCCCTATTTAATTGTAGTATTCGAGAGGTTGTAACTAAAACGGATATAGGTGAAAACCAAAAGTATTATCATTTGTCGATTAGAAATTATGGATTTATTTCGGCTAAAAATGTAAAAGTTAAAATAAGAGACGATGAAAATAAAGGATGGATAAATTTAACCCTTCCTTTTCGTAAAATTCTTGAAGAAAAGGGAAAAGACGCTACTTGTATGGAAAATTTATCTCCCGGAGAGGAGAATCAGTTTGATTTAGGGTTCATAGACTCATCAGAAATTTTTTCCTTAATGGTTAATATCTATCCTTTTAGCGAAAAAACGGCTATAAAGAAAAAAGATAGTCAGTTATATTTTATTGAAGTTACGGCTGACAATACTAATCCACATCGTTTTAAAATGGATATTGAAAACAATGGATATAGTTCTTTATTAATCAATGTGTTTTAATTTATAAAAATATGGAAGAAAAAATTATTCTCCATGCTAAGTGGCTTATCAAAGCTCCTTTAATAAAGGTGTTTAATATAATAACCGACCTTGAAAAATGGCCTGAGTATTTTCCGAAAGTTGCAGAATCTATACAGGTCATAAAGCATGAGGGAAATAATTTGGAAATAGCCGCAACTGTTAAATCGTTCGGCCAAAATTTTCCAGTAAAAATGAAAACTCAAATCCTCCCTGGAAAGGGATTCATTTCGGACAATGAAAGCTCTAAATTTGGAACCTCTGGCCACGAAGAATTATTTCTCTCTGAGCATCCAGAAGGAACCGTAATAGATTACACTTATCAAGTTGTCATCCATAAACGCTGGCTCCGTATAGTTGCACAACCATTAATTGAATGGTTTTCTATGAAATACTGGCAGAAAGCTGTCATAGATGAGTTAAGAAAAAGGCTTGAGAGATAAGCCTTATCTACAACTAAAGTATATTGACATAAGGTTATCTACGATTTGCAACGGTAAACGTAGATAAGAAAAATTTTATCTACGGTAAATGATTAATAGGCTTAAAAATTTAACGCCGCCCGTGGTTTAGTGGTAGAAACCGACTTTTGTCGGTTTTTGCTTTGTGATATAATCAAAACATGAAAATAATTAAAGAAATAAGCGGAAAAGATATTGGATTAAGTGAGGGAGAAAGGTTTGATAATCCATACCTTCTCAGAAAAGCAGCCAGAGCAGTAGTCTTTAATGATGATAACGAAATTGCTTTTCAATTTGCCACCAAGCATAAATATTATAAACTTCCCGGTGGAGGAATTGAAAAAGGAGAAACAATAGAAGAAGCCCTTAAAAGAGAAGTTTTAGAAGAGTCGGGCTGCAAAATAGATATTATTGATGAATTGGGTATTATTATAGAATATAGAAATCAATTTAATATCTTGCAGATATCATATTGTTTTTTAGCTAAAGTTGTTGGAGAGATAGGCGCTCCCAAGTATGAAGAAATAGAAATTAACGAAGGTTTGACTCCAATATGGGTTTCTTTAGAAAAAGCAATTAACTTAATTGAAGAGGTTAATACAGATAATTATCAAGGAAGATTTATAAAAGAAAGAGATTTGTTGTTTCTTAAAGAAGCTTTTAATTTAATCAATAAAAAATAATAAATAAAAAAAATATGAGTCAAAATAATTCAGCCGTTTATGGTCTTGGTTTTATCGGTGCTGCTATCTATTTTATCGGTACAGCGACAACATTTTGGATGGGATTTATCGGTCTTTTGAAGGCAATGGTTTGGCCGGCATTCTTGGTTTACTATGCTTTTCAAATTTTAGCCAAATAGAATACTTAAATAATTTAAACTATGGAAAAGGTAGCAGTTTTGGTCTGTAATTTTGCCTCAATTAATGAGGCAACTATTAATAAATATAACATTGTCCAAATTGTATCTACGCCCTATTGGCCGGAAGGAGATTCTTTGGTTGGAGACAATATCTTTCAGAAAATGAGAGATGCACGCAAGAAAGGGATAAAATCAAGCCCCAAAACTTCGCAACCATCAATGGGAACTTTTAAGAAATACTTTGAAGAAGCGCTTAAAAATAACGATGAAGTTATTTGTATTACGATAAGCTCTAAAATTTCAGGGACATATAATGCCGCTTTACAGACTAAGAAATTATTTAGCCCTGACATTCAAGAGAAGATACACATTATTGATTCTAATAATATTGATGCGGCGGAAAGTCTTTTAGCGATTAAGGCGATTGAAATAATTAAAAATGAAAAAGACATCAAGGCGGTAGTTGAGAAGATTAATTCCTATATCCTTAAAACATATTTCTACGGCATGACCGAGAATCCGGATCAGATGGAAGCGGGAGGAAGAATCAGTCATGTTTTGGCGGTAATCCTTTCTCAGATGCAAAAAATTGGAATGAGGCCGATACTGCATATGGATGACGGAGTTGTTAAAGCAGCCAATCTTAAAATGAATGCTAAAGATATCTCCGAAGCATTATTTAAGCAATTTGAAGATATTAACAAAAAATCATTGACGGAAGGAAAGACTTATCGAGTCGCAATCAGTCATGCCGATAATATTATCGGGGCAGAAAAGTTAGAACAGATGTTCCTCGAAAAGCATCCTTCTCAAGTTAAGATCGATTTTATAAGTATGACAGGCGTTTTTATCGGTTCTCATGTTGGTCCGGGAACTTTAATGTGTTGTACTTTAGAAGAATAGCAAATATCTATGGAATACAAAAAGGCAATCAGCGTTTTATCAAAAATAATGGATAAGCATCTGCTTGATACCGAAGAAAAAGAGGCAATTAAAACTGCAATCGGAACTCTTGATTGCGGTTCGTTGGCCGAAAACCGATTTAAAAAAATAATAAAAGGAAAAAAATCCAAAAAAGAAAAGGATATTATGTAGCAATCCTTTTAATTAGAATAGTTTCTTGGTAGAATTAAAGTATTATTATGCCAGAAAAAGGATTAAGCGAAAAAAGAGCTTTAGAGCTAAAGAGCAAATTCGGTTCAAACATAATTCCATCAAAAGATAGGGTTGCTTGGATTTCAATTTTATTTTCTCAATTTAAAAGTCCTCTAATTTATATCCTAATTGTCGTTGGGCTTATTTCTTTGTTTTTCAAAGAATATATAGATGTTATTTTGATTTGGTCGGTGATAGTGCTTAATACAATTATGGGCTTTTCTCAGGAGTATCAGGTTGAAAAGACTTTAGCTGCCCTTAAAAAGATTTTAAAACCGAAGGCGATAGTTATCAGAGATGGCCAGAGAAAAGAAATTGAAGCAAAGGATTTAGTGCCGGGTGATTTAATTGTTTTAAATAGCGGAGACAAGGTTCCGGCCGATGGCAAGATAATCGAAGGATTCAATCTATTGATCAGTGAAGCGATATTAACTGGTGAGGAAGAACCGGTGGCAAAAACCGTAAAAGAAGAAGATAATCTTCTCTTTATGGGAACGATAGTGCTTGCCGGAAGAGGAATAATGATGGTTTCGAAAACCGGAAGAAGTACCGAAATTGGAAAAATAGAAAAGAATCTGTCTGATATTAAAGATAGAAAGACTCCGATTCAATTAAAGCTGGAAGAGTTTTCAAGAAGTTTGGGAGGAATTATTGTTGGTGTTTGTTCGATTGTTTTCTTGGTGGGATTACTATATCAAGCCGATGTCTTGGAAACATTTAAGTTTGCTATTATTCTTTCGGT
Source organism: Minisyncoccota bacterium (assembly GCA_041657325.1). Lineage (GTDB taxonomy): Bacteria > Patescibacteriota > Minisyncoccia > Minisyncoccales > Minisyncoccaceae > UBA2211. The sequence continues at coordinate 91,223 of JBBACA010000001.1, forward strand.
TGCCGCAATACCCGAGGGGTTGCCGATAGCGATAACCATAATCTTGGCTTTAGGAATGAGGAGAATATTAAAGAAGAACGGATTGGTTAAAAAATTAATTTCAATTGAAACTCTGGGAGCTGCCTCGGTTATCTGTACCGACAAGACCGGAACCTTAACCGAAGGAAAAATGAAGGTGGCTAAGGTTGATTTTATAGATAAGGAAAAGGCATTTCTTGCTTTAACATTAAATAATGACCAGCGAAGTGGTCTGGAAGTTGCGATTTGGGATTATCTTAAAAAAGAAGGAACCTTTGACCCCCAAAGCGTTTTTGATGAAACGAAGAGAATTCATGAAGAGCAATTTGATAGCGAGAAGAAATATTCGGTAACGATAAATAAAATTAGCGATAAAAACACAGCCTTTTTAAAAGGAGCCCCGGAAATTATTCTTTCTTTTTGTCAGCTTTCTTCAAAAGAAAAAGAAGATATTTTAAAAGAGATTGAAGAATGGGCGGACGATGGTTTAAGATTATTGGGCGTGGCTTTCAAGGAAGAAGGTGATTTGGGTGAGAAAAAAGATTTTGTCTGGCTGGGATTGATCGGTATTATCGATCCGATTAGAAAAGATGTTAAAGAAGCAATTATGAGTGCCCAAGCAGCTGGGATAAAAATTAAAATAGTGACTGGTGATTATCGAAAGACTGCCGAAAGGGTAGCCGCTAACCTCGGCTTCAAGATAGGGCCCGAGAACGTTATGGAGGGAAAAGATCTGGAGATTATTTCAGAGAAAGAGCTCAAAAAGATAATCGACAATATTATTATTTTTAGCAGAGTTGCTCCTCATCAAAAACAAAAAATAATAAAGGTTCTGCAGGAAAAAGGAGAAGTGGTGGCGATGACTGGCGACGGGGTAAACGATGTTCTTGCTTTAAAGAAGGCCGATATCGGTGTAGTGGTGGGAAGTGCTTCCGAGGTGGCCAAGGAATCTGGAGATTTAATTCTGTTGGATAATAATTTTAAAACAATTATTGCCGCAGTTGAAGAGGGCAGATTGATTTTCTCTAATATTAAAAAAGTCGTGAGCTATGTGCTTTCCAATTCTTTCATCGAGATTTTTTTAATTTTTGGTTCAATAATTTTAAAATTGCCTTATCCGCTTACAATAGTTCAGATTTTGTGGCTTCATCTTATTTGCGATGGACCGCCGGATATTGTCTTAGGGTTTGAGCCGAAAGAAAAAGATATAATGAAAGAGAGACCGGAAAATCTCCAAAAAGAAAGTATTCTTTCTAATTCAATGAAATTGTTAATTTTAGGAATCAGTTTGATCGTCGGACTTTTCTGTTTATTCTTCTTCTATTATTTTATGAAAAAGACAGGGGATATAGATTTTGCCCGTACTCTTATTTTTGCAATCGTGGCAGTCGTTGACCTGGTTTATATCTTTTCTTTTAAAAATCTTAAAAAGTCTATTTTTAAAACTGATAATTTCTTCCAGAATAAATTCATGTTTTTAAGCGTACTTTTCGGATTCGCCCTGACTTTTGTCGCTATTTATCTTCCCGTCTTGAATGATATCTTAGGCACCCAACCACTTGCTCCTGTTTATTGGTTATTGATTTTTGGGATTGCATTGATTACTACTCTCTGGGTTGAATTAGTTAAATTTATATATTCTAAAAGACATAGAGTTAATAATAATTAATAGAATTTGAATCAAAAAAGGAGGAGGCAGCACTTTTTGATTCGAATTGTTACTCACTAAATAGGATATTAAAAAAGATTTAATTATCTTAGTCAAATTAATGGGGGTTGACAGAATTTATAGAATATGATAATTACATATTCATACTATTGAAGTATATATAGTAATTTGAAAATTATATAAAGCAAGAAAGGTTTTTTTATTGTGAATGAGCGATTTTTGGCTCAATAAATGGTTCGAACCCATGTCACAATTTTCCCCCAAATGGGGACGTATCGACTGCAGAATAAAAAAAAGGCAAAATAGAGGTTTTTTTATGGAAATAAACGCCAAGATTTTTGCCGTATTGGTTGTCATCGCAGCATGTATTTTTTCACCAGCTGTGAGCGCCAACACGGTTATCACGGATGTATCGCAGAACGGACTCAACGATCTTCAGGCCGGTCAGGTCATTGTTAATGGCTGGAACAACAACCTTAACACCAAGATGACCCAGGATGGCTTTATGTTGAAACAGGGTGCCGGCATCCAGTCCAATGGAATTGGCAACAGAATGATTACCGTTGCTGACCAAGATGGACTTGACGATGTACAGGAAGTCGGAGCCCGGACAACCGGAATCAAGAACAAAATGATTACCGTTTCCGACCAGCAGTCTGTCGACAGTGAACAGTACACTTTCGCCGAGGCAACTGGAGTTAACAACAAGATGGCTACCTTCAGTAACCAGAAGTCACTTGCCAGCAGCCAGTACACCAGCAGTGCGACAACTGGAGCGAACAACAGGGTGGGTACCTTCACTGATCAGCAGTCTATCGACAGTGTCCAGGAGACCGACGTTGTAACAAACGGTATCGGTAACACGGTAGCTACCAAGGCCAGACAGAGGTCACTCGGAAGCATGCAGTCCATCACCGTAACGGTGAACTAACCGGACACTTCCAAATTTTTTAAAATCTGGAGGAAAAACAATGAAGAAATTTTCGATCTTATGCTTACTCGTTTTGACGATGTTCGTCGCGGTGCCCGCGGTACTTGCCAGTAGCCAGTACACCGGAACAAACGTGAACGGTAACTTCAACTACGTTGAGGTTAACGCTAACCAGTATTCCACGGAAGAAATATACAACCAAGCGTTCTACTTCCCGACATCGACAAGCCATTCATTAATGGATATCGGCTATGCCCCAGGCAATGTCATGTCCATCAGCAAAAACAAACCGCTGATTCTCCCGATCTATCGTGACAATCAGACCGTGAATGGATGGATTGTTGAAAAACCGGACGGAAACAAGACGCTAGTTCGCTCCCTTGATGATTCTCGGTTCTACAAGTACCGAATCGGAGACGATGACTTCCGCCTGCTTATGCCCGGAGAGATATGGGCCATTGAATGGTCCGCTGCCGAGCCCGTTTACGTGTACGGAATTCCCGGAATGGAACGTGGCAAGGTCGCCAACGTTGATGGTGCTCCGATCGGAGACAACATCAGGCAGACATACGATCACCAGGGACTGGTCACAGTATCTGGATCAGACAGCATGCAGCTCGCTCGCGAAGGGACAGTATATCTTACTGCCGAAGATCTTGCGACATATGCATTCGTCATTGACCCGCGAGTAACCGATCAGTTTGATGGCCGGCAGATGATGCCCAATAATGCAGACACCATTGAAATCTGGTTCTACATCCACCGGTACGGCTACGAAGACCCAGCAGAAACTGTCCGAGAGAAGATCGGATTCACCAGCACGTACCCGACTGATTCGTACGGCCGTGTTATCACTACCTAATCTTGCTTAAATAATCTGAGAGCTTTTTATCTCACCAACTTATCACAAGATTAGTAGTGATGATTCTCTCTCTTTTTATCAAAAACCACCGCTATCGCTAAAGATACGGTTTTTTGTTATAATAAAAACATGATATTTGAATATTTTTCAAAAAATAAAATATTAATTGTTATTAGTTTTATAATTCTACTTGCTGGAATTTGTTTTATTTATTTTAATCAAACAGAACAAGTTTATTGCACACAAGAAGCCAAGATTTGTCCCGACGGTTCAGCGGTTGGACGCATTGGACCGGATTGCGAATTTGCTGTTTGTCCCATTAGTAATCAATTAGAAAAAGCTATTACCGATTATCTTTTAACTCAAAGTCAATTCAGCTGGGAAACAAAAGCTGATAGTCAGAAGATTTGTGTAATTGAAAATCTTTCAGAAGCTGAATTATTTCCCAAATATGTCTGGGCTTATTGTGTAGAATACGACGCTGATAATGGTAAAATATTGAGCGGTTCTTCTTTACCGGCAAAGATAGACTATCCCAATGAATTGTCTTTTTATGATATTGAAGGATTCTCTTATGAAATTCCGGGAGACGGTTCTAAATATAGTGAAGATGTAAAAAGAATATTCCCTCAGGAAATTCAACAAAAAATATTTAATTTTGACAGTAGAAATATCATTGAAAAAGCTAAGGCGATTATTAAAAATAATATTTCAAACTAAAACTTTAATTAAAACAAGAACAGCTCTCTCGAGTTGTTTTTTAATCTTGCTCTTCCTATTTTTCCTAAAATGCAGTATCCTCTAAAATATGCCAAAAGACGAAACAATTCTTAGTTTTAAGAAAGTATCATTTGAATATGTAGATAATAAACCTCTTTTAGATGAGGTTGATTTTTCTATTAGACGCGGCACAAAAACAACCATCATGGGACAGAACGGTGCCGGCAAGAGTACTTTATTCGGATTAATTACCAAAGAGATTTTTCCCGAATCAGGAGTGATAAATATTGCCAACGGTCTTTCCATTGCTGTTTCCCGCCAGGTTATCCCAAGAGACGAGTTTGATTTATCGGTCCGGGAATTTTTCGAAAAATCTTTAGCTAAGAGTTCTAATAAGAAAGTTTATGATATCGACCCTAAGATTGACGAAGTTTTAAAGGCGGTTAATTTTGATGCTCCGCACGACAAGCTTATTAAATCGTTTTCCGGCGGACAGCAGGCCAGGCTTCTTTTAGCCTCAGCCCTTATCCAGAATCCCGATTTGCTTTTATTGGATGAGCCGACTAATAATTTGGATAAGGCGGGAATTGAACATCTTACACAATTCTTAATCGGATACGATAAAACCTGTATTGTAATTTCTCACGATGCAGATTTCTTAAATAGCTTCACCGACGGAGTTTTGTATTTAGATGTTTTTACCAGAAAAATAGAGCAGTATACTGGAAACTATTTTGATGTGAGAGAGCAGATTACTCTGCGTCAGGAAAAGGAGAACAGAAAGAACGCTCAATTAAAGAAAGAAATTCAGGAGAATAAAGACAAGGCTAATTTTTTTGCCAACAAAGGAGGAAATCTTCGTTTTGTTGCTAAGAAAATGAGAGAAAAAGCAGGAGAAGCTGAAGAGCAGATAGTTGAGATAAGAAGAGAAGATAAAACTATCCGTTCTTTCACCATTCCGTCTCAAAAAGATATCAAAGGAGAAATTGTTCATATCTCTTCTTTTAAAACTATAAAGAAACACAAAGAAGTGCAAAGAAAAGCCAATGTGGAATTAAGAAGAGGCGAGCATCTTTTACTTGTCGGACCTAATGGTATTGGCAAGAGTACTCTTTTGGAGGCAATTGCCAAGAATGAAGCTGAAGGAACAAAGATTGCTCCTAATGTTGTTATCGGATACTATCGTCAGGATTTTTCAACTTTAAATTTTGAAGATACTGTTTATAAATCGCTTTCTCGAGTTTCTGAAAAACATTCTGAAGAGGCGATGAGAAAAGTAGCTGCCGGATTCCTGATCGCGGGCGATGTAATGAGCACTAAAATCGGAGATTTATCAGAAGGTCAAAAAGGTTTGGTGGCTTTTACCAGGCTTGTTTTGCAGGAGCCGGGACTTCTTATTTTAGATGAGCCGACCAATCATATAAATTTTAGGCACATTCCTATTATTGCCGAAGCATTGAATAAGTATGACGGAGCGATGATCATTGTGAGTCACGTTCCTGATTTTATAGACAAAATTAGGATTGATAAGATTTTAGATTTAGAAAACGATTAAACCTTCTTTTGTTTGCTTTATATCCCTATATAGCCTATAATACCCTCAAAGATTAATATATAACAAAACATATGGCAAACTTTAACAAGATATTTGATCGTGACAGAAGAGACACCGGTCCCAGAGAAAGAGACTTTAAAAAAAGAGATTCTGGCGGAAGAAGAAGTTTTGGTGGTAGAGACAGGGGAGACAGAGAAAGACCCGAGATGCATGAAGCTGTTTGTAGTGATTGTGGCAAGAGATGCGAGGTTCCTTTTAAGCCAACCGGGGATAAACCGATTTATTGCAGTCAGTGCTTTACCAATCACGGAGGCGCTTCAAGATCAGAGAGACCGGAAAGAGGCGGACGCGAAAGGTCAAGATTTGGAGACAGAGGAGATAGGCCAATGTTCGATGCAACTTGCGACACTTGCGGAAAGAGATTTCAGCTTCCTTTCAGACCGACCGGAGAAAAACCAGTTTACTGCAATGATTGTTTCGATAGAGAAGGCGGTTCTTCAACTAAGAGTGTTGAAAAACCGACCAACCAATACAAAGAACAATTTGAACAGTTAAATGCTAAATTAGACAGAATTTTAAAGGTATTAGCTCCGACTGCTCCTGTAAAAGAGGAAAAGAAAGAGGTTGTTATTAAAAAGAAAGAAACAATAAAAAAGCCGGTTAAAAAGGTGATTGCTAAAAAACCGGTAGCAAAGAAGAAAGCAAAAAAATAGTGAATTAAAAGCCGATTGCAAAATCGGTTTTTGATTGTCTAAAAATAAATACAATGATATACTTTATATATAATAATTAATATAAAGTTATGGCAAAAGGAAATAACTCTAGAAAAAAAGAGGTGAAGAAGCCGAAGAAAGACAAAAAGAAATAGTTCGGTTAGTTGTAATTAAGTAATATTAATAGATACTTAATTTTAAGTATCTATTTTTATTCGCATCGTTTATATGAAGATAGAATCAGCTAAATTTATAAAAGGAGTGATTGGCAGCGACAGTGCACTTGAGAGCAATACTCCTCAGGTGGCTTTCATTGGTCGCTCAAATTCAGGTAAATCCAGTGTTATCAATTCTTTGGTTAATCAAAATAATTTAGCGACGACCAGTTCTTTTCCCGGTCGTACCCAGAGAATCAATTTGTTTTTAATTAACGATTCGTTGTATTTTGTTGATTTGCCGGGATATGGCTATGCCAAGGTTCCGGATAAGTTAAAGAATAGTCTTAAAGCCATGGTGAATTGGTATTTTTTTGTTTCCGATTATGAACAAAAAAAGATTGTTTTAATAATCGATGCTAGTATCGGACCGACCAAAGATGATCTAGAAATGCTTTACGCCCTAGAAGATTATAGGAAAGATATTATTATTGTAGCGAATAAGATAGATAAGATAAAGCAGACAAAATACGAAGAACAATTCAAAAACATTAAAGAACTTGTCGGAGCTCACAAGATTATTCCTTATTCAGCCAAGAAAAAAATAGGGGTAGAGGAGTTATTAAAAGAAATATTTGATTAATCTTAACCTCTCTTTATCTTTGTGGTATAATTCAGACAATAGAATAATATTTTAAAAAATATGAAAAAAACATACGAGAATTTATTAAAAGCTATTGCCGGAGAATCGATGGCAAGAAACAAATATACGTATTTTGCTGAAATTGCCAAAGACGAAGTTTTAATGTGGGTAGCCAAAATTTTTGAAGAGACGGCTGATAATGAAAGAGCTCACGCTCAAGAAGAGTTGGAGAAGATTACTGAGAAGGTGGAAATGACCAACACTTACGATATCCATCCTTTATCAAATACTTTGGAAAATTTAAAGAATGCCAGCGCCGGAGAAAAGTATGAATTTGGAACAATGTATCCTGAGTTTGCCAAAATAGCCCATGAAGAAAATGAAGAAGAGATTGCCACTTTATTTGAAAAAATATTAGAGGTAGAACAAAAACATGCAGAAAGATATGATATCTTGGCCAACTTATTGGAAACGGGAAAGATGTTTAAGAGAGACGAAGAAGTTGAATGGAAATGTTTAAATTGCGGATATGTTCATAAAGGAAATAGTGCTCCCGATAAATGTCCTCTTTGTCAGAAACCTCAAGGCTGGTATATGCCATTGAAAATTGTAAGATAATGGAAACAAAAAAAATACTACCAATACTTTTTGTTTTATTGATATTATCATATGTTCTTTTGTTTCAAGAAGATATTATCAGGGCATATAAAAGTATTGTAAGTAAAATTGATCCTTGTCCGACACCGATTGCTTATTCAATCGGCCAATTTGATGCCGATTTTGGTATTAGCGAGGCAGATTTTAAATCAGCTATCAAGGAAGCGGAAGATATTTGGGAAAAAGCTTCATCTCGAGATCTTTTTGAGTATTCAACAAATGGAGCAATGAAGGTTAGTTTAATTTATGATTACAGACAGGAATCAACTTCGGAAATCAGCAAACTGGATGATAGTCTAAGCAAAGATTATAATTATTATCTGCTTCTTAAATCACAATATGAATCATTAGTGATTCAATATAATAAAGCCGGTCAAGAATTAAACAGTCTGATTGCTTCGTATAATCAAAAATTGGCAGCCTATGAAAGTAAGGTTCGAATATGGAATAAAAAGAGAGGAACCGAAGCGGAATATAATCAATTGAATCAAGAAAAACAGGAACTGGAAAGTTTATCGGCAACCATTAAGACTAAACAGAGTGAAGTTAATAGTATGGCTTCAAGCATTAACCAATTAGCCAGTAATTTAAATATTTTGGCTAATAATTTAAATTTGAACATTGCAAACTATAATGATGCTGTTCAATCGACCGACTCGGAGTTTGAACAGGGAAACTATATCTCCGGAATAGACTCAAGAGAGATCAATATTTATCAATTTGAAAACAGGGAAAAACTTATAAGAGTTTTGGCTCATGAATTAGGACATGCTTTAGGGATAGATCATTTAAACGGTTCCGAAGATATCATGTATCCTTATAATATCGGAAAAAGTAGCACCATTACCAATACCGACTTAGTTGAATTAAATAAGGTTTGTCCGGAGTAAAAGCATTGACAAAAGAGTTAAAATGTAATATAGTTATGTTATTAATAGATATTGAGATACGTAAAGCGGGTTCTCTGTACTAAGAGAAAGCCGTTTTTTTAATAATATGCAAAAAAGAAGATTTAATAATAGTAATAGTAATAAAAGATTTGGAGATCGTTCCAGATTTAGAAGAGGAGGTTCTTCCCAGAAAAAGAGAGGCTTTTCAGCTACCAGAATAGATATTTCTAAGTTTATTCAGAAAGTGATGCCAGCCGAAGAAGATATAGCTTACAAGCCAGAAAACAAGTTTATCGACTTTGAAATCGATAACAGATTGAAAACCAGTGTTGTCCGCAAAGGATACAGCGAACCGACTCCAATTCAAGACAAAATCATTCCTTTGATTTTAAAAGGAAGAGACGTGGTTGGCATTGCCAATACCGGAACCGGAAAAACAGCTGCCTTTTTAATTCCTGCCATCAACAAGACTTTGTTAAATAAAAGGAATAAAACAATCATTATTGTCCCAACCAGAGAATTAGCTTTTCAAATAGAAAAAGAATTTAGAGAATTTACATTCGGAATGCATTTATTCTCCATGCTTTGCATTGGAGGAACAAGTGTTAGAGATCAGTTGAGAAAGGCAAAAATGAATAACGATTTTGTTATCGGAACTCCGGGCAGAATCAAAGACTTGGTTCAAAGAAAGGCATTAAACATGGCTAATTTCCAAACAATAGTTTTAGATGAAGCTGACCGAATGCTTGATATGGGATTTGTTGAAGATATGAGATTCTTAATGGCTCAGATGCCAGCACAGAAACAAGCTTTGCTTTTTTCAGCCACTCTTCCTGATGAAATAGAAAGATTATCAAGACAATTCTTAAATAATCCAGAAAAAGTTTCCGTTAAAACAAGAGAGTCTTCAACTAATGTTAATCAAGACATTGTTAAGGTTGGAGACCCGGCCAAGAAGCTTGATGTTCTTTGCGATCTTTTAAACAAAAAAGAATTTACCAAAGTTCTTGTGTTCGGAAAGACAAAACACGGAGTGGAAAAGCTTTCTAAATCTTTAATGCAAAAAGGATTTAAAGCTGAATCAATTCACGGAGACAAAACTCAATCAAGAAGAAAAAGAGCCGTTGATATGTTTAAGAGCGGAATAGTTAGAATTTTAGTTGCGACCGATGTTGCGGCCAGAGGATTGGATATTGATAATGTCAGCCATGTCATTAACTATGACATTCCTGCTACTTACGATGATTATGTGCACAGAATCGGAAGAACCGGTAGAGGAAAAAAGAAAGGAGAAGCTTTAACCTTCATCTAAGTGAAATTTAAAAATCTGTGTGTTGTATATATATTTAGAGGACCTCTAGAATAATAATAAACATAAAACAACATATGGATAAAAGACAACTTTTATTGTTGTCAGCAGTTTCCGCCTTGATCGTTTCTGGTTTCGGAGCAGTAAATGCCTTTGCATCTAATGATAACGGCATTGCAAATCAGATCCAGAAATTTCAAGAAAGGTTTGGAATAACTTTGACTGACGAACAAAAGAATCAGATTCAAACAAAAGAAACCGAAATGGAAACGAAAAGAGCTACCGAGTTAGCTAAATGGGAAGCTATGACTCTGGCTACTTGGAAACAGCAACAGATAGATAAAATTAATGCTACAACTCAAGAAGAGTTCGACAAGATAAAAGAACATCAAGTCAACATGCTTAAGAACGGGAAAGGTTTTGGACCGGGACTAAGCGGAGAAAGAAAAGAAAAGCCAGCTGAATAAGCTGGTTTTCTTTATATTTAATAAGGCGAAAGGTTCGAATCATATTATCCGATCAAATTCAAGACCGATTGTCAGTCGGTTTTTATTTATGATATAATAATTTTAATATGAACCAAGAAATAGAATTATTATTAGGCATTTACATAAAAAGACTTAATGAAATTAATACTGATTTTAATTTAAAGATAAATCTATCAGATGTTTTACTTAAAACTATAAATGAGTTAAATGGTCATGGTGATAGTTTTATATTAGATCGCTGGCATGGATTAAATCACGGCATAAATGTTTTAGAATGCGCTTTAAATCTTAGTAAAAATGATAAAATTGTTGATAAGGAAAGCTTATCAGTTTCTTGCTTGTTCCATGATTTATTTGGAATAGCTGATAAAGAAGAACATTCTAATAGAAGTTTTCATCATGAAAGGGGAGCAGAATATATTCAAAATGATTTTAAAAAAATAATAGATCCGTCATGGTCGTTGAATCTAAATGCTATTTCTGTATCTATTTTATCTCACGGAGATAAGGTTAGAACTTTCTTGGAAAGATTTGAAAAAAGATCTATAGAAGAATTAAATATTGCCAAATACTTGAGGGATGCTGATAGATTGATTGAAGGGCAGGATATTGATCGGATTATTTCTGTTTCGGAAAGTTTTGAAAAACCTTTAATTAAGAAATCTATCAGTCCAATAGAAAGAATTGTTTTTCTATTTATGGACAATAAAAGTGTTTTAGAGTCTGAATGTACAGATATTTTGTTTTTTCTTTCAAGGAACGTAACTATAAATATAGATAAAGACGATTACATTACAGAGGAAGCGAAGAATGTTATAGGTAATGAATCTTCAGAAGAAATAATAAATAATATTATATCTTCTTTGGGCGAATATAAATATTTAGGAGATGCCGAAAACATTTCAAGCGGATTAAAAGAAGCACTGATCATCCTTAGAGAAGTTATAGATTTATATTCAAGAATTAAAGAAAAAAACAAGATGGATATTGTTCAAGATTATATCTTGGAAACAACCAATAATTTAAATAAAGATTCTTATAGTTTAGAAAAAAACAAGATTGTTTTATCATTACAAGTAATGCTTCAATAAAAAGGTTACAAGTTCATCCCACTTACCAGACATTATGAAATAAATCTCTATTTAGAGTTGTATTAATATATGGTATTATAGTATATAAACCATGGATCAACTTACCGATGAACAAATAGTTGGTACAATTCTTAATGGTGAGAAGGATTTATACCGAGAAATTATCAGGCGCTATGAAAAGAAATTGTCCCACTATTTGCTTAAATTTTTAAGCGACCGAGACGACATGGAGGATATTCTTCAGGTCGTCTTTATTAAAGTATATAAGAATTTATACGGTTTTGATATTGATAAGAAATTTTCTTCCTGGATATACAGAATCGCCCATAATGAAGCGGTAAATTATCTGAAAAAACGGAGAACCGGCAGAATTTCTTTGGACGATGTGGAGTATAAACTTATAGACGAGAAGGCTGATATTAGAGGTGAAGCCGATAAGATGTTCTTAAAAGAAGATATTGAAAAGGTTCTTAATGAGATGAATATTAAATATAAAGAACCGCTGGTGTTGTTCTATTTTGAAAATATGTCATATGATGAAATTAGCGATATCTTGAGGATACCCAAGAATACAGTTGGAACATTGATTATGAGAGGAAAGAAATCAATAAAAGACAAGTTAGAAGAAATAAACATAAAGCATGCAAGATGAAAAGTTAGAAAATTCAATAATGGGAAAGATTAAATCCGGACAGGTCAAGCTTAAGTCAAAGTATATTTTTTGGGCTGAAAAATTGGGATTAGGAACTGCCTTTGCTTTAACCGTGGTTTTATCCATTCTTTTCTTTAATCTGATTCTTTTCTATCTTAAAGAAACAGATAATTTAAAATATCTAAGCTTTGGAAAGTTTGGTATCTTTGCTTTCTTGGAGTCATTCCCTTATCTGTTGGTGATATTATTTATTATCTTAATTGTTTTAGCCGGTTATTTATTGACCCGAAGCGATGTTTCATACAAGAAGCCGTTCGGATATTTAGCAATCGGAATGGTTATTTTGATTATGATTTTCGGTGGAGTTTTAACTTATACTAACTTAGGACAGAGTGTAGAGAAACAAGCTAGAATGGGAAACGAATCAATGAAGATATTATTTAGGCCGTTAACAGATGCTCGCGATAACGGAGTGGCGGGAGTTGTTTTTGAAGAAGGGGAAGACTATTTGATTCTTCAGACTCCTCAAGGATTGAGAAAGGTTGAGACCGGAGAAGTTGAAGATATGCCGGAAATTGAAAAAGGCCAGTTTATCATTTCTGTTGGACAAGGAGGAGAGAACTTTAAAGCTAAGAAGATAAAGGTAATGAACAAGGAAGACATGCCGGCCGTGAATAGGGGTATTGATTTTAAATTCAGAGAATTTAACGATAAGGATCCCAAATCTATTCCTCCAGACATGTTGTATTTCAGCGAGACAGAAAGAGAGTGTATTGGACAATGCTTTAAACAAAAAAATAATGGTCCTGATTGTTTTAAAGAGTGTCACGAACAGCAATAATTAAACCGCCTTCGGGCGGTTTTTAAATTGAAATAAAAAATTAATGAGGTGGGTAATAGATAGTATAGAATAAATAAATTAAACTATGGAAAAAATTAAAAACATTCTTTCAAAGATTAAAACATTTGCCCTGGGACATAAAATTTTGTCAGGGCTGATTTTAATTGTTCTCGTGGCTTCCCCGTTTGTTGTTAATTATTTTTTACCGCAAAAGACTACCGTCAGTTATGTAACCCAATTGGTTAAAAAAGGAAACATCAGTGTCTCTATTTCCGGCACCGGGCAGGTATCGTCTTTGGATGAAGTGACTTTAACTTCCGAGGTTTCGGGAGATATTACCGGTGTCTATGTTGAAAACGGAGAAGAAGTTAATAAAGGAGATTTGCTTTTCAAAATAAACAGCAGTGAAGGGGAAAAGAATTTAAAAAGTGCTGAATTGGATTTAGAAAGTGCTGAATTAGTTTTGGAAGAAATGCTGGCTCCGGTAGATGAACTGACTTTACTTCAGGCAGAAAATTCATTAATTGAAGCCGAAGAATCAAAAACTAAAGCTGAAAGTAGTCTGGAAAAATCATATGATGATGGTTTTACCAATGTTTCTAATGCCTTCCTTGATTTGCCGTCAGTTGTAACTGGAATTTACGATGTTTTATTTTCTGAAGCTGCGAGTTCTAATGGTTCTCAAGATAATATAGATTATTATGCATCGGCTATTAATTATTGTGATGAAAATGGAGTTAAATATAGAGACGATGTATATAATAAATATATAGCAGCAAAAGCTAAATATGATGCGATTCTTATTAAATACAAAGCAGCTAGTCGTTATTCTGATAAAGAGACGATAGAATCTTTAATTATAGAAACCTATGATGCTGCTAAATCTATTGCCGAATCAATAAAGAGTTCTACTGATTTTATTGAGTTTTATAAATACGTTATGTCTGAAGAACAGCAATCATATAGTTCAGTTGCTACGGCAAACACATCATCTTTAAGTAATTATTCAAGCAAGATTAATAGCCATCTTTCCAACCTTCTTTCTGCTAAAACTACTATTGAAAATAATAAAGACAGTATTATTAGTGCCGACAGATCAATTAAGGTAAAAGAATTGTCTTTGGAAAAAACAAAAGAAGGTTCGACTGATTTGGAAATCAGAACTCAAGAATTAGCGATTGAGCAGAAGCAAGCTGATTTGGCCGATGCCCAAGAAACTTTATCGAAGTATTCAATCAGAGCTCCCTTTTCGGGAATTATTGCCAGTGTAAGTGTGAGCAAGGGAGATGCAGCCGGAACTCAGACAACTATGGGATCAATCATTACTCATGAAAAAATAGCGACTATTACTTTAAATGAAGTTGATATTGCCAAGGTAAAAGTCGGGCAAAAAGTTGATATCACTTTTGATGCTCTTGATGATGTAACTATTCAGGGAGAAGTGTATGAAGTAGATGCCGTAGGAACGGTAAGTCAGGGAGTGGTAAGTTATAGTGTTAAAATTTCATTTAATACCGACAACGAGAGCGTGAAACCGGGAATGAGTATTTCAGCCAATATTATTATTGAAGCGGTTGCCGATGTTTTAACTACCGCCAGCAGCGCCGTGAAAACAATGGGCGAAAAGAGCTTTGTTGATGTTATGACCAGTGACGGGAAAATAGAAAGAAAGATTGTTGAAACGGGCTTGACCGACGATGCGTTAATTGAAATTAAGAGTGGATTAGCCGAGGGCGACAAAGTCGTGACTAGTACCAGCACCGGAACAACAACTAAAAAAACAACTACTAATAATCAAAACACAACCAAGACTCTTAATTCATTAACTAATACCGACGGACCTCCTTCTGGAGGAATGGGGCCGGGAATGTAAGCAAAAAATATGATTAAATGCGACAACATTGTAAAAACATATAAGTCGGGAGATAACGAAACAAATGTCTTAAAAGGGGTTTCTTTTGAAATAAAGAAAGGGGAATTCGTTGCCATTATCGGACCGTCTGGTTCCGGTAAGTCAACCTTGATGCATATTTTGGGAACCTTAGACAGGCCAACCTCGGGAAAGTATTTTTTAAACGGCAAGGACATGCTTGATTTAAGCGATGACGAATTAGCTAAGATAAGGTCTCAGAAAATAGGATTTGTTTTTCAGTCATTCAATCTTTTGTCCCGTGCCACTGTTTTAAGAAATGTAACTTTGCCTTTGATTTACGATAGTAATATTAAAAAAGAAGAAAGGAAAGAGAGAGTTGAAAAAGCTTTGTTATCTGCCGGACTTGATAAAGACAGATGGCATCATCTGTCGAGTCAGTTATCGGGAGGACAAATGCAAAGAGTGGCAATTGCTCGAGCTTTGGTAAACAATCCGGACTTGATTTTAGCCGATGAGCCGACCGGAAATCTTGATTCTAAAACCGGAGATATTGTTCTTGATACTTTTCAAAGATTAAACAGGGAATACGGTCATACAATTGTTTTGATTACTCATGAGAGATATGTAGCTGATCACGCTGACCGAGTCATTGAATTAAGAGATGGATTAATTATTGCCGATGGAGATGCCGATAAATCAACTTTATTAAAAAATAAATAATATATGGTTTTTGCCGATTTAATTGAAGAAATATATGTTTCCCTTGCGTCAAATAAATCAAGATCAGGTTTGACCATTTTGGGTATTGTTATTGGAATTGCTTCGGTTATTACTATGGTTTCGATCGGGCAAGGTTCGACCGCCAGCATTCAGAGCAGTATTGAATCTTTGGGTTCCAATCTTTTAGTTATCTCTCCCGGTTCGCAAAAATCTTTTGGTTCAATGGTGAGAAACAGTTCCGGTTCGTCAACTACTTTAACTTTATCCGATGCCGAAGCGATTAAAAGCGAAATTAATAATTTAAAATCAGTGGCTTCGGTTATTTCTTCTCGTAAACAGGTTGTTTATAAAGGAAATAATACCAATACCAGCGTTTACGGAATTGATACGACTTATCAGACGGTTAAAAGTTTAGAAGTATCAATCGGAAGCTTTATCACCGAAACTCAAGTAGAAAAAGTTTCCAAAGTGGCAGTTCTTGGTCCGACAACCAGAGACACTCTTTTCGGTGAAGATGTTGACCCGACTGGATTAAAGATAAAGATCAGTGGAACAGAGTTTACTGTTATCGGAGTGACTGAATCCAAAGGAGCATCGGGAATGAATAGTTCCGATGACATCATCTATATTCCGATTACGGTTGCTAAACATTATTTTACCGGCAATGATTCGGTTTCCAGTATTAATGTCGAGGTTTCTAACGCCAAATACATGGAT
This sequence comes from Minisyncoccota bacterium, assembly GCA_041657325.1. Taxonomy (GTDB): domain Bacteria; phylum Patescibacteriota; class Minisyncoccia; order Minisyncoccales; family Minisyncoccaceae; genus UBA2211. The sequence continues at coordinate 107,727 of JBBACA010000001.1, forward strand.
ACGGCAGAAGCAGATATTCAAAATTTATTATTAGCGAGACACGATATCGAAGATGTTGACTCGGCTGATTTCAGTATTATGAATCAGGCTGACATTATGGATACCATGTCTTCAATCTCCGGAACTTTAACTTTATTATTAGGTGCGATTGCCGGAATATCATTATTGGTGGGAGGTATCGGTATTATGAACATGATGTTAACGACCGTGACCGAAAGAACTCGAGAGATAGGTTTGAGAAAATCATTGGGCGCAAGAAGTAAAGATATCAGCAGTCAGTTTTTATTAGAATCAATTTCTTTGACTTTTATCGGAGGAATATTGGGAATATTTCTGGGATTAATCGCCTCCTATTTAGTTTCTAAATTCGGAGGAACAACTACGGTGGTAACTATTCCGTCAGTTCTTCTATCCTTTTTCGTGTCGGCGGGGATAGGAATTGTTTTCGGATATTATCCGGCCCAGAGAGCTTCCAAGTTGAATCCAATAGAAGCCTTGAGATACGAATAATAAGCATAAATATTTAAAATGAAAAAACAGCATATTTTAATAATCTCGATAATAGTTATTTTAGTTATTATTGGTGGGGTGTTCTTTTTCAAATCCAAACCGAACAATAATTTCAATTCTCGGATGCAAAACATGGAAGAAATTACAATTGATTCTTTATCAGTCGGTAATTGGGTTTCTGTAGCTGCAAAAAAAGACAACGGTTCGTATATTGCTTCAATGATAATGGCTTGTGACAGCAAAGACAGTTGTCAGAATAACAGGCCCAACCAGGATAACAATCAGCAGCCTCCAAGTGGAACGCCTCCGACTGGTGAGGTTCCAGCGGGAAGTAATACCGGCGTTGACATGGAAACCAGAACAATGTTTTCAGGAACAATTACAGAGATTAATACTGATAGCCTGATCTTGAGCTTAGATACGGGGGAAACAGTAACATTATCAATCATTGATTCAACCAGAATCACCAAAAGATAGAATTAAGACAAAGGGCCGGCAATTGCCGGTCTTTTAGTATTGTTTTATTTCAAAACATATTTTATAATGAAGTAATGACTAAATGTTCACAAATTAGTTTTTTAATCAAGTTAATAATTTAACATCTCTTTTGAGATGTTTTTAAATAACAACCATATGTCAAACAAAATAGTTCATTTTTTTCTCTTAACAGTTTTATTCTCCGGCCTTATCTTTTGCGGCAGTAGGATAATGGTTGATGTTTTTGCTGCCGATACCGATATTACCGCTCCGACTCTTCAGAGTTTGGTTATCCCGTCAATTGTTTATACCGGATCTTTCTTTACGGTAACGATGACGGTAGCTGATGCTTCGGAAACCGAAGTAGCTAACATTATTCTTGAAAGTCCGTCCGGGGCAAGTCTCTTGCACGCGGAAATAACTTCGGTAAATTATTCATCCACCAAGCTTTATAACATATTGATGCCGGTTGGTTCTGAAACAGGAACCTGGAAAGTGAAGTCGGTTTATCTGGCTGATGAAGTTGGTAATACGAGAACACTTTATTACGGTAATCAAATTAATTATACATTTTTAGTCCAAACAGGAACGGGAACGGCGCAAACAACTGCTGCAACCTGTACTTCTTTTCATTATGGAAATTGGTGGAGTTGTCAGGCAAGCGGAAAACAATTAAGAGCCATTGCTAGTGCCTATCCTCTTAATTGCGTTGGCGGTAGTCCTGAATTAAGTCAAAGTTGTACCTATGCTTATCAATGCGGAACCAATGCTTCTTTAAGCAGGACTAATTGTATTAATAGCCGTGGAGTATGGGACTCAGATATTTGCAATTGTGTTTGTTCAACCGGTTATCATTTTGAAGGAACAGGCTGTTTATATACGACAGTTTCTTTACCGGCCTGTACTGATGCCGATTATTCCGCCTGGTCAGCTTGTCAGACGAGTAATACGAAAACCAGGACTCTTTTAGCGACTGCTAATTGTTCAGGAAGCTTAGCTACTTCTCAATCGTGTACATATTCAGCTGGTTTGCCAGCCTGTACTGACGCTGACTATTCTCCTTGGTCTAGTTGCCAGACAAACAATACAAAAACTAGAACTCTTTTATATAATGTTAATTGTTCAGGAAGTTTGGCCACTTTTCAATCCTGTACTTATTCACCGAATCTATTGGCCTGTACTGATGCCGATTATTCCGCCTGGTCAGCTTGCAAAGACGGAAATCAAACCAGAAGTCTTTTAGCGACTGCCAACTGTTCGGGAAGTTTATCAACATCTCAAACCTGTTCGTCAGTACCATTTTGTACCGACGCTAATTATTCCGCCTGGTCAGCTTGTGGAGTAGACGGAACCAGAACCAGAACGCTTTCTGCTACCACTAATTGCGTGGGAGCTTCAACTCAGACTCAAGCCTGTTCTTCTTCATGTAATACCGATGCGACTATAAATAATCAGAAAAAGAATTATTGTATTAGTGGTAATATTCCTGGAACTTGGGATGCGGTTAATTGTATTTGTGATTGTCCGACCGGTTATCATTTTGGAGAAACAAGCTGTTTAATAGATTATGAAGTCTTAACAACCTGCACAGCTTTCACTTATTCTGACTGGAGCGAATGTGTCAGCGGAAAACAAACCAGAACTATCTCAACTAAATTTCCTACCGGATGTACTGGCGGTTCTCCGGAAGCAATTAGTCGCTATTGTATAGTTTCTGATACTTGTACAAAAGATAATTGGATTTGCGGAGAATGGAGTCAATGTTCTGCCGGAGTTCAAAAAAGAACTTGCACTCTTTCAAACGATTGTAAAAATGTTGTGACGGAAAGTCCGAAGACACAGCAGACTTGCGTTATTTCGGTAGCTACTCCTGAATGTCAGTATACTTATACCGACTGGGGGACTTGTGTTAATAAAATGCAGTATAGGGAAATAGCGACCCGTTTACCTGATAATTGTAAAGATGTGACAACTGAATCTTTATCAAGAATTTGTGATTCCTCTACTTCTTGTCAGTACACTTATACCAATTGGAGTAATTGTACTGATGGAAAAAGAACCAGAAAAGTTATTTCTAAATATCCGACTACCTGTACCGATAATCCAATCCTTGAAGAAACTTGTCAGACCTCTTCAGTTTCAAATGAATGTTTAATGATTGGATGGACCACTGCAAGCGATTGCGATGTTTATACTTATCGAGAAAAAATATTATCGGAGTGCAAGACTAGAAATTTAACTACTTTCGATAGTTGTCGCCAATACATTCTCGAATCTGGCAAACCGGATAAATGTAATACCTTGAGCGGAGTGGCTTGTGATAATTTAATCAATAATATTATTTTGGCCGGATTCAATGACACGATGTCTACCTATGTCAAAGAACAACTTTATTCTATTTCCGGTGATGTCGGAACGATTAATACAGAGCAAAGGACAGTAGTTGTTCAGGTTGAATCAACTGTTCCCGGGATAACGGAAAATAAAGAAGTTAAAATAGAAGCCATGCCGATATCTTCTTCCGATTCCGGACAGATTCCGGTGAGCTTGATTTCAACTTCAAGTACTTCTTCTCAGGAAAGTTTGTCTCCAATCGGTATTGCTTTTGATACTGATGGTGACGGTTTGCCTGATGATGTCGAGAAACGTTTAGGAACTGATATTAATAAAAAAGATACCGATGGTGACGGAATTGATGATAATGAAGAATTGAAAAACGGAACCAGTCCTTTGGATCCTTTAGCGAAATCGACGGCAATAATTTTATCGGGAGTTGATAAAGCATTGGTAGATGGAAAAGTATTGGAACAGCCCAAGCTTGCCAATTCAACTGTCAGCGAAACATTGGCCGTTAATTCAGTTCAAACAGTTAAAACGGAGACAAAAAGTAATCTTAAATTCCAAGGCAAGGCCGAACCAAATAAGGTTATCACTTTGTTTATTTACAGTGTGATGCCGATCGTGGTAACAATCCAAGCCGATTCAAATGGAAACTGGGTTTATGAATTGGATAAAACTTTGGTTGACGGAACTCACGAAGCATACGTGGCGATCAACGATGATGAAGGAAAAATTATTGAGACCAGTTTGCCGACTCCGTTCTTCATCGCTCAAGCTGAAGCCGTTTCGGTTGATAATTTTGTTTCAACCGGTGACGCCAGCCAGGTTTCCGATAAGACGAATGGGATGATTATTTTGTATGTTTTAGGAGGATTGGTTGTGGTATTTGTTTTAATCGCTGGTATCTTGATTATTAGACAGAGATATTCTGAATAGTATGAATTTTAAATTTTTAAAGGATAACAATCAGGTTGTATATTCTATCGCTCTAATGATTTTAATTCCCGGGGTAGTTATTTTGAACACCTGGATGTTTTCGACTTCTTTTCGAGAAACAATCGATCAGAGTTTGCAAGATAAGGCTATTGGTATTGGAGAATCGGTTAATGCCGGACTATCTGGTAAACTTAATTCTCCGGAAGAGATGCAATCTTTTATCAATAATTGGAAAGGATACAACGGCGATACAAAATCTTTAGATGTTTTTTATCGCGACAACGAAACGTTCAAATTGGTGGCCACGATGAATAATAACGAGAAGTTAGGGCAAGCCGACAATTCTTTTGTTTTTATCACTTCCTGGGCTAATGACTGGCCGACCGCACAAAAAATATATGAATCAGACGGCAAGAACAATTACCGCTATTGGCTGGTCGTTATGCCTTTAAAAGACTTAGATGGGCAGAAGCAGGCATTGCTGTCAATGAAGCTCTCGGCTGACGTTATAGACACGATTATGGCCGTTGTTTTAGGCAGGTCATATTGGGTGCTCTTGCTAACCATTGCCTTTATTATTCTACTTTTATTGGTCAATTCCCGTCTTTTTGAATATTCTATTTTGTATAACAAGATTAAGGAGGTTGATGCGATGAAAGATGAGTTTATATCCATGGCTTCTCACGAATTAAGAACTCCGGTTACCGTCATTCGTGGTTATGCCACTTTAATGCTTGAACAAGCTCAGACTTTGGGTGTTAATCAAGAGGCTAAAGAATATTTGTCGATTATTGATGTTTCTTCAGAAAGATTAAACGGTTTAATCGAAGATCTTTTAAATGTTTCAAGAATTGAACAAGGCAGATTGAAGATGGATGTTAAAGATATGGAGGTCTGGCCGTTGGTTGAAGAGACGGTAAAAGAAATGAAGATTCAAGCCGACACCAAAGGATTGGCTTTGTCTTGTGCAATGGAACCCAATACTAAGTCTTTTATTTCTGCCGACAAAGATCGTTTAAAACAGGTTTTAATTAATATCATCGGTAATTCAATTAAGTACACTCCTTCCGGTAGTGTTGAAGTTAAAGCTTTGAATCGAGACAATAATTTGGTTTTAATGATTAAGGACACTGGTATTGGAATGACGGCTAAACAAAGAGAACATTTGTTTGAAAAATTCTACCGAGTCAAAACTAAAAAAACCGAAGACATTGTTGGAACTGGATTAGGTCTTTGGATCACCAAACAGATTATTGAATTAATGAAAGGAACAATTATGGTTGATTCGATGGAAAATGTAGGAACTCAAGTGACATTAGAATTTCCTTTAATTAAAAAATAATAAAATAAAAACATGTTAAAAGATTTTATCGATTTTCTCAAAGAATACAATATTGCTTCTTTGGCTTTAGCTTTTATCATGGGTGCAGCCAGCACCAGTTTAATTAATTCCTTAGTTAAGGATATTATTATGCCGATATTTTCTCCTTTGACGGCGTCGGGAAATTGGCAGGATGCAATATTAAGCTTGGGACCGATCAGTATAAAATACGGAGCTTTCTTGGGAGAACTATTGAATTTTGTAGTTTTGGGATTGGTCGTATTTATTATCGCCAAGAAGTTGTTAAAGATGGATAAGCCGGTTAAATAAGATTTGATATTTAAGCTTTTACCCTGTAAAATATATACAATATGAATAATTTAAGAAACATAGACGTTAGAGGGAAAAAAGTATTAGTGAGGGCTGATTTTAATGCTCCTTTGACTAAAGAAGGGGAAGTGGGTGACGATTTTAGAATTAGGAAAGTCGCTCCAACCTTAGAGTATTTAAGAAATAATGGAGCAAAAATTATCATTATTGCTCATTTGGGTCAGCCCAAGGGAAAAGACTTAAAGTATTCAATCAGGCCGATTGCCCGTAAACTATGGGAAGTTGTCGGCGGGAAAGTGCAGTTTGTTAACGATACAGTCGGAAAAAATGTTGAGAAAGAAATTGATCAGATGGAAGAGGGAGAGATAATAGTTTTGGAAAACTTAAGATTTTATAAAGGAGAGGAAGAAAACAGTGAAGAGTTTTCGCAACAACTTGCCCGATTGGGCGATATTTTTGTTCAGGACGGATTCGGAGTCTGTCATCGTTCTCATGCTTCAATGGTGGGAGTGACTAAATTCCTTCCTTCTTATCCCGGATTATTACTTGAAGAAGAAATCAGAGTTTTGTCTAATGCCCTAGTTTCTCCGGATAGGCCGTTGGTTTCAATTATCGGGGGAGCAAAAGTTTCGACCAAGACCAGGGTGATTGAAAGATTGTTGGATAAGTCAGATTATCTATTATTGGGAGGAAAAATTGCCAATTCTTTGCTGGTCGCCAAAGGCATTTGTATTAAGGATTTATTGAGCGATGACGAAGAAGATTTGATGGAGGTTGTTAAGGGAATAGATTTAACGAGTCCCAAGCTTCATCTGCCGATTGACGGTATTATGGCTTTGCATGATTTTGAAGAAGAATATTCAAGAATCGGAGCGGTAGGAACGGTGAGAAGAGAAGAAGGAATATTCGATATCGGACCGGAGACAGTGGAAAAATACCGGGCTATTTTAAGTGAAGCCAAAACAATAATCTGGAACGGTCCTTTGGGATTGTTTGAGAAAGAACCTTTTGATAAGGGGACGGTGGATATTGCTAAAATGATCGGCGGAATCAATAGTCAGGTTTTCTCGATTGTCGGCGGGGGAGAAACGGTTGAAGCAATACAGCAATTAGGAATTGAAAATCAATTTGACCATGTTTCGACCGGCGGTAGCGCGATGCTTGATTTTATGGCCGGGAAAGATTTGCCGGGCATAGTTGCCCTAGAAGAGAATAGTAATAAAAAGAAAGATGTTGAAAATTAAAAATATTGATAAAGCGGCGGAAAGGATTAGAAAAGCAGTTTTAAACAATGAACAAATAATTATTTACGGAGATTCAGATTTGGACGGAATATCTTCAATGGTTATCGTTAAGGAATCGATAGATAATTTAATTTCCCTGCTTGCTAAAGAAAAAAAAGAATCGTTTCCGACAGTTTTAGCTTTTTCTCCGGAAAGAAAAACCGAAGGATATGGATTAAATGAAACAGCCCTGGCTTTTATTAAATCAAAAGTTAACAAAGGACTGATCGTTACTCTTGATTGTGGAATCACTAATTTTAAAGAGATTGAAGATGCTAAGAACAGCGGATTTGCTGTCGTGGTAATAGACCATCATAAGGCAATCGGGGGAATACCCGAAGCCGCCGAAATTGTTGTTGACCCAAAGCAACCGGACGATGATTATCCTTTTAAAGAATACGCCAATGTCGGTATTGCTTTTAAATTATCAGAGGAGCTTTTGGGCGATAAATTATCGCCAATGTTAAGAGATAGCTTTTTAGAGTTAACCGCTCTGGCAACTATTTCCGATATGATGCCGGAAGTGGGAGAAAACGAAGAATGGATTAAGGAAGGATTGGAAAAAATAGAATACAGCCAGAGACCGGCCATTAGAGCAATATTTTCAATTCTTAATCCGATGGACTTCGGCTCAAAGCGAGACATGGTTTCAAAAATCAACAGTGCTTTGAATTCGGCGTCAATCGAAAATCATATTCCCAAGCCGTATTTGTTTTTAATTGAATCTGATTTTGATAAAACTAAAATAATAGCCCAGGAATTATTTGAAGAAAGCCAACAGAAACAAAGGGAGATTGCGGTAATGGTTAATGATTTGATTGAAAAGATTTCAATGAGCAATAATTCAAGTATAATTTTTGAAGGTTCTCATATTTGGGAGCCGGAATTTTTAGGAGCTGTTGCTTCCCGTTTATGTAATTATTTTGAAAAGCCAGTTTTTCTTTATAAAAAAGGAGAAGAGTTTAGCCGGGGAACGGTGAGAGTTCCCAAAGGAATGGATGCGGTTCAAGCAATGGAAAGCTGTAAGGAATTATTAGTAATGTTTGGAGGACATCCTCCCGCAGCTGGATTTACAGTGAAGAATAGTAATATTTTCAAGTTTGAAGAAGGTCTTAAAAAATATTTTAATTAATAATTATTAATAAAAAAATATGAAAAAAATAATATTAACTCAATTCTTCGTTTTATTAGCAGGAACGTTGTTTGCCTGGTTTAATTTTATTAATGAATATATTTACTGGGCTAAGAACTCATTTTGTTCAATTGGATGCGGCGTTAATAATCCATTTTTTTCTCCGTGCTTCGGCGGGGCAGTCTTTTTTACTATTGCCCTTATCCTTCATTCAATCATCATGAAAAAGAGTAAGTAAGCACTATTAAGGAGGCATATTGCCTCTTTTTTCTTTGGATGGTATCATATAGTTTCCTAAGTTTTGAAACGTATGGATTTTAAACTAAAGGGGGAAATGACGCCAAAAGGAGACCAACCTCAAGCTATTGAAAAATTAGTTCAAGGTTTAAAGCAAGGAATGGGAAAACAAACATTGCTTGGAGTTACTGGGTCTGGTAAGACTTTTACCATAGCGAATGTAATAGACAAGGTGCAGAAGCCGACACTGGTGATTTCGCATAACAAAACCTTAGCCGCTCAATTATGTAACGAGTTCAGAGAGTTTTTCCCTGATAATGCCGTTGAATATTTCGTTTCCTATTATGATTACTATCAGCCGGAAACATACATGGTTCACAGTGATACGTATATTGAAAAAGAAGCTCAAGTCAATGAAGAGATAGAGAGGTTGAGACATGCTTGCACTCAGGCTTTAATGACCAGAAAAGACGTGATTATCGTTTGTTCGGTTTCTTGTATTTACGGATTGGGTTCTCCCGACGAATACAAGAAAGTGATGCATACTTTTAAAAAAGGAGAAAAGATTAGTCGTAAGGAGGTAGCCAGGAAATTAATCGACTTGCAGTTTGAAAGAACCAATGAAGATTTATTCTTGGGAAAATTCAGATTGAGAGGTCAGGTTTTAGAAATTATGCCGGTGAATCAAAAAGTTATTTACCGAATGAGTATTTCTGATAAAATCGATTCGATAGAACTGATTGATCCGATTAGAAGGAATATTTTGGAAGAAGTTGAAGATATTTCTTTATTTGCCGCCAAACACTATGTTTTAAATGATGAAACAAAGAAAGAAGCTTTAAAAGAGATAAGGGAAGAATTGGAAGAAAGATTGAAGTTTTTTGAGCGGGAAGGAAAATTATTGGAACACGAAAGATTGAAAAGAAGAGTTAATTACGATTTAGAGATGATTGAGAATATCGGTTATTGTCAGGGAATAGAAAACTATTCAAGGCATTTCGACGGAAGAAAAGTGGGACAGCCTCCTTTTACCCTAATAGACTATTTTAAGGCAGCCGATCCTGATTTCTTGACCGTTATTGATGAATCGCACGTTACCATTCCTCAAATCGGGGGAATGTATTTCGGCGACAAATCAAGGAAAAAATCTTTGATTGATTACGGTTTTCGTTTAGAGAGCGCATACGATAATCGACCGTTGCAATATTCTGAATTTGAAGAATTAACCAAGAGAAAGATATATGTTTCGGCGACACCGAAAGAAGAAGAACTTAGTCAGAGCGAACAAATCGTTGAGCAAATAGTCAGACCGACCGGATTGATTGACCCGGAAGTTATTATTAGGCCGATTACGGATAAGAAAGGTGATTCGCAAATCGAAGATTTAATCAAAAGAATTGAAGATCAAGTTGCTATAAAAGAAAGAACCTTGGTCACCACTTTAACCAAAAGAATGGCCGAGGACTTAACAGATTATTTAGAAAAGAAAAAAATCAAAGTTAAATATCTACACAGTGATATTAAGACATTAGAGAGAATTGATACAATTACTGAATTAAGAAAAGGAACCATTGATGTTATCGTTGGAGTCAATTTATTAAGAGAAGGATTGGATATTCCTGAGGTTTCATTGGTAGTAGTTCTTGATGCAGACAAAGAAGGATTCTTAAGAAATGAAACCAGCTTGATTCAAACTATTGGTCGTGCGGCCAGAAACGTTAACGGTAGAGTTGTTCTATATGCTGACAATATCACCAAGTCAATTGAGAAAGCGGTCAGCGAAACTGCCAGAAGAAGAGAGATTCAATTAGAGTATAATAAGGAACACGGAATTACTCCGAAAACTATTGAAAAGAGCATTAAGAATATTTTGGAACAGTTCGGGCTTACCTCTAAACAATTAAAATCAAAGAAGCGCAATGAAAAGATATTAGAAATTGATTTGAAGGGAGATAATAGACCGTTAAAGGAAATATTAAAAGACAAGAAACTTAAAATGAAAGAAGCGGCTGATAAATTAGAATTTGAATTGGCAGCGATTTTAAGAGACGAGATTAATCAATTAGAGAAAGAGATAAAGAAGAAATAATATGCAGGATAAAATAATAATCAAAGGGGCGAGAGAACACAATTTGAAAAATGTTTCTCTGGAATTGCCCCGAAATAAAATGGTTGTCTTTACCGGATTATCCGGCTCGGGAAAATCGAGCCTGGCTTTTGATACGATTTTTGCCGAAGGACAAAGAAGATATATTGAATCATTATCCTCATATGCCAGACAATTCTTGGGAGGGATGCAAAAACCGGACGTTGATGAAATAGAAGGATTGTCTCCGGCTATTTCAATCAGTCAGAAAGCACATAGCAGCAATCCGCGGTCTACCGTTTCGACCATCACCGAGATATATGATTACCTCAGAGTTTTGTATGCCAGAATTGGAAAACCTCACTGTCCTGAATGCGGAATTAGTATTGAAAAAATGACGGCCGATGAGATATTTAAAAAAACAGAAGAATTACTTAAAGAAGAAGGAGCGCTGTTTATTTTGTCTCCGGTGGTAAGAGGAAGAAAGGGAGAATATTTTCAAATGCTCCAGGATACTTACGAAGCAGGTTTTTCTGAGGTGAGAATTGATGGAAAGATGAGAAGCTTGAGAGAAAGGATACCTTTGGAAAAAGCAAAAATTCATACTATTGAAATTGTAATTGACAAGATATATTTTTCAAAGATAGATGATGATTTTGAATTTAGATTGAATGAGGCGATTGAAACAGCTATCGATATGTCCGACGGTCTCTGTACGATTGTTTTTCCCGATAAAGAAGAAAAAATATTCAGCACGCAATATTCTTGTCCTAATTGCGGATTCAGTTTTCCTGAAATAGAGCCGAGACTGTTTAGTTTTAACAGTCCGTACGGTGCCTGTCCTGAATGTAATGGATTGGGAATTGAAAATCCTTTTTCAACTAATCCTTGCCCGGTTTGCGAAGGCAAGAGATTAAATAAGAATGCTTTATCAATTAAAGTTAATGACAAGAATATCTGGGAGGCAACTAATATGACCGTTGAGAAGGCATTAGAATTCTTTTCTAAAACCGGAGAAGAGATAAGCAAGAAAGACAAAGAAATTGCCGAGGTTATTTTTAATGAGATAAAGAATAGACTTCAATTTATGATTGATGTTGGTTTGCATTATATTAGTTTAAATAGAATGTCTGGAACTTTATCGGGTGGAGAATCACAAAGAATTCGCTTAGCTTCACAAGTTGGAACTAAATTGGTCGGAGCTTTATATGTTTTAGATGAGCCGACCATCGGATTGCATCAGAGAGATAATGAATTACTGGTAAAAACATTACGAAATTTGTGTGACATCGGAAACAGTATTATCGTGGTCGAGCATGATGAAGATACGATTATGGCCAGCGACTGGATTGTTGATTTCGGTCCTCGAGCTGGACAACACGGGGGAGAAGTAATGTTCTCTGGTCCCTTGAATAATTTATTATTGAAAGGAAAAGAAACTTCAAGTTGCAAACAATATGGAAGCGCTCAGAAGTCTTTAACCGGAAAGTATTTAAGAGGAGAGGAAAAGATAGAAATACCTAAGGAAAAAAGAGGTGTCCATACCGCTATGCCGAAACTAAAAATTATCGGTGCGACGGAAAATAATTTAAAAAATGTTAACGTTGATATTCCTTTAGGCCGATTGGTTTGTTTGACCGGTGTTTCCGGCTCGGGAAAATCGACCCTAATGAATAATATCATATACAAATACGTAACCGGAAAGCTTAATCGTTTCAAAAGAGATATTAAGGTAAAGGAAGTTAAGAATATAGAATATTTAAACAGGGTGGTTAGAGTAGATCAATCTTTGATCGGCCGTTCATCTCGTTCTAATCCGGCTACCTACACCAAGGTTTACGATGAGATAAGAAATTTATTTGCCGTAACTCCCGAAGCAAGAATGAAGGGATATAAGCCGGGAAGATTTAGTTTTAACCGACCCGGAGGAAGATGTGAGAATTGTGAAGGAAAAGGAACTCTGGAAATAGAAATGCACTTCTTACCCAACGTTGAAGTAGTTTGCGATGTTTGCAAAGGACGCAGATTTAATAAAGAAACTTTGGATATTCACTACAAGGAAAAGAATATTTCCGATGTTTTGAATATGACCATTGAAGAAGCGGTGGAATTTTTCAAAGATATTCCTTTTATTCACGACAAGCTTAAAGTTTTAAATGAAGTCGGTTTGGGATATTTAACTTTGGGTCAGCCAGCAACAACTTTATCGGGTGGAGAATCGCAGAGAATAAAATTAAGCCGAGAACTTTCAAAACAAGGAACGGCTAAAACATTATATTTATTGGATGAGCCGACAACCGGACTTCATTACGATGATATTAAAAAATTAATGATTCTTTTGCAGAAATTAGTTTCTCAGGGAAATACGGTGATGGTGATCGAGCACAACTTAGATTTTATCAAGTGTGCCGATTGGGTTATTGATTTAGGACCGGAAGGAGGAGAAAAAGGAGGAAAAGTGGTAGGAGAAGGAACTCCCGAAGAATTATCCAAGATGCCGACTTGGACCGGTAAATATTTAAAAAGAGTTTTAAAAAATGGCTAACTGGCAAAGCAAAATTAAAAAGATACCGGAGACTCCAGGAATATATCTTTTTTATAAAGGAAAAGAGCTTGTTTATATCGGCAAGGCCACTTCTTTAAGAAGCAGAGTCAAAAGCTATTTAAATCCTAAAACATTGCGTCCGATAGAAGTTTTGATGAAGAACGTGAGCGATGTTAAATGGGAAATAACGGATTCAGTTTTAGAAGCGGTTATTCTCGAGGCTAACTACATTAAGAAATTTAAGCCAAAATACAATGTTAAAGAAAAAGACGATAAGAGCTGGAACTTTTTTGCTATCACCAAAGAAGAATTTCCTAAGCTGATTGCTGTTCGAGAGCATAATTTAAAAAAAGAGAATTATTTATATACTTTCGGTCCTTACGCTGAAATGAAGACAGCGCAGATATTAAAGCTTCTTCATTCTTTATTTAAAGTTTCAAGATGTAATCCCGGTCAAAAAAGACCTTGCTTTGATTATCATTTGAATAATTGTTTAGGGGTTTGCACAAAAGAAATATCTGCCATTGAATACAAAGAAAAAGTCATCAAACCTTTGGTAGTATTTTTAAAAGGAAAGAAAAAGAGATTAATCACTTCCCTAGAAAAGAAAATGAAAGAAGCTTCAAAGAAAGAGGATTTTGAAGAGGCTAAAAGATTAAGGAATCAGATTTTTTCATTGAACAAAATAAGGGACTTTGCTTTGCTTGATAAAAGCTTTTTGGTTAATGAAAAAAAGAAAGAAAAATCTTTAAGAATCGAAGGTTACGATATTTCTAATTTGGGGAACGAGGCCATGGTTGGGAGTATGGTTGTTTTTAATGAATCCGGACCATTAAAGAGCGAATACAAGAAATTCAAGATAAAAAGTGTTTTTGGACAAAGCGATGTAGATTGCTTAAGGGAAATCTTAGAAAGGAGATTGAAACATTCTGAATGGCCGATGCCCGATTTGATTTTAGTTGATGGAGGAAAGCCTCAGGTCAATGCAATCAAGAATATTTTAAAGAAGAATAATTTAGATATTGATGTGGTTGGTATTGCCAAGGGACCGGAAAGAAAAAAGAATGAATTCTTTTTTGATAAAACAAACACGTTTGTTTTAAATAACGAAAATCTTTTAATTAGAGCACGAGATGAGGCTCACCGATTCGCTATTAATTATCAAAGAGAGCTGAAAAGACGCAGCTTGACTTCCTAATTGTCTTTGGTAAAGTATGATTACCACAAATTAAAGTGGCAGCACATTGGTGATTATATGTTCATTTTAAGCGAGAATTGCAGGTTGTTATACAAATTAGGATTTATTCCTAATGCAAATCCAGCTCTATCAATAAAAGTCCGAAAAGATATTTTAGAATCTTTCGAGATTGATCAGGCTGTGGTTGATGAAAAAGTAGAGCAATTTGGATTCCAGAGTTTTTCTGGCTTTGACGGCGACTTCGGTTTTAATAATGCTTTTCAAAAGAAAAAAGAGCAGGGGGATTTCGTTGAATATGTTGTTCCGATTCCCAAGATTACAAGCATTGACGGTCCACCATGGAAGTCGATTCATGCTACTGTTCAATCGATAGCACTATTTACTGAACTTGTTCGTCGTGCTTACAGAATTAATCAGCCGACTCGCATGGAAAAGAAGCAGCTTCTTGCCTTGTATGTTGTTGCTGATTGTAAGCGTGATTTATATGCCGTTGGCGGCGATTATTCTTCCATCCTCTGTGACTGGCTTGATGGTATTGCCTCAAAGAATGATTTAGAGAAAATCGTCTGGGCAATGGAGCATGCCTATTCTTATATCTGGGATAGAAAAACGCCTACCAGTTATGGAGCTTTTCTGGCTTATCTTCACGAGGGAGGATGCCTAACCATTCAATGTCCGTCGTATTGCGTGGTTTATCCGAGATCGTCGAGGCTAAAAAACGGAGGAGTAGAATTCGACTCAAGCGAAGTGCGCCACGGAGCCGAAGTCTTGGTTCTTCTTTCCGGCCTATCTGTTCTCTATGAAACAGCCGGAAGAGATATATATGGTTCCTCATATTGAGGAACTCTTTTTATAGAGATTGAAAATTATCGTTAATGGTAATATGATTAGGAAACAGATATGGAAAAACAAATTAAAGAAATAGAACTTTTGGCTCCGGCCAAGAATTTAAATACGGGAATCGCGGCTATTAATGCCGGTGCCGATGCAATATATATCGGAGCTCCTAAATTCGGAGCCCGAGCGGCTGCTTCTAATTCTTTGGAAGAAATAGGGAAATTAATAGAATATGCTCATCAATTTAGAGTTAAGGTTTATATTACCTTGAATACTATTTTATTTGATAATGAACTGAAAGAAGCTAATGATTTAATCTGGAGTCTTTATAACCTAAAAGCTGACGGATTGATAATTCAAGACATGGGAATATTGGAAATGGATTTACCGCCGATTAATTTAATTGCCAGCACTCAGACCGATAATTATTCTTTGGAGCGGATAAAGTTTTTGGAAGATGTCGGATTCAAAAGAGTAATTTTAGCCAGAGAGCTTTCTTTGGAACAGATTAAAGAAATAAAAGACAATACTGATTTAGAATTAGAATCTTTCGTTCACGGAGCTCTTTGTGTGGGCTTTTCCGGTCGTTGTTATTTGAGTTCGTATTTAAGCGGCAGAAGCGCTAACCGGGGCGAATGCATTCAGGCTTGCCGCTTGCCGTATACCTTAGTTGACGGAGATAATAATATTATCGCTAAAAATAAACCCCTTCTTTGTTTAAAGGATTTTAATCTTTCTGATAATTTAGAAGAATTGATAGAGGCCGGAGTTACTTCATTTAAAATAGAGGGAAGGCTTAAGGACGAAGATTATGTTTCTAATGTTGTTGCTTATTACAACAAGAAATTAAATAGCATTAAGGGGATAAAAAGAACTTCTTCTGGTGTTATTTCTTTGGGATTTGAGCCTGATTTAGAAAAGACATTTAATAGAACCTATACCACATATTTTTTAAAAGGAAGACAGAAAAACATTCTTTCTCCTTCTCCCAAATCAGTCGGAAAATTACTGGGAAAGGTAAAAGATGTTTTTAGCGATTACTTTGTTCTAGATAATGATATCGAGATAAATAACGGAGACGGGCTTTGTTATTTTGATAAATCCGGGAATCTTATCGGGAGCAACGTGAATGTTGTTTCGGATGGAAAGATATTTTTAAATGATATGTCGGGAATTATTAAAGGGCTTGATGTTTATCGTAATACCGATACTAAGTTTTTAAAAAGTATCAAAGCAGAAAGAAAAATACTTTTATCTTTTTCATTCAAGGAAAACGATAAAGGGTTCTCTTTGATTGTCAAAGATGATGATAATAATCAAGGAATCAGTGAGATTAAGATTGATAAGCAGGAAGCGGAAAAGAAAGATAAAGCCATTGAGGGTATAACCAATCAATTGGGAAAGCTCGGAGAAACAATTTATACTGTTAAAGATATTAAAATTGAATGGAAAAAGCCTTATTTTATTCCGATATCGCAAATTAATGAAATGAGAAGGGAAGCCATTGATAATCTTTCTTCGGAAAGAAAAAAGAATTATAAAATAGAAGAATTCAGAATTAAAGATAATGATAATCCTTTTATCACAAAAACTCTTTCTTATGAATGGAATGTTTCTAATAAATTAGCCGAACAGTTTTATAAAAAGCATGGAGCAGTCGATATTGAGCCGGCTTTTGAACTTAAAGGGGGTAACAAGGTTATGACCACTAAGCATTGTTTAAAGAATTATTTCGGTTTTTGCCCCAAAGAGTACGGAAAAATAAAAGAACCGCTTTATTTGATTAACGAAAAGGGCCAAAAGTTCCTGCTTAAATTCAATTGTCTTAATTGCCAAATGGAAATAATTATTGTTGAATAATAGCCTGAAAGGTGGTATTATATTAATTAAAATAAAAATATATGAAAATAAATTTCAAATTTAAACCAAATTTCAAATCCAAAAAAACATGGATTATTTTAGCCGTTGTAGTTTTAGTTATAATTATTGCTTCTTCCTTTTTATCTGGAGGAAATAAAACATCAAAATACGAAACAGTTAAAGTAGAAAGAGGAGCCTTAATTCAGACTGTTGATGCCACCGGAAAGGTAGAATCAGCCAACGATTTATCTCTTCATTTCGATGGAATGGGAATAGTTGAGAATGTCAGAGTAGAAGAAGGTGATACGGTGAGAGCTGGTCAATGGTTAGCCAACCTATCTTTATCTCAATTAAATGCGGCCGTTGCTCAAGCCCAGGCTTCTTTGGATCAAAAATTAGCCGGAGCAACCGTTGAACAAGTAAACGTAGCTCAAAAACAAGTTGAGTCATCTCAGGTTTCTTTGGATAAAGCCGAAGAAACATTAAACGATACTCGAGTTTTAGCCGATAAGAATTTAGCGGCTAAATACTCATACGCTTTAAATGTTTTAGACGATACATACATCAAAATGTATAATGCTTATTCTGCGGTTGATGGTGTAAAAGAGAATTACTTTGAATCCAACGACCAAGAAGGTTTGACAGTGAGAAATAATGAAGAATATCAGATAAAGAGGCCAAAGGATGAAACCAAGGTCTATATTGATACTGCTAAAGCCAGCGGAAAGACCGAAGATATTGATAAGGCAATTTTAATCGCTAAAGATTCTTTAAGTAAAATACTTATCGGATTAACTGTGATTAGAGGTATTTGCGATGATTCAACTTATCAAAATAGAGTTACCTCAACAGAAAAAACTTCTCTTGATACTCAGAAATCATATATCAGTACTGCTCAGACAACCATCTCTTCTTTAGAGAATGAGATTTCTATTTTAAAAATTCAGAATGAAAATAATTTAAATTCGGCTCAAGCAGCTGTTGATGCTGCCGAAGCGGCTCTTGAATTACAGCAAGCTAATTACGATTCTTTGATCGCTAAGCCGAGAGATATTGATATTGCATATTATCAAGCGGTTTTAGATCAGGCGATTGCCAGTAGGAATAAAGCCATAATCTATGCTCCGATTGAAGGAGTGATAACAAAGGTTAATAAGAAGAAAGGAGAATTAATTTCTTCATCGGAAGCAATGATAGAGATTCTTTCACCTCACTATGAAATTCAGGTTGATATTCCCGAAACAGATGTTGTTAAATTAAAAACAGGCAATGACGTTACCATCACCCTAGATGCTTTGGGTAGCGATACTAAATTTGCCGGAAGTATCTTAACAATCGATCCCGCTTCAACAGATATTCAAGATGTTGTTTATTACAAGGTAAAAGTTGGCATTAGCGACAGTAATGATGACTTGTTTAAATCAGGAATGACCGCCGATGTTTTAATTAAAACAGACAACAGAGACGGAGTTTTGTATATTCCTTACCGAGCCGTATTATCAAGAAATGGAACCGATGAAAAATATGTCAGAGTTTTGAAAAATGAACAAATTGAAGAAAGAACAGTTCAATTAGGATTAAGAGCCGACGATGGAAAGGTAGAAATTTTATCAGGATTATCTGAAGGCGAAGAAATAGTATTAAAGATTGGAAAATAACATGTTAATCAGCGTTAAGAACTTACAAAAGGATTTTGTTAACGACGACGTTGTAACTTCAGTTTTAAAGGGGGTAACCTTTGATATTAAAAAAGGAGAATTTGTTTCCATTATGGGACCTTCTGGTTCGGGAAAATCAACCCTGATGCACATCTTGAGTTTTTTGGATAAATTAACCGGGGGAACATATAGCTTTGAAGACAGAGATGTTAGTCAATTGAATGATGATGAATTGGCAGAAATGAGAAGCAAGAAAGTCGGCTTTATCTTCCAATCATTTAATCTTTTAAACAGGTCATCTGTTTTAGAGAACGTAATGCTTCCCTTGGTATATACCGATACATCGGCTGAAGAAAGAGTTAAAAAAGCCAAAGATTTATTGGAAAAAGTTGGATTAAGCCATCGACTTCAATATTCTCCGGGAAAGCTTTCGGGAGGAGAAAAGCAAAGAGTGGCTATTGCCCGAGCTTTGATTAATGACCCCGAAGTTATTTTTGCCGATGAGCCGACCGGAAACCTTGATTCTAAATCAGGAGCCCAGGTAATGAAGATTCTTCAAGATTTAAACGATCAGGGTCATACCATTATCTTGGTTACTCACGAGAAATCAACGGCCGAGCATGCGGAGAGAATAATTCGTATAATGGACGGAGTCATTCTTGAAGATGCAAAAGTTTCTCAAAGGCAAAGGGCCAGCGGAGAAATGCTCAATAAATAATATGAACATTCTTGAGTCGGTAAAAAATTCTTGGCACATGATAATTCGCAATAAGATGCGTTCTTTTTTGACGATGCTGGGAATTATTATCGGAATCACGGCGGTGATGATAGTTTTGTCGGTTGGAGAGAGTGTTCAAGGATTAATTTTAAACGAAGTTAAAAGTATCGGTTCTAATTTGGTCGGAGTTTTGCCCGGTTATTCAGACGAAAACAGTCCACCTTCATCTGCTTTCGGAGTTGTTATCACTTCATTGAAATATGACGATGGGGAAGCGATATTAAAAGGCAATTATCCGCATATAGAATCTTTGGCAATGTATGTTTCGGGAAGCGATATTATAACCATCGAGGATAATAAGGTGAGTGCCACCTTTTATGGAACAACAGCCAGTTATCCCGATGTGCAAAATTCTTCAATTGAAGAAGGAAGGTTTTTTACCAAAGAAGAAGAAGTCGGTAATGCTCGAGTAGTGGTTTTGGGAAATCAAATTGCGAAAGATTTATTCGGCGATCAGAATCCGATTGGAATGAAAATGAAAATTAAGAAATCCAGCTTTACGGTAATAGGTATTTTTAAAAAGAAAGGAGGCAGCTTGGTTCAAAACGAAGACGGTAATTTATTTGTTCCCATCTCAACAGCCCAAAACAATCTTTTGGGAATCAATCACATCAGCTTTATGAGAGTAAAGATTGATAAGACGGAAAATATAGACGGGGCAATAGAATATATTAAAGATACCTTGCGTGATCGGCATAATATAGCCGATGCAAAGGAAGATGATTTCAGTGTTAGGTCAACCGCTCAAGCCTTAGAAACTATTTCTGTTATTACAGACGCTTTAAGGTTTTTCTTGGCGGCCATCGCAGCGATTTCTTTGATTGTCGGTGGTTTCGGAATTATGAATATTATGTTGGCGACAGTTCAGGAAAGAACTAAGGAGATTGGTTTGAGGAAAGCAGTCGGAGCAAAAAATGCCGATATCACCAGGCAGTTTTTAATTGAGGCCATGGCCATTACTTTTATTAGTGGATTAATCGGAATAGTCATCGGTTCTCTTCTTTTGGTTTTAATATCGGCAATTATTAATGCCATGAATTATCATTGGGATTTGATAATTTCTCCTCTTTCAATAATTTTAGGCTGCATTGTTTCCATTGGAATCGGTTTAATCTTCGGAATCGCTCCGGCTAGGAAAGCCAGTCTTTTAAATCCAATAGAAGCTTTAAGACATGAATAAAATATACGCTCAAATTGAATCAGCCTTTACCAGCTTGATGCGTCAAAGATCAAGAACGATTTTGACTATTATCGCCGTGGCCATCGGTATTGCTTCTTTAATTGTTATGATTGCAGCTGGAGACGGACTAAAAGCTATGGTCTTGAAAGAATTGGAGGCCTACGGTTCGGATGCGATAAATATCGAGGCTAGAGTTCCGGGAAAAGGAGCCGCGGGAAGTGCGACCAGCTTTGCTTCGGGAACCACCATTACTACTTTTAAAAATGAGGATGCGGAAGAAATAGCAAAAGCCGATAATGTAGAATTTTTATATACCTACATTACCGGTCAGGAAGTTATCAAATATCAAGGAGTAGCCAAGAGCGCAATAATTTTTGGTTATGGAGCTAACGGACCGTTAATTGAAAAAATACCGGTTGGTACGGGAAGATTTTATACCGTCGATGAAGAAGAGTCTTTGTCTTCGGTTATTGTTTTGGGAAGCAAGATTAAGGATAATCTTTTCGGCGATGATGATGCGATTGATAAAACAGTTTATGTTAGAGGTAAACCGTTTAAAGTAGTTGGAGTTTTGGAAGAAAGAGGAGCCACTTTTGGTATGGACATGGATTCTATTATTTATATTCCGACTTTAACCATGCAGAAAAAGCTTTTAGGAACCGATTATATTATCGGTTTGTCGGCTAAAGTTAAAGATGTTGATAAGATTAATGAAACCAAAGAAGAGTTAATACTCTTAATGAGAGAACTACATAATATTGATGATCCTGACGAGGATGATTTTGAAGTCATGACTATGGCCGAAGCTATGGATATGGTATCGGTAGTTTTATCGGCCATCACGATGCTTTTAGCGGTGATAGCCGCAGTATCTTTGGCAGTTGGAGGAGTCGGTATTACTAATATTATGTATGTTTCGGTTATTGAAAGAACTTTTGAGGTTGGACTACGAAGAGCGGTGGGAGCAAAGAAAAATGATATTCTGTGGCAATTCTTATTAGAAGCTTCAATCTTAACATTTTTTAGGAGGAGTGATAGGGGTGATTGCCGGAATGGGAATCTCATTGTTGATTTATTACGTCGCCGTGTCTTTTGGAATGGATTGGACTTATGCGGTTTCACCTTTTTCAATTATTTCATCTTTATTATTCTCTGCTTTGGTCGGAATGTTCTTCGGTGTCTATCCGGCTCAGAAAGCTGCCAATATGGACCCGATTAATGCCTTGAGGCAGGAGTAATTGACAAGCTTCTTTTATTCTTGTAGTATTTTCCTTAGCGCTTTTAAAACTCTCCGCGCAAAGAGGACTACAATGGAAAAGGTTGCAGTAACTAAACCGATAGTTAATCAGTGGATTAACTATTTAAGAATGAAACCAGATGAACAGGATGAATTTTTGAAAAAACTGGTAAATCAGGGAAGGCTTTCCAGAACTCCCAAAGGAAGCTGGCTCGTTTTTTCAGGAGATGATTATGGAGCGATTTTCAATCCATCATTTACTGATAACACAATATCTTATTTCGTTTCTGAAAAAGATGCCACTGATTTCATCGCGGCAATGCGGGAAAGAAGCAATGAGAATTTTTTGCACTACCGGCTTTGCAACGGCGGATGCAATCATTAAAAACAAAAGGATTAATCTCCTTTTTTTAGTTGAATAAAAAGACCAGGCCGGTTATCAAGAACATTATAGCAGTAAGATATCTTAGTGGTTTTTCCAGTTTTTCCATTTTGTCGAAAATATTTTCTATTTTTTCGGTGTTATAGCTTAAAAACAGAGAAAAAATGATAATTGGTAGGCTGGCTCCGATAGCAAAAACAGGAGGGAGAAGTAATCCGGCGGCAGATTTTATCGTTAAGGGAATTAGTATGCCAAAGAAAAGGGCAGCGCTGTGAGGACAAAAGGCCAAAGACAGTATTATTCCTAAAGATAGAGAACCGAGATAGCCTTTTGATACTGTTGAATCTTTTATTTCTTGTTCTTTTTCGTCATCGTCTTTATTAGCTAGAACAAACATTACTATTCCGGAAATAATTAAAACCGTTCCGGCGATCATTTCTCCGTATTGTGTTAAGAAGGAAAAATTAAAAGAAGATAGTCCGAAGTAGACAAGTAAGGCAATAGCGGTATAACTTATTATTCTTCCTAGGGAATAGAATAATCCGTGCAAGATTATGCTTTTTCTTTTTGAATTTTTGGAAACATAGGTGATGGCGGCTAAATTAGCCATTAAAGGACAGACATCAATGTTTATCAAAATTCCCATTAGAATGGCGGTTAAAAATTGTTCAATCATGTTTTGATTATATCTTATGTTTAAAATATTGAAAAGTTGTCTTAATAATTATTTTATATTAAGATATATATATGGAAACATTAATTAAGCCTAAAATATTAACTCTTTGCCTTACCAAGGAAAACGGAATGATTCTTTTGGGAATGAAGAAGCGAGGATTTGGCGAGGGTAGGTGGAATGGATTTGGCGGAAAGGTTGAAGAAGGAGAAACGATTATTGAGGCTGCAATCAGAGAGACCAAAGAAGAATCAGGATTGAACGTTGAAGAATTGGAAGAAAAGGGTATTGTTCATTTTCATTTCCTCGATACAGGGAAGATTTTAGAGGTTCATATTTTTGATGTTTTAAAATACGGTGGAGAAATAACGGAGACGGAAGAGATGAGTCCCAAGTGGTTTAAAGTTAGTGAAATTCCTTTTAATGAGATGTGGGCCGATGATATATATTGGATGCCATTGTTTTTAAATGGAGAAAAATTTAAAGGTAAATTTGTTTTTGAGAATAATGATAAGTTATTAAATTATAATCTTGAAAAATATGACAGTTAAAAACAGTCAGGTGATTATCGGAATAATTATTCTTTTAGTTATCGGTACTTTGGTTGGATATTTTTTAAAGAATAAAGAGATTATTCCCGAGAATCAGGGAATCAAGATAAATAATATTATCGAAGGGCAGATTATTAAATCTCCTTTGATTATTTCCGGGACCGTTACTCAGGGAAAATGGGCCGGTTTTGAGGGACAAATGGGAAGAGTTGAATTAGTTGAATCAGACGGGACAATACTTGGTTCCGCTCTTTTAATGGCTACCTCTGATTTTATGAAATTTCCTGCTACCTTTGAGGCAGAATTGAGTTTTGTTCCTCCTAAAGGAAATGAAGTTTTCCTTGTTTTTTATAATGATAATCCGAGTGGATTGCCGGAAAATTCTGCAATGATGAGTATTCCGGTCAAGGTTTCTCAAGAGAAAACTAAGATTGTTCTGTACTTTGGAAAACAGGGAGATGATTCTTGCAAAAATAATTATCCGATAGAAAGAGAAATTATTAAAGTGGAAGGGATTGCTCGGGCAACTATTGAAGAATTATTAAAAGGATTGACTCTCGAAGAAAAAGAAAATGGTTATTTTACCAGCATACCCGAAGGAGTGAAGATTAACAGCTTGACGATTGTTAACGGAACAGCAACAATAGATTTTAATGAAACATTGGAGCAAGGAGTTGGGGGTTCTTGCCGAGTATTAGCAATTAGAGAACAAATTATTCAAACCTTGATGCAATTTTCGTCAGTTCAAAAAGTTATAATTAGTATAAATGGAAGAACGGAAGATATCCTTCAGCCATAATAAAACAATATGATTGAAACAAACAAAGGGACCTCTTTGGTTATCATGATTTTAAGTGTGATAGTATTAGTGATTATCAGTCTTTTTGTGTATCGGGAATTTTTTGCTCCAACAGGAAACAGACAAAATATTAATTTTATTGAAGAGGGAAATCTTGTTTTTAATAATCCCGGCCTCGTTGAAAACGTTTGGTATTTGGTATACGATACCGAAGGCGCTGCGGCTAATAATGTTAAATTGATTTTTGACGAAAATAGTGTTTGCAAAAACCAAACTTCTTGTTCGGATCTAATGATCGGACAACAAGTTGAGATTAGAGGAGTGAAAAACGACAGAGAAGTTTTGGTTAAAGAGCTTCGATTAACTGAAATATTAAATTAGGCGATTTTTTGTGGATAATTTCATTGCCAATAAAAATAGGGCAAGGTAAAATATTATCAGCACATCAAAGGTCGGTTAATAAACCAAGAAAATAAAATGAAAAAACTAAACGCAGTAGGTTTAATCGCTCTGACGCTTGTAATTATCGGAGGATTGAATTGGGGATTAGTTGGTTTCTTTAGTTTTAATCTTGTTACCGCAATATTTGGAAGTACTATGTTGACTAACATAGTATACGATTTGGTTGGAATATCAGCCCTATATCTAGCTTTCGGCTGGTTTATGGGTAAAGAATAATTATGATGGTAAGAAATCGCTTCGGCGATTTTTTACTTTCCTAATTTATGGTATAATATATATAATAATAATTAATAAACATTTTAAAATGAGCAATACAAAAAAACTTTATCGCTCAAAGACCAATCGTGTTATTTTCGGAATTTGCGGTGGCTTGGGTGAATATTTCGACATCGATCCCTTGGTAGTCAGAATTTTATTCATTCTTTTAACCTTTACCGGTGGCTCAGGTATCGTTATTTATTTGATTTTAGCGATAATGATTCCCGATAGCAGTGGCAATAAAAAAAGTATCAATGAAGTAATTAGCGGAACCCAGGAGAAGACTCAAGAACTGGCCGAAGAAATTAAGAAAAACAGAGATTGGATTGTAAACATAAAGAATATTGTGGGATTGGTTATTCTTTTTATCGGATTGGATATTCTTTTTGAACAGATTTTTGATTTTAATCCCTTCTCCATTATTAATTGGGGAATTGTTTGGGCATTAATTATAGTTTTAATCGGATTAAGAATTATTTTTAATAGTAAGGAATAATAATGAAGATATCTTTTCACGGTGCTTGCCGCGAGGTAACAGGTTCGTGCATATTAATTGAGTCTGGTGAGACCAAGTTTTTGGTTGATTGCGGAATGTTCCAGGGAGATAGCTATAACAAGAACTTGGAAGATTTTTCTTTTAGTCCGAAAGAAATAGATTTTGTCCTTTTAACTCATGCTCATCTAGACCATTGCGGAAGACTGCCCAAGCTTTTTGCCGACGGATTCTCTGGTCGGGTTTATTCCACTGCTCCGACTAAAGATTTAACAGAAATAATACTTTTAGATGCGTTAAAGGTAGCGCAAATTGAAGGGCGTCCTTTTTGTGCTCCTTTTTGTACAACCAGTGATATTTTTTCTTTGATGAATTTTTTTACCTGTTTGAATTACGAAGAAGAAAAAAACATCAACGATGATGTTAGGATAAAAATGAGAGATGCCGGACATATCTTGGGATCGTCAATTTTTGAAGTTTGGATTAATGACCAGGGAAAAGAAAAGAAACTAGTTTTTTCAGGAGATTTGGGTAATCCTCCGGCTCCGGTTGTTAATGATCCTGATTTCATCTCCGGAGCAGATGTTGTTTTTGTTGAATCTACCTATGGAGACAGATTGCATGAACCTAAAGAAAAGGGCAAAGAAATATTAAAACAGAAAATTCAAGAAACAATTAAAAAAAGCGGGGTAATGATGATTTCAGTTTTTGCCCTGGAAAGAACCCAAGAGTTGCTCTATGTATTAAATGATTTTGTAGAAAACGGAAAGATAGAAAGCTTGCCGGTATTCTTGGATAGTCCTTTAGCTATTAGGGCGACGGATATATACAAGCAATACGTCGATTTTTATGATAAAGAATCAAAAGAGTTGATTTCTAAAGGAGATGATTTGTTTGATTTTGAAGGATTGGAAATGATTAGAAATGAGGCTCAGGCAGGAAAGGTTGATAAGGCACCATTGCCCAAAATAATTCTTGCCGGAAGCGGAATGTTTGAGGGAGGAAAAATAAAAAGTTATTTAAAGAAATATTTAGGCAATCCGGCAAACACCTTATTGATTATTTCTTTTCAGTCAGAAGGTTCTTTGGGGAGAGCTCTTTCTCAAGGAGATAAGTTTGTTGAGATAGATGGTTCAAAAATAAAGGTTATGGCTGATGTGACCAGTATTTTTTCTTTTTCTTCCCACGGAGACAGAACATTCTTATTTAATTGGATAGAAGCAATCAATAAGCCGTACCCTAAAAAAGTATTCATCAATCATGGACAAGAAGAATCAAGTTTGTCGTTGGCACAAGCCTTGGGCGGAATAAGTAAAGGAGACTTGATTGTTCCTTTTTTTAGAGAGGTTTATGAAGTTTAGCTTTACAAAATATTTAATAGTGTTAATATTTAAGTATAATAATAAATAAAAAAAACATGGAAATTTTAGAAAAAAGTTTAGTTAAGACTTCGATAATTCTCGGAATCTTTTTAATTATCGGAGTTAGCATCATCTCATATTCTTTGTATCAGATTAAAGCAGCTGACAATACGCTAAGTGTAACTGGTTCAGCTAAGCAATCTGTTACCGCCGATATTGTTAAATGGAATGGTAGCTTTTCAAGAACTGTTTATGCTTCTGGATTGAAAGCCGGCTACACTCAAATGAAAGCTGATGAAGCTATAATATTGAAATTCTTGCAAGACAATGGAATTACCGATGCTGAATTAACTATTTCTCCGGTATCAATGCAAGAGCAGTATAATTATAACAAAACTTCTGGATCTCCGACCGAGTATGCATTAGTTCAGAATGTTATTGTTCAATCAACAGATATTAAAAAATTACAGACTATTTCAAAAAATACTCAAACTGTGATTGATCAAGGTGTTATTTTCTCTGCTTCATCTCCCGAGTATTATTACAGCAAGCTTCCTGAAATGAGAGTGAATCTTTTGCCCGAAGCAATGAAAGATGCTCAAACCAGAGCCAAGAGTATTGCTGAAAGTACTGGCAAGAAGGTAGGAACATTGAAATCAGCTAGTATGGGTGTAGTTCAGGTAATGCAGCCCAATTCAATTGACATTTCTGATTACGGGAACTACGATACTTCTACTGTAGAAAAAGAGATTATGATTACCGTCAAAGCTTCGTTTTCGTTAAAGTAAACCTTTAAGTTAGAGCATGAAGCTATGGCGAACCATAGCTTTTTGTTTTTAAATTATTATGGAAAAAGAGAAAAGAAAAATTAATGAGGAATCAATTTGGAAGCAGTTTTTAAAACTGTCTATTCCGATTGTGATTGCTAACTTTTTACAATCAGCTTATTCAATCACTGATGCTTTTTGGTTAGGAAGATTGAATTCGGAAAGCTTGGCCGCTATTTCTATCTGTTCCTCAATAATCTTTCTTGTTATTTCTTTGGGAGCTGGATTGTTTATCTCAGGAACTATTCTGATTTCTCATCATAAAGGAAGGGAAGACCATGAGAAGATAAGCTATATTTCAACCCAGCTAATAATGTTGATGGTAGTTGTCTCTTTACTCTTATCGGTTTTAGGTTATTTTATTTCTCCGTTTTTAATTAAAATGATTGGAGCGGAAAGTCTGATTCCTTTCGGAGTTCTTTCTTATCTGCAACTTTTCTTTGTTAGTACTTTATTTATCTTTGCTTTTGCTGTTTATCAGGCTTTAATGAGAGCGTTGGGGGATGTGAAGACTCCGGTCTATATTATTTCTCTTACAGTTTTACTTAACTTTTTAATCGACCCGTTGTTTATTTTTGGCTATGGAATTATTCCTAAGATGGGAACTGAAGGAGCAGCCTTGGCAACTATTTTTTGTGAAGTAATTAATACTATTATCGCTGGATACATTATTTTAAAAGGTAAGACGGGAATTGTTTTAAAGAAAGAGAATTTTAAATTTGATTTTAAAATATTAAAAAGGATTTTAAAGATCGGTATTCCTAGTTCAATGGAGCAGTTTGCCCGCTCACTCGGTTTTGTGTTTATTACAATTTTAGTTGCCAGACTGGGAACAACCAGTATTGCCGCTTACGGTGTGGGAGGAGAAATATTGGGATTAGTGATGGTTGTTTCGATGTCATTTATGATGGCCACTTCGGTAATGGTGGGAAGAAGCGTTGGAGCCGGTAATCTTGAAAGAGCCGAGGCTGTTACTAAGGCTGTTGCTAAGATTTCATTCTTAATTGTAACCTTCTTGGGAATAATAGCTTTCTTCTATGCCGAAGGGATTTCAAGACTTTTCACTCCCAATGACCCGGCGGTGATAGCTCAGAGTGTTCAATATCTTAAAATCATGTCCTTGTTCTTTGGATTCTTAGCCTTACAGCAAATATTCAACGGCGCATTCAGTGGAGCAGGAGATACAAGAATATCAATGGTTTTGGCAATTATTTCTCTTTGGGCGTTGAGAATTCCTATTGCTTATGTTTTATCAAACACTTCTCTGGGCTTTGCCGGAATTTGTTGGTCTTTCCCGATAGCAAACATTATTGCTGCACTACTCGGTTATCTTATTTTTATTAGGGGCGAATGGAAAGAGAAGGTTGTCTAATATTAATTATTTTTATTTATATGATATAATATAAATATGATAATCATTCCTTCATTCCATCCGACTCTTTTTGTTATTTTTGAATTGCTGGGATTTGTTTCCTTTGCTGCCATATTATTTAGAGAAATATTTAAACGCAATCAGTTGCGTGTTTTTGAAATAATAAGTTGCGCTGTTTTCGGAATGATTTTGGAAGTAGGAAATACCTATATTGCTCATACTTATTATTACAGCAATCTTTTTTTGGTGAGATTTATGGATGTGCCTTTGGCGATAGGATTGTGGTGGGCGGTTATTATTTATTGTTCGATGCTTTTAAGTGATCAATATAATATTCCCTGGAGATTTCGTCCGGCGATGGATGCTTTGGTGGCCGTTATCTTGGATATTTCATTGGATGTTGTCGCGATAAGGTTAGGATTCTGGTACTGGTCAATACCTTTAAATCAGGAATGGTACGGAGTTCCTTATGAAAATTTAGTCGGATGGATATTGGTGGTCCTTTCTTTTTCTTACCTTATCAGATTTATCAGGACGCTTAATTATAAAAGAGTCCTTACCAAGATAATAATGCTGTTGAGTCCGATTCTTTCGTATTGCGGTCTTTTATTTGGATTGACTATCTTCAGCTTGATTGCCATTTTTCCTTATCAAGTTAATAACTGGACGGCCTTGCTTAAATTTAATTATCAGCCTAATTTAATGATTCTTTATCAGCCCGAAGTTCAGCTCTGGAAAGGAATAGTCTTTGTTATTATTTTAATTGAATTAATCAATGTGGTTATTTGGTCGGCGGTAAAATACAAGAAAGATTATTTTAAAAGTTTTGACCCGATTTCATTTTTTATTCTTTCAACTCTTCATTTATTCTTCCTTTTCGCTGTTTTTTCTGCCGGAATATACAAAGAATATCCTGTTTTTATATTTATAGGGCTAACAACTTTCTTTATCCATTGTCTTATTCACTTTATTCCTTATCTTTCGAGTTTGAAAAATCGCCCCCTAAAGAAGGCGAAAAAAGTTCTTGAGAAAACAGGGAAAGAGGTGGAGGAGATTATTGATAATACTTTAAGATAGAGATTTTTCTTTTCTCCATAATTTCACAAAACTGCTGAAGTTCGAAGCAATTGTTTTAATTGCTTTTTCTTTCGATATTTTTTTGGAGCAGTACTTTTTAAGAGTTTCAAGGAAAACAGTTCGGCCGATGGCAAAGCCGATGATTTCTTTATTAATAGCGGCTGCTTTCATCCACTTGATTACTTTCTTTTTGTCTTCACCCCGTCCCAAGAATATAATCTGGCTGCCCTTGTTGGTCGCCTTGATTACTTCTTTCCATTGGTTCTTTTCGAATCCTTCTAGTTTCCAGATATCAACTTTAATCTTTTCTTTTATTTCATTAATAGCTCCGACAGTTCTTTCTGCTCGAATTTCTTTTTCATAGTTTTTAATTTTTAAATCTTCTTTGGCCGGAGGGACCAGAAGTTCTAAAATAACTTTGTATTTTCTTTTTTGGCAGAAATCATTGATTTGAGAAAGAACTTTTAATTGCTTTTGATTATCTTTTTTGTTTAAAGGATTGTATCTGATTAATATTTTTACAAAATCAGGATTGAATTTATCAATATGCTCTTCAAAGTTTTTGGGATAATTAAGCTTCAATATTTTTTCACCGCTTTTCTCAACCGGCAGGCAGGTGATAATCTTTTTTTCCTTAGCTTCTTTCAAGATATCTTCACCGTATTCTTCGTCAACAAGAATGCCGAAAGATTTTTCTTTATTAGCAGTTAAAAGAAAACCGTCAAAGATTATCTTTTTGAGTTCTTTAACCATCTCAATCTGTTTTTTGTCTGGTTTTGCTGATAAACAGAGAATATCCCTTAAAAAAGATGAGCGGTGGTCGAATGGCAATATTAATAATTCTTGTTTCATATTTTTATTTAATATACCATCTTAATCATTTCCTCTCAAGGTTTTTTGTGATATAATTGGCCTATGAAAGGGAAAATACTATTAATCATTTTTATAGCGATTTTTTTGTTTTGTGGAATCCAGGTTTTTAAGCCTGAAGCTGCTCCGGCCAGCCTATCCTCAACGGTTGAGACTCCAAAACAGGTAGAATATGAGCCGGAAAGGCTTTTATTTGTCGGAGATATGATGTTTGACCGGGGAGTTGAGAGATTGATGCAAAAATCGTCATTTATTTATCCAATTGAACTGATTAAAGACTTTTTAAATGGTTTTGATTTTGTGGCGGGAAACCTGGAAGGGCCGATTAATGAAAGCCCCAAGGATTTTCCCGACAGTGCGATGACTTTTTCTTTTGATAAGAAGAGCGTTGAATCATTAAAGACCGGTAATTTTTCTCTGGTTTCTTTGGCTAACAACCATACTCTTAATATGGATTGGGAGGGGTTTGATGAAACAAAGAATATATTGAGTGAGAATGATATTGCTTTTGCAGGCGAGCCGGTAGATTGCGATACAGATTACATTTATCAAAAAGACGGAATCACTTATTACGCAATCAATGTTACTTTTTCAAATAATTGTTCGAATAAGGAAATAGCCAGCCAGATTGAAGATATTAAATTTTATAACCCGGAAACGTTTTTAATTATTTTAATCCATTGGGGAACGGAATATAAAATAGTTAATTCTGAGGGGCAGGAAACCTTAGCTCACCTGATGATTGATTCGGGAGCTGATTTGATTATCGGCGGACATCCCCATGTTGTTCAAAATATCGAACAATATAATGATAAATTGATTTTCTATTCTTTAGGTAATTTTATCTTCGACCAGTATTTTTCTAAGGATACTCAGGAAGGATTGGGAGTAGGAATGGAGATATATAAGGATAAGAAAGTTTATTCTCTTTATCCGGTAATGAACAAATCATCTCAGGCGAAATTAATGATTGAACCGGAGAAAGAAGCTTTTCTTAATTCATTAGCTGAAAGATCAAGCGAAGAATTAAAAGAAAGCATTAAAAGCGGAAAAATAGAAATAAAAAATTAATCAATATGAATAAAAAAATCCTGATAGTCATTTTTCTGGTAGTTTCAATTATTACATTTTTTTGTTTCTATAAAGGAGGAAAGATTGAAGCTCCTAATTTGCCCGGATTGAATATCATGGATTCGGCTTCTAAGAACTGTACTGACAAGGGGGGAACCATCAAGACAGAACAAAGAGGAGACGGAGAGGAGTATAAGATATGTTTCTTTGAAGATAACAGGCAATGCGAAGCCAATTCTTTGTTGGACGGGGACTGTCCGGTCGGAGGATTTAAGGTAACCGGATATATTACCAAGGCCGCAGTATATTGTGCGATCTTAGGCGGAAAATACGTTAATACCGGAATGAATAATGACCAGGAAGACGGCAATTGCTCATTCTTTAATGGAAATGTTTGCAATGCCTGGGATTTGTATAACGGAAAATGCGAAAAAGGGGTAATTAACGCGATTGTTTACGAAAACGATGAATTCGGTATTTCATTAAAGATACCCAGAGATTGGGAAAACAAATACCAGGTAAAAAGAGAGGATGGTGAAAACGGAATTAGATATCTTTCTTTTTATGCTGGCGAACCGAATCTTTTTAAGATAGCGGTTGTGCCTTATTCTTTCTGGGAGAAACAGGATAAAAAGGTGGGAGAATATTTAGGAAGGAATAATGCCGATGTTTTCGCTTTTATCTATTCAACCGACCCGATTAGAAGCGATAAGCAATGGGGAAGCGAATACTTAAAGATGATTACTAGAGTGGAAGATATTAAAAGCACTTTTAAGATTATCAAGCCATACATATTTTTAGAAAGCCAGAAAGAATCGGGAAAGAATTACAGTATTGAAATTATGTATCCCTATGTCGGAGCGATTGAAAACGGACAGGTTAATATTGAGATTAGTAATTTTGTCGAGAAAATAGTTTCTTCTTTTAAGGAAAGGATAAGCGCGGCCGATGCTTGGAATGGAGAAAATACATTAAAGATATTTTATGACCCTTATGAAATCAATAAAGATTTTGTAAGTATCAGGTTTGAGATTTCTGAGTTTACCGGCGGGACTCATCAGATGGGTTCTTCGCAGAGCTTCAATTACGATTTGAAAAATAATAAAGTAATCAGTCTTTCTGACATCTTTGATTCCAGTAAGAATTATGTGAGTGTTATTTCTGATAAAACAATTCAGTATTTATTAAAATTAAACAGCGAGAATGCATTTAGTGATGAAGAATGGATAAAAGAAGGAGCGGGACCCAAAGAAGAAAATTATAAAACATTCACTTTTAATAAAAATACAATCGTTTTCTATTTCGATCCTTACGTCGTTGCCGCCTATGTTGCGGGAAGACAGGACGTTATTTTTACATTCAAGACATTAAAAGATATCTTAAAGAGCGAAGCGGTTACTAATTTTAGCTTAAGCAATTAAAATACTTTGTTTATTGTGTCAACGTTGTGTAAAAAATAGAAAGGAAATATAATTAAATCATTAACATAATCATAGAAATATGAATAAAAGAACCAAACAAGTTATTTTTTTCTTTGCTTTCATAGCTTTGACCTTATTGGTTGGGTATTTTGCATCTAGGTTAACAGGAGTTTCAATGTCTAGTGCTTATTTGGATATAAGCAATAAACCAGTATTTTCTCCGCCAGCTTGGATATTTGCTCCGGTTTGGACAATTTTATACATCTTAATGGGAATATCGGCTTTCTTAGTATGGAAATTAAAAGATCAAAAAGATATTAAAAAGCCTTTGATTTTCTTTTTTATCCAATTAGCTCTTAATTTCTTGTGGTCAATCATCTTCTTTGGATTAGGACAACATTTATGGGCTTTTGTCGAAATTATAATTTTATTGATAATGATAATTGCGACAACCGTATCTTTTAGTAGGATTTCAAAAGTTTCGGCCTATCTTTTTATTCCATATATTCTGTGGGTCAGCTTTGCATCAATACTTAATTTGGTAATAGCTTTAAAATAAAACAGTGAAAGATTCAATAATAGATAAATTAAAAGAATCGGGATTGAAGGGCCGCGGAGGCGGTGGTTTTCCGGTCGGATTAAAATGGGAGTTAGCTAAGAAAGCCAAAGGAAATATTAAATATGTCATTTGTAATGCTTCAGAAGGAGAACCGAATGTTTTTAAAGACGGATATATTTTAAGGAATTATTTAAGCGAGGTTATTAATGGAATCGATATTGCGATGAAGACAATTTCCGCTGAAACTGGATATATTTATATCAATAGCGATTATTACAAGGAAATGAAGGAAAGTATTGAATCGGCAATCGGTCAGAGAAAGATAATTATTTTCGAGAAAACAGCTAAGTATATTGGTGGAGAAGAAACGGCTATCTGCGAAGCAATTGAAGGCAAAAGAACCGAGCCGAGGAAGAAGCCACCCTTTTTAACCGATAGCGGATTATTCAATTGTCCGACCATAATGAACAATGTTGAAACATTTTATTATGTTTCTAAAATTGCCGAAAACAAGCATGAGAAGAAAAGATTTTATTCTGTTAACGGTGATGTGGAAAATCCCGGAGTCTATGAGCTTCCGGAAGAGATGACGATATTTGAAGTTTTGAAAAAGACTGGCAATTATCCGTCATTTGATTTTTTTGCCCAGATCGGAGGAGGAGCTTCCGGAGAGATAATGATTATGGAAGAATTAAATAAGCCAGTTACTGGTGCCGGTTCAATTACGATTTACAATAAGAAGAAAACAAATGTTTTTGCTTTAATGGAAAGATGGGCTGAATTCTTTCATCTCGGTAATTGTGATAAATGCGTTCCCTGTCGAGAAGGAGCTTACCGGCTTTATGAAATGGTTAAAACGAAAAAGCTTGATTACGATGTTCTAGATGAATTGTTTTTAAGTCTTCGAGAATCAAGTTTTTGCGCTCTAGGAAGGGGGATTCCTGTTCCTTTTATATCTTTAATTGAGAAAGTTATTAAAAATGAAAAATATTAAATTTAAAATTGATAATAAGGAGGTGATTGGAGAAGCGGGAGAAACCGTTCTTCAGGTGGCAAGAAGGAATAATATTAGAATTCCTGCAGCTTGCTATCATTCCGACTTAAAGCCGAAAAGCAGCTGTCGGTTGTGTTTGGTTTCAATTAAAGATAGGAAAGGATTACATACTTCTTGTTCCGTTGAGATAGAACCGGGAATGGAAGTTACCACTGATTCTCCGGAAATAAAAAAAATCAGGAAAACAAATTTAGAACTTCTTTTTTCTCAGCATATTGAACAGTGTTCTACTTGTGTCAGAAGTTATCATTGTAGGCTTCTTTCTTTAGCTAAAGAATGTGGAATAAAAATAACCAGATTTGAAGACAGAAAGAAGTTTTTCCCGAAGTATCAATTCGGACCGTCAATCATCTTTGATTCTTCAAAGTGTATTGATTGTCATAATTGCGTTGAGATGTGCGATAAACAGGGAGTCGGATTCTTGAAAGTGGAAGAGAATGATTTCTTTTGGGAAGTTGCTCCGTCAAAAGAAGAGAACAAAGATTGTATTTATTGCGGTCAATGTTTGGTTCATTGCCCGAGCGGAGCTTTTGAAGAGGTTGATGCGATTGATAATGTTGAAAAAGCTTTGGCGGACAAAAACAAATACGTTGTCTTCCAATTTGCTCCCTCAATCAGAAGCAGTTTAGGAGAAGAATTCGGAATGGACTACGGTACAGTTGTTACCGGTCAAATGATAGCCGGGATAAGGAAGTTGGGAGCGAATAAGGTTTTTGATGTTTCGGTCGGAGCCGATGTCACCACAATTGAAGAAGGCGGAGAGTTGATTGAAAGACTGACCAAGCAAGAAGGATTGCCGATGTTTACTTCTTGCTGTCCTTCATGGGTTAAATTCGTTGAATTCAATTATCCTGAATTTATGAAGAATCTGACAACCGTCAGATCGCCGCAAATAATCTTGGGCGGATTAACCAAAACCTATTTAGCAACTAAAGAGAAAATTAATCCTAAAAAAATAGTAGTTGTTTCGGTGATGCCTTGTACTTCAAAGAAATACGAAGCAACGAGAGAGGAATTATATGTTGATGGCATGAAGCCGATAGATTACGTTTTAACAACTAGAGAATTAAGCCGATTGCTAAAGAAGAATCAAATAGATATTAGTGAACTGAAAGAAGAGGAGCCGGATGCTCCTTGGGACAAATATACCGGGGCCGGTGTTATTTACGGGGCAACCGGAGGGGTAACCGAATCAGCTTTGCGTACTGTATACGAAAAAGTAACCGGAAAGAAATTAAAGAATATTGATTTCAAGGAAATCAGGGGAATGCAGGAATGCAAAGAAGCAAAAATTAAGATTGGAAATATTGTTGTTAAGATAGCGATTGTTAATGGTTTAGGAAATGCTAAAAAGTTATTGGAGAAATTAAAAGATGATCCTAAGCTATATGATTACGTTGAAGTAATGAGTTGTTCCGGCGGTTGTATTGGTGGCGGTGGACAGCCGATGCCGACTGATAAGGAGATAAGAAGAAAGAGAGCGGAAGCTTTGTATAGCGTCGATAAGAAGTGGGGAATAAGAATGGCTCACGAAAGCCCGGTGGTAGAACTTCTTTATAAAGAATTCTTCAAAGACAAGAAGACTATTCATAAGATATGCCACACTCATTATTCTAAAAAAGAGAAAGACAAGATTAAAATAATAAAAGAGAAATAAAATGGAACAAGTATTATCGTTAGACAAAAGAATCGTATTATCTTTGGCCCAATTCATCGCTCTACTACTTATTGTTTGTTTGGCGCCAATGATAAACAATCAAATAATAACCGGAACAATCGTTAATGCTTCGTTATTAATCGGAGTTGTTTTGTTGGGAATGAGAGGAGCGGTTTTGCTTTCTTTCTTGCCCAGTTTAATTTCTTTAATGGCCGGTTCTTTGGCGATGGTTATGGCACCGATGGTTCCTTTCATTATTATCGGAAATGTTTCTTTGATTTACATTTTTAATTTATTAAGAAAGAAGAACTTTTTCTTGGGTTTAATTCCAGCTGCTTTAGTTAAGTTTTCATTTTTGTTCTTGGTAAGCAACTTCTTAATCAGTTTCTTTATCAAACAACCCGTGGCTGATAAGATAGCCGTGATGATGAGCTATCCGCAACTAATTACTGCCTTACTTGGAGGAATTGTTGCTTATCTTATCATCGGTATAAAATATAAAAATAATAATTAATAAAAATATGACATTTCAAGAATATCAGGAAGAAGCAAGAAAGACTGCTATTTATCCAAACAAAGATAATAATTTTATTTATCCGACCTTAGGATTAGCCGGAGAAGCTGGAGAAGTAGCGGAAAAGATAAAGAAAGTTATCAGAGACGGCAACGGAATTGTTTCTGAAGAAAAGAAAGAAGAAATAACTAAGGAGTTGGGAGATGTTTTATGGTATGTTGCTAATTTGGCTAAAGAATTGGGAATTACTTTGGAAGATGTTGCTCAGAAGAATCTTTTAAAATTACAATCAAGACAACAGAGAAACGAGCTTCATGGCAGTGGAGATAACAGATAATATGGCTTTAACATTAATAATCGGCCCAATGAAAAGCGGAAAGTCTCTGGAAATGATCAGTCATTTTAATCATTTACAGTATACCAATATTCCTTTTCAGGTTTATCAGCCGATTAAAGATGTGAGAAATGAAAATGTCTGGTCAAGAACCGGATTGTCGATTGATTGCAAGAAGATAGCTTCTCTTAATGAAATCCTTAAAGAAGAATTTAAAATTGTGGGAATAGACGAGGTTCATATGTTTGATGAAGAAGACGTTGGAGCAATTAAAGAATTATTGAATAGAGGAGTGAAAGTATTTGTTTCGGGATTGGATATGGATTATAAGGGGGAAATGTTCGGAATAATCAAAAAGCTTATGGAGCTGGGACCGGGAGAGGTTAAGTTTAAAAAAGCG
The DNA here is from genome assembly GCA_041657325.1 of Minisyncoccota bacterium. Classification (GTDB taxonomy): domain Bacteria; phylum Patescibacteriota; class Minisyncoccia; order Minisyncoccales; family Minisyncoccaceae; genus UBA2211. The sequence goes on from JBBACA010000001.1 coordinate 145,807, forward strand.
GTTTGTGAGATTTGCAAAGAACCGAATGCCGTTTATACTCCGGTCTTCAAAGATGGTAAGATAATAATGTCCGGTCTTCCTTCAGTGATTCCCGAAGACGGAACTTATACCTACGTTCCGGTCTGTCGAAAATGTTTTCATGATATAAGAAATAATTAATAAAAAATATGGAAAACAAATCAAAATTCTTTGTCGTCAATATCGTAGACAATTATGTCAAAGAGGTGAGTGGGAATTGGTGGCTGGTCTTTTTAAACGGCTTGGTTGCCATTGCTCTTGGTCTTAGCTTTATCGCTTGGCCAGTAGAAGCATTAAAGATATTCGCTTATTTTGTCGGAGTGATTATCGTTCTTTTCGGACTACAATACATCAAATTGAGTTTTAAGGTTAAGGGAATTAAAAATAAATACGAGAAAGTGAAAGAAGATATTAAATCAAAGTTTGAATAATATGCCATCTTACCAGATAATAAAGTTTAATGGAGAGAAGGAAAACTTTTCTGCCAAAAAAGTATATTATTCTGCAATTAAAGCAGGGGCTCCTGCTTTTTTAGCCAAAAATATTTCAAAAGAAATAGAAGCCGAGGTTTACGATGGAATGAAAACATCGGAAATATTTAAAAAAGTTAAGGACAAGTTAAAAAAAGAGAATTTAAAATTATCCTTAAGATTCAGCTTGAAGGAAGGAATGAGAAAGTTGGGACCGGCCGGCTTTGTCTTCGAAGATTTTACCAGAAGGGTTCTTTCTCGTTCGGGAATGAAAGTTAAAGGAGCAAGAATTTTGTCCGGACGATGCTGCAGTTACGAAGTAGATTTCTTAGCCGAGAAAGAGGGAATAACATATATCGGAGAATGTAAGTATAGAAACAGCGCCGGAGACAAAATTGATGTTAATGTCTGCTTAAAAGAGTTTGCAATCTTGGATGATGTAAAAAACAGCAAAGCTTTTAACGATAATCTTAATTCTTTGATTGTGACTAATTCTAAGTTTACCGATCAGGCGATAAAATACTCAACCTGCAAGGGGACGAGGTTACTGGGATGGAATTATCCTCAAAATGAAGGATTGGAAGATATAATTGATAACAATAAATTATATCCCGTTACCATTCTTCCTTCATTTAGAGGTTATCAAGCTGAGATATTAAAAAATCAAGGAATCATGTTGGTTGAAGAGATTTTAAGCCTTGATATTGATAAATTCTCTAAAAGGGTTAATATACCAAGGAAACAGTTGGAAAGTTTAAAAAGAGAAGCCATAGCCCTATTAAAATAAAATGTCATTACATATCGGAATCGTCGGTTTTCCTAATGTTGGAAAATCAACCCTATTCCAGTTAATTACAAAAAAACAAGTGGATATTGCCAATTATCCTTTTTGCACTATCGACCCGAATGTCGGTGTTGTTGCCGTTCCCGATATCAGAGTTGATAAATTGGCTGAATTAACTCATTCGGCCAAAAAGATATACACCACGATAGAGTTTGTTGATATTGCCGGATTGGTTGAAGGAGCCAGCAAGGGAGAAGGTTTGGGAAACAAGTTTTTAGCCAATATCAGAGAAGTCGATGCCATTGTTTACGTTCTCCGCTGTTTTAAGAATGAAAATATTGTTAATACCCGTCCCAACATCGATGTCTTGAAAGACAAAGAGATATTGGATATGGAAATGATATTAAAAGACATGGAAACCGTTGAGAAGAGATTGTCTTCTTTAGAAAGAGAAGTTAAATCGGGAGACAAGAAAGCATTAAAGGAATTGGAAGTATTGAAAAAAGTTGAAGCTTTATTGAAGGAAGGAAAAATGCCTTCTGATTCTGATTGGGACGAAGAAGAAAATAAGGTAATTAAAAGTTATCAGTTATTATCATCAAAACCTCGTTTGTATTTATTGAATGGAGAAGAGAAAGATATTACTGCCGATGTTTTAGAGGTGTTCAAGAAAAATAACTGGAGATATATCTTTATGGATGTTTTAACTGAATCGGAAAGCGGAGACATGACGGCTGAAGAAAGAGAGTCTTTCGGTCTTTCTCCGGAACCAAAGATGAATGAATTGATTAAGGAATCATACAGTCTTTTAGGTTTAATTACATTTTTAACAACCGGAGCTGATGAAACCAGAGCCTGGACAATACACAAGGGAGACAAAGCTCCTAAAGCCGGTGGCGCAATCCATACCGACTTTGAAGAAACATTTATCAAGGCAGAGGTGATTAATTGGGAGAAGCTGATTGAGTGCGGTGGTTTTTCTGCGGCCAGAGATAAGGGAATGATTAGAACTGAAGGAAAAGAATACGTGGTTCAAGACGGAGACGTTATTGAAATTAAAAGCGGAAAATAATATGGAAAAAGATTTAAAAAAATATGATGTGGCTGTAATTGGAGGAGGACCGGCCGGAATGATGGCGGCGATTAAGGCCGGAGAATCTGGAGCCAAGGTTGTTTTAATTGAAAAGAATGAAAAGATTGGTATCAAGCTTTTAATGACCGGAGGAGGAAGATGTAATTTAACTCACGTTGAAAAGAATATCCGTGAGTTTTGCGGTAAATTTGGAAAAGAAGGGGATTTTCTTTTATCTCCTTTTTCTGTTTTTGGAACAAAAGAAACAATGGAATTTTTTGAGAATAACGGAGTGGAATTGAAAAACGAAAAAGGTAAGGTGTTTCCGGCTTCAGAAAAAGCCAAAGATATTTTAAATGTTTTGGTTTCTTTATTGAAGAAATACAAAGTGGAAGTTTTGTTTTCTTCTGAAGTCAGGGAGATTAATAAGAAAGGCAAATCAGTTTCTTCCGTTTCTTTAATGAACGGGAAAGAGATTGAAGCTTCACAATATATTCTTTCTTCGGGAGGAAGGTCTTATCCCACTACCGGATCAACCGGTGACAGCTTTATCTGGGCTAAGAGGCTGGGACACGATATTGTTGATACAAAGCCGGCCTTAACTCCGATTGAGACCAAAGAACAGTGGACAAAGACTCTTCAGGGTATTTCCTTAGACGATGTTTCTGTTTCTTTATTTTGCAATCAAAAAGTTGAAGCTCAAGGCAGAGGAGAAATATTGTTTACTCATTTTGGCTTCAGTGGACCGTTAATTTTAGACATGAGTAGAACTATTGGTGATCTATTGGAAAAAGGAAAAGTGAAAATGACTATTGATTTGTTTCCCGGTAAAAACACTGAACAGTTGGATAAGTTTATGTTGTCTGTATTTAATAAAAATAGAAAAAAGCATATTCTTAAATTTTTAAATGATTTTTTCCCGGAAAAGCTATCTGCTTTTATTCTTAATTTTAGTAGTATTCCTTCTGACAGAAAGAGCAATGATATTACTAAAGAAGAAAGAATGAGATTAATTCGTTTTTTGAAGAAGATTGAAGTTAATGTTGTCGGTCTGCTTGGTTTTGATAAAGCGATGGCAACTCACGGTGGAGTTTCTTTAAAAACGATAGATTCAAAGACAATGAAGTCTAAATTAATCAATAATTTGTATTTTGCCGGAGAAGCAATTAATCTTGATGGTCCTTGCGGAGGATATAACTTACAAATGTGCTGGACTACAGGATATGTGGCTGGGCAGAATGCAGCAAGTAGTGTAAAATAATATCATGATTAATTTCGAGAAAATATCTAAAAATATTTTTTGCCTATTCGTTTTTTTCTTCCCGTTTTTTTTCATCCCTCAGGTGAATGTTTCTCAAGTTTTAAATGAAAAAGCTTTTCTTTTGATTTTTGCTTTTATTATTTTCCTTCTTCAGTTATTAAATATCTTTTTTGAAAAAAAGATAGTCTTTAGAGATAGTCCATTACAGAGAATAATGGGCTTTTTGATGGTTTCTCTTTTGTTATCTTCATTGTTCTCTAAAAATATGTTTTTAAGCTTTTGGGGCCGTCCTTTCCAGGCCGATGCTCTAATTGTCTTTCTCGCTTGCTTTATCGTCTTTTACTTGGCGAGCACCATTAAAAGAAGAGGTATTTTAAAGATTTTAGAATACTTTGTTGCCGGTTCGGCTGTTTTATCAATCCTTTATCTTGTTAAGAAGTTTACCGGAACCAGTCCGGCTGTTTTTGATAGTATTTCCGGAACAGCCATTATTATCTCAATGGCTTTTGTCATTTTAATATCTTTTGTCTTTAATAATCTTGAATACTTCAGGAAAGGAAAGTCATATAATATGGTTAGAGTGGCTTCAATGGGGACGTTTTTTGTTCTGCTTTTAGTTTCTTTAATTTTGATAGATTTTAAGCTTTCCTGGTTTTTTGTTTCTATCGGAACATTCTTTGTTTTCTGGAGAAGTATGTTGGAAAGCAATTTCATAATAAAAAGAAAGAAAACAATTCTTTCAGCTTCTTTGCTTTTCTTATTTTTAATTTTATTCTTCTTGCCCATTCCTTTTGCCGACAAAGTTAATGAATCAAGACTTTCTTATGAATCAAGCTGGAATATTGCGGAGAAAAGCCTGACAGAAAGTTTTAAGAATTTCTTTATCGGTTCCGGATTATCAACTTATTCTTATCAGTTTTCGCTGTATAAGGATAAAAGCTTTAATGCCGTTGATTCTTCTTTGATTTTCAAGGAAGGGTCAATTCCTCTTTTGACATTCTTTGTCACCGGAGGATTATTGGTAGTCTTTTCATTCCTGTTTTTAATTGCTTTCTTTTGCTATCAGGGATTCACTTATTTTTTGAAGTTTAAAAAAGAGAAAAAGAATACTCCGGTAAATGTTCTGGATTTATTGTTTCCGACGGTTTTTTGTCTTACTCTTTTAATGTTCTTTTATCGAATTGATATCAGCTCTCTTTTCTTGCTGTTCTTTGCTTTGGGTCTTTGGGATGGACAACAGAAAGGAGAAGAAAGAATTATCGATATTCCTTCTCCCAAAGCCGGCAAGATTATTCTTTCTCTTATCTTTATCGGATGGGCTATTGTTGTCTTTAATTTTATAAATTACTATCGAGCTGAAATTCATTATCAGAAATCGATAAGTAATTTTAATAATCAGGGAGCAATCAGCGAATCGATTTCAGAAATGGAAAAAGCTTCCAGTATCTGGAAGTCAGGCGATTATTACGTTGGTTTATCTCAATTGTATTTAATAAAGGCTAGTGAAGATTTTGAAGAAAAGTGGACAACCAAACAGAAGAAGGAAGAGCAGAAGCAGATTGTTAAAGATGGAGCGGCAAAAGCCGAGGTTTCGGCAAAAGTTGCTTGTGGATCGGATAAAAATAATTTCCAATCCTGGCAGAACTTAGGTTTGGTTTACGAAAATACTAATTTCTTAGTTGAAGACAGAACCGAAGAAGCAATCGTTGCTTACGAGAAAGCTAAAGCTTTGGCTCCTCAGAATTATGATATATATGTTGCTATCGCCAGATTATTGGAGGAGGATAAAAAATACGATGAAGCTTTGGCAGAATATAAGAAAGCTTTTGATCTAAATCCTTTGGACGAGACTGTGGTTGAGAAGATAAATGAGCTGCAGTAATTTGTGATATAATTAAAACATGGACATCTTTACTGAATTAAAAAACGAATTCCCGCGATTAGAAAAGGATATTCCTCTTAAGGATTATTCTACTTTTAAAATTGGGGGCAAGGCTAAATATTTTTTAAGAACCTCCGACAAAAAAGAATTGAAGAAGATAATCGAAAGAGTAAACAAAGAAAATATTCCTTTCTTGGTTATCGGTGGTGGAAGTAATGTTTTGTTTTCCGATAATGGATTTGACGGATTGATTATTGTTTATCGAGCGGAGAATTTATTAAAAGAAAAATTTAATATAGAAAAGAGGGAAGACGGGGAAGAGGTTATTGTTAAAGTTGATGCATCAATTCCTTTGTTTTTGCTTATCTCTGAAACGAAGAATTTATCCGGATTGGAATGGGGGATTGGAATACCGGGAACACTCGGCGGAGCAATTAACGGAAATGCCGGAGCTTTTAATGAATCTATTTCTAATTCAGTTGAAAGCGTTGATGTCTTAGATATTTCTTCTGATGGTGTCTCGGAAAAGAAAATGAAAAACAAAGAATGTCTTTTTGGATACAGAACGAGTATCTTTAAGAACAACAGTAATTTGTTGATTGTTTCAGCCGAATTAAGGCTATTAAAAGACAAAGAAGATGAGGTTCTAGAAAGGATAAGCGATAATTTGAATAAGAGAATAGCAAAGCAGCCGAAAGGATTTTCTGCTGGTTCTGTTTTTAAAAATTATCATGGTAAATTAGAAGAAAGTGTTATCAAGAATTATCCGCAATTAAAATCTTTTAATGAGAAAGGAATTATTCCGGTTGGATTATTAATTGAGTTGTGCGAATTAAAAGGAAAACAAATTGGTGATGCAAAAATTTCTGATGAGCACGCAAATTTTATCGTCAATTTAAAAAATGCTACATCATCTGATGTGATGAGTTTGATAAATTTAATTAAAAAATCAGTGAAAGAAAAATTTTTAATCGATCTAAGTGAAGAAATTAAATTTTTTTAGTGTTTTGCTATTGACAAATTTTTTAATAAAGAGGAAAATATAATTAGTAGATAATTTTTTGAGTAATGAAAAAGGTCGACTAATTAAAAATCAAACTTTTTCT
>JBBACA010000002.1:0-94731 GCA_041657325.1 Minisyncoccota bacterium
TGACCATCAGTAATAGAAATTACATTGGTCGGAGTGTATCCGGAAATATCTCCGGCTTGAGTTTCAATAATCGGCAAAGCAGTTAGAGAACCGCCTCCTTTTTCAGCACTCATCATGGCTGCTCTTTCAAGAAGCCTTGAGTGAAGATAAAAGACATCACCAGGATAAGCTTCTCTGCCTGGTGGACGTCTTAAAATCAAAGAGATTTCTCTCCAAGCCCAAGCTTGTCTAGTTAAATCATCGTAAACAACCAAAGCATCTTGTCCTTTGTCTCTAAAATATTCTCCAACCGTTGCTCCAGTAAAAGGAGCTAAATAAATGAAACTAGCTGGATCATCAGGGAAAGCACAGACGACAGTCGTATATTCCATGGCTCCTTCTTTTTCCAAAGTAGCAATCAATCTTCTTACTTTGGCTTTCTTCTGTCCGCAAGCAACATAAATACAATACGGTCTGTTCTTCTCGTATTTTTGATTGATAATGGCATCCAAGGCAACGGCTGTCTTTCCTAATCCCCTGTCTCCAATAATCAATTCTCTTTGTCCTCGGCCAATCGGAATTAAAGCATCAACCATTTTAATTCCGGTGTGCAAAGGTTTTGTCACCGGCTGTCTTTCAATAACTGAAGGTCCCTTTCTTTCCAAAGGTAGAAATTCCTTAGCTTTGATTTCACCTTTGCCGTCCAACGGACGACCTAAAGGATCAATAACACGACCCAAAAGTCCCTCTCCCACCGGCACGGAGAAAACCTTTTTGGTCCTTTTTACTGTTGTTCCTTCTTTGATATTTTTGTCACTTCCTAAAATTACGGCACCGACTTCGTACTCTTCCAAGTTCAAAACCAATCCCATAACATTAGCTTCATCGAATTCAATCATTTCGAAATTTTCAACTCCTCTAAGTCCGGAAATCTTTACAACTCCGTCCTTAATCTCAACAACTTCACCCACCTCTTCCATTTCTGGAGAAACCTCCAATCCTTCTAATTGTTTTTTAAATTGTTCAATTATATCCATATATTTTGTTTTTTAGCTTCAATAGAACATCTTTCATCGAAGCCTTAACTAACACATCTTTTGTCTTCAAACGAAAACCGGCTAAAAGGCTTTCATCTAAAACATCGTCGACTTTTTCAATTCCTTTAACGATATCTTTAATCTTATTCTTGATTTCATCCTTTTCTTTTTCGCTGAAATCTTGAGCTAAAAATAATTCAGCTCTTTTTTCTTTCAAATATATTCTTTGAAGCTTCTTAATAATTGAAGGGATAAAAACAGATTTCTTCTCTAATGATTTTTTGAGATTAACAAAAATCTTCTTAGTATCTTCGGGATGCTCTTCAAGGGAAAGATATAAGGCGCGAGCCCAAGATGAAATCTCTTTTTCTATCTTCATATCTTAAGTTTGCTTAAAAAATCTTCGGCAATCTTTTTGCCTTTCTTATCATCAATGCTTTCTTTTAAAAGCTTCTCGGTTAAAGAAAATGCATTTTCAATTGTCTTCTTTTTTGTTTCTTCTCTTTCGGATTCCCTTATCGCTTCAGCTTCTTTTTGAGCCTTAGCTAAAACCGCAGATCTTTCTTCTTCTGCTTTTTTATTCGCTTCTTCTAGTCTTTTCTTCGCCTCTTCGTCCGCCCTAATTAATATTTTCTTCTTTTCTTCTTCATTAATTCTTCCTAAGTCTATTTTCATTTCTCCAATCTTTGAAAGCTCTTTTTCCGCTTCGATAGACTTATTAATTCCCTCTTCTATCTTTTCTCTTCTGGTTTTTAGAAGAGTAAGAAAAGGCTTGTAAATCAATGTTTTAAGAACAAAAAATAGAATGGCGAAATTGACTATCTGGCCTACTAATATTTTCCAATCTATTTCTACGCTGCTCATTATTTTTTAATTAGACGAATAATATAATTAAAGATACGACTAAGGCATAAATGGCAATAGCTTCGGCAAAAGCGATAGCTAAAATCATACCTGTTTGAACTTTTGAAGATGCTTCGGGATTTCTTCCGATAGCTTCAGAACCTTTTGATCCAATCATACCGATACCTAGGCCGGGTCCGATTGCTCCTAAACCGATGGCCAATGCTGCTGCGATTGTGTTTAATGTTTCCATATTTTTATATTTTATTTTTTATTATTACCCGACCTTTTTTCCAAAAACGGAATTACTATTTTATATACATCGACAACCGTTAATCCTATTCCCACCAATACCATCAATAAAAGGAACCAAGGGAACGTATTCATTTTCTTATCTATCACTACTCCCAATATCACACAAGCTATCAAAGGAAAAGCAATTAAGAATCCTAATTGACTTCCCATTGAAAGCACGTATCCGATATTAGTGTTCTTCGGCGGCTGTGGTTGTGACATAGAATACTGTTATTAATGATGAAAATACTAATGCTTGGATGAATCCGACGAAAATCTCTAAGCCTAAAAACGGAAGCGGAACAATAAAAGGAACCATAAAAGATATAATCATTAACAATATTTCTCCGGCAAACAAATTACCGAACAACCTGATTCCCAATGACATTGTTCTGGTAATCTCCCCCATCGCTTCCAATGCTCCGACAAAAAACATTATCGGACTTTCAAATTTAATATACTTTTTCAAATAATGGATTCCTCCTAATTTCTTAATAGCGGTGAAATGAATGAACACCATTGAGAAAATAGCTAAAGCTAAAGTGAAATGAATGTCTGAACTAGGTGACCTTAAAAAAGTAAAAATCCCCAATCCGGGGACTACTTCTAATAAATTATTTAATAAGATGAAAATGAACAAGGTTCCGGCCAAAGGAAAAATCTCTTCCGTTTTTTTGCTGTCTCCTGTCATTCCGTCAAAAATAGAAAAAACTGTTTCTAAGATAAATTCAAAAAAGTTCTGCATTTTACCGGGCACAATCTCTCTTTTCTTAAATGCAAAAAGAAAAAAGGCAATAATAAAAACTGATAGCAGTATGCTGATAATAAAAGTATTGGTGAAGTTAATTCCCAAAAATCTAAAAACTGGCTCTCCTGTTAAAGCTATGTGTATATTCATAGGACAAGTCTATATTACCTGAAAAGGACTTTGTGTCAAGAAATATAAATTCTATATTATCTTACTAAATTCCTCTCTAACTATTCTTCTATCATCCCAAGCTTCTTTTCTCCCCCCTTCCCAGCAAATCCAAGGCTCGCATCCTTTGCCGGTAATAACCACAACGTCACCCTCTTTGGCCAATAATATCGCCTTATTAATCGCTTCTCTTCTATTAAAAATCTTGATTAATTTTTCTTTGTTTTTCACTCCTACACTCACCTGATCGATAATGTCTTCCGGTTTTTCATCATACGGGTCTTCGTTGGTAATAATGATAACATCTCCGTATCTGTCGGCTAAACTACCCAAGACTGGCCGCTTCCATTTATCTCTTCCTCCTCCGCAAGAACCTAAAACACAAATCAATTTGCCGTTCTTTGGTTTCACAAATTGATAAACTTTTTCCAATGCCTCGGGAACAAAAGCGTAATCAACAAAAACTTCGAAGGGAGAATCAATCACTTTTTCCATTCGTCCGGCAATCTGACTGACCGATTCAATTCCTTTCTTGCAATTCTCAACACTGATTCCTTCCGAAACGGCAATCGCGATTGCCGCCAAAGCATTGTAAATATTGAAATCACATAGAATCTTTAAATTGAAATTAATTCCGTCAACGCTAAATGTTGAACCGTTAGAAGTAGCAATAATATTTTCTCCTCTAATGTCGGCCGATTCTTTTTGAATTCCGTAGGTTATAATCTTGCTGGCGAAAAAATCCAAGAAATAAGGAGCGTGCTTGTCATCAATATTAACAATGTGAGTTCCTTTAACATCATTGAAGAATTTCCCCTTCGCTTTCTTGTAATTATCAAATCCGCCGTGGGACTCAATATGCTCGGGATTTAAATTAGTGATGACCGCTGTTTTAAAATCAATAAACTTGTGACGGTTTTGCGCTATCCCCTCCGAAGTTGTTTCAACGAAAGCATATTCACATTTGGCCATTACTGCATCCCTTAAAAATTTATTAATCACAAACCTTCCCGGCATCGTCATCTTTAATTTGTTCTCCTCCTCCTTCTCCCCGATCTTAAACATAATAGAAGTCAGGGCTGCAACCTTAAAACCGTTGGCCTCTAAAATCTTCGACGCAATATTTAAAGTAGTAGACTTTCCGTTAGTTCCGGTAATTCCGATCACTTTTATTTTTCGTGAAGGAAATCCGTAAATCAAAGCCGACAAAAAAGCTAACCCTAAATGGTAGAGGTTTATCAAACTCTTCGGTAGTATTTTTTTAATAATTGTCTTAATACTCATTTTCCCAATAACTTTAAGGCCTCTCTTAATCTCTCTTTTACCCCTTTAATTTCTTCAGGAATTTGACTAATAGCATCGGCTACGTCTTGTTTATTAAATCCCAAAGCAGTTAAAGCATCGAATACTTCATCTTTATCAACCTTCTTTTTGGGAGAAACCTTTACCTCTTTTATCTTTCCGGTAATCTCTAAAAGTATTTTCTGCAGTCTTTTGACTCCCACTCCTTTAACATCATCCGGTAATTCTCCTTTTTCCAATGATTCCTTTAATTTCTCCAATGAACCGGCGACGGCTAAACCCATGGCTGTTTTTGGTCCGACCCCGGAAACACCCTTTAATATCTTGAATAATTCAAGTTTTTCCGGAGTTAAAAACCCATATAGTTCAATTACCTTTTCGCCTAAGAAAAGAAAGGTATAGATACTCTTTTCCTCACCAATATTAAGCTCCCTCAGGTCGGAAGGAGCCAAAAAGACCTCAAAACCTATCCCTGATTTATCAAGAATGATCTTTTTATCGTCTTTATATATGATTTTTCCGAAAATGTGACTTAACATTATGGTCATTATATCAAACTTGCAATATTTAAACAATTAGTGTATATATATCGTATATGCCAGTTACAAAAACAACTAAAAGACGCCCTGCTCAAATCGAAAGACGCAGAATCGTCAATTCAAAGAGAATTTTAGAAATGAGAAAGCTTATCAAAGAAGCCAATACTTTGTTAACTGCAAATAAAGTAGAAGAGGCTGAAAAGTTGCTTCCAAGAATTTACAAAGCTCTTGATAAGGCAGCAAAAAGAGGTGTGATAAAGAAAAACACAGCTTCAAGAAAAAAATCAAGAATGATGAAGAAGATAAGTAAATCTACTAAAAAATAAAAGAACCGGGGAAACCCGGTTTTCTCTTACTCAATATTTTCCATCAGCTTTTTCCAATCCGACAATTTCAATCTTTCCATCTCACTATCGTGAAGAACTTTTCCGGTTGCCATTTTATACAACAAATACGGTGTTCCGCATTTTTCGCACTCGGTCTTACCTCCAAAATTGCAATAACCCTGTTTTCCCCAAAGCTCCAAACAAAATTTTAATTCATCTGTTGGTTTCATAATATATCTTTAATTTCTTTTAAATTATTTATTTGCTTCCAAGAACAGTTAAGTAATTTTTGATTATATCCCATGGCAATTCCGTGCTTGGTCATTTCAAATACTCCGATATCATTATCTCCGTCTCCGACAAAAATAATATCTTCGATGCCAACCTTCTCTTGATCTGCCAGTTCCTTCAATTTTTCTTTTTTGAATCCCCTCCCTTTTACGCAATCACTGGTAATTTTTTCCAATTCTCCCAGTTCATCAAAAATCAAATGGCTTCCGGCATAGAAACCGTCGAGTAAAAGTTTTTCCACCATGCATTCCAGATAAATATCGATAGAACAGGAAATAAGATATATTTTATATCCCTTGTCTTTTAAATAATTGATAACCTCCTCGGTCCCTTCCTTAAAAGTACTGGCCTTATCCCAACAATTATATACAAATTCTTTGTTTGCTCGGCCGGTTCTTTTTAATACGGTAACTAATGCTTTCCAGGCATCGTCGATTAATGTTTTGCCGGAATAATATCCGTTAAATATTTCTTCAATTTCTTTTTCAATTGCTTTATCCCCGTTGGTAAAAATCTCCCATGAGTTTTCTTCTACCAATGTTCCGTTAACATCAAAACAAATAATTTTGTTCATATTTCTGAAATTAAAACATCTAAGGCAATACTCTGGTCTATTTTCCCAACTTTTATCTCCGAATCTAATTGAGTTATTCTTGCGTAAATACTCTTCAACTCTTCTAGATTAAAATTATTAGCCTGATAACTTGTTTTCCTAAAAACAAAGGGGTGCATTCCTAATTGTCCGGGACCGCCACCTTTAACTGAAATAATATTCCTGATTTGGGAAGCAATCATTGCCAATATATATATCGCTGATTCCCCTTTTTCGATATGGCTTTTAATTAAATCCATTGCCTTTCTTTTATTCTTAGCCGCGATAGCATCAACCGTATCAAAGATATTTGTTTCGTGGCTCGGATGAACCAATAAATCTATACTCTTCTCGGAAATACTTTTAGAATAATTAACCAGCTTCAAAACTTCATTTTCCATTCTCCACAAGTCAGAACTGACATATTCAATTAATTTCTCTAAAGCTGCTTCATTAATTGTTCCTCCTTTTTCTTCAATTTCTTTTTTAACCCAATTTTTCAATTTTGCTCCGGTTAACAATTCAAACTCTTGAATTTTACCTTTCTTTTCTAAAAATTTTAATAATTTATCCGCTTTTAATATTTTTGCTTGCTCGACTAAAAGCAAGACATTATCCGAAGCAACAAAAGCCTCTCCTTTTTCTAATAAGTCTTCTTTTAATTTTGAGTTAGAAAGAGGATCTAAAACTACTACCAATTTCTTTTCTTTAAACATGGAAATACCCAGCATCTCATTTCTTAAATCGTCAAAAGAAATACTCTTTCCTTCAAGATATCTTAAATTAAGCCCGCTCTTGTGCTTCTGTTTATGTTCTTCCATTATCTCCCCCAACTTTTCCTTCTGTCGGTATGTATCTTCTCCGTATAATAGTATAATCATCTTTTTATTTGACACTTGGGACAAAAGAATGTTCCCCTTCCTCCCTGTGTTATTCTTTTTATCATTCCCCCGCATCTGGGACAAGTCTTCCCTTCTTTTTGATAAACCTTGTTCATACTTTGTGCTCCTCCTTTTTCTCCGTATAATGTTCGGAAATCAGAAAAACTGTCTCCCCTTAATTCAATAGCTTTTTCTAATATCTCTCTCATTGCCGTATAGATATTTTTCAAGTCTTCATCATTAAGATTCTTGATTTCTTCTTCCGGATGAATCTTAGCTTTAAAAAGAATCTCGGAGGCATAGATATTCCCGATGCCGGAGATAAAGTTCTGGTCCATTAAAACTTGCTTAATTTTTCCTTTCTTTTTCTCAAACAATTTTTTAAATATTGGCAAGGTGAAATCTTTTTCTAAAGGTTCCGGTCCTAATTTAAGAAATTCTTCTGATGTTTCCAATTCTTCTTTCTTCCATAATTCTGCCTTGGCAAACTTTCTGGCATCGGACAAAGCTAATTGTCTTTTGTCGTCCAAGATAAAAATTACGTGCAAATATTTATTAATCGGATCGGTTAACAACGGCCCTTCATTTTCAGCGATCCAAAATCCCTTTTCCAACTTCCACTTCCCTAGAAGCAAATGCCCGGCAATTTTCTGATGAATCAAAAGAACGTAATCATCGGACAAGTCGATTAGAATATTCTTAGCTCTTCTTCTCACTCCGACTATTTCTTTCTTGATTATCTTTTTCTTAAAACTTTCAAAGGTATCTTTCTTAATCATTCCTTTTGCATCGGTCCAAATATCAATAAAGGTCCTGTGAAGGACCTCTTTGCGTAAATCTCTGACTATTGTTTCTACTTCTGGAAGTTCGGGCATTATCCTAAAATACTCTTTAATTTATTAACTATCTCTTGGGGAGTAAAGTGAGCTTTGACTAAAAAGTCTTTTGCTCCCAAAGCTAATCCTTTCTCAATATCTTCGGTTTGTCCTAAATTAGAAAGAATAACAACCGGGATATTGGCAATTGCCGGATCCTGCTTGGCTTTCTCCAAAACCTCAAAGCCATTGATTCCCGGCAAGATTAAATCCAACAAAACTACATCCGGTTTTGCTTCTTTAATCATAACAAGGCCTGATTCTCCGTCGGCAGCTGAAACAACCTCGTAACCCAAGGTAATGAGCTTTTTACTCATTAATTCCCTTAAAAACTTATCGTCTTCGACTAATAATATTTTTTTAAACATATGTTTTCTTATATTTTAATCTTATTATATTTATTGGTCAATACTTGGCATTGGGAATCGGAATCGTGAAAGTAAAGGTCGTTCCCGCTCCTTCTTTGGAATCGAACCATATTTTACCCTTATGAGCCTCGATAATATTCCTGGTTGTATACAATCCTAGGCCAGAACCTTCGGTCTCCATTCTGATAACATTGTCTCCTCTGAAAAATTTGGTGAAAATTCTTTCGTGTTGAATTTCCGGGATACCGACTCCGGTATCTTTTATCTTGAAAATAACATCGTGACTATCCTTTTCCAAAGAAATAGTAATTTTTCCTCCTTCGGGAGTATATTTAACTGCGTTCTCTAAAAGATTCTGAACAGCTAGTTCCATTTTTTCTCGATCAACATTTAAGGTGGGAAGTATTTCTTTCGGCCTCTCAAAACTTAAAGCCATTTTCTTCATTTTTAATAATTCTTGAGAGCTATCGATAACAGTAGAAACAATTTCTTCAAGACTGGCCGATTCTTGTTTGTATAAAAATCTTCCTTCTTCAATTCTTGAAACATTCAAAAGATCATTAATCAAATTGATCATCCTTTCGTTACTGACATATGTTTTCTCTAATAATTCTCTTTGTTCAGGAGAAATAGTTCCCGTGTCACCGTCCAACACCATGCGTAGAGTCCACTTAATCGCCGATAAAGGAGTTCTCAGTTGATGAGCTGCGATAGAAACGAATTCAGTTTTCATTCTCTCAACCAATTTGTCTCTGGTTATATCATGAAGAATAATCAAAACTCCTCCCTCTTCTTCCTGTATTCCTTCTAAAAAGACTGTGTAGACCTCGATGTCCATTCTTTTACCAATCGACATCTCCTTCTTGGTAACCTTATTAATCTTTCTTTTTTTAGAATCTATTATTAATTCTTTAAATTCCTTTAATTCTTCGCTGTCCAGTAAATCAGAAAACTGCTTGCCGACAATATCTTCCTTGTTCTTTCTTAAAAATTCCACTACTAGCGGACTAATAATCTCCACTTCGTTCTTATTATTCAAAAGAAGAATACCGTCGGGAAGATTCTCGATCATGGCCATGGTTTTATTCCTTTCCCGGACTGCTTCTTTTCTGGCTTCTTCGGTGTCTTCCAAAATATTCAAAAGCGCCGCTCTCACTCTTCTGAGTTCGTCTTCTTTGGTTTCTGTGTAGTTTAATATTTTCTCCTCCATTAAGCTTTATTTTACCACAACTTCAAGTTTTGACCAACACTTTTTTCTTCTTCGGCAGAGATATTTTTAATCAAACTGTTGAATCCGAACTCTTTAAGCATTTCAACCACTTCTTTTTCATCGTATCCTCCCCATTCGCAGTCTTTCATATTGACTTCAATCGGCACATCTTTCCTTATCTCTGATAATTCACGGCTTAAAAAAGCTTTTTCTTTTCCGGCAACAAGTTTTTCCTTAACGCTCTTTGGCAAATCAGCTTTATCTATTTTTTTATACAAATTTTCAATGCTTCCGAATTCATTAATTAATTTCAAAGCAGTTTTCTCTCCTATTCCCTTCACCCCGGGAATATTATCGGAAACATCGCCCCGCAATCCTTTATAATCAACCAGCTGTTCCGGAGTTAATCCTTCAAACTTCTCGCTAATCATCTTAGTGTCATAGATTAATCCATTTTTGACTCCCTTGTTTAAGAAATAAACAAAAGTGTTTTTATTAATCAATTGCAGATTATCCAAATCTCCCGAAACAACAATGTTTTTAACTTCATTCCCTTTTCCTTTAGTTGAAGAACTGGCTAAGGTTCCGATTAAATCGTCTCCTTCATACCCAGCCATTTCAAAAATAGGAACATTAAAAATTTTCAAAACCTTCTTAACCATTGGAATCTGATTATATAATTCATCAGGAGCTTTCTTGCGGTGAGCTTTGTATTCTTCAAAAGCTTTCTTTCTAAAAGTCGGCTCGGGCAAATCAAAACAAGCCACGAAATACTTTGGCTTTAATTCTTTCAACAACTTAAATAAAACTAGAAGGAATCCATAGACAGCATTCACCACTTCCCCTTCTTTGGTTTTTAAGGGAGGCAAAGCATGAAAAGCGCGATGAATTATTGAATTACTGTCGATGATGACAAAATTTTCTTTATTTTCCATAGTCGATTGTTATTTCTCTTTTATCTCCTTCAAGAATTTTAAATTTAATTAAAATTATATCTTTAGGTAAAATACTTTTTATTTTCTCCGGCCATTCAATGCAAACAATATTTTTAGGATTGTTAATAATTTCTTCAAAACCAAGACTTTCCATCTCTTTAGCTTTTTCGATACGATAACAGTCGAGATGATAAAAATTCTTAAACTTCCCCTTAATATCAAACCGATTCATAATAAGAAAAGTCGGACTGGTTATTTTTTCTTTGATTCCCAGTCCCTTGGCAAAACCCTGAAGAAAAGTTGTTTTCCCGGCTCCCAAATCTCCCTTCAAACCAAAAACTACTGCTTTTGATTCTCCCTTTATTTCTTCGGCCAGGGCCATCCCGACCTCTTGAGTTTCCAGATAATTTTCTGTTAAATATTCCATATATTCATTGATTATACTATTAAAAATGGAAAAAGAAAACTGATTGACTTTTACCCCTAAATACAGTAAGGTTAAGGCAAGAATATGGAGGAATTATTGAAGATAAAAAACAGCATAGAAAGCGGTAAAAACATAGGAATTTTAACCAAAATCAATGCAAGCGACGATGCCATAGGAGCTACTTTGGCTCTTTTTTTTGCTTTAAAAAAAATGGACAAAAAAATCTTCTTTCCTTTGAATGAAGTCCCGGACAAAGTGTATGATCTATTAAAAGAAAAAGAACAGAAAAAATTCCACATTTCCTTTAAAGAAGACGTTTCAGAGGTATATTATGAAAAAAACAGTAAAGGAATTGACCTTTACCTTACTCCGAAAGCCGGAGACATTGATAATGAAAGCTATTCTTGTAAAATTATCTCGGGAACAGAGTCGTTATTATCAGATTCCCCCTACGATATTTTGATTACTATCGGTATTCAGGAATTCCAGGAAGTCGAACAATTGTGCGCCGACAATCTTGATTTGTTATATGGCTGTACTGTTATTAATATTGATAACGATTTAAGTAATCAAAATTACGGAGAAATAAACTTAGTCGAAGACGGACAATCACTATCCCAAGAAATTTCTTGCCTGATTAAAGCTCTGGGGCAGGAATATATGAACAGTGAATCGGCCAGCCTTCTCCTTTACGGGTTGACCATATCCCCTAAAAACGTCTACAATAAGAAAAACATCCCGACCGTGAAGTGGCTGTTTAAAAAAGGAGGCAATCTAAACTTGATTTCCAAGAGCGAACCGAAGGTAAGGATTTTGGAACTAGTCTTGAGTAATCTGACTTTTTCCGAAGATGAAAATGTCTACATCTCAACCTTGTCAGAAAAAAGCCTGCTTGATAATAACGCGACTTCAAAAGATTTTCCCTTTGCCATTGAAAGGATAAAGAATTTCTTCAAAATACCAACCTTTCTTCTTTTGTGGGAAAGCCGCACTTCTCCCCTCTCTGTCAAAGGGATATTCTACTCGGACAATAAATCGGAAGTGACAAAAATAGTAAATAGCTTCAGAGGAGTTTCTAAAAACAATGGTGCCATGTTTCTAACCGAAGAATCATCAATAAATTTAGCAAAAGATAAAATACTTTCTTGCTTAAAATAAACAATATGGAAACAATAACGGAAAAAATAGAAATTGAAAAAGAATTGGAGGCTGAATTTGAAAAAGACATTTCAACTGTTCCGACTCTAAAAAGCAAAATCGATTCGGTCTCCCAAAAAGATGTTTCTATTCTCCTTAAAGTTTTAATGTCCGGAGCTATTATTCTCGACAGCTCGGATATGCATATTGAAGCAATTGAATCCGGCTCAATCCTAAGGGTGAGAATCGACGGTGTCTTACAGGAAGTCTCTTCTTTCGACCCGCAAAAACACCAAAGAATCGTTTCCAGAATTAAACTTCTTTCCGGATTAAAATTAAACATTGAAGACAAGCCACAAGACGGAAGATTTTCCATTGTTGTAAATAAGGAAGACAAAGCTGAAGAAGTGGAAGTCAGAGTCTCTACCCTACCAACCGAATACGGCGAAACCGTGGTTATGAGGGTTTTGAATCCTAAGAACCTTATCAGTTTGGAAGATTTAGGTTTAAGAAAAGATATTTATCAAGTCTTTACCACGCAATCAGAAAAACCAAACGGAATGATTATTGTTACCGGTCCTACCGGTTCCGGTAAAACAACTACTCTTTACGCTTTCTTGAAAAAGATCAGAAATCCGGAAATCAAAGTTGTGACCATTGAAGACCCGATTGAGTATCATCTGGATGGAATTTCTCAAACCCAAGTCAACCCGAAAAAGGGATATGACTTTGCCGCCGGTTTAAAATCAATCGTCAGGCAAGACCCTGATGCAATTCTAGTCGGAGAAATCAGAGATTTAGAAACTGCTTCCATCGCTTTGCAGGCAGCTTTAACCGGACACCTTGTTTTATCAACCCTTCACACCAATGACGCCGCCGGAACTATTGCCAGATTGCAAGCCTTGGGAGAAAAAGCTGTTAATATTGCCCCGGCTATCAATGTGGCGATTGCGCAAAGATTGGTAAGAAAGGTTTGCACGAAATGCGGAGAATTCGAAACCATCTCTCCGGAACTATTTGAAGAAATAAAAAAAGACCTAGAGAATATGCCTCAAGGTTCTGATATGCCGGAACTAAAACCCGACATGAAGATAGTAAAAATAAAAGGTTGTGAGTACTGTAACTTTACCGGCTATAAAGGTAGAGTTGGAATCTTCGAAGCTTTGACTATTGATGATGAAATACAGGACTTCATCTTAACTTCTCCTTCAACTTCAGCTTTAGAAAAGTTGGCGGTTAAAAAAGGAATGACTACGATGAAGCAAGACGGACTAATAAAAGTATTAAAGGGAACAACAACAATGGACGAAGTCAGAAGAGTTGTTGGGTAATAAAAAAACGATTGCTGAACTGGGGGTCCTTGTTAGCATTTAGGGCTAAGCTAAAGAAATTTCTTGAGGAGAAACCCAGTCGAAACCAAGTTATCCATTAACTAAAGAAATTCCCTTTCCCCCCAGTTCAATAATCGTTCAATTTTTAGTGCCCTAATAACATAACACTTATCAAAATGTCTGTCAAGAGCTTTTCCCCACAACTTAATCCCGACGAGGAAATCATTGAAAACACCTTAAGACCGAAAAAATGGGCCGATTATATCGGTCAAGAGAGAGTTAAGAAGAATGTTAAGGTCATGATTGACGCCGCCAAGAAAAGAAAGGAGTCTCCCGACCACATTTTGTTCTACGGCCCAGCCGGTTTAGGCAAAACAACGCTCGCTCATTTAGTGGCACAAGAGTCCGGTGCCAATATTCGCGTCACTTCTGGTCCGGTAATTGAAAAAGCCGGCGACCTTGTTTCTCTTCTAACCAGTTTAAGTGAAGGAGATTTTCTTTTCATTGATGAAATTCATCGCTTGAGTCATTTTGTTGAAGAGTATCTTTATTCCGCGATGGAAGACTTCAAACTAAATTTAATTTTAGGCAAAGGACCGATGGCAAAGAATATTGATATCGATCTCCCCCGCTTTACCCTCGTCGGAGCAACCACCAGACTTGATTTAATCTCTTCTCCTCTAAGAAGTAGATTCGGCGCCATCTTCCAATTAAACTTTTACGATTTACCGGAGATTGAAGAAATAATTAAAAGATCCTCCAAGATATTAAATGTTGAAATCGAAGAAGATGCGATTAAGGAAATATCTAAAAGATCGAGATGTACTCCGAGAATCGCCAATAAGTTTCTAAAGAGAGTAAGGGATTTTGCCGAAATCGAAGGACAGGGAAAAATAACTCAAGACATCGCTGATAAAGCTTTGGACTTTTTAGAAATCGACGAAATGGGCCTTGAACCGGGAGACAGAAAAATCCTTGAAGCCATTATTAAGAAATTCAACGGCGGACCGGCCGGATTACAAGCTCTTTCTGCGGCCACTTCCGAAGAAAAGAATTCTATTCTAGATATTTACGAACCTTATTTAATTCAATCGGGACTAATCAAAAGAACTTCTACGGGAAGATTAGCAACTAGGTTGGCCTATGAACATTTAAAGCTCCCTATTCCTAAAGCTCAAGAAAAATTACTTTAATTTTATCCCGCCAAAACGGGATTTTTCTTTGGTTGAATTTTTTAACCTTTTGGGCTAAGATGCAGATATATAGTAAAGAAATAAATATATGAGCGGTCATTCTCATTTTCACAATATTAAAATCAAAAAAGGTGCTGAAGACGCCAAAAGAAGCAAGATATTTTCTAAACTTTCCAAGGAAATATCTGTCGCTGCCAAAGACGGCGGGTCCGACACAACCTTCAATGCCAAATTAAGGTCAGTAGTAGAAAAGGCTAAAGCCATGAATATGCCGGCTGACAGCATTGATAAGGCAGTTAAAAAAGGTTCGGGAGAACTGGAAGGATTTACCTATGAAGAATATTTATTAGAAGCCTACGGACCGGGAGGATCAGCTGTAATGATTGAAGGAATTACTGATAATAAAAATAGAACTCTAGGAGAAATAAAATTAATCATCAATCAAAAAGGAGGGAAAACAGTGAACGAAGGAGGAATCAAATGGATGTTTGAGAAAAAAGGAGTTCTTTCTATCGATGCGGCAAATAAAGACAAAGAAGATATGGAATTAACGGCCATTGAAGCTGGAGCGGAAGATATTGAATGGCAAGAAACCACCCTTTATTTATACGTTAAGGCTGAAGATTTAGAAAAAACAAAAAAAGCCTTAGAAGAAAAAGGATTAAAAATAGAATCAGCCGCACTAGAATGGGTTCCCAATGAAACTCTTGAAACCGATGATGCTACTAAGGAAAAATTCCAAAAATTCTTTGAAGCCTTAGACGAACACGACGACGTACAAAACGTATATACTAATATATGATAATCCTAGGTATCGATCCGGGCACGGCTACAACCGGCTTCGGTGTAATCGAATACAAGAAGAAAAACAAGAAACAAATTGTTTGTCTTGACTACGGAATAATTCAAACCTCTCCCAAGCAAACCGTTGGAGAAAGATTGATTCAGCTCAATTTTGATTTGAATGAAATTATTAAAAAGTATAAGCCAGAAATGGCAGCCGTTGAGAGTCTCTTCTTTTTTAAAAACTTGAAAACAGCGATGCCGGTGAGTCAGGCCAGAGGAGTCATTCTTTATACTCTTTCTAAAAAGAATGTTCCCTTTATCGAGCTCACTCCTCAGCAGGCAAAAACCTCGGTTACCGGATATGGTAAGGCAACAAAAAATCAAGTTCAAAAAATGGTCCAGAATTTATTGTGTCTAGAAGAATTGCCCAAGCCGGACGATGCCGCCGATGCTTTGGCTTTAGCTATTTGTTGCGCTGATAAATGCAAATTTAATTAAACTATCTTTCTGAAATTTCTTTTCCCTACCTGGATAATGATTCCTTTTTCTATTTGTAGGTCTATTTTCCAGTCTTTAATTTCTTCAATGTTCTCCCCTTTTATCGCCCTTACCCCGCCCTGCTCTATTACTCTTTTTGCTTCTCCCTTGGAGGACGCTAAATTTAATTTAACTAATAAATCCTGAACATTCATTTTGTCTTCATCTATTCTGACTTCCTCTATTTCTGAAGGAAGTTTTTTGTCTTCAAAAACTTGCTCGAATTCCTTTTCCGCTTCTTCTGCTTTTTTTCTATTATAGAAGAAAGTAATAATTTCTTTGGCTAAAATCTTCTTAATATCTTTCGGATTCATCTCCTTGCTTTCTAGACTATTTTTGAATTCATTAATTTGCAGCATTGGAACCCTGGTGCAGGATTCGAAATAGCCGATAATCAGTTCGTCTTTTAAAGTCATCAATTTTCCGAACATGTCTTTGGGTTCGTCCAAGATATTAATGACATTGCCCCAGGAGGTAGACATTTTTCTTCCGTCTAAACCGTAAATCATCCTTAAGGTCATCACATCTTGCGGTTCTTGGTTAAAAGCTCTTTGTAATTCCCTTCCCGCTTTTAAATTGAATAACTGATCAAATCCGCCAATTTCTAAATCAGATTTAATCACAACAGAATCGTATCCTTGCAATAGTGGATACAATAATTCATGGACTCCGATTGGCTTTTCACTGTCCCATCTTTCTTTAAAGTTTCTTCTTTGAATCATTTGCTGAGCGGTAAAATTCATAGACAGCCTGATCAATTCTTCGGCTTTCATTTTACCGAACCAATCTTTATTATGTTTAACTTCAACCTTCTTCAAATCCAAAATTTTTCCTATTTGAGAAAGATAATCCTTTAAATTCTCCTTGATTTCTTTTTCGGTTAAAGGTTTTCTGATTGAATCCTTATCTGAAGCATCTCCGATTAAGGCGGTAAAATCTCCGATAATTAAAGTTATCTTGTGCCCCAAATCTTGAAAATCTCTAAGCTTAATTAGAATCGTTGCTCTGCCCAAATGAATCTTTGGGCCGGTTGGGTCAATGCCAAATTTGATATTCAGCTGTTTGCCGGACATTAATTTCTTCTTTAAATTCTCTTTATCGATGATGTCTTCGGCTCCCCGGCTTAATATCTCGTCTATTTTGTTTTCATCAGTTATTATTTTCATACGTTTCGATTATAGCATAAATATGTTCAAAAATAAAAAGAAGTGATAGTATTAAAACATGAAAAAATTCAAATTAAAAAACAAGAAAAGGTTATTTATTTCCCTGCTTTTAATTGCTTTTATCGGCTCCGTGGCGGTCTTTTTTATGTTTCTAAAAGATCTTCCCCGCCCCGAAGTATTTACCGAAGCACAAATTAACCAGTCAACCAAGATATACGACCGTACCGGAAAAATATTATTATCCAGTGTTTACGGTGAAGAAAAAAGAACCTATGTTCCTCTTTCTGAAATACCGGAAATTATGCAAAAAGCGGTAATTGCCACCGAAGACTCCAATTTTTATACTCACTTCGGAATAGATATTCCGGCTATACTTGTAGCTCTTAAAATAGATATTACCAACCAAACTAATTCTCACGGAGCCTCTACCATCACTCAACAGTTGATAAGAAGCACGTTTTTGGTTACCGATAAAACTATCAGTAGAAAAATAAAAGAGATTATCCTTTCCATAGAGCTGGATAGAAAATATTCCAAAGATCAAATTTTAGAATGGTATTTAAACCAAGTTCCTTTCGGTGTAAACATCTATGGAATTGAAGAAGCTTCCCTTACTTACTTTCAAAAGCCCGCCCAAGATTTAACTTTAGCCGAAGCAGCTTTGTTGGCTGCCGTTATCCAGCGCCCTAGTTATTATTCTCCCTACGGAAGTCATTTAGATGGATTGATGGGCAGAAAAGATTATGTTCTCAAAAGAATGGCCGAAGAACATTACATCACTAATGAACAAAGAGATGAGGCGATGAAAGTTGAATTAACTTTCAATAAACTTCCGAAGACTATGGCAATTCATTTTGTTGAATATGTAAGACAACAAATTGAAAGCGATTATGGTCCTGATTTCCTTGAGACTAGAGGATTAAAAATATACACCACTCTTGATTGGGAATTACAACAAGCTTCCGAAGCAGCGATCACTGAAAATGTAGAAAAGAATATAACTAGATTTGGAGCATATAACTCAGCTTTAATTTCAATCGACCCTCACACCGGAGAAATATTAGCTATGGTTGGATCAGCCGACCCCTGGGGAGAGTCATTACCAAAAGGATGCGACCCGGCTACTAATTGTAAATTTGTTCCCAGTTATAATGTTGCTACCCAAGGCAACAGACAGCCTGGTTCTTCATTCAAACCTTTTGTCTATGCCGAAGCTTTTAGAAAAGGAGCTACCGACCAAACAGTTGTTATTGATGAATTAACTAACTTCGGTTCCTGGGGAGGAAAAGACTATATCCCCCAAAACTATGACGGAAGATTTAGAGGTCCAGTAACTTTAAGAAATGCTCTAGCTCAATCATTAAACGTGCCGGCGGTTAAGGTTTTAAGAGACTTGGCCGGATTAAACGACAGTATTGCTTTGGCTAAGAAAATGGGCATCACGACCCTCGATCAGGACCCTGGTTATTACGGTCTATCCTTGGTTTTGGGAGGCGGAGAAGTCCACTTGATAGATATGGTCTCGGCCTATGGCGTATTCGCTAATAACGGCTATCGAATCGCTCCTTCTCCGATTATTAAAATCGAAGATGCTAATGGAAATGTTATTTATGAGAATAAAAAAACTCCGAGAAAAGTTCTTGAATCCAGTGTTTGCGACACCATTACCAGCATCTTATCAGATAACGATGCCAGAACTCCTATTTTCGGACCGTACTCTAATTTAAGATTTGATAATTACAAAGTCTTTGTTAAAACCGGTACCACTCAAAAAAACGTTGATGGTTGGGTCATTGGTTGTACCGAAGATACCTGTGTTGGAGTCTGGTCAGGAAATAACGATAATACGCCGATGGTCGGTGGTGTCGGAGAATCAGCTTCCGGTCCTGCCTGGAGAAAGATAATTGAAAAGAGTGTAGAACTAAAACAAAAAAGCGCGGAATAGTCCGCGCCTTTTCTTTATTTACATCTTTATCGGCATAATCACATAAAGATAACTAGCGTCTCCAATCGGCCTAATCACTGCCGGACCATCCCCTCCTTGAAGCTCGAATAATACTTCCGAGCTCTTCATGTTTGAAAGTCCGTCTAAGATGAACTTCCAATTGAATGATGCTTTAACGCTATCTCCTTCTACTTTTGAAATCATTGATAATTCACTTTCTCCTATTTCTGAATCCTGACTTTTTATTTCTATTTCTTTTCCTCCTGCTTCCGCTCTTACCACCACCTCATTAGTTCTTCCTCCAAACAATCCCGCGGTCTTAATTTGTTTCACTAAGTCTTCTTTGTTTAATGTTAACTTTGTTTTGCTTTCCTTGGGAATAATTTCTTGATAAGAAGGATATTCTCCGTCGATTTGTCTGGAAATCAAGTTAATTTCCGGGTGATCTGAGTTGGGTAAAAATGTTTCAAATAATACCTGCGATTCAGAAAGATAAATTCTGACATTCTTTTCTTCGTCTGGTAAAACATTGATTAATTCTCTAATTGTCTTTTGGGGAAGAATAAAGCTTACCTCTTTATTAAACAAATTCTTAAATCCTGACTTTAAATGAATTGTTTTTTCTCCTAATCTAAAACTGTCGGTGGCAACTAATTTAACCGAGTCCTTAGTAAAGGTAAAATATATTCCTGATATTTCCGGTCTGATTTGTGAAGGGCTAGCAATATCAACCACACTCATTAATCCTTCTTTTAATTTCTTTCCGTCTATTTCAATATATATTTCCTTTAAGAAAGAAGGGATTATTGGAAAATCATCGGCCGAGAACCCTTTGATTTGAGTTTTTAAATTCTTTGTTTCTACTATTAAAGAATTTGTTTTTTCTTTAATATTAACTTTATCATCCGGCAATGATCCGATTAATTGATTTAAAAACCTGGCCGGTACAGCAATCTTTCCTTCTTTCTCTGTCTTGCAAAGTCCCCACCATTGAATGCCGACTTCAAGGTCGGTGGCAGATATTTTCAAAAAATTAGGAAGTGCTTCTATTAGCACGTTATCTAAAATAGGCAGAGTTAAATTCTTTCCGGTTATCTTCTCCGCCATGCCTATCCCCTTTTTAAATTCTTTGACTAAAATTGTGAAATTCATATGTTTTGTTTTTATCTTATAAATATAAGTTTTATTTATTATTATTACTATTAGTAATGTTAATTTTGTGGATAAATTTTATTAAAGCTAATTAATCTTTTATTTTAAATGGTTTTATTTAAATAATATTGTGGATAAGTTGGGTGATTTGTTGGACTGTTTTAGTGGTATAAATTGTATAACTTTTCCAAACACTTTTTTGTTAATATCTTCTCCCTTTCTCCCCCTCATGTTTTCCACACTATTTACTATAGATTCTTTGTAGGATTAATTCTATTTCTTGGTGTATTTTTTCGTTCTCTTCGTATTCTTTTTCAATTAACTGACAAGCATGAATAACAGTCGTATGATCTTTTCCTCCAAACTTTCTACCTATTTCTGAATAAGACATCTTTAGCTCTTTCTTTAATAGGTACATAGCGATCTGTCTTGGTCTGGCAAATTCTTTTTTTCTCGAAGAAAAGAACATATTGCCCGAAGGAATGTCATAAAACTCAGTGATTGATTCAACAATTTTCTTGTAATTTGTTATCTTGCTCGGAGAAACAATAATATTTTTAAGTAGTTTTTTGGCGTCTTCTAATTCAATATTTTTATTGTTCGCCTTCTTGTAAATGATTATTCTATTAATGGCGCTTTCAAGTTCTCTGACGTTCTTTTGGATATTATTGGCGATATAATCCAAAACATCGGCTGAAATGCTTACATTCTTTTCTTCAGTTTTCTGTTTTAAAATAGCCATTCTCGTTTCGTAGTCGGGAGTATTAATATCGGCAATCATTCCGCCGTTAAATCTGGATTTCAATCTTTCGGTTACCGCTGGAATATTATTAGGGTGTCTGTCGGAAGAAAGAATGATTTGTTTGTTTTTCTGATATAAAGAATTAAAGGTGTGGAAAAACTCTTCCTGGGTTTTATCCTTTCCGGCGATAAACTGAATATCATCAACTATTAATACGTCGATATCGCGCAAATTCTTCTTTAGTTCTTCTACGCTCTGGTTTCTGATTGCATTAACGATAGTAGAAATCAATTTTTCAGCCGGAATATACTTTACCTTCTTATTAGGGTCGTTTTCTTTTATCTTATTCCCGATAGCCTGGATTAAATGAGTCTTTCCTAGTCCGACATCTCCGTAAACAAATAAAGGATTATAGTTCTTGCCCGGCTCTTCAACAACGGCCATGGAAGCAGCATAAGCAATTTCGTTAAACGGTCCGATGATAAAGTTATCAAACGTATATTTGGGATTAAGGTTGGTTTCTTTGCTCACCTCTAATTCAGAAAATCCCTGTTGCTCAATCGCCTCTTCTTTTTTCGCTCCCCTTCTTTGCAAGCCGCTCATTTTTATATTAACCGGAGTAACAACATATTTTATCTCCTTAATGTTGTCGTCTAATGATTTTAATATTTTTAAAATATCTTTGTGGTATTTTTGTTCTAGCCATTCTTTAGAAAAAGAATTGGGGACGGAAACAGTAACTTCATTATTTTCAATAGAAGAAATCTTAGTATTAGCAAACCAGGTTGCAAAATTGGCCGGCGAAATATTCAATTGGACTTGCGACAATACTGATTGCCAGATTTCTTCGTTAGTCATGAAATTCTATTTATTAATATTAAGCATATTATACCTTGAATAATGTCAAATAGGCAAAAAGCCTTGTAAAATCAAGGGATCAATCGGGAGATGTGGAAAGACTGGGGACAAAAGGTTAATAAAATTGAGCCCTTTTGGCAGTATTTTTTGATTGACCGAACCCCCTTTTTTTGATATGATTTAAAACATAAATCAAGATAAAATAATAATATGAGTTTAACTTATCAGCCAGCAAAGAAAAAGAGAAAAAGAGCCCACGGATTCTTAGAAAGATCAAGCACTAAAAGTGGAAGGAAGGTTTTAGCTAATAGAAGAAGTAAGGGCAGAGCTAAACTATCTGTCTAATTAACTATGTTGCCTAAAGAAAACAGGCTTAAAAAAGAAAAAGAATTCGAAGCGGTTTTTAAAGGTGGAAGAACCATAAAAGGCAAAAGTGTTTTTCTAAGATATCTTATCAACGGAACGGACAAAACAAAAATCGGTTTCGTGGTTAGTAAGAAGATTTCCAAATTAGCCGTTGTCAGAAATAAGGCGAAAAGAAGAATGAGAGATATCGCCAGACTTAAAAAAGACGGATTGAAAGAAGGATTAAGTATTGTGATTGTTTCCCTTCCCTCGATTGCCAAGATGACCTATAAAGAAATAAAAGAAGACTTGGAAAATCTTTTAAGGAAAGAAGAATTGATAAAATAAACTATTGTGAATATATTTTCATTAATCTTTAATGCTGTTCTCTATCAACCGATGTTGAATTTCTTAATATTGGTATATATTTATACCAATAATTTTGGTATTGCCGTAATCGGACTTACTCTTTTAATTAAATTTCTAACTAATCCCTTGAATGAAAAGGCTTTGAAATCTCAAAAGGCCATGGCCGAGATTCAGCCTAAACTTAAAGAGATACAAACTAAATACAAAGACAGTCCGGAAAAACAAGCTCAAGAAATGATGGCTTTGTATAAAGAAAAGAAGTTCAATCCTTTTTCAGGCATTATGCTTCTCCTTATCCAGATTCCTATTATCTGGGCATTATTCTACGTTTTTAAAGGAGGAATAAATATTGACCCATCACAGATGTATTCTTTTATTAGTTTCCCTCAGACAATCAACCCTTATTTCTTAGGAATCGATTTATCTAAACCGAATATTTATTTGGCCGTTTTAACCGCGATCGCCCAATTCTTCCAGGCCAAGACTTCAACCCCCCCAACGGTAAAAGGAGCAGCAGACGACAAGGCTTCACAAATAACCAATATGATGCAGAAGCAGATGATCATTTTTATTCCTTTGATTACCCTATTTGTTTTATACAGTCTTCCTGCTGCCTTGGGTCTTTATTGGTTGATAACCACCATCTTTACCATTATCCAGCAGAAAGCTATTTTCAATAAAAAAGAACATGATTAATCCAGAAGAAATAGAAAACATTAAAGATATCATTAAAGAGTTTTTCTTAAACGCCGGATTTATTGTAGAAGTAGAAGGCAGTTGTATCAGCCGGGACAATGAAGATGTTTTAGAAATAGAAGTTAAAACAGCGGAAGCACAAAACCTAATCGGAAAACAAGGATTGGTTTTGGCCGATATTCAATTGCTTTTAAGAAAGGTTATTAAAAAGAAGACTGATAAAGAGTTTTATTTAAGCCTTGATATCGACGGGTATAAAAAAAACAAAGAGAGTTATTTAAGAAATGTAGCGCAAAGCGTTGCCGATGAAGTTTCCCGAACTAAAAGAGAAAAAGAATTACCCTACACTTCTTCTTTTGACAGAAGAGTGGTCCATATGGAATTGGCCGATAGAAAAGACGTGGTGACCGAAAGTATCGGTGAAGGAGAAGAAAGAAGAATCGTTATTAAACCAGTAATATAAAGAAAAACCAGACAATCGAGTCTGGTTTTGTGTTACATTAATTCTTTAGCTTGTTTTATTTTTATCACCTCTTCCGGGCTGGTGGTGATGATTTGGTCTTCAGTATACGAGGCAACAATTCTAATGGCCACGTGTTTCTGTCCGGCAAAGAAGATTCCCTCCCCGACCGGAGTTTCTAACAATAGGAATTTTTCCTGTTCGGTTAAGGTAAAGGTTTGCTGAATCAAATCAATTGTGGCCGGACTTTGTTTCAATAATAATTGAATTGAAGAGTTGGTGATAATTGGTTTCCCGTATTCCGAGCGCATAAAATCGGAAACATCTTGAGTAATAGTTGTTACTCCTAACCAATACTTTCTGGCTCTCTTACAGATTCCAAACAAGAAGGATGCACCGTCTTCGGTTTTCATCATCCACCAGGCCTCATCAATAACCAGTAATCTTTTTTTCATCACGGCTCTGGTTGTATTCCAAATGTAACGCATAATGATAAACATCGCCATCGGTCTTAATTCATCTTCCATATCTCTGATACCGAAGACAACCAAAGATTTATTCATCGAGATGTTTGATTTTTGGTTAAAGAAAGAAGCGTAAGTTCCTTTAGTGAATTTTCTTAATCTTTCAACTAATGATTCGGCTCCGTCCATGGTTTCCAAAACCGATTCCAAGTCAGACATAATCGGAACTTTTTCTGCCCAAGTCTTAGGATCGGAATTGGGAGTAATATCTTTCGCAGCATATGTTTCGGCTAAGCCTCTGTCCATAATCGCATCTTCTTCGGGGCTTAATCCGCCAAGCATAATTCTCATTAGTCCGACTAAGTTAATAATGTTTGACCTTAAAACATCTTCCGAAGTTTCATCTTCTCTCGGTTCGGGCAAATCAAAAGGATTGATGTGGCTGTCAGAACTTAATGATATTTTAAAGAAGGAACCATCTACCGCTTCGGCCAGTGTTTTGTACTCATTCTCAGGGTCGACAATAATACATTCGGCGCCCATCATTAGAGATCTTAAGATTTCCAGCTTAACCGCATATGATTTACCGGAACCAGATTTAGCGAAGATAACCATATTGGCATTTTCCATACTAAACCTATCAAATAAAACTAAGGAATTATTATGCTTGTTGATTCCGTACAATATTCCTTCATTAGAACTTAAATCAAATGAGACGAACGGGAAAATACTAGATAAAGGAGTGGTGTTTAAGGTGTTGTGAATCTGTAATAAATCAGAACCATACGGGAAGCAAGAAAGCAAACCTTCCTTTTGCTGGTATAAAGCCGGTTTAATATATATCAATCTGGCTTCAAGAATTGACCTTAAGGTTGTTTCAACTGTTTCCAGTTCTTTAGTGTTGTCGGCGTAAATAGTGATGTATAGTCCGAACTTGAACATTTTCTCCTGAGCGGTCTGTAATCTGCTTCTTAAGTCTTCCAAGTCCTGATAAGCGGTTTCCAGGGCCGGATCTCTGATTAATCCCTTGTCTTCCCTTTCGATGATTTCCGCCTGCACTTCGGTAACACTTTTTCTTAATTGTTTTAAAATAGTTCCGGTTTCAATCGGGTGGAAGAAGAAAGAAATATCCAAAGGAATATCCATATTAATAATTGGAGAAAGCCAGCCGGTAGTTAAATATCTGGGATAGGAAAAAACAAAGTAAGTTTTAGCTAACTTTTCTTCCATCTGGACATAGTTTTGGTTCACCTCAATAGAAGCCGGGGCGATTATGTCCATGGCCGTAGTCATCTCTTTTTCCAGGAATTTCTCCTGTTTTGGTTTGTTTCCGAATAAGCCCATATTTTTATATTATAACTTCTGGAGGCAAATCAGGATAATATCCCAATTCTGCCTGCTTGGGGTGATGCAATCCCCATAATAATTCGATCAATTCTTCGGAGCCCAGAGAAGCAGATTTTAATCCACACCTTCTGATTCCGAGCGAGACATATTCCATTCTCTGCCATAATTGATATTTTCCGTTTTGGAACTTCTTTTCAGTTAAGCTGGTTTTGCTTTCTTTTCCTCCAGTAGTAATGTTCGGCAATTCGGTCATCGGGTAATAAGGAACGACGATATAAAAGCTTTTACTCATAATACTACCATTGGCAACTATTTCTTCAATAAAGGCTCTATATTCAGCGGTCTGTATTTTCAACATTTCATTCTTCTGTTTGTTTTCTAGGTCTTTTATTTTATCAATATATCCAGTGATGTTCACCTTTCTTGAATTAACGATAATCTGGCAGCTGAAATCAAGAGAGTTTAGGAAGTTTTGGAATTGATAAATAATCGCCATTTGTTCATCCTCCGATTTCAAGGCGAAGTTAAGCGAAGAAACCAAAAGAAGTCCTTTCAAGGATTTATCTTTCATGATCAATACCCCTTCCCTGATTTGCTCAACCGGCATAAATTGTTGAGATGGAATTTTACTCATTTGGTTTTTCGAAATCTATTTTTTTAATCATTTCTCCGATCTTACCTTCTTGTTTTACCTTTAAAGAAGACTTGTCTATTTCTTTTACCGTTATTTCTCTTTTTATCCTTTCAGTTGAGAGAAAGACGGGAGATTGTTTTCTTTTCCAAAGGAAGATTTTAGGATTAACATTGAAATTAGCCCAATTTCTCATTACCGTCGGTAGTCCCTGCCCTTCTATCTTGGTAAAGGAGATAGCTAAGGCTAGCCCGACTAAAGCTCCGGCAATCAAGAGGAAAAGAAAGAAATTGGTCTGGCCGATGGAAAAATACATGAAGAAGCAGGCCGCAATCACTCCTCCAACGAGAAGACTTTGTCTTATATTTAACGGCCCTAATATTTTGGCTTCGTGTTCTATAAATTGAGGAACTCTGTATTGCATATTAGATTAAAGGTTCTTTGTATTTGTCTTCAGGATTAACCGGTTCGGTTACTTTTTTCTCTTCCGGCTTTATCTCTCCCTCTATTTCTGTCTTTATCTCCCCTTCCTTCTTAGTATTATCTACTAATTCCTTCTTCTCTGCAATGTTTGGAGAGTATAGTTTATTTAAAGATATTCTTAAATGACTGAAGATTCTACTGTCGATATCCCAGCTGATATTCCTTGCTACTTCTGAATCAAGGTTTAACTCTAATTCAAGGATGATGGAGAATTCTTTTATCGGCAACAATCCCATTAGGGTTTTACCAACGTATTTTACTAATTGCGATTTAGTTTCTTCGGATGTTATACCGTTCTTTTCGCATATTTCCGAGACAATATTAAAATTCTCTTCAGAGAAAAGAGCTTCTTTAATATTATCGGGAAGGGTTTCGTAGGTCTTCCAAAAGAATTCTTCCGAATTATCTTGTTCGTTCATATCCTTATTTTAGCACATATTTAATTTTGGGCAATATTTTTAATTGAAGTTTTAAGCTATTTTAAATATTTAGCCATCATTACGTTATCTACGTATTGGTCATAATATTTTTCCCCACCCCTGATTAGCCCTATTTTTTGGAATCCCAGTTTTTTATATAAGTTTTGTGCTATTTTATTACCCTTAAAAACATCGAGAATAACTATCCTTAGTTTGAATTTTTTAATTCCTTCTTCCATCACTTTTTTAAATAGTTTTTCTCCCAATCCTAATCCCCTAGCCTCTTTTTTAATTATAATACCCATTTCTCCTATGTGGCTTTTTATGTTTTCGTATTTAATTATTCCTGCGCTTCCCATTACCTCTCCATTAATAATCAAAAAGAAGGAAACAGCATTTTTGGTTTTTATTATTTCTTTGAGATAGTGTCGTTCTTGTTTAAGGGTTACTTTGTCTTGCACAATAATCATTGCCTTTTCTTCAACCAAAGAATTTATCATTGCAAGCAAAGAATTAAGATCAGACATTTTAGGAGGCCTTATTTCTATTTTTTGTTTTTGAATCAATTTTTTCATATTTTTACTATGCAATACTTGATTTTTTCTGGCTTAATGGGCTTCGTCATGATAATATTTTCAGATATTAGATGTATTTAACCATCGTTATAACATCTTCATATCTATTATAATATTTGACCTCTCCCTTAATCATTCCCACCTTCTTAAATCCCAGTTCTTTATATAAATAATAAGCCGGTTTATTTTTTTTAAAAACATTTAAAATAATAATTTTTAATTTAAATTTCTTAATAGCTTTTTCCATTACTGCTTTAGAGAGCTTTTTTCCAAGACCCATTCCCCTATATTCATATCTCAAAGATATTCCCAGCTCACCAATATGATTTCTTCCATTTCCAAGCCTAGAAACCTTTGCACTGCCGGCTACTTTTCCATCAATAATTAAGAACAAATGAATAGCTTCTTTTTCTTTTAATATCCTCTTAAGGTATTTCTCTTCTTCTTTGTGTGTTGATTTTTTTTGCACAGTTAACATTGCTTTTTCTTCAACTAAAGAATTTATCATTTCAAGTGAAGAATCTAAGTCAGATATCCTTGGTAACCTGATAATAATATTTTGTTTTTGAGTCGGTTTTTTCATATTTTTGCTATGTATTGCTTGAATTCCATTGCAACAACGGCAATTCCAAATCCCAATTTTTTGTAAAATTTAACCTTATCCTTATCTGTAAATAAGGCTATTGAGCAGTATTTTTTACCTTTTGTTTGTTTAATTAATTCATTTACAATTAATTTCCCTATTCCCTGCCCCTGATAATTTTTATGAACTACGATGTCATAAAGCATACACATGATTCCGTCTTCTACTAATCTTCCCATTCCTATCAACCTCTTTCCGTCCCAAACGCTATATACAAAAGATGATTTAGATAATATTTCCTTCCATTTCTTCTCACTTCTTGGTTGCCACCCAATAGACTTCCTTAAAAGTCTAATCTGATTAATATCTATATTTTTATTTATAGAGTTCCTATATTCCATATTTTTATTATACTTCTAAAAAATAAAAAACTCCAATGAAGGCGTTAAGTTTTGCAGTGGCGATAGGACTTTATTGGAATACTTTTAAGATTGAATTTGATTAAGGAATTTAATTAGATTCTTGAATCCTTCTTTGTTTTTCTCATATTTTAAGAATTGGTCAATTGCGACTTGTCCAGAGACCCATTTAAATTCGGTGTGTTCTTCGGAGATAACGATTTTTGTTTCTGGTTTAACCTCTACAGCAAAAACTTTTTCAAAATGATTTTCTCCGTGATCAAAAAATTCAAATGAGTATCCTATGTCAATTAATTTAATCCCGCTAATTACTCCTATTTCTTCACCAATTTCTCTGGTTGCCGCTTCTTCAAATGTTTCTTTTTCTTCAATGCCACCGGTTATCGGTTGCCAAAATCCTCCTTTTCGAGGGCTTCTTTTTAAAATTAGGAAGAACAATTCTTTCTCTACTTTTTTAAATATAATAATTTCTACTTGCTTGTTGGTCTTCATTTATTTTATTTATTCTTAAAAAAGCTTTCTATGTTAAGGATGTTATCACTTTTTCTTTTCCTTGTCCTCCATTGTCTCTTTTTACCTTTATTAAGCCAATTTCGCTGATGTTGCGAGGATGAGTTCCTCCGCAGGGCATGATAATATTTCCGCATTTCCACCATCTGTAATTAGGTTTCTTCTCGTCCGGGTAGGTTTCAATTGGTAGATTTTGAGAAATGAATTCATTAACTTCTTTTTCTGTTATTGAAAGTTTTTCCTGATCTAGAAGTTCAGTCGATTCATAGGTGCTGCTGTCATGCTTTTCGTTAAGGTGAGATCCGGTCAGTTTTAATTGGCCGAAAATTTTAAACAAGAAATGTTCCATGATGTGAGAGGCAGAGTGAATTTTCATTATTTTATATCTTCTCTCCCAGTTAATTGCTCCCTCAACAGAATCTCCTGCTTTGAGGGTGGTCTCATTTTCCATGACGTGAAAAATGTTCTTATCTTGGTCAAACTTAGTATCAACTACTTTTTGGCCATTAATAGTTCCTGTATCTCCGGCTTGGCCCCCGCTTTCCGGATAGAAACAAGTTTGATCAAGCCAAACATTATTTCCTTCAGTCTTTTCCACTTTTGCTGAAAAAGTTGTTTGGTATGGGTTTTCCCAGTAAAGTCTTTTTGTCATGTTTTTAATTACGCTGTATTGGTTTTTATCTTTTCGGCAAAGATATATTTAATGTTTAGTAATTTCTATTTTTATTTCACTGTTTTTAGCTATAATTTTAACCTCTCCTCCAATAGGAAAGGTTATCTTGGGATCCGTATGTCCAAAATCAACATTGGCAATTACTGGAATCCTATTTAGTTCTTTTTTAGTTTTAATAATTTTAATTAAATTTTCATCCGATATTTTGCTTGCCTTCTGGAATCTACCAATAATCAATCCTTTAACCATTTCAAAGTTGGGCTGGTGGATTAATGACTGTAAATCGCGATCAAAGATCATAGGATTGCTTAATTCATCATCCTCTAAGAATAAGACGATATCACTAGAAAATGTGGGAAAATATTCTGTTCCTTGAAGCAAATTAAAGGTGCAAAGGTTGCCACCCAAAATCGTTCCTTCAGCTTCCCCATCATTAATAATTAAATATCCATTATTTTTTATTATATTTCTATCTTCTTGATTAATATACCAAGCATCATCGCTCCAATCATTAGAAGGAGTAATATTAAATTTTTCTTCCGACATAATGCATTTTTTGAAGTAATCTAAAGTATAGTCAAAATATAATTTTTGTCCAAAAGTTGAATAATGAGGTCCGTAATAGTTTACTATTCCGGTTTTTTGATAAATTGAATTATTTAATATAGTGACATCGGAATAGCCAGAAAATATTTTAGGGTTATTTTTAATAATATTCCAGTCTATATATTTCAATATTTGATTTGCGTTAAATCCACCCAACACAGTGAAAATTGCTTTCACGTTTTTATCTAAAAAAGCATCGTGCAAATCTTCAATTCTTGACTCAATAGATGAAGATAAAAATTCATCGGCTTCCGTAATATGTTTACCAAAAGTTACCTTAAGCCCAAGCTCAGATAGTCTTTCATTGGCTATTTTTACTGTTTCTTCGGAAAGTAGACTAAAAGAGCTAGAACTAACAATAATCCTAACTTCGTCTCCCTTTTTTAATTTTTGTGGATATATTTTATTCATAAATTTATTATATATCTAAAAGTAAAAATCGCCAAAAGACGATTATATGTTAATTAGATTAAGAAATAGGGTTTTCTATTATTCTAAATTCGGAAGTTTTGGTATCTATTTCAGACATGACTCCTATCGGAAAAGTATAAAAATTGGAAACATTATGTCCAAAGTAAGTAACTTTGATGATAGGAAAATTATATTCTTTTGTTAATTCTAAAATAATTTCATTTATAGGGCGATTATCTTCTTTGTGTTTTTTATCTATACAATCTGATAAGTTCCCGATAATCATAGCAGAAATATTTTTTAGATTTCCTGACAATTTAAACTGGTTAAGTTTTAGATCTAAGGATGCGGGCGACTCTCCTAAGTCTTCCCAAAACCAAATTTTCTTATTATATGTCGGAGTGTATTTTGTTCCGAGAAGAGAATTGCTTAAATGAATATTTCCGCCAATTAGTATCCCCCTCGCCTTCCCTTTTTTAATAATTTCTATTTTACCTGGAAAAACGTATTCTTTCTTTTTTTCTGTTAGTATCTCGAATAAGAATTCTTCTGCTTTTTTATCTAACTTTTTTAAACTATGAAGATTTGGACCATGGAAAGTAATAAGTCCTGTTTTGCTATATATAGCTAATAACAATACGGTTATATCACTGTAACCTATGAATATTTTCGGATTGTTTTTAATTGATTCATAATCAATCAAATCAAGTAATTGATTAGATGCTGCCCCTCCAGAGGCACACATAATTGCTTTAACCTTTTTATCTTTAAACATTGCATTTAAATCAGATGCTCTTTCTTTAGCGCTGCCCGCGGAGTAATAAGACTTTTTGTACAAATTTTTACCAAGCTTAACTTTGAATCCTCTATTTTCCAATATTTTTATACAAGGCAATATTTCTTTTTCATTAATTGGACGAGATGGAGCAATCACTCCTATAGTGTCCCCTATTTTTAGTTTTTTTGGTTTAATCATGATTTTAAAATCTTTTAATCATTCCCTTAAATGTTATTTCTTTATAATCAAGTTCGTCTATACCTTTCAATTTGTAAACCTGATTAGTTGAAAATATTTTCTTATCTTCGGGATTTAATCCAAGTAGTTTTATGCCTTCATCTATTTTTTCCCATGACGGAGCTTCAATTTCTAAATAAGGATCTAATTGAGGCCAGAAATCTATATCAAATTCAATATCTTTAAGTTGGTACCTTATTCTTTTATTTTCTTCGTAGAATTTTTCAATAAATCCCATCCGATTCAATAATTCTGCTGTTTTTACAAAATCATTTACTATAATTTCAACCTCTTCCATTGAATCATCATTAGTTTTTCCATCAAAAGTTTTTACCCCAATTCTCTCTTTGTAGGTAAGAGTGACTTTTTCTCCTTCATCCCTAAGCCTAATCCAAGCTCCCTTTTTATGTAATCTTAAATCCGGATAATCAAATGTCCTTCTCTTGTAAAGCTTTTCGAATATTTTTTT
Source organism: Minisyncoccota bacterium (assembly GCA_041657325.1). Taxonomy (GTDB): domain Bacteria; phylum Patescibacteriota; class Minisyncoccia; order Minisyncoccales; family Minisyncoccaceae; genus UBA2211. Next base: position 32,138 of record JBBACA010000002.1, read on the forward strand.
AGCCCCAATAGCCTTAAGCTTATTTTCCATTAAAACAGGATCTATGTTTAAAAATTTAACTTCTATTTCTTCCATATTTTTATATTTAATCTTTTAAAGATTATATCTCTAAAAAACAAAAAACACCAATAATGGCATTATAATCTTACAGGCAAGGAAGGTCTAGAACCCCTACCCTCCAAGCAGTGTAAGGGTTCTTTGGAGGTCTTGGCGATAGTTAATTTGAGGTGTCGGGGTCTAGGTAAAATGAGACAAACGAGACAGTATAAAAGGAGTTTTATTGTGTCTTATTTTTTGACTTTTTAATCCGTACAAGTTAATTAGTTTTATTAAAAAAATCTTCTATAATGGTTTTAAATGAAAATTTTTTTATACTGATTTTATTTTTTTCTAAAGCTTTATTTTTAATTTCCGAGTCATAATTCATTAGGAAATATTTTATTTTTTCAATGCAATCTATTTTTGATAAATACAAATATTTTTTGTCAAAAAATTCAGGATAACATAAACCATTAGGAAGTATTGGTATACAGCCACTCAAAACTCCTTTCATTATAGAATAGCCAAAAGTTTCTTGCTTTGCGCAACTTAATATTATTTTTGATTGACTTAATATTTTTAGATGATTTTTTCCCGTATTAAGTTCTATTATCTCAACATTTTTTAATGTCGATAATGATGTGTAGTATTTATTTTTTTCAAGTAAACTAATTTTTTGAGGAATTGTTATCACGAAATTTACTTCAGGTAATTTCTTAATAATAAAAATTAGATCAATGATTCCTTTGTCGCTATTAATTCTATGAGGGAAAATTACATCGTATTTTTTATTTTGAGATGTTTGTTTTTTAAAATTATCCATTCCCCATGGGATAACAATAGCTTTATCCTTTATGGCTTGAGGTAGAATTTTTTTATTAAAAATAGACGGCACATAAATACAATCATATAGATTACTCCACGCAATTTCAAACTTATTTAACCAATCAAAAGAATATAAATCATCTTCTAGGAACGTTCCTCCGTGGAGCAATGCTCCGTATTTGCATTTTAAATCTGTTTGTTGGTGATAATAACGAATTAAGTCCATTCCTGGGTTAAAAAAATCTATAAATAATATTTTATTTGGATTTTTTATCTCCTTTACTTCTCTTAGTAAATTTATTTGTCCATCTATGTAATTAGAATCATCCAATAAATCCATGTAAAGATTATTTTCAAGTGGTTTATTGCATCCAATAAATTTAATATCTAAATTAGTTGATTTTACTGATTTTTTAAGCCCGTTTATTATCTCTACAAATGAAGTTCCTTCATAATAAGGTGGGATAGCAATAAAGTATTTAGACATATTATCTTATTTCTACTTTTATTTTGTTGATTATTCCATCAAAATATTTATTCAATATTCCAGCTAATTTGTTTTCGGAAAAATCTTTATTGCATGAAAATATGTCAATTTGTGTCGTTTTTTCTAAAAACCAACTACTCATAACGCAATGAGAATCTTTTAGAATAAAAGACAGAGTCCATCCATATGGCCAAAAATTATAAAAATCAGTCTTGACTATGGGACTCACGTTTTTAGAAATTATTTTAGATAAATAAGTAAGATGCTCATTATCTATTTTGGGAAATATTTTTTTACTATTTTTAATGTCTATATATACATATTTTCCTAAATTAGACTTTAATGGCATTAACTGAATTTTATCAATATCTTTATCATTAAAAGCTAAAACAATATCGTTATTTTCGTATTTTTCTACATCTTCATAGTAAATAGCATTATCACAGGCACACATATTAGATATTAATGTTGGAATTGTTGCGGCGGTCATTCTTATATTAGCCTCTAGTATGCTAATATTTGTATTATTGATAATAAAGTCTACACCAAAGAAACCATTATAATTTTTTAATAATGGATATATTTTTTTAATCCCAATCTTAAGCGCATCTAATGATTTTTTATTTAAATCATTTAAGTCCAAAATTTTAGAACCTACAAAATTTTTCTTGTTAGCTATAATTTGTTCTGAAAAACCAAAGATAGTAACATCAGAATTTTCATCTATTAAACATTGAACACTGCAAGATTTTCCTTTGGCAAATTCTTCAAAATACCACTCGCCATCATTATTAATTAAATTTTCGAATTGAGTATTTTCTTTAATTTCTTTAACATTAAAAACTGTAAATCCGCCAGATCCAAATTTTCTTTTAATGTATCCATTACGTTTGTCTTTGAATCTCTTAAAATTATTAATGTCTTTTATTTTTTCCCATCGTGGCGTAATATTGCCCAACAACTCTTTTTGCTTTATTTTATCGTTTTTTAATAAAAAATCACTATATGCATAATTTATTTTTAAATTATTGTCTCTTGCAAAAATATCAGCATCGGGATGAGGTATAGCTACCCATAATTTTTTAATATCTTTCGTTATGTTGGTTATTTTTTTATATATCGATACTCTCGGATCCTTGCTTTTATTAATTTTTATGAAATTATTACCGAAAGGATATCTTAATTTTTCATAATCACTATTAACGATTACGCTTTTGTTTTTTATGATCCATCCCATTAAATTTTCGTATTTCCACATTGCTGGAATTTTGTAGTTCATATCCTCACTGATAGAGCGAAAATCGGAACTATATAATGTATCATTTTTTTGAAGAAAATCTATGTCTTCAGGCTTTATTTTTTTAATAATAATTTTCATAGATAATGTTTATATAGTTTATTAAAGTCAATATTGTTTCTTATTTTTAATATATTTGGATTTTTTGTTTCAAAAATATACAAATTTGATGATGAGCTTAAGTTTATAAAATTCTGCTTAATTTTTTGAGATGATAGAAATTGTTTAGCTCTTTCTAATTCTTTAAAATTTTTAGGTAATTCATAGTGGCTAAAATTTTCAACAATTTCTTTAATATAAACATTTGATTCTGATAATATCTTCTCAATTGCATGCAAATGAGAGCCCATCATTGTTTTATTCATAATAACATAGAATTCTTTTGTTTCTGTGTTTTTTTCCAACATGCTCAAGCCAAAATATATAAAGGCCAAAGATCCGTTTAGTGTATATGGCGGATCGGTGATAAATGTTTGAACGATAGGAAGATTATTTGATGCTAGGGGGTCACCAATATCAGCCTCAATGATTTCAAATCTTTTATCAATTTTTTTAATTTGGTTAATTATTCTCTTGTCCTTTTCTATAATTACTGGCCATGCCCAGTAATCATTTGCAAATTCGATGCTTAAAAAATCATCATCACCTATTATTGCAAATTTTAAATATTCAGCAAATGGATATCGTTTTTTAATTAATTCAAACCTTCTTTTTCTAGAAAATTTATCACAAGGAAATTGATTTAATTTATAATCTGGAATAAATTTTTCAATTTTATGATTAATTAATTCGTATGGTCTAGTAAATTTAAAACTGTATAATTTACTTATTAAACCTTTTTTATTAATTTTAATTAATTTATATTTTAAAGCAGATTCAATAAGTATAGCTAGATTATCAAAATCTCCACAACTTTTCTTGATAAATTCGTCTAAATTATTACTATTAATTAAAACATCAATTAGTCTAGAAAATTCTTGAATCGAATATTGATTTATCGCCATCCATGAGGAATAGCTATTACTATTTTTATTTTTTATATCTAAGGGATTTAGCTCTTTGTAGTAATTATAACTGCTTTGGATAAGATAATCATAGTGTAACAATTTAAGTGGTTCCAATATTTCGTTTTTGTTGATTTTTTTATTAAAAAGTTTATAAGAGTGGAACCAATATACTTTTTCATTTATTAATTTGCAAAAATAATCAATTAAACTTCTATGATTTCCCACAGGTACAATGTGGTCAATATGCATTACATTAATATTATCCAATAAAGCATAATCTTTATTGATAAGAAATAGTCTATACATTAAATAGTCATCTTCAAAGCCATAATTGATAAAACTACTAAAACCGCCAACTTTTAAGAAAAAATCTTTACTACAAAATCCAAAATTACCTATAAATGTTTTTGTTAATACCTCAGCATTAAAACCAGCTCTTTTATTGCTGGGCAAAAATAATCTTTTTTTAATGTTATCATAAGACTCATTTTTAACATTTTTTAAAATACTTTCATTATTAGATGAGGTATTTTTAATCCATAGACGATTAGCACCGAATCCATACTTATATTTTTTTGAAAGTAAAAATATTTTATAAAAAGCTTGATTATCTAAAATTATAGTATCATCATCAATAAAAACTATTATATCTCCATTGCTATTTTTGACGCCAATATTCCTTGCTTCTCCCCTACTCAAAGATTTTTTATTATTTACTATTTTAAAAGAAAACCTGTGATTGATTAGCTTGTTTATTTTTTGTATCTCGGAAATTACTTTTTGTAGATTTTTTTTATCATGACTATTTTCTACTATTATTATTTCCGCGGAATCAAATTTTTGATTGAAGAGAGAATACAGGCAAGCAAGAACGCTGTTCCCCTTATTAACATGAGAATCGCACGATAAAAGTATGCAAGATATTTTAATTTTTGGCTTATCTTGAATCATGTCTAATAATATTATAGATTTTTTGTTTCCCTATTTTTTAAATTATCTAAATCCATATCGCCCAATCTAATGGTTGTGAAGATTTCTCCTCTTCCGGCGGTGTCAAGCTGAAGGTATAATTTTTTAGGATTAATAGCCTTTTTGAAATCTTTATAAATTTTTGCCCCTAAATGTTCATGGGATATCGGAAGTTCTTGATAATTCCAAAAATAGAATTTTAAGCTTTTTAATTCAGGAATTTTATTGTTTGGAATCATTCGTATAGTAATTCGGTATACGTCTATTATAAAAGTCATTGGACAATGAGCTATTAACTCTTCGTATTTATATTCTATAATTTCCCTTTCTTCTCCGTAATAATCAATAGCTCTAATCTTTTCTTTTAAGGGAGATAGCATAATGCTTTTACTTCTTTGACCAATTTCTTTGTCGGTCATATTTTCTATTTGTTTAACATATTTAAATTTTTTATTCATAGTTTATTCTATTTAAAACACCTCAAAAAGAGGCGTTATAATTATCTATTAAGTTTATTATTTGTTGATACATATGAATCTATTAATATTAAATGTAGTGTGTAATGGATACATAATCGGAATCATTATCGAAATTTTGTAGTTATAAGTTTTAAATATTATTTAATCCAAACGTTTTCAGATGAATTTCTTTAGCTTCTTTATCAGATAATTCTTCGTAAGTTACCCTTAGGGTATACCTCTTCTTCTCTTTCATCTGATAGATGTCAGCAATATTGATACTCCAAATATTCTTTTTATTAATCTTCTTCTCTAAATTATTCAAATATTCAAAGATTGATTCTTTTTCATCTAATTCAATATTTACATCTAAAGGAATTAATTTTTGAGTTAATTCCACTACCGGATTGTTATTTATCTTAGTCAGTATTTTTGTGATCTTTTCAATATCAATTTCAGCAAAATAGATGTTCAATTTTGTTTCCGACGGAGATAGCTTGTAAATAATGCCGATATTCTGATTGTTAACAAAAATGTCCCAACAAGATTCCGGATTAGATATGTTCGGTTTTAGGTTAGATTTAAAGTATTTAACATCTTCAAATCCGATCAACCTCAATAATGATTCCACTTTGTCTTTGAATTGAGGTAAGGTATTATTTTTTGTTGCTGACAAGATTCCTAAAGATTCATGCTCTAAGTAGTTTTTGTCTTTTTCTCCGAAGACCTTCCCTATTTCAAAGATATCTATATACTCAACTCCTTTTTTGAAATATTCAGTCATTTGATTCAATAGTCCGGCCGCGATAGATTGTCTTAAATGAGGAAACAAATCATTAACCGAATTCTGAGTGGTTATTTCTTTTAAATCTGAATAATTGAATTTGTCATTAATTCCCTTTTGGGTTAACGGCCATGATAAGGTTTCATCAAATCCTAAAGAAGTTAAGATATCTCTTATCTTTTCCGCTAATACAATATTTTTAGGAGTAATGTTTTTAACTATTTCTAAACAAGGAGTTTCATTAGTTGGAATACGGTTGTATCCGTATATTCTAATCACCTCTTCGGCTAAGTCTTCTGGCAAAGCAATATCCATTCTGGAAGTTGGAGGAATAACCGTTAATTTATTGTTTTTAGAAATAACCTTAAAATTAAGTCCTTTTAATATTTTTAATGTATCTTTGGGGCTTATCTCAATTCCCGCTAATTTGCTCGGCAGTTCTTTATTAAATTGAATTTTCGGAGCAATATATTTTTTAGGATAATAACTGAATAACGAACTGGAGACCTTTCCACCGGCATATTTCAAAATCAAAGAAATCAGCATTTTCATCGCATAATCAGCTCCGTTCGGATCAAGATCCTTTTCCAACCTTCTACTGGCTTCAGTGGTAATACTTAAGCTGCGGGAGTTTTTTCTGATAATTGAACGGTCATAGATGGCGATTTCAACCACAATCGATTTTGTATTAATATCAATACTATCGGTCTTGCCTCCGATGATTCCCGCTAAAGCTAAAACATTATTATTATCTCTGATAATAATTTCGTTGTTGCTTAATTTGGTAATGGAACCCAATAAAGTGGTTATTTCTTTAAAGCTGTTATTGATAGACCAGCAGATTGGTCCTTCTGTCTTATCATAATCAATTAAGTGAGACGGATATCCGGTTACCATCATTACATAATTGGAAAGGTCGACTAATAGACCAGCACTATTCAAACCATAGAAAGACATATAGTCTTTGAGCCATTCTGGAGATTCAATATTTTTAACATCATTAAGTTTGATTGCCAAGACTCTTTTAGTTTCTTTTTTTGCTTCGATTTTGATATCAAGCTTTTTAGTATTTTTAGCGATGGGCTTTACTGTTGGGATAGACAGCTTTAAATTGTAATAAGCAGCTACTTCTTGAGCGATGCCGATAACGGAAAGGCAGTCAGCACGGTTTTGTCTGATTTCTAAACTTAATAAATAGTCTTTCTTTCCTTTATAAGTAACTTCGGTAAAGCCGTCCATCATGAATCCGGTCAAAGTCAAAGCCTCCCCTACTTCCTTGGGAGCAGCTTTTAGTCCGGGAACTAATTCTTTTATCTCACTATATAATACTTTCATTTTCGTAATATTTATATCCTAAGTTTCCTCCAAGCAAAGTTCTAATATCGGTAATTTTGTACTTAGCCATCACCCAGCGGTCTAATCCCAGTCCGAAAGCAAAGCCAACATATTTTTTAGTATCAATTCCGGCCATCTTCATAACGTTGGGATGAATGATTCCGGCTCCGCCCATTTCAATCCAGCCAACATTTTTACATAGCGGGCATCCTTTGCCGTGGCAATTAAAGCATTGCATATCCGGCCCTACCCCTGGTTCAACTTCGGGATAGTATTTATTTCTGTATCTGGTCACCACATCTTCTCCGTACATTTTTTTAAACAGAACTTGGAAAGTGCCGAACAAATCTTTCATATTGGCTTTTTCTGTTACAACCACACCTTGGTATTGATGAAAGACAAAATGATTACTTTTATTCACGCTTTCGTTTCGGTATGATTTTCCGGGACAAACAATCTTGAAGGGAGGTTTGTATTTAGCTAAAACCTGGGCTTCAATTGAAGATGTTTGGGTTCTTAATAGAAAATCAGGCTCTTTGATATAGATAGTGTCTTGCATGTCTCTGGCCGGATGATCAGCTGGAACATTCAATCTTTGGAAACAAAACTCATCGGTTTCTATTTCCGGTCCGTCCATAATACTGAAACCCATACTAATAAACAATTCATTCATTTCTCTGATAGTTTTTGAGATAGGGTGTAGGTGTCCTATTTTAGGAGCAATCGGATTAATGTCTTCTGATTGAGATTTAATGTTTCCTGACAACTCCCCTCCTTTGATTGACTTCTCTTTTTCGGTAAATAGGTCTTGAGCTTCTTTATATGCTTGTTGAATAATTAAAGCAGTGGTTTTCTTTTCTTCAGCTGGTAAATCTTTTATCTTTTTTATTAATAATTTAAAAGATCCAGTGTCGCTGAAATATTTATGCCATAGTTTTGTTATGGCAGTAGAAGACTCGGCTGGTTGCAGATCGGTCTTTAATTCTTCTAATAGTTTTTTTACTTGTTCCTCAGTCATGATATTAATATCTTAACAAAATATGCCAAATGTTTAAATATTGACAAAATACGTGAAAATAGTATTAATATTTTATATAATATCAAAAAATAGCTAAAAAAGCTAAGCATAGCAATACTTAATCAATATAAGCTAATTTTCAATATTTATTTTTTCACCTCGAAACCCATAAAACTTTTTATATGCTTTTTCTCCAAATAATATAGGGTAAAAGCTTTTTTCTGCTATCAGCTTTTTATTTTTGTTAGCTGCATAAACACTTCCTTTTTTAATTAATGTGTAATTTTTAATTTTTTTAAGTAGCTTGTACTCTTTTATTTTTGGAACAATAGAAATTACATTATAATATTGAGTTGATATCTTTGGTTTTGATATTTTAGATTCAATAACTCCTAAATTATTTAAAAGCCTTTTTATTCCTTCAAAGGTATTTTTAATTGCTTTTTGATTTTTATTTTTTCCGTACTCGAAAGCAATTCCTATTTTTGCTTGAGAAATTAGGGCATTATTTTTTTTATAACTCATAATAAGAGCATATTGGGGTGAAATTGATTTTATGCAATCAGCTGTTTTGTTATCGAATTTTGTTACGATAATAGTATTTTTTAGATTACTTGTAGTTGAGTGAATATCAATAACTAAATCAGCTGATTTAATGATTGGAGATAGCTTGTAAGCTAATTTTTCTTCATGGTTGCCCAATTTTTTACCAGGAAAAGATTGATTAAGATCTTGATCAATATATCTTTTATTCAATCTTAATGCTTCCTCATTTGCTATTTGAAATATTAGTTTATTTTTTTGATTATCAATATTAAGTTTTTTAATTTTTTTTACAACTTCAATGCCTAGGTTTTCATTACCATGAGTTGCAACATTAAATATAATTTTCATTGATAATAAAGAATAATTATTTTTGACTTATAATTTTTTAATATTAGACATATCTTCATATTTTGAAATATTCATATTATTTTTTACTTCTGTTATTGTTTTTATACCAAGAGATATTTTATTTGCATTCCATGTTTTTAATATACCACAAAGATAAATATTAAAAAATAACCTATTTATTGGTTATTTATTATTAAAAAATATTGAATAAATCTATTATTAATAATGGACAGTTTTTTTAGAAAGTTCTTTTTTCCGAAATTCTTTATTGCATATCATCAATTTTCCACAGTCATCGTCACGGCTAAATTTAAAATAATCATAATCATCGTATCCTTTTAATATTCTTACTAGGTCAGTGTTTTTTTCTTGAGGGGCACCATTTAATCCAATAACTACTAATGGATAAAACGTTTTGCAACGTTGGCACAAAAGAATAAGCGTTCTACCTGAACCACGGTAGGCTTCCCATTTTTCTTTGATTTTTCCTCCGCAATTTTCGTGTTCCATTCCAGAAAGAGGGATTAATTTTTCTATATCCACATCTTCTTTTACCGGCGATAAGATAATAACATGATCAATCATCTTAAATCACTCCTTGCCTCTCTTTGTTAAAGATCATTGGCTAATAATATTATCGTGTTTTGTAGCATTAATGTCAATATTGACAAAAATATATAAATAGTGCATAATAATAGTGTTCTTTGGCGGAGCCAAAGGATATTACGTTTACGTAATTTGAATCCTTGAAAATTTATAAACAGATTACAGAGGCGTTTGACATGGTAAAAAAAGATAACGTTAAGTTAACCGAACTGCAGGAGAAAGCTAAATACACTGAAGAAGAAACAAAAAATATTAAGACGGCTCAGAGAACCGCATTCGTTTATGGATTAATAATTCTTGGAGCATTGCTGATTTTTGTTTTCTTTCTTTCTTTGTATCTTAGGATATGGTGGCAACCATTTCTGCCAGTTTTAATTTTCTTGGTGATGTATTTCGTCTGGGCGCCACAAGACGTCGGATGGGGATCATTCGCAAAAGAAGGATATGTTAAAGCAGTCTTGCTTGGAGGGAAAAGAAAAAGATTTTTTGGATCTCCAAATGGCGAAGATTACGACGAAAATTGGAATCTTATTGATGCTAAAAATTTCAAAGGGAAAAGGTATTCTTTGTGGGGAATTAAATTAACTGTGCAGCCATATTTCGATTTGGTTATCTGGGGAATGCACTTTATCTATGAGTGGCCGTTTGGCACCATATATACAGAGCTTAATGAATGGGAAAGGTATTATCCAAACCTCAGAAGAGCTCTTCCTCGAAGAGAGATACTCAGGCAATTTAGTGTTCTTCCCTATCCACAGTACATCAAGGCTTCTAATGCTGAAGATGCAAACAGGCTTGGAATAAACTTCGAAACAAACGTGGTAATGAGATGGGTAAATCCAGACAAAGCATTATTTAAAGAAACCACATCTTGGCTTGATATTGTTCGTCCATTGATTGAGGGAGGATATGTTTTTTACATTAAATCCCACACTCTTCAAGAAATTTTAGAGAAAAAAATGGAAATTGGCCAGGATTTGATGAAAGATATGCTTAGTTCCGATCCTGAGTACCCAGGAACTCTAGTGGAGATGATTGAGGATAAATACGGTGTCAAAATTTTAAGCATCTCCATAATAGATATTTCTGGAGCAGACGGCGAAGAGCAGAAAGCAATAAGAGCTAAGGCAGTGGCTATACTAAATAAAGAGGCCACTATAATTAACGCTGAGGCAGATTCTCAAAAGTCAGCGATTAAAACCATGGGCTCAATTGTGTCAATGATTTCTCGTGCCACCGGAAAAACAGAAAAAGAAGTTACAGATACTCTTGGTCAGGATGTTGAAAAAAGATATGCTGACTCCCTAGATCTCGCCCAGAGAGCTATGGCTTCCGAAAAAAATCAGCTCATAGATATACGAACTGGTTCTGGAGGAGGAAAAGGTTCTGGAGATTCCCTATTAGCCTTAATTGCGGCTAACAGCATGATGCTTAATCGCTCTGGATCTGGTAACAGCCTGTCTTCTGGTAAAAAAGCTTCAGCAGACAGCGAAAAGAAAAATAATAGTAGATTACTTAAAGAGGCAGGATTCGATCTTCCAGATGATGAAGACGACGACTGACCTCTCTTTTTTTATTTTAATAATTCATAACCAATACTCTTGGTTTTTTTTGGTTCTTCTTTTTGAGATTCTATATTATCTTCAATGTCATTATTTTCTTCTGGTATTTTTGTAGAATTAATTTCATCCATTAGTTCTTTATTCGCCCTTATTTCCTCTGCAATTTTGTTTGAAATTTCTGGAGAAATTTTTAAATTTTCTTGTATTAATGTTGGTAAATTGCTTAAACTTTCTTTTTTGTTTATTAAGTCTTCTATGATTTTTTTTAATTTCATGGAAGGAATATCAAGTGGCAATTCTTGTTTTTCGTAATTAGCTATTTTATTACTAAAAATGAATTTGAAGAAGACTCTTTCTGGTATATCCTCTGCTTTAGATAATGCATCTTTTAACTCAGAATCATTTTCTATGAGGTCTTTTTCTAAATCATATTTAATGATTATTTCTTCTATGAAAAATAGTATATTGTCCATTATAACTAAGGTTTATTCTTAATAATTGCAAGAACATTTTCTTTACTTTTTTTGTATTCTTCTTTTGCTTTCGGATCCGGCATAGTAGGGTCGCTTGCCTTCAAGTATAAGTCTTTCATGTGAGCCTTGAAGTCTGAATTGCCTCCACCAAAATTACTAGCCAATGATTGTTTTTGAGCAACAGAACCATGCTGCATGATATATGTAACCTGTCCAGCATTCATGTTTTTAAATATATCATAATTACCAAGCTGTTTTCCACCAAGTTCTTTTTGGGCTGTTTTATCATTCATTCCACTAATTTTATTTTCAATTTTAATTTCGTTTTTTTCTACAAATTTCTTATAAATTTCTTCACCTCCTGCTATATCTCTTTTTCCAGCAAATTTCAAAGCAATAGCATCTTTATTTTTTTTGCTTCCGTAGTTTGTAGCATTTCTTGAAATAACCTCTAGCTCTTCTTTTGTTTTTGCGTTATCTATGTCGTCAGCAAAATCTTTATTTATGCTAGCAGCCTGAAGGCTACTTCTTGTTCTAAGATTATAGGCAGCAGGATGAGTCTTAAGATAATCTTGAGCGGCTTCTTTGTCTTTTGATGGGTCGGGCGGAAGTATCTCGTTCATTTTATCTTTTATCGATATTCTTGCCGCTTCCCTGTTTTCAAAATTTAAAGGACTTTTACCTTGTGCGACTGCTCCAACTGTTCCAGTTGCTCCTTCTGATACAACGGTTCTCGCTCTTCCTATGGCTCTAGCTCCGGTTGCTGCCCAAGCTCCCTTGGCAAGACCTTCAACAGTCGAACCAACTTTTCCTCCTGCAGAGATAGAAATAAAGAACCCGGCAATAAGAAACAAAAGAGGAATAAAATATTTAAGAAGTCCTCCGATAAGACTAGAAACAATGTCTCCTGAGTCTGTAGTAGTAGTTGGAACTACTTGAGCCATAGACATCATTTTATTTGATAGATATATGAATAATCCGGCAGGTATTCCTATTGTACACCATTGAGCGAAACTTTGTATCCAATCATCCCAATAAAGAATGCTCGGGAAAATATTCTTAATATATTTTGATTGCGGAAAAACTCTTGTCGCAAACGCTATTGGTGAAGCTATCACAAGTATCCATAAGATTACATATCTGGCTCCAAACAAAAGAGCATAAAGAATGTAGATAAAAAAAGAAATAAGAGAAAATATCAGAAAAATTATTCCTGAAAAGATTAATTGTATGCTTTTGGTGGGTATTTCTGTTGTTATTTTATCGAAAGATTTTATTATTTCATCAGAAAAAGCTGGATTTATTCCTCCAGTTATAAATGATTTGGTAATACCATTAGAAGCGTCTATTAAAAGTCCACAAAGGACAGGGGTAAAATTTATTAAAAGAGCAATAATTATAAAATTAATTAATGTTTTCTTTGCTTTATTTTCTTCTCTTCCTAATATTATATTAATAGCAATAATAACTAATCCTATTATTAATGCTGCATTGGCAATATTTCTTACTATCCCCCATCCTTCCGCTACGATTGGATTATAAGTAGGGCTTCCTGAATCAAAATCTGTTACACTCATTCCTGTAAAATTTCCGTCTATAACATAATTTAATAACGCTTGTCCAAGCGATATTAATGCGGTACATGCAGTATATAAAAGCATGTATCCAAATTTTGCTATTCCTGAAAAGACAAAATCAACTGGGTCTGCAATGCTCCCTTTTTCTTCTGTTTCAGGTAGAAGATCAAGAAATTGAAGTCCGGTTACAAAAATTCCAGCAGGAATAGAAGTTGGTCCCATAAACCAAAAATTGGTAATGTTTCCAATTGGGTCAGCGGCCATTATATTTCCTAACGGTAAAAGAATTATTAAAAAAATAAAGAAAGAACAAATTAGTAATTTTATTTTTTTTGATTTAAACATAATATTAACTTTATTATATATAACTTATGTTTAACTGTAAATACTTTTGAATTAAAAAAAGGGGCTATTAGTTTTTAAACTAACCCCCTGTTGGTTTTGAGCCAGGCATTCTCGGTTTTATACTTTTTGCCAGAGAATAGGCTCCATAGCAAACACCGATGACTCCGATAGCAAGCGTTCCCACAGGAATAATCCAGGGATTACTTTTTTGAGAGCTTCCATGCTCTAATTCATCTAGGCGATTCCAGTAGTAGTTTCTGCCGTCCGATGTGCTTATATCTTTAGCTTCACCGTCTGAAGATTGTGCGGTGTAGGTTTTCATCAATCCGTTCCAGCCGACAATCGCAATTGCGATGCAGGCTACGATAAGAATAAGTGCGAATACTTTCTTCATTTTAAAACACCTTAAATTGTGACGAACTTTATAGTCTCTCCGAGACTATTTAGGTTCTATATATATTATAATACCTATATATAAAATTGTCAAGATTGTATGCTTTAGGGCAATAAAGTATAATTTAATTGTATGTTTAATATTAAATTTACTCCCGAAACTTTTTTCATGCTTCCTTTTGCAATAGGACTTGATTTGATAGGGATTTTATTAGTCCTTTGTGGATTAGATGACCTTGGCGTGACCGACGTGATAGGAATTGCATTTATTAATACTTGGTTAATATTAAGAGGAAAGCAAGTTATACATAAGCAAGGCAAAAAAGGATCGATAAATGACGCAAAGAAATTTTTTACAGGCAAAACGAGCAAATTTTTTGGTGCACCACTTTTGGAGTTGGTCCCCTATTTAGGTTGTCTCCCCTTTTGGACAATATCAGTAATATTTAATTTACAAGAAGAATAAAATGGAATTTTCAGAATACATAATTTATCTCTTCAATTTTTCTCTAGGCATAGCCGCCGTTTTAGCCTTCATTGTTATTATTGCTGCCGGAATAAAAATGGTTGAGTCTCGTGGCAACCCTTCAGAAACTCAAGATGCCAAACAAAAAATTATCAATTCTCTTCTTGGTCTAACTATTCTTTTAACTTCTTATATCCTTTTAACAACAATTAATCCCGATTTGGTAAAAATCGAGAATATTTCTTTAGGCACGACTGGAATAACCATTCCTATTATTACTCCCGGAGAAAATCCAGAAAATATTAAGAATTATCAGTTTGAAGAAATACCGATCGGAACATTAACCGAAGCGATTCTGATGGGAAACTCATCAACGAAAAACAAAGTCCCCTGCTACGAATACGAACACGAAGCTTACGATGACGACGGCCAATTAATCATCGCCAATACGGTTGATAAAAACAAAGATGGCAAGATAAATGAAAAAGACATTATCCTGAACAAAGACATGTTTTATTGCATTAAACTTTTAGATGATGCGATTAAGAAAAAAATAGAAGTTCATTTGAATACTTTAGTCGCCGGACAGAAGCAATTAGATGCTTTGATGCAAACCAATTGTTCCTGCAAGAGAGCTTATTACAGCTATCTTCCTCCTAATAAGGAAGAATACAAAATTGAAGGAACAGACTGCTCTAAAACAGGTTGTTATAGAGGAACTACTTATTGCCAGTGTTGCGGAGGCGCCAAAACCGGGTGTCCAAGGTTAGACTCGTATAATACTGCTTGTAGTTCTTCATCTGCGAATCCTTGTGAAATCGTCGGATACAATAACGGCAAAGAAGTCAGACAGTATCAATACGATACTTGCGACAATAGATTAGCAATAGAATGTAAGAAGCAGGAAATAAGACAGCTGATGGACGGAAGTAAGCCAGACCAAATTTGCTACGAAGAAGTTAACGGCAATCCCCCATTAATAGAAAAGGAGCAGCCGTTCAATCTTTTTACCATCAAACTGGGAATTGAAAGACTGGCAGAATTTAAAGCCTATTATGATGCTGAAATCGCGGCCTTAGAAAAAGCGGAATTACAAACGAAAGAATACGGAGAAAAAATGACTTTAGCTGAATTGTATAGCAACATCCAAACTAAAGAGAATGTCACCGTCGATGTGAAAGAATTCGATACAGATGTTTATTACAATATTTCCAGGTATTGCCGAACCGCTAATTGCACTAAATCAGGATTCGATCCGGTCCTTAAAGAAGATGTTTGTCCAGAAGAAGATAAAGAATATGAACTTAGCTTCAAGAAGAGGGTTTGCAGAATGGATGTAACCAAGGAAGATGTTGAATCCGGTGATATTTTTGCAACAAGTTGTGAAAAAGCGACCGGGCTTTTCGAACTTGATGCCTGTAAGGAATTTTATTCATATTCCGGAGACGCAGCTACTTTCTATTATAGCGAAAAATATAATTCCGATTATAAAGGAGAAAATCAGATAATCGACGCCGATGATAATAAGTGTAATTTAGAAACCCAAGATATTGAAAATGAAATGTACGGAGGGGTTATCCGTATTGGAGAAACGGTTGACTATACTCAAGCTTGGGGTAGAGAAGTTTCAAGAAGGATAGAAAAGTTAAAGGAAGAAGTCCAGGGAATGTTTAACACGGGTATGGCGATAGCTAATTTCCCTGACAGCTGTAGTGCTGGCAACTGCACTAACAGCAGTCCCGATACATTAAATATTTGTGTCGCGCCGAAATGTGATTGCGAGGACAACGATTGCTGTTGCGCCACCGTTACAGGACGGCAGTGCGAAAAATGTGAGCCAATGGAAACTGTTTGTAAAGAACCGGAAGAAGAATTGATGGATCAGGAGGGACATGCAAGTACTTGCAATGAAAAGGAAACAAAAGAATATCAAGGATGTAGTTGTTGTTGTGGTATTTTGGGTTGTCAAAATAGTAATTGCCCGAAGGTTCCCCAACCCGAAAAAGATTACTGGACTTGTCCGTATAGAAATCTCTGTAATTTAATGAAGAATATGTATCAAAGAAGGTCTATCCAAAGGTCCTGTCTTGAAGAGACGGAAAACACCAATGAAGAAAAATCAAGAGAGATTATGAAAAGCAAGGTAGGATACGTCCAGAAAATGGAAATGAGAGAGGTAATATTATTCGAGATGGCTCAAGTCAAGGAGATAAAAGATGATGTAGAATATGAATATGTTCCGACCACAAGCCTCATCGGTCTTGTCTGTCCCAGCTATTTGCAATGGCAACTCACTCCCCTTACCTGCAATGCCGGATTAAGTAAGAAGCTTAATATCGAAAAGAGATTTGATTTATTTGACATGCTTAATGATTCGAGAGAGAGATTGAACGGCTGCGTTAAAGGATATACCATTCCCTATAAACAAACTGCCGATAATGTCAGGATTTTAAGCTGTTACGAAGCCTCTAACACTAATTCTACTACAGGTTTGACTGTTATTCCTGAATTTCCCTTCCTTAAATTAGGAGAGCCAGTAGATGAAGATATCGCAGAAGGAACAAAATATATTAATTGCTATCCTTATAATAGCGGTAATTTAACCGACAAAGAAAAAGAAATTTGTTTCTATAATATTAACCGTACAGGAGATGAAAGCTATCCTGGCTGTTTGACGATTACCAAAAATTATATGGACAATTATTATTGTTGTCAGTAATATTAATAATATGAATATCAAAACAATAATCACTACATTATTTTTATTCTTGATTGCCTCCCCTGCATTTGCGGCGATACAATATCCGGAAATCGGTGGCATTACTATCAATGAAAACACTTCTGCCGCCACCTATATTGTTTATTTCTTTAATTTAGCCATAGCATTAGGTGCTTTTGCTGCAGTTATTATGATGGTAATGGCTGGTATAGAATGGGTAACTTCCAGTGGCAACCCTAGCAAAATAGAATCGGCTAAGGGTAAGATCGCTAATACTCTCTTTGGGGTAGCGGTTCTTGTCGGTTGTTATTTAATTCTTAATACGATAAATAGTCAATTAATTGCTGTTAAAATAGATGATTTAGTCTGTGACCACGGTTTAGTTGTAACAGTCTTGCAAACATCTGATAAAAAACAAAAAACAAAATGTATCGATAGTAACTTAACAGATATTGAAAAAAGTGTTGGCGGTACAATTCTAAATACAACATGGAAGGTCCCCGAAGACTATTTATTAAGGGTTTATCTCTATTCAGAAACTGATTTTAAAGGAACAATAACTCAAATTGATTGTAAATCAGGAACATGCAGTGGAAACATAGCCGGAGCAAAATCAATCTATTTTTTATTAAATAAGCCGGGCATTTATTTGTACGATGATAATAGTTATACGCCAAGAGTAAAAAGTTATCCCCTCTTTACCTCAATCAGTATTTCTGATTTATCTGATAAAAATGAATTCGATAATTTTACCAGATCAATAGAGATAATTAATCCCGACCAAACAAAACAACAAATTAAATACTCCGCTATTGTTTTTAAGGATCCGAAATATCAAGGAAGATGTGCTTTCGTCGGTCAATCGGTTACAGATATGGATGATTATATAGAAGGTTATTATACCGATAGTGTGGGGGACGACGAGATATCTTCGATTATCGTTGCTAAATCTAATTTGAGTCAAGAAGTTATTAACGAGAATAGAGGAAAAATAATACTTTACTCTAAGGTTAATTGCGGTAAAACAGGCGAAGATCCGACTAATCAAATTAAAAGTTGTGCTATTGATATAAAAAGTTACTCGCCAGGATTGAGGAATATTTTTGGGGTAACTGGGCTATGCGTTCCTGGAGTACCAGATAAGGCGACGGGTCTTTACCCAGGTTTTGTTAAGGGTACAGACGAGGTAATGTCTTTTGAGATTACCGGTTCGGCAGGATTGGTTTTAAGTACGGCTGAAGAGGGAGCAAGAGATAGCGGAACATATTGTAAGTATTTCAGTAAAGATTCTATGAAAGAGGGAACTTGCTATGATTCAATAATAGATACTCATATATTTACATTTGGAGGAATAACTCCCAAATCTCTTATAATCATACCCGAGAATTAAAATGAAAAACGTAAAAACAATAATATATTTTTCTTTATTGGGAATATTATTTGTCTCCCCTGCTTTTGCGGTAATGCAATATCCAGAAATAGGAGGTATTAATATTAATGAAGATGCTTCTGCTGCCACATATGTTGTTTACTTTTTCAACTTAGCAATTGCAGCCGGAGCCTTTATCGCCGGAGCAGTTTTATTTGCGGCCGGAATTGATTATGTCTCTGCCCGCGGAGAACCGGCAAAACTTGATAGTGCAAAGAACAAGATAAAGAATGCGTTCTTAGGTCTGACAATTCTTTTGGCCGCTTTTATGATTTTAAATATTATTAATCCGCAATTAACAAGTATTAATATTAGCCAATTGGAAAAGACCCCCGATAAAGAAATAGTCATTCCCGAAGGCTCAGGTATTTATTTATATGATTCTGTTAATTATGTTTCCAGTGAAGATAAAGAACCGGTAAGGGTCACTAAAACAATGGGAGGTTTTTTGGAAAGTAATTTCGCTAATAAGGCTGAATCAATTAAATTTAATAATCCAGTTAAAGAATTTAAATTCGGAGCCGTCCTATATGCTTCTAAAGAAGACAGCACAGAGGGTTCTGGTTCTGATTTGAGAGGAAATTGCTCGTACACGCTTAGCGATGTCCCCGATTTGAGCGTTGCGGTTAATGACAAAGAAAACAACCCTCCGGTTGGCAAGGATAATCTGGCTTCAATGTTGGTTTTTAAAACTGACGGTGGGTCAGGAAGCATCAAGATTTATAACACCATCAATTGTAAAGACAGGACCGATGAATATGGAGTGACCTGTAAAAAGAAGAAATATGATGATTGTGAAATTACCGGCAGCAGCGGATTTGAAGACCTTAAAAAGGCTTGTCCCGATTTCAAGGGAGATATTATGTCGATTGAAGCCGGTGATGGTCTGGGAATATTATTCAAAGCAACAGGCAAAAATGAAGCTGGAAGATGTCAGTATATTGAAACTAATGATACCGGCTGCGTTAATGTGGTAAAATATAGTTATGTTTATACTATTAACGACAAGAAATACCAATCTACCTTCACCCCTAAATCTTTTGTTATTTTTTCTTTAATAAAGTAAACAGAGAATCCCATTGGGATAAAGACAATACTTCCGCTCTCTCCCCTGGCTTGAGATTAGCATCTTTCAGCCAGTTTTTTATTATCTCTTTATCTATTTTTAATTGGCTGTATAAATTGCCGATTAATTGTTTTCTCGGATGAGAAAATCCGGCTTTGATCAATTTAAAGAATTCATCATTCTTTTCAACTCCCTTCGGAGTGATACGGATGAAAACACTGTCTATTTTAGGAGACGGTAAGAAGCAACCTTTGGGGACGGTAAACAATATTTTAGGATTGGCATAGTATTGAACGGCAATAGCTAAGATAGACATATCGCCCGGCTTGGCACAGATTCTCTCTCCTACCTCTTTCTGAATCATTAAAAAGATGTCTTCGGGCGGGTTTTTGATTTCCAATAGGTTTCTGATTAAAACTGAAGTTAAATAATACGGGATATTGGCGACAATTTTGTATTTTTTAACCTTAACATTCAGTTTATCATTATTAAACAGTCTAAGGATGTCTTCATTAATGATCTCCACGTTTTTAATGTTTTCCTCTTTAAGTTTTTGGGTTAAGGCTGTAACCATTTCCTGGTCCTTTTCTATACAAACAACCGTCTTGGCTATTTTAGCCATTTCTAGGGTGATCGCCCCTAATCCCGGCCCTATTTCCAAGACCGTATCATTGGGAGAAAGGTTAATTGAAGCCATAATCTTCCTAATCTGGTTCTGGTCTTTTAAGAGGTTTTGGCCTAATCCTTTTTTGAGTCTGACAGTGTTCATTGTGTTTAGTTTGATGTTGGATAAAATAGGTTCAATTGAACCTATATTGAACCTATATTGAACCTATTTAAATAACGTTTCAATTTTTTCTGTTGGATAATAATAAATGTTTTTTCCTTGTTTTTTCCTTTCTAAGAATCCTTTTTGGGTTAACTCTAATAAATCTTTCAAAGCTGTATTTTTAGCAATTTGATGAACATTTATGTGAGTTTTTAGGGAAGTTTTTTCTTCTTTTGATCCATAAAGATATTGAAGTAATCCAATTTGTCTTTCGTTGAAATCGTAACCCTTTTGGGAGGCCTTTCTCATTGTAACGTTATTTTTTGTTTGCCTATTTAAATATTCTTTAAAATCTTCTACGGCCATGTTTATTTTTTTGATATTGTAATCGATAAAATAAGTTATATCATAATCATCTTGTTCGCTATAAACATAGGCCATAATATATTGAGCAGGAGATTTTTTAATCATCTTTGATATTGGCAAATAAGCAAAAGCCCAATACCCTTTTTTAAGTAGGTACCAATAAAATAAAAGCCTAGCTAAACGACCGTTTCCATCAGTGAAGGGATGTAAATAGCCAATCCAAAAATGCAACATGATAGCTTTTATTATAGGATGGATAAATTGTTCGTTATCATAATTTGCGAATTTAAACATTCTTTCTAGTTCTACTAATACGAAATCTATCTTTGGTGCCTTGTGATAAACTATTTCTACTTTTTTGTTATCAGTTACAACAATCTCATCTTTTTTATTCCTAATTCTAGCCATATTCCCGTCAATATCCGGAGTATTTTTTGTTATTAATCCGTGAAGCTCTAGAAGTACATCCATATTTAAATCAAGCTTTTTATAGTTTTCATCTATAGCTTTCATTGTTATATAATTATTCAATATCATTTGTTCTGATTGATTTTTTGGTTTTCCTCCCTCCCTTAAAAATTTTTTGGCAACATCCCTACTAGTACTGGCTCCTTCTAATTGAGATGATGCTATCGCCTCTTCAACAATTCCCCTGAAGATAAGTTTTTGTTTATTTTTTTTACTTTCAATATTTTTATCAAGAAAAATTTCTCCTCCTGTATTCATATCTATTTCATGAAAAAATTCTTCTAGTTTGGAAAGTTTTACCCAAGAAAAATAATGGCCATCTTCGTGTCTAATTGGCGAAACTAATGATTTTGATTTTCTTATTGTTTTAACCATTTCCCATAGTTCCTCTCTGGAGGCATTGGCCGGAGCTGGTTCTTTGTATTTTACAATATCCCAGTATAAATAGTCCTTTTCTGAAACCAAATCTATAAAAGTAAAAAAATCTTGTTGGTGAGGTCCAAAAAGCTTACTTAAATATTCTTCAGGTTTAGGCTTTTTATTGGGTTTTTGTAGATTATATAATTCAGCCATATTAATTGGTTCAATTTTATTTTATTGAACCTATAATATATTATTATTAGTTTTTTGTCAAGAAAAATAGATGTTAATTTCCTGTGGAAAGATTTCTTGACATATGGGTGGATAGGTCTAAAATATATGGTATCCAGATAGATTGTCTGGAATTATGAATTATTAACCTTTGTGGGATTTTTAATAGAAACCCTGCAACTCTGGATTATTTTTATTCAAGAAAAAATTAAGAAAACTATTAGTAGAATAGGTAAAAAAAGGCTCTTTTTAGCCTTTTTCGTCCTTTTTTGCGTCTGGGGTAATATTTTCCTTAACCAGGATACAAACACCTCTAAAACGAGCATTTCTAAGCTTCAGAACAACTTTTTAAGCCTTGAATCAGCCTTCCAACCGATTACCAACAACTTAATCTTTGAACAGGGAAAAATTCTATCAGCTTTGCCCTCTCCCCTGTTTGTTTCATCAGAGACCTTGGGGTCTTTGTTTGATGAAGAGACAGCCAGCAAAGATATTATTAAACACATCGTGGAAAAAGGAGAAACCTTATCTTCAATTGCTGAGTTGTATAATATTTCAATTGAAACCCTTCTCTTGGCTAACGAATTGGATACCACCAAAATCCAACCCGGCCAAGAGCTTTTAATTTTACCGGTTAACGGCATTATTCACATGGTGGAAAAAGGAGAAACTATTGCCGCCATTGCCAAGACATATAGTGCCGATAAAGAAGAGATTATTAGCTATAATAGTCTATCTTCTTCTGGAGAAGTATATATCGGAGATGTTTTGATTATTCCTAATGGCAAGATGCCCAAACAGTCTGCTCCGACAACCAATACCACAACTCAAAGCTATGCCCAGGTTGTTTTACCGAATTCTTATTTAATTGTTCCGACAGTAGGAATGATTACTCAGGGAGCTCACTATTCATACAGTTCCAGTGGAAAGGCTTATTATACAGCCGTAGATATTTCTAATGTGATTGGAACGCCGGTAGTAGCGGCTGCGGGAGGACAAATACAGATTGCCAAGAATAAATGGCCTTACGGAAACTATATTACTATTATTCACCCGAACGGAGTGGTGACCCTTTACGCCCACTTAAGCTTTATTGCCAGAGGGATAGAATCAGGAGTGACTGTTTCTCAAGGACAAGTTATTGGATATATGGGCAATACCGGCCGAACCGTCAGAGGAGTGGGTGGAACCGGATCTCACCTACACTTTGAAACCAGAGGTGCAGCTAATCCACTAACCGCCTATGGCCGAGGCAGCAAGATTTCTTACTAATTAAAATTAAGCCGAACAAAAGTTCGGTTTTTTGATATGTAAATTATATTAAATGCTATATTGACATAATAATTAATATATATTATAATAGTAATTAATAATCATTAAAGATTATTCAAGCTCATTACAATTTAAGGTGTTTAGAATGAAGAACTCAACCATTCTGATTGTTGCTGGGATTGCAATTGCAATCATCGGCGGTATTGTACTTCTGAATACTATTCAGATTGAAAAGAACAAAGAAAACAGTGCGGTTGAAAAACCAGGCAATTACAATATAATGAAACGTGTCGAGGTTGTAGGAAACAAACTCAGGCCATATGAACAACCAGCGCAAAACCCACTCGTCGCTCCCATAACAATCATTATCTTCGGAATGGTAGTGTTTGCGGCAGGAGTATATGATGCTCGTCGTTCATTAGGTGTTTCAAAATGAAGAACTCACACGCACTTATTCTTATCGTAGTCTGCATCGCAATTGCGATTGTCGGCTGGAACGGATTGATGAAAACCTATGTTGCACAGTCTTCCTCAGATTCAGACAACAAAAACTGGGATACGAGCACTAAGGAGGGCCGGATTAACGTCTGGAATTCTGTCGGAGAATTAGATGGTCATCCAAAAAAAGACAAAAATCCATTTGTCGTTCCGATAGGGATCCTGGCCTTAGGGGTCATTGGGATTTGCTACGGAGCTTATTCTCTGGTAAAAAACAAGCAATCGAGAATTGTTAATAATTCTTGAGGTGCTTAGAATGAAATTATCGATTATTCTGATCGTTGCCGGGATTGTAATTGCAATCATCGGCGGTATCGTACTTATGAACAATGCTCAGGAGGATAATGTCCGAATAGGCAATATCCAAACGAACAAAGGTCAGGTGAGCGGCGAAGATAGGTTTAAACCACAGCTTGTTGATCTTGACGCTGCTACGCAAGCCGCGAACAATGCTGGTAAGCCTCGACTGCCCGCAGCTAATCCGATAGTAGTATTTTTTATCGGAGTAGTAATGGTAATAGTAGGAGTATATGATGCTTATCGCACAAAAAATTCTCCGGGATTAACAAAATAATCTCGGTTTTTATTTATCTGTATAATAAAAAAGAAAGGGTTATTCCCCTTCTTTTTTGCAGTTACATTCGTTGTTTTTGCAGTTGCAAGTATTACAGGTCTTAGCTTCGGGCAAGGCAATCAATCTTTCTTCTGGTATTTCGCATTCACAACCAGTGCATCCGCAGTCGCATTTGCCGTATGTCCCCTGCTCTATTTTCTCTAAGGCCTGGTTTATATCTCTTAAACTTTCTTCTAAAGAATGTTCAACTGGTAAAAGATTTTCATATTCCTCTACCTCATCAACCTTGTCTTCCGGAGTGTCGGTAAGTTGAGGGAATTCTGTTTGCCAATTATCTTCACTGGTTTTCTTGGCAAAAGTCTTTAATTGTTCTTCTATACTTGCTTTCTTTTTCTCTAAATCTTCTTTTCTTTGAGCGATAAATTCTGGTGTCATATTATATTTAATAATTTAAGAATGGCTGCAACTACCACGAAAAATATTATTGCTATTACCAGCCTCACTAATATTTTATAAGTCGGGGTTTGTTTCTTGGCCATGTTTATTATTTTATCTTCTGTTCAATACTTATTAACTCGTCCTTGATTTGTCTAATCTGGGCTGAAACTTCCTGGTATTTTTCTTTAATGATTTTTCTGGTTGTTTCAAAGTCCCTTACCCTATCTTCTATTTCCCAGCGATCTTTCTCCAAGGCTCTTCTTTTTTCTTCGTTGGTTCTTCTTCTTAATTCGATATCTCTTAAAATAACCTCATCGGTTGTTTCTTCTTGTCTTCTTTCGAGAATCTTGATCTCGTCTTCAGTGGCTTTTTCTTTTAAGGCAATATCGACCAATCCTTTATCTGCTTTATCTCTCTGTTTGGTGTTCTCAAACATTTCTTTTTTAATGTCTTCAACCGATTGATTCAATGGTTTCAATCTTTCTTCCAAGTCTTTCTTTGTTCTTCCGAGAACAATTCTGTTTTTGTCTCTCTTTAATACTTCTAGCTGTTGAAGAGTGTCCTTTTCTTTTGCCATTACTTTTTCTGCATTCAAATCACACTCCCTTATTTGAAGTCTTAATGATTTGATTTCATCTTCTTTATCGTACTTTTCTTTTTCAATATTATTTCTTTCGTCTTCCACTCTCCATCTTTCTTTCTCGACAGCTCTTTTTTCTTCCGGAGTTTTAGCTAAAGACTCTTTTTCTTCCAAGTCTTTCTTTATTTCATCGGCTCTTAACTTTTTTTCAAGAACCAATTCTAATTTCTTTTTGATGTTTTCTATTTCTTCTTCAATCTCTTTTTTTCTTTGTTCAAAAGGAGCCTTTTCTTCATTTACATCCTTTAAAGCTTCTTCTAATTCAAGAGTTTGCTCATCGATTCTGGCTAATTTTTCTTCATTTTCATCAATCGCCACTAGTTCTTCTTCTTTTTGTTTCGCTTCTTCTAGGCCCAACTCTTCGGCACTGGGAATTCTTTCTGCTTCTTCTAATCCCAATTCTTTTGCGCTGGGTATTTTTTCCGGTATTTCCAATTCAAGCTCTTTCTCGATCGGAGTAGGTTCTTCTTCAATAGGTAAAGCCTCGGGAATTTGTTCTTCCAATGGTTTTTCCGGTTCTGGTTCGGGTTCTGGCTCAGGTTCCGGTTCTGGTTCGGGAGGATTCATAAAGGCGATCGGAGTTTCTTCGGTTGGAGCAACCGGTCCCTTCTCTTCTATTACCTGTTTTACATTATCCTCGCTTTTATTTGTCGAGAGAGCTAATTCGTAAGCAAAATCCTCAGCCTTTTTAGTTTCTTCTTCTACAGAAAGAGGGCCTTGTTCGGGCGCGGTTTCTATTTTTTCTGGAGCTATAAAACTAGGTTCTGAAGGAATTGTTTCTTCTCTCTTTTCTGCAACAAAGCTTTGGGTCACCTCTTCAATTTCGTTGCCTTTAGGATAAACGGATACACCCTCAGCTTCTTTGATGTCCCTCAGCATCGTCCTAATTTTTTCTTTGTCTAAAAAAATTACCGGCATGTAGGATTTACTGATTTAAAATTAAAAGGCGGATAAAATTTATAAAATTATTTCCTCGCCTCTTTTAATGATAGATTAATTCTACCCTGTTCGTCAATAGAGATAACTTTTACCGGAACGACATCTCCAACCTTAACAACGTCAGTTACCTTATTAACTCTTTCATTGGCTAATTGAGAAATGTGAATCATGCCTTCTTGACCGGGAAGAATCTCGGCAAAGGCACCGAACTCAAGAATTCTTTTTATTTTTCCTTGATATAGCTCCCCTACCGCAACTTCTTTGGTTAAATTTTTAATCCATTCAAGAGCTTTTTGTGCGGAAGCTTCATTTTCAGCGGTGACAAAAACTTCACCGGTTTCTTCGATGTCAATTAGAACTCCGCATTCATCAATAATTTCATTAATGATTTTTCCGCCGGTACCGATAACATCTCCGATTTGATCAGGTCTGATTTTAATAATATATATTCTTGGAGCATTGGGAGATAATTCTTTCCTCGGTTCGGGAAGAACTTCCATCATTTTAGCTAAAATCTGAATTCTGGCTTTTTTGGATTGCTCCAAAGCATCTTTCATTATTTGATAAGTGATTCCCCTGACTTTGATATCCATTTGCAAAGCAGTAATTCCGTTCTTAGTTCCGGCTGCTTTAAAATCCATATCTCCGTAGTGGTCTTCTTCTCCCTGAACGTCAGTTAAAACAAGGTATTTCTTGTCTTCAGTACTCTTCTGGTCGTTCATTTCCATCATTAATCCCATCGCAATTCCGGAAACGGGGTTCTTAATCGGAACTCCACCATCCATTAGGGCTAAACAAGCGGCGCAAGTTGAAGCCATTGATGAAGAACCGTTGGAACACAAGACTTCAGAGACAACTCTGATAGTGTATGGGAAATTTTCTGCTTCGGGAATCATGGCGCGTAAAGCTTTTTCTCCTAGCATGCCGTGTCCGATTTCTCTTCTGCCCGGTCCTCTTAATGGTCCGGTTTCACCGACGCATGATGGCGGGAAATTGTAGTGATGCATGAATCTCTTCTTTCCGTTCAATTCCATTTCTTCGAATATTTTCTGGTCTCCGGGGCTACCTAAAGTTAAGAATGACAACACTCTTGTTTCTCCTCGGCAGAACAATCCGGTGCCGTGAACTCTGGGAATAACATTGACATCGCAACTCAATTCTCTGATTTCATCGGATTTTCTTCCATCAAAACGAATTCCTTTCTCAATTATATTTTCATGAATAACTCTTTCTGATTCCTTTTCAAAGAATGAAAAACCGTAGCGAGTCTTATCCGCATCATCATGCTTTTTTAATATTTCTCCTAATTCTTCTCTAATTGCGTGAAGATCATCGGTTGCATCTTTCTTTAAGATGTTATTGATTCTGTTTCCCAATAAATCTTTAACTTCTTTTTCTATTTCTTCATCTCTTCCCTTCTCTTCTAAGACTATCTTTTCTTTTCCCATCTTTTTAACAATCTCTTCTTCGAAATTAAGAATATCTTCGTGATATTTTTTAGCAAATTCAACTGCTTTTAAAATATCTTCTTCGGGAACTTCTTTCATTCCTGCTTCAATCATGTTAATCAAAATTTCTTTTTTTGATTCTGATTTCAAGCCGGATAGTAATAAATCCATTGAACCGGATTCTCTTTCGGCGAAAGTCGGGAAAGCAACCATGTTGTTATCTCTCAATCCGATTCTTACCGGAGCAACCGGTCCGTCCCAAGGAATGTCTGAAGTTGAAAGGACAATTGAAGCAGCGATTAATCCTAAACTAGCTAAATCGCTTTCTTTATCCCAAGACAAACAAGTAACAATTACTTGCACTTCCCTTTTGAAGTCTACCGGAAACAACGGTCTTATCGCTCTATCAATTAATCTTGAAGTTAAGATTGATTGTTCGCTCGGTCTACCTTCTCTTTTCATAAATCTTGAGCCGAGGATTTTTCCGATGGCGTAGAATCTTTCTTCATAAGCTACAGTTAAAGGAAAAAAATCGATTCCCTCGATTTCTTTCTTGCTCATTACGGCAGTGGCCATAAGGCAGGTCTCTCCATATTTTACAAAAACAGAACTATTGGTTCTTTCCGCTAGATTTTTGAATTCTACTTCTAAAAATTTATCGTCGATTTTAAGTTTAAAAGATTCAGTCTTCATATTTTAGCACTAGGCTTTTAATCCAATCTTTTTGGTCAATTCCTTGTATGATTCTTCGCTTGTTCTTTCAAGGAATTTCAAAAGTTTTCTTCTTCTGGCAACCATTTTCAATAAACCTCTTTTTGAACTAACATCTTTCTTGTGTTTTTTTAAATGTTCAAGAAGTTTTTGAATCTCTTCTGAAAGTAATGCAACCTGAACTTCGGCTGAGCCGGTATCAGTTTCATTTATTTTGTTATCACTTACGATTTTTGTTTTTTCTTCTGTTGTTAACATATTTTTATCTTTACTATATATTTTTCGGGGTGCCCCGTAGAGGGCTCGAACCCCTGACCTTGAAGTTAAGAGCTTCCTGCTCTACCAACTGAGCTAACGGGGCAAAACCTTATTCTTCTTTCTTAAAAAACTGGAATACATCTCCTCCGCCACCTAATGCGGTTATAAATCCGGTCACGATTGCCCAAGCTCCGTAAATAACTACTAATCCAAGGATTATCCAGATTAAAGTTTTCCTAGCTTGATCAAGCTTTGACGGATCTCCCGATGAAGTCATTAAATTAATGGCTGCAATAACGATTGTAACGACAGCGATTGGAGGAACGATATTAAACATCACGAAATTTATCGTGCGGCTTATCATACACATAAAGTCATCAAAGGTGCAAGGAGCCTGTCCTTCATTACCGCAACAGACCAAGGTATCACATTCCGGGCATTCTTCTGCTGCTAAGGCCGGTGCAAAATTCAAAAACAAAAAAATCAATATTGAAGCAAAGAATAGTCTTTTTGTCTTTGTTTTAAACATGTTCATTGACTTTGTTATGTGTTTGGAGTATATCCTGTTTTTAATAAAAAATCAAGCAGACCTGTGCCCCCGGCAAGATTCGAACTCGCACCACTGGTTCCGAAGACCAGCACTCTATCCATTGAGCTACGGGGGCTTAATCCTTCTTTCTAATTTTTAGCCTGATCGGCGGTACTGTGTCCTGGTCAAAGATTAGTCGGTTTTCCAATAATTCCTTGTAATTAGGGTTATTTCGCAGTTCCTTTATCGGGCTTAATCTCTTGATTAAGACCGGGAACAGAGAAATAAACATCAATAACCCGGCCATTTCAAATCCCCTGAAGGTAAGGGCGAAAATAATGGCGGTTAAGAACGATAACAGGGTTCCAACCGAGGCTGTCCAGATTATAGTAAAGATTATGGTCGGAATCAAGGCAATAAGCAAGAGCAAAGGAGAAAGAGCGAAAAGGGCGCCGATTAAAGCGGCCAATCCCCTGCCTCCTTTAAATTTAAGGAAGCAGGACCAGTTATGGCCGACAACCGCCATTACTCCGCAAAAGACCTGAAGTAATGGCGAAAGTCCGAAGTATTGAGCCAAATAAACCGCTAAATATCCTTTTAAGACATCAAAAACAAAAGTGAAGATTCCTTGCCATAAGCCAACGTTTTTAAAAACATTGGAGCCGGAATTCTTTTTCCACCCTATTTCGAGCAGGTTTTTGTTGGTTGTGTATTTGGTGATTAAATATCCGAAAGGAATAGAACCCAATACGTAAGCAACAATTAAAAGTATAAGAACTTTAAGCATTTTTCTTTTTAATTTGTTCTAAAAGTCTGTCTTTATGAGAAATGACAACTAAGATTGTTCCGAATAATACCGGATAGAATAATGTCGGGTCAATAATATAGACCGTGTAAAGGGCCGCTATTTCTCCAATCAATCTTCCGACTATCTGATCGGAAATAGCTCTTTTGATAAGCTTGCTATCAATTTTTCCACCCAATAAGATTTCAAAAACTATCATAAAGAAAATAACCGTGGCAATCCAAGCAATAAATATTTTCCAGTTTAAGAATAACATTACTCCCAATAACGATGCTGCTCCCCTGCCTCCTTTAAAGTTCAGGATAACTGAATAATTATGTCCCAAAATAGCGAAGAATGTTCCTAGGGTTATTGCTAAAGTTGGATTCTCAGGAATAAAATGCGTCGCTAGAATAACTGCTAAAACCGCTTTTGACGCATCTAACAAGAAAACGATTAAGAAAGAAATTACTCCGATTAGTTTTCCTTTTTCGTGAGAAACTATTCTTAAGGTATTTAAGGCTCCGGTATTTTTAGAACCGAAAGTCCTCATATCTTTATTGAGGAACAGTTTGACATAGACTAAAGCAAAAGGAATCGAGCCGAGGAGATAAGCAATAAAAGCAATTAAAACGTAATTAATGTTTATCATATTTTATATTAATTTTCTGTTAACACGGAACAGATTATTGTTCCCGGTCCGACGTGACAGCCAATGACCATACTAATGGTGCTTATAAATTCAATTTTAACTTCCGGATATTTATCTTCTATCAGGGTTCTTAATTTTTGTGCTCCTTCAAGATTGCCGCCATGAGAAATAGCGACTCGGCATTTCTTGTTTTCCGATAAAGACTTTTTAGTTACTTCTTCAAATTGTTTAAACATAGCATCGGCTGTATCTTTAGCCTGCATTCTTAAGTTAGCCGGTTTTATCAAACCGTCTTTGATGGCTAAAATCGGTCTCATTCCTACTTTTTGCATTTGAGACAAAATAACCGACAAAGCATGGCTGATTCTTCCGTTGGCTTCAAGCCATCTTGAATTTTCCAGCATGGCAAAAAGAGACACCTTGGAAATTAAGGCTTCAAGATTTTTATATATTTCTTCGGCCGATAATCCTTGTTCAACTAATTCGGCTGCCTTGATTGCAAAAAGACTTTCGCTTATATCAGCATTAAGAGTATTAAGAACAAAAATTCTTTTTTGAGTTTCCTCATCGAATATTTTTTTAGCCTGGATTGCTGAATTATATGTTCCCGATATTTCCGAGCTAATAGTGATAGCAATTATGCTTTCAGCTTCTTTTAAGCCCTCCTCGAAAGCTTTTTTAAATACGCCCATTGATGGTTGCGATGTCTTGGGAGTTGTTTTTATCCCCTGCTTCTCCGCTTCCCTCATTTTTTCAAAAATATTGTCCCCTTTTAAAGATTCTCCTTCCGGCCATTCCATAACAAAAGGAGCGACAACGAAATCAAATTTTTTAATAATCTCTTCCGTAATTGATGCACTTTCGCCAATAATAATAGATACTTTTTTCATAATTTTAAAATTAACTGTTCTAATTACTGGTTCCAAGAAAGGATTAATGTTCCTGGTCCGATATGTCCCCCGACCGGGAAGCAAACTAAATTAATGAAAGCGATCTCGGTGTTTTTTAAATTTAAAACCATGGTCTTGAGTTTTTCTACCTGCTCCATATTGTCAGCATGAGTTATCGCGACTATTATTTTTCTTCCCGATTCCCGAGCCTTTTTGGTAGACTTTTCGAATTCTTCAAAAAGAGCCGCGGATAAATCTTTTACATTTTTTTTGATCGCGATGATATTCAATTTGCCGTTTTTAAATCCGAAAATTGGCTTGATATCCATCTTTTCTGCGCGGTTGATGATAACATTTGCAAGGCTGGGAAGTCTTCCCGAAGCTTCAAGCCATTGAGACTTTTGATATATTGCCGCCATTTTAATATTAGGCAACTCCTTGGTAAGATTGGAAATAATATCCGAGACATTCATCTTTTCTTTAAGCAGAGAGATTGCTTTTAAAATGACCAATCCTTCACATCCGGTTCCCCTTAAAGAATCGAAAATATGAACCTTATCCTGCAATTCTTTTTCTAGGAATTTTTTGGCTTGCATAGCCGAGTTGTATGCTCCCGAAACCTTTGAAGAAAAAGTAATACACAAAACTTCTTCAAAGTTTTTAAGTTTTTCTTTGAAAACAGAAAGAAAATCATTGATTGAAGGCTGAGATGTTTTAACTAATAGATTTTTAATTCCTCTCTTTTCCCCTTCTCGTATTTTTTGATAAACATTGCCCGGCAATTCGGCAAGTTCTTGAAAGTCTATCTTATATCTAACAACACCAATATTGTTTTCATTGATTATTTCTTCTGGAAGGTCGCAAATTTCGTCAGTTACAAGCCCAATTTTTTCTTTTTCGGTAGGCATTATTTATTTAAGCTAAGAGTGCTTATTCTTTGAGCGTATTCGTCGGCTGAAATTTCTCCACTGACTAATAGATTATTCAATCCAGCATAGTATTGTTCTTGAATTTGAGAAGTTGGAACCTGAGCATTAAATAATCTTGTATCATCCATGCTTCCGGCGAAAAAATAGATCGGTGTTCCGCCAGTTAACCCACAACCAATAGTCAAATCAGCTGATGAGTCGAATAATGAATTACAAGATCCATCTATTGTCGCTGTAGCAGCAGCAACAGCTCCGTCAACATATAAAGTTAGAGTACCGGCGTTATAGGTAAAACCAACTAAATGCCACTTATTATCAAAAGCAATCGCTGTTGTGGTTTCATAATCTTTCATATTAGTTAGTCCTCCATCAGCAGAAAGTCGAACTCTTAATTTATCATTTGAACTAAAGATTCCCCACGATCTTTGAGAATTAGCATCAAACTGTCCAATGATTGAGGTTAATGATTGAGAAGCTCCTTTTACCCATCCCATTGCCGTCATCGCCGAAGTGAAAACCGGAACATTAGCATGAGCGACTGTGACATAGTTGCTAGTTCCATTAAATGCTAAGCAGCCATTATAAACGCAAGATGTACTGTAGGTTGCGCCAGTAATAGTGCCGTTAGCGGTTTTCCACCAGCTGTCTAAAGCAGTAGTTCCCGAGCCTTCTTCAAATTTCCATTCGGCTGAAATGTTTGACATTAAGCCAGCCCTTAAAGAATTAAAGAAGACTTGGCTTTTGGCAATAGTAGCTTTATCAGTAGAGCCACCCATTGATATCACAATCATTCCGGAAAGTATTCCGATAATTGCAATGACGACTAATAATTCGATCAGGGTGAAAGCTTTTTTATCAAACATATTTTTTTATTTTATTATCTTAAATATATTATTTCACAATCCAACCGATAAGTAAACTATCGGGACAAGCATTGATGCTGGTAACCGGGTCGGTAACATTAATAAAAGAAATATCAGTCTTTTTAATGGTTTTCATTTTGGCTTTTAATTCTTCAGCTTGAGGAGAGTTATCACCATGAGCAATAACCAGTCTTATCCTCTTCCCTTCTTTGATATCTCTTCTCGATTCTTTTTCTACTTTAGCGAATAAAGCAGCGGCAAAGTTCTTCGTTTTCATTGTTTCGGTGGGAACAAGTTTTCCGTTTTTCATTTCTCCCAAAGCATAACGGACTTCCTGTTTTTTACTCCACCAAAAAGGCTTAGCTTTTTCTTTATTCCACCAATCTGATTTTTCGATAACGCAGTAAAGCTTGACTGCTTCAACTGTTTTTTCAAGTTTTCTTAATATTTCTTTTACTTTCCTTTGTTCGGCAATCATTTCCACTGCTTCAAGAACAACTAGAGATTGTCCGGCGCTGATATTCTTTGAATCAATCACGAAAACATGCTCTTTTTCATTAGAACTAAGCATTTCTCTGCCTTTTTTGGCCGCTTCGTAATTATCAGAAAGCTTAGCTGAAGAAACAATACACAAGACATCTTCGTATTTTTGTAACTGAGTTTTGTATGATTCCATGAAAAATTCGGGAGCAATCGGCTCTATTTTTGGCTGCGAAACTATTCCCTGCTTTTTCGCTTCTTTTATCCTTTGACAGATATTTTCTCCGGCAATGGCTTCTCCTTCCGGCCAAGAAATCCTTAAAGGAATTACTTCTATTCCGTAGTGGGTAACGATTTTTGAGCTCAAGCCCGATCTTTCATCAACGATAATTCCGATAGAAATATTTTCCACCGATTTTTCTCCGGTTACCTCCTTAGCCATATCTTCAATCCTCAAATTTTCAATCACTCCCAATGTTTTGATGATGCTTCTGACTTCATACGGGTCATCGGTATGGATGTGGATTTTGGTCCTTTCTCCAATCTGAATAACATCAAGGCAGTTTCCTAAGTGATGCAATTTGTCTTTGATTTGTTTTTCCGTGTATTCTCCGTCATCAAGCAAGGCAACTACTTCATATCGATTTGATAGTATCTGTACGAATCTCTTTGCTCCAACCGTTTCTTTATCCAGTGATTTGATGGTAAAGGGATCGGATTGTTCTTGTAGGGTATCCAAATATGTTTCCAGAATCATTAAAAATCCCAATCCACCGGCATCAACAACTCCGGCTTTCTTAAGAACTTCCATCTTGTTGGGAGTATCCAATAAGGCTTCGTTGGCCTTAGTTAAGGCATAATGAAATATTTTAATAATATCCTCTTCCTCTTTGGCTTTTTCTTTTACCCCCAAGGCAAAAGCTTGAATAACATCAAGCATTGTTCCCTCTTTGGGGTTTTGAATAGAATCCTTAGCTCTTTCATAGCCTTTTTCAAAGGCCTCGCCCAAGATTGTTCCGTTCACCGAGGTTTGTCCGGCAATAAAAGGAAAGAATCCGGCCAAAAAACCGGTATAGATTATTCCAGTATTGCCCTGGGCAGCGGTTAAGGCACCGTCTAAAACACTGGCTGATAATTCTTCAATGCTGTTGAAGTCCTTATTTTCGATACAGTTTTTAATCCCCCTTAATGTGGCGGATAGATTGTTTCCCGTATCCTGGTCCGGTACTGGGAAAACGTTGATTTTATTGATTTGTTCCTTGTCTCTTTCGATCCTTTCGCAAGAGAACAAGATCATCTTCTTTAATTCGTTTTGTGATATTTCTTGCATAATAAAAAAGAATATACTATATAGTAGATTCTTATTTCACTCGGTTCTCTATGTCTTCTAATATTTTTTTAGCCATGTCTTTTCCTCCAAATCCGAAAGCTAGGCCCAAAGAAATAACCAACAAGGCAATGGCTCCGATGAAGATGACTAAAACAAGCGTCTGAACAATCTGCAACTGATACAAGATAGCTAAAATAGCTAAAACCCAAGCTCCGGAAGAGATAATGTCTCCCAAGAGATTCGAATAGGTTATCTTCTCTTTTTCCAGGCTTCCAATTACGATCTTTTTGCTGAAATCGGCAATATATATAGTAGCAATGAAAATAATCATGGAAATAAAGATGTTGGGATAATATTCCACTACCCCGCTAACAATCTTTCCAAGCGTTCCTAATCTTAAAACATCTAAAGAAATAACTAAAAACAACAAAAAGAAATAGAATTCAATAATTGAGCCGAAGAATTTAGAAACATTCATTTTGGCATCAAAACGGTCGAAAAAGCTCTCCCAACCCAAAGATTTAAGAATCTGATTGACTCTTAATTTATCGAAAAACTTAACAGAAAGGGCCTTGATTCTATTGGCAATCACCCAGCCTGAGATAATAATGATTAATGCCCAGGTAATATCGGGCAAACGAGATAATATTTCTTGATAAAATAGAAAAAATGCTTCTTGCATAATTTATTTATATACATTATTAAACTGTATTAATTCTATCTTACCACTTGGCTTTATGCAACCCCAAGTTATACCCAACTCTATTAGAGACAATATGTATAAATAATGTCAAGAGAAATAAAGTTAACCAAAACTTTAAAGGCAGCCCGATGATCGGTTGGAGAAAAATAAAAGCTCCGATAACATAATTGGTTTGGTCAAAAGGGATAAAAGCGGTTCCCGGTCTTAATCTTAATCTCCTCTTGACAAAAGCGAAGAATATGTCCCCGAATATAATACCAATTGATAATAGTGCTCCTAATAACCAACTATTGATCGAATGAACGTCAAATCCAATGTTGTTATAAATAGATAAATTGTAATAATCGTTAATATAGATGAGTAATTGAGTTAAAAGCGTGCAAAAGAATAGCTCAAACACCAGTCCCCTCCATGTTTTATGGTTTCCCAATAAAGGCACTCCTTTTATCTCCAGTCCCCCATCGATCGGCTTGTTTAATCCGCTTAGGATATTAAAAGTATTGGCCAAAGGAGGAGTGGCATTAGCAATATAGGCGGGAATGAAGAAATAAATGCAAGATAGTATATATAGGAAGTTCATAATCTAAGTATATATTAAAAGCTGACCATAATCAATCAGCTTTTAATGATTCTTTTTTCCGTACCTTCTTTTAATCTTTTAATATTTTCTCGGTGAGCCCAGAATAATATGGGTATATATAGTATTCCAAGAGATAAATAAGCGATTGAATGAGTGATAAGCCAAAACAACAGTGGAACGAACCAAATAACGATTAAATTAGTCAAACTCATTATCTTTATCAGTCTTAAAGCAATAATCCATATTAAAAGGAAGATTAATGAGTATTTCCATCCCAAAATTACAACCATTGAAGCAAAAACACTGGAAACAGCCTTCCCTCCTTTGAATTTAAGCCAAACCGGGAATATATGTCCAATCATGGGGGCAAGGATTATTAAACAAATATACCAATCATTGGTTAAATATTGTTTAGCAATGGTTGCTGGCAAGATAACCTTTAAGACATCTAATAAGCCAACAATGATTGCATATCTGAATCCTAAGACCCTAGAAACGTTGGTTGCTCCAATATTGCCACTTCCCTGCTTTTGAATATCAATTTTTTTTAATTTGGCAATAACATATCCAAAAGGAATAGAACCGAACAAATAACCCAAAACAATAAAGATTGCTAACAAAATATTTTGATCCATATATTATTGTTAAGTTAATTATGTCGGGATGCCGGGATTTGAACCCGGATTACAGACTCCCGAAGCCTGCATAATGCCATTATATGACATCCCGATGGATGTTTCACGTGAAACATTTACTACTCGTGTTTCACGTGAAACATTTCTAAGTTTTATTCTGGACACGATTCTGGACATTCTGGACACGATTCTGGACAAACTGTGGACATTCTGGACAAATTGGGGACAATTCTGGACACGATTCTGGACAGACTTGTGGACCTGATAAGAATCGAACTTATATTCCTACCGTGTGAAGGTAGTGTTCTACCATTGAACTACAGATCCATGAATGTTTCACGTGAAACATCTGAACTGCGAACGAGGTAAAACTTGTGGACCTGATGAGAATTGAACTCATATCTCTGCAATGCGAATGCAGTATTCTACCGTTAGACTACAGGCCCATGCAATGTTTCACGTGAAACATTTGCGATACGTGTTTCACGTGAAACACTATGCAACCCAGTATTTTTCCTTTGTTTCTTGGTCTTCCTTTGTAATTACCTTGTTTTTTTCTTCCTTAGCTTCTTTGGCTAAAACATTCAAGTCTTCATCATTTAATTTGCCCAATTCCTTTAATCTTTTCTTTAAATACACTTTAGAATTGCTTTTAGGTTCTTTTAGCACATCTTCCAGTAAAATGTCCAATATCATGCCTACTTTCGGGGAAGGTTTAATATTTAATATATCTATTACTTCCTGGCCATTGATTTTGAGCATTTTGACTGAAACCGGGTCTTTCGACACCTTTTCAATCATATATTTAAGGTGTCTTAGTTTATACGGTTCAGCTTTGGGACATCCCGAACCGATTCTATCAGCCATTCTTAATTGTAATAGTTCTTCAACGCTTTCTAATCCAACGTTTTTAATTAATCTTCTGACTGAAGATTCACCAACTTCATCAACATTATAATAAAAAAGGTGATATCTGACCAAATTAGTTATCTTGAGTACATCTTTCTTGGGGAATCTTAAGCGATCAAGTACTTTTTCGGTTATTTGAGCGCCAACTACTTCATGGTTATAAAAGGTTGAGTTGATTCCTTCGCCTCTTTTGGTCCTCGGTTTTCCGATATCATGCAAGAGGGAAGCCAGGCGAACATGAAAATTGAAGCCTTTTCTGGCTGAATAATTCAAACATTCAAGGTTGTGTTTATAGCAATCATAGACATGATGCTTGTTTTGACCAACCTCAAAACCTTCTTCCAATTCAGGTATTATATAGCTTAATAATCCCTTATTTCTTAATGATTCAATTCCTGAGGCGGCATTTTCACTATTAATCATCTTGATTAATTCATCTCTGATTCTTTCTTTAGATATCTTATCCAATAAAGGAGCATTATCTTTGATTGCTTGCTTAGTTTTTTCTTCAATTGTCCATCCTGCACCTAGGGTAGTCTTTAATCTGACAGCTCTCATCATCCTTAAAGCATCCTCAGAGAATCTCTCTTTTGCGGTACCTACAGCACGAATGATTTCATTTTTCAGGTCTTCTTGACCATCAAACAAATCAATGATTTCCAATTCTGACCTGTTTTTGATAGTCATGGCGATAGCATTTACCGTAAAATCCCTTCTTTTTAGATCCTCTTCAATGGTTTTTGACCAAGTTACTTTATCTGGATGTCTACTATCGGTATAAACCGCTTCATTTCTATAGGTGGTTATTTCGATAACCTCAAAATCGTCCTTTTTTTGAGGAAAAGCGACTCCGACCGTGCCGAAGTCATTTTCGTAGAAAGTTTTGATTTTTAAATCGTTAAAAACCTTTTGGGTTTCTTCGGGAGTAGCATTAGTGGTAACATCCCAATCAGCCGGGGATTTACCTCTTAGAAAATCTCTGGTACAGCCACCGACAATATATGCCTCAAAACCTTGCTTGTGGAGGTTATCAAGACAAAAGAATACTTCTTCAGGAATTATGCTTAAATCCTTTTTCATGAGTATATAATATCTCAATTTGTTTAACTTGACAACTGCATTTCTTTTGCTAGAATATAGACAAGAAAAGGTAGTTTTTTGATTGGTCGGATAGTTCCGACCTTTTTAATAACAAATTAAGAAAAATAATAAATAAAAAAAGAATATGGATTTCCAATCATTTTTATCAGCCATATCCCAGATTGCCGACGAGAAAGGCTTGTCCCAAGAGAGAGTTTTAGAAACAGTTGAACATGCTTTGGCTTCAGCCTACAAGAAAGAATACGGCAAAAAAGGCCAGGTTATCAAAGCCAAGATTAATCCCAAAGGAGGAAAGATTGATTTCTGGAGAGTAAGAAACGTTGTTGACGATACGATGGTCTACATCCCGGAAAAAGTTGAAGTTGAGGGAGAAGAGCCAGTTGAACAGGAGGAAGAAATATCAATTAAAATCAAAAACAGTTATCGACCGACCGAAGCGGAATTAAACACCGAAGAACAAGAAAAAGAAGGAGAAGAATCGGAAAGAAGGGTAAGATACAATGCCGAAAAGCATATCTTAATTGAGGAAGCGAAAGAAGAAGATCCGAAGTTAAAAGCCGGAGAAGAATTGGTTATTCCGTTAGAACCGAAAGATGACTTTGGCAGAATCGCTGCTCAGACTGCTAAGCAAGTTGTTTTGCAGAAAATAAGGGAAGCGGAAAAGGAAGTTGTTTTAGCTGAATACAAATCAAAAGAAGGGGAAATCGTCTCGGGAATTGCCCAGAGAATCGAAGGAATCAATGTTTACTTTGATATCGGTAAATCATTAGGAGTTTTACCGAAAGAAGAACAAATCAGAGGCGAATTCTACAAAGAAGGACAGAGATTAAAATTGTATGTTCTACGTGTTGATACTACTCCGAAAGGACCGATTATCTTGTTATCCCGAAGCTATCCTAAATTGATTTCCAAGCTATTCGAATTGGAAGTTCCTGAAATATCAGGCGGCCAACTCGAGATAAAATCAATTGCTAGAGAGCCTGGTTCAAGAACTAAGATTGCAGTTCTATCTACGGCTGACGGAGTTGATCCAATCGGAGCCATGGTTGGACAAAGGGGAGTTAGAGTTGCAGCAGTTATGTCTGAATTGGGCGGAGAAAAGATTGATATTATTGAATACGATGAAGAACCGACTAAGTTTATCGCCAATGCTTTATCTCCAGCGAAAATCATTAATGTTATCGCTGAAGCTAAGAACGTTGCTACCGTTGTTGTTCCTAAAGATCAATTGTCTTTAGCGATCGGAAAAGACGGTCAAAACGTTAGATTGGCCGCTAAATTAACCGGTTGGAAAATCGATGTTAAAAGCGAAGATCAGATTAAAGAAAAGAACGAAGAGGAAGAAGAATTAGATATCGACGACGAAGAAGAATCAACAGCTGAATAATTTAAAAAGATGAAATACGAAATCAAAGAAATATCAACAATCAAGAGAAAAGCTGAGGTTGAGGTGACTCCCGAAGAGTTCGAAAATTACTATACTCAGGCTCTATCAGAAATATCAAAAGGGGTAGAATTGCCCGGCTTTAGAAAAGGAAAAGTTCCGGAAAAAATAGTTGAAGACAAGGTGAGCCAGGAGGGTGTTTTGGGTGAAGCGGCCGAAGCTGCGGTCAGAGATAATTGGATTAAAATTGTTAAAGAATCAAAGATAGAAGCAATATCTCAACCGAAGGTAGAAGTTGTAAAAGTAGCCCGAGGAAATCCTTTTGTTTTCACTGCTGAATTTGAAATTCTTCCGGAAATAAAATTGCCTGATTTGAAGAGTATCAAGATTAAAAAAGAAGAAATAAAAATCGAAGAAAAAGAAATCGAAGACACTCTTAATTGGTTAAGACAATCAAGAGCCAAGATGACTAAAAAAGAAGGTCCGGCTGAAAATAATGACTTCGTTGAATTTACTTTTTCTTGTTTGAATATTGAAAACGATCCGGAGAAAAAAGACAGAATCGTTATTGGAAAATCTCACTACATTCCCGGAATGGAAGAAGCTTTATTGGGAATGAAAGAAGGGGAACATAAAGATTTTGAAACAGAAAATCCTCAAAACAAAAAAGAAAAATTAGAAATTTGTGTTAAGGTTGATTCGGTTAATAAAATGGAACTGCCGGAAATTAATGACGAATGGGTAAAAACTTTAGGCAAGTTTACAGATGTTAATTCTTTAAAAGAAGACATTAAAAAAGGAATAAAAGAAGAAAAAGAAATTGGTCAAAAACAACAGAGAAGGGAAGAGGCGATTAAAAAAGTTTTAGAAAAAACTAATTTTGAAGTGCCCGAAGCATTAATTGAAAGAGAAGTTTTATTCATGATGGACAACATCAAATCAAGGGTAAATTCCGAACTGCAAATCAGCTTAGAAGAATACTTAAAACAGATAAAAAAGACCGAAGAAGAATTGAAAAAAGAATTTGAAAAAATAGCCATCGAAAGAGTAAAAGGCTTCTTGGTCTTGCATCAAATATCTAAAGATGAGAAAATAGAGATAGGAGAAGAGGAAATAAATCAGAAAATAGAAGAGTTACTTAGTCAATACCCAGACAAAGAAGCAGCGAAGAAGAATATGAACATGGAGCAGGCTAAAATGTATATCGAAGACGAATTAAAAAGAGAAAAAATATTTAAATTATTTGACTGTTAAAAAATATGTTAATTCCAACAGTTATAGAAAAAACACAAGCCGGGGAAAGGGCTTACGATATTTATTCAAGACTTTTAAAAGAAAGAATTATTTTTCTGTCTGGAGTTATTGATGATCATATTGCCAATGTTGTCGTAGCTCAGCTTCTTCATTTGGCATCAAAAGATCCAGACAAAGATATTCAATTATATATTAATAGTCCTGGAGGTTCGGTCACGGCCGGATTGGCGATTTATGACACGATGCAATACATCAAACCGGATGTTTCCACTGTTTCAATCGGAATGACCGCTTCAATGGGAGCTTTAATTCTTACCGCCGGAGCAAAAGGGAAGAGATATGCCTTGCCGAATTCAGAGATTCTTCTTCACCAGGTAATGGGCGGAGCCAAAGGACAAGCTTCAGAGATAGAAATCACCGCCAAACAGATTTTAAGGATAAAGGAGAATATTAACAAGATATTGGCCAAACATACCGGTCAATCTTTATCAAAAATTGCTCAAGATACCGACCGAGATTTCTATCTTTCCGCTGAAGAAGCGAAAGCCTACGGAGTAGTTGATGAAGTTATCGTTCCGAAGAAATAAAATTGATTGACAATTCGTTTTGATGTTGAGATAATGAGAGTATACAACAACATCGAAATACGCAATATGTCCCCAAAAATTAAAAGCAAAAAATTTATTACGTTCTTCATAATCACTTTGTTTTTAATTGCTGGGGCATTTTTGTTACAAAAATTAGAAAATTTCGATGTTTCAGCAGCGGGGGAGGGTTGGTTGTCTGGTTATACATATAGAAAACCTATAACCATTACAAATCCTACTTATACTATTCTTCAATTTACAACTGTTGGTACTTCTACTTGGGTAGCTCCTGCTGGGGTAACTTCAGTTGATGTTCTTATTGTTGGTGGTGGTGGTGGCGGCGGTGGTGGTGGAGGAGGAGCTGGTGGTTTTGTTGAAAGAACCGTAGCTGTTACTAGTGGTTCTAGTTATACTGTTGCTGTTGGTGCTGGTGGCACGGCGGGAGTTAATGCTAATGGTGGCATTGGTGGAAATTCTAGTTTTTCTACATTAATTGGTTATGGTGGTGGCGGTGGAGGATGGGGAAATCACAGCCTTCCTACTGCTGGCGGTTCTGGCGGTGGTGGTGGACATTGGGATTTAATAACCGGAGCGGCTGCAACTCAACCAGGATCTTCTAGCGGTGGGTATGGTTATGCTGGTGGTAATGGTTTATCTATGGGTAGCGGAGCTGGCGGAGGCGGTGGAGCTGGTGCAGTTGGTGCTAATTCACCTGGTAACC
This sequence comes from Minisyncoccota bacterium, assembly GCA_041657325.1. Lineage (GTDB taxonomy): Bacteria > Patescibacteriota > Minisyncoccia > Minisyncoccales > Minisyncoccaceae > UBA2211. The sequence continues at coordinate 75,190 of JBBACA010000002.1, forward strand.
CTGCTTCTGGTGCTGGTGGAATCGGAAGACAATCTAGTATAACTGGAACAGCTATTTATTATGCCGGTGGCGGTGGCGGTGGCAGTCAATCGAGCGTTGGTAACGGCGTTGGTGGAGCTGGCGGTGGAGGAGCTGGTGGTCTAAATACGGCTGGAACTGCTGGCACAAATGGTTTAGGTGGTGGTGGCGGTGGCGGCAATCTTTATGGAGGTGCTTCTTCAGGTGCCGCTGGAGGTTCCGGTATTGTTATTATTCGTTATCTTTCTCCAACTCTAACTAATTATCAAATTAAAGTAACAGTTCCTTACGTTGCTTCAAAAATGAATGCCGATTTTAGCGACTTAAGATTTACATCATCAGATGGATCAACAGAACTTTCTTATTGGATTGAAACATATACAGCTTCGACTTCGGCCACAGTTTGGGTAAAGGTTCCTTCTCTTCCTGCTGGCAATACTACAATCTATATGTATTATGGAAAAACTTCTGCAACTACTACTTCTAATGGAGTAAATGTTTTTGATTTTTTTGATGATTTTTCAGCCGCAAGCATTGATACAACAAAATGGACACTCACTGGTGCTCCAACAATTGTCAGTGGTGTTGCCAATATTAATAATGGCCAGGGGATTCAACTGGCGACGTCTCTTCCTACACCTATTATTTTTGATGTTAAATATCAAAGACCTTCGTATTTTAGAAATAGAACTAATAGTTTTCCGTGGCCCACTAGCTTCGGAGATATTGGAGATTTCAGTAGTAGTTTATATTGGAATGGTTTTACAGGTACTACTCTTGCTAATAATACCTGGTATTTATTCAGTCATGTTTATTCTCCGGCAGCATTTTATTGGAATATTTTTACTTATGGCGGATCACAAGTATTTACAAGAAATGCAGCTTATACTGGAACAACAGCATATCTAAATTATCGAGGAACTGAGTCAGCGAATTCTCAATTAAGAATAGATTGGGCGTTGGCTCGCAAATTTACTGCTGTAGAACCGATTTTATCACTTGGAGCTGAAGAATCTTTGCCTGGTTCTTGTGGTTCAAGTAATGGAGCTAATCTTTATTCTGCTCCGACGACTAATCTTTGTATTACAGGAACAGCTTCTGCTGTTTCTGGTTCTGGTCCTTGGACTTGGAATTGTGTTGGTAGTACAACAGTCTCTTGTTCCGCTAATTTAGCTGTTAATGGTTCTTGTGGTTCAAGTAATGGAGCTACTTTTGATTCTGCTCCGACAACTAATCTTTGTGCAGTGGGAGCAGCTTCTGTTGTGGTAGGTAGTGGTCCTTGGAGTTGGTCTTGTGCTGGAGTGAGTGGAGGAGGAACTCCTTTTTGTATGTCAAATGCAACAGTTGGCGGAGATTCTATTAGGAGTGGTGCATATACAATTGAAAAATATGTTGGAGTAGGTTCAACTACCTGGAAGGTTCCAGCTGGAGTTACTAGTGCGGAAGTTTTAGTCGTTGCTGGCGGCGGTGGAGGTGGTATGGATATGGGAGGTGGAGGTGGTGGTGGTGGTGTTATTTATAATACATCAGTTTCATTAACTCCTGGAGCATCGACTGCAATAACTGTCGGATCAGGTGGTTTAGGTGCTCCTGCAGCTAGAACGAATAGTCAATCAAATAGTCATCAATTTACCGTTCCGGCTACTAGTGGTGGAAATTCTGTTTTTGGATCTTTAACGGCCATTGGTGGGGGATTTGGCGGAAGTTCATACCGTGGATATACTCCCGGTATTGCCGGTGGAGCAGGAGGTTCCGGTGGGGGAGCTTCGGGATACAATGATAATGCCGGAACTTTTTCTGGCGGAACCGGAACAGCTGGGCAGGGAAATAGGGGAGGAAATTCTACCGCTGCATATTATTCTGGTGGAGGAGGCGGGGCCGGAGCAGCCGGAGCCGATTCAACTGCTCAAGCAAATGGTGGAGTCGGTTATTCTAGTTCTATTTTAGGAACTGCTTATTATTGGGGTGGCGGTGGTGGCGGTGCCGGATATTCAATTTGTGGTGGTAATGGAGGTTCTGGCGGTGGTGGCGGTGGAGCTGTTTGTGCTACTACAGGTGGAAGTGGATTAAATACTGGTGGTGCTGGAGGCGGTGGTTCTGTTAATAGTCAAACTAATATGCCTGGTGGTAATGGTGGACCGTTTACCGGTGGAGGTGGAGGCGGTGGTTCACATTATAATTGGAATAATAGGGGAGGTAATGGAGGTTCCGGTATTGTGGTTATAAAATACCTGACCCAATATCTTAACGGATGGAGCTACAGGAAACCGATAACGATAAGTAATACCAGCGGAGCTGTTTTAACGAGTTATCAAATTAAATTAACAATTAGTTACGTTAGTGGAAAAATGAAATCTGATTTTAGTGATTTGAGATTTACGCGATTGGATGGTGTTACCATTCTTCCGCATTGGATTGAATCATACACAGCTTCCAGTTCAGCCGTAGTTTGGGTTAAAGTTGACAGTATTCCGATTGCCGGCAATCAAATATTCATGTACTACGGAAATTCATTAATCGGTTCTACTTCAAATGCAGATAATACTTTTGTTTTCTTTGATGATTTTACTGGAACAACTATCAATACTAGTAAATGGGTAGAAACTGATTCGGGAGGATATATAAGCCAAAACGGAGTCTTGACTATTAGTAACGGGACTGCCGCCTGGGGAACGACAGAAATGCACACAGTTAGTAATTTCAACAGAGCAGATGGTTTAGTGATTCAGGGTAAATATAAATCAACCATGGTGACAGGAGCGACGTATAAAGATACTACTATGTTATGGATAAAAGATTCGGGAGTGGGAACTAGCTATGTGGATTATATTAATGCTTTTTATCCGGTCAATAATGGAACGACAGCAACTTTTAATTTTTATGAAGATGGAACATCAAGGGGCGCTGTTGCTGGAACTTTTACAGCCAACACTCAATATATTATTAGGCAGATAGTTAAGAGGGATGGGGGGGCATTAACTCAAACAAGTACCGATGGAGGAACAACGTGGACAACTAATTATAATTCAACTTATTCAACGGAAACACCTTTTAAAGTCGGCTTTACTCATTATCAAGGTGGAGATGTTATTATCGACGACGTGATTGTTCGTAGGTATGCTTCTGTTGATCCAACTGCTTCTTTCGGCTCGGAAGAATTTTCTGGTCCAGTTTTAACTCAAGTCACTCCTGTTCCAAGTTCGACAACTAATCCTGTTTCTTATACTTTTAATTCTACTAAAGCCGGTACCGTTACTTACTCCGGAGATTGTTCCAGTTATACTACTTCAATAGCAGCCGGAAACACTACAATTGTCTTTAATCCTTTATCAGCCGGAACACATAGTAATTGCAAAATTATGGTGACCGACAGTCTTGGTATTCAAAGCACTCTTTTATCAGTTAATTCTTTTACGGTAACATACGATACTGAATGTACTTCAATGGCGACTGGAGGAATAATAACTCGATATGGTAGTTATTGTGTTCATACTTTTATTTCAAACGGAACCTTTGATCCGGTCAGCGATTTAATTGCCAGTGTTTTAGTTGTTGCTGGTGGCGGAGGAGGAGGAGGCGATAATGGTGGCGGAGGTGGTGGAGGAGGTGTAATTTATAATTCTACTTATAATGTTGGTGCCAGTGGTGTTTCTGTAACTGTTGGGGCTGGCGGTACCGGATCTTCAGTCAATGCCGACGACGGAACAAGCGGACAGAATTCTGTTTTTGGAACCTTAACGGCTATCGGTGGTGGTCGAGGAGCCAGCGGTAATGCCGGACTTTCTTTACCCTTAACTGGAGGATCGGGTGGTGGCGGTGACGGAGAACGTTCTATTGTTGGGGCTGCTGGAACAAGCGGACAAGGAAATGCTGGTGGAGCCGGACTTAGTGGAGGAGCCGGTGGTGGCGGAGGAGCCGGAGGAGTTGGAGGAAATTCAACTGGAGCAGCAGCAGCCGGAGCCGGCGGAGCTGGTTTATCTAATAGTATTACTGGTGTTTCAACTTATTACGGTGGCGGAGGAGGCGGAGGAAACGAGAATGGTGTTGCTGGCGGAGGAGCCGGTGGAATTGGCGGTGGCGGAGCTGGTAATACTGGTTATGGTGTTTCGGGCCTTGCTAATTCTGGTGGCGGCGGTGGCGGAGCCGGCTGGAATAACTTTACCGCTACCGGTGGTAATGGCGGTTCCGGTGTTGTGGTTGTTCGTTATTATTTAACATCTGGAGGACTCGGTATGTCTAGTGGTAATCCGGGCACAGATTGTAATCAAATATATGTTTATAATACGAAGGCACATGTTAACGGTGTTTATTGGATAAAACCTAATTCAACCTTTACACCTTTCCAGGTTTATTGTGATATGGTAACCGACGGCGGAGGTTGGACCCTGATCGGCAAGGGAAGAGAAGGATGGACTTGGAATAATGCCGGACAGGGAACTACCGATGATTTAGCTTTAAGTCCTAATAGTAATACAGTTTCATATCTTCCCGCGACAACGATTGATGCAATAATTAAAAGAAACATCAATACTTTATCCGGTGGAGTCAGAATATATAGATTCGGGGTAAATCAAGATTGGAGATTTGATTATCCGACTATGACGACTTGGGATTGGGGAATGAGTACCAGTAAGACGGCGACCGTTGCCTCTAGAACTCCAGCTTGTACAGGTACGACCACGGGAAATACTAATGATACTTATTGGTGTGACGGCGTTAATAGTTGTAATAGAATATTTACTTGGGGTTGGGCTAGTCATAATAGCGTAATGGGATGGTCGGCCGGTGCTGCTTGTAATTGTACGGACTACGGAACAGATGGCTGGTGTTATGCTGCCGAAGGACATGTCATTTTAAGAACTCAGGTTTGGATTAAAAATCCTAATCCTACTTCTTCATTCCTACCAACCTGGAGAGAAATATCACCTTTTTAATGAATATTTGAAGCCCTTGCTCCCGCAAGGGTTTTTTGTTATACTAAATTTGTAAGTATATTAACGTTAATTTTGAATTTTTGGTAATTATTTAATAATCTTAAGAATGAATTTTAGTGGTAAACTTTAAAACTGAAAATTGATTATTTATTGTGCGCCAAATTTTCATATATGAAAATATGGAAACATTATTGATTGCGGCAGCGATTATCTCGCTATTCGTTGGTGGTATTGTCGGTTATTATATCCGTCAGTCGATTGCCAGGAAAAGAGCCGGAACTATTGAAGCGGAATTGCAGAAGAAGATTGCTCAAACCAGACAGATTGCGGAAGAGATAATGAGCAAAGCCAAAGAAAAGGCAGAAGAAACAGAAAAGAAAATCGCAGCCGATATAGAAGAAAGACAGAAGGTGGTGATAAAGGCGGAGAATAGACTCTTTAAGAAAGAAGAAGAAATAGAACTTAAAGACAAGCAAACCGTAGAAAAAGAAAAGGAAGCGGTTGAAAAATTAGAGAAAGTAAAACAAATAAGAGAAGAACTCGATCGTTTAAGGGTTGAATCAATACAAAAACTAGAAAAAATAGCAGGACTGAACAAAGAACAGGCCAAAGTTGAGCTATTAGAAAAAACAGAAAAAGAATACGAGGTAGATGTTTTAGAAAGAATCAGAAAGCTTGAGTTGAGAGGAGTTGAACAATACGAAAAGAAAGCTAAAGAAATTATCGCGACTGCAGTTCAATCATATGCTCTTCCTCAGACTCAGGAAATTACTACTTCTTCGGTTGTTCTTCCTTCAGAAGAAATTAAAGGAAGGATTATCGGTAAAGAGGGAAGAAACATTAGAGCTTTTGAAAAAGCCGCCGGAGTTGAGTTAATTGTTGATGAAACTCCCGGACTTGTAATTATTTCCAGCTTTAATCCGGTCAGAAGGGAAGTAGCAAAGATTGCTTTGGAAAAATTGTTAAGAGACGGCCGAATTCAGCCCGCCAGAGTTGAAACGGAGATTGAAAAGGCGACCGAAGAGGTAAATAAGAAAATTAGAGAAGCCGGAGAAGCCGCAGTATACGAAACCGGAGTATTAGATCTTCCCGAAAAGTTAGTTCAAGTCTTGGGAAGATTACAATACCGAACCAGTTACGGTCAAAATGTGCTAAATCACTCGATCGAAGTAGCTCATTTAGCCGCCGCTTTAGCCTCAGAAATAGGGCTAAACGTCGCTCTTTGCAAAAAAGCCGGTTTATTGCATGATATAGGAAAAGCCCTTGACTATAAGATAGAAGGGTCTCATACTGATATTGGAGCAAAGATTTTAGAGAAGTTTAATATAGACCCAGCCATCATTTCGGCCATGAGGTCGCATCACGAAGAGTATCCTTACGAAAGTTCAGAAGCGGTGATTGTTCAAACCGCTGACCAGATATCAGGAGCCAGACCGGGAGCCAGAAAAGATACTTTAGAGAACTATTTAAAAAGATTGGAAGATTTGGAAGATATTGCTAATTCATTCGTTGGTGTTGAAAAATCATATGCTATTCAAGGAGGCAGGGAATTAAGGGTGTTTGTTAAGCCGAAAGAAGTAGATGACTTAACGGCTCACAAGTTAGCCAGAGAAGTAGCTCAGAAGATTCAGCAGGAATTAAAATATCCTGGAGAAATCAAGGTTATGGTGATAAGAGAGTCGAGAGTAACGGAATATGCGAAATAATAAAAGGTCGATAATCATTATATAAGAATTAATATATACTAAAATGACAAAAGACGACATCGTAGAAGCAATCGTTAAGAAGACAGCCATGGCAAAGAAAGACGCTGCCGAGGCATTAAACACAATCATTGAAGAAATAACAAAAACTCTATCAAAAGGTGGAGATGTAACTTTGACAGGATTCGGAACATTTAAAGTAGGAGCTAGAGCTGCCAGAGAAGGAAGAAATCCTAAAACAGGAGAAAAAATCAAGATCCCTGCAATGAAGACTCCAAAATTCAAAGCTGGAAAAGGATTGAAAGACGCTGTTAGATAAAATTAAAAACAAAAGCCACCCGTAAGGGTGGTTTTGTGTTATGTGGACCCAGCGGGATTTGAACCCGCCGCCTCGCCCATGCCATGGGCGCGCGCTACCAAATGCGCTATGGGCCCTTATTCAATAAATTTATTATACAAATGTTTAATAATATTGCAATGTGTCCCCGAGAGGAATCGAACCTCTATCTAGAGCTTAGGAGTCTCTCGTTCTGTCCATTGAACTACGGGGACATGGGAATTGATAAGGCCAGATTATCATATTTTATAGTTGTTTACAATATTTTTTTATGATAGAATTAATTCATGAAAAAATCTCCAATCGTAGAAATAGCGAAGAAGATTTGTCCAGCGGCAATAACTATTATCGCATCTCGCGATTTACCGCAAATTGAAGAATTTTATTTCCTTCCTTTCAAGGGAGAGAAGGTTGCTTTTCCTAAAAAAATGATTGAAGGAAAACAGAAGACTAAAATCGGAGGGGGAAGTGGATTTATTATTTCAAAAGACGGATACGTTTTAACTTGCAATCACGTGGTTGAAGAAACAGATGCTGATTATACCGTTATCATTGATCCCGACAGGAGATATAAAGCCAAGGTTCTATCCCGCGATCCTTTAACCGATACAGCGATTCTTAAAATTGAAGACGGAGTCGCTTTTCCTTTCTTGAAAATGGGTGATTCCGACAATGTCGAATTAGGAGAAACGGTAATTGCCGTCGGAAATCCTTTAGGAGAATTTGAAGATACTCTATCAATGGGAATTGTTTCCGGATTAAGCAGAAGAATTACTGCCTATAACGGAGCCAACACAACATCAAAAGCTACCAGCTTGAGGGGATTAATTCAAACCGATGCGGCGATTAATCCCGGTAATTCGGGAGGACCGCTGGTAAATATGAACGGGGAAGCGATAGCGATAAATACAGCTATGATTATGGGAGCGGAAAATATCGGATTCGCTCTGCCGATTAATTACGTTAAGGAAGATTTAAAAGAAATTAAAAAAGAAGGAAGAGTCAAAAGACCGTATTTGGGAGTAAAGTATATTATTTTAAATGAACATATCGCCAAAGCTAATAAAATAGAATGTTGTTATGGAGCTTTGGTAGTGAGAGAAATGTTCGGTGAACCGGCAGTTGCTAAAAATTCCAGCGCCGAACAGGCTGGATTGAAAGAGTACGATATTATTTTGGAGATTAACGGCAAGAAGATAACTCAAGATAATTCTATCAACGATGTTTTGGCAGATTGCGCCGTCGGAGAAAAAATAAATTTGTTAGTTTTGAGAAATAGGGAAGAGATAAAATTAGAAACAACACTTAAAGAAAGAAAATAATGAATAAAATAACAATTGCATCTTTTATATCTTTTATTAGTTTATTTTTTGCCCAGACTGCTTTAGCTGTTTGTCCGGTTTGTGTAGTTGGAGTTTCGGCCGGATTAGGATTGGCCAGATGGCTTAAGATAGATGATACCATTACTGGTCTTTGGATTGGAGGATTGACTGTCGGTTTGATTATGTGGACGATTGAGTGGCTGAATAAAAAGAATATTAAATTTAAAGGTAGAGATATTTTGGTAATCGTATCTTATTATGTCACCGTTATTTGGCCTCTTCGCTCAATTGAGGTTATCGGAAACCAATATCACACAATCTGGGGAATGGATAAGCTGATATTAACTATCTTTATCGGTAGCGTTGCTTTTTTCGGTTTTGAAAAATGGTACAGAGTAATGAGAGCAAAAAACGGAAAATCTCTTTTCCGTTATCAAAAAATTGTTTGGGCTTGGCTGCCTTTGGTTATTCTTTCTATCGTCTTCTTCTTCTTAACCCGATAATAAAATATAGAAAAAGATTAACTTTTCTTTTTCTTCTTTTTATTTCTTTGGGCGTTTTTAACTTTGCCTTCTAATCTTGCGGGAAGAACTATGCGTTCTTCGCGCTGAATATCGTAAGATGTTTTCTTTGCCATATGTTTAATTATATTGTGAATTAGCATAGGGCAGAAGTCAATATGTTTTAACCTGGAAAGGGGAGAGAGTCTATTAAAATTATGCAGTTTTGATATAATATGATTATAAATTATAATCAAGTAAAATATATGAATAAAAAGTATTTTGCTGGTCTGTTGTTGATCTTTTGTGTTTTTCCTTTAGCTTTTTCTTCGGCGATGACCGTAACAGAGAAAATTATTAATCTTCCTGAGGGAGAGGTTATTAATGATGAAGTATTGTTGATCGGTAATGATATTACTGTGGACAGTGATGTGGTCGGTAATATTTTTGCTTTCGGTCAAAAGATTTATATCAACGGCAATGTGGACGGAGACATTATCGGAGCGGCACAATCCATAGTGATTAACGGTAATGTTACCGGAAACATCAGGACTGCTTCGCAAAGCATTGAGATAAACGGCAGAGTCGAAAGATCTGTTTCGGCTGTCGGACAAGATATTACATTATCAGAAGATTCTTTTGTTGAGAGGAATACTTTATTTGCTGGAGAGACAGTCAACATTGCCGGTAATGTTATCGGCAGCGTTAATGTGATTGCCGAGATTCTTAATATTAGCGGTAAGGTAAATAACAATGTTAATTTTTATTCCAATATGAAACCGAAAGACGGCAACGGATTGACTTTAACTCCGACGGCCGTTATTTCCGGAGACATCAGATATAATGCTTTTGGAGATGTGAAAGGAGTAAGCCAGGTTAATGTTTTGGGCTCAATTGATAAAAATCCACCCGAAGTAAAACAGCAAAAAGAATTTAAAGGAGGAATATTATCGGAAGTAGCATTTATTTTGCTCATGCTTTTGACTTGTTTGGTAATAGTTTTAGTCGGTGGTAAAAAAGTTAAGGATGTTGAAAAGATAATGACGGAAAGCATTTGGAAATCTTTCGGCATCGGATTCGCAGTTTTAATCTGTACTCCTGTTTTAGCCTTTTTATTCTTCATAACCGGTTTGGGAGGTTTAATCGGAACTATTTTAATTATTATTTGGATATTAATGTTGTTGTTGGCTTATTTCTTTTCAGCGATATCTTTCGGTCAATACTTGCTAAAAATAATTAAAAAAGATTTTAAACAAAGCTTTTTAGTTTATTCTTTAATCGGAGTTATCATCGGCTATGTTTTATTATTAATACCTTTTATCGGATTTTTTGTCGGACTATTCGGATTATGTTGGGGAATAGGGGGCATGTATTTGTCTTTTCTGGAAAGCAGAAAAGAAGCCAAGGCGATATAGTCTTAATTAATAATTTTTATAAACCAAGCTATTTTTATAAAAACGAGGAATTTTTTTGACTGGAAAACAGAAAGATGGTATAAAAAGAAAATAGCGCGGGGCATAGTGAAACGGCCATCACGAGTCCTTTGGGAGGATTTATTCTGAGTTCGAATCTCAGTGCCCCGAAAGGGTTTTTGCGAGTGTAGCTCAATGGTAGAGCGACAGCCTTCCAAGCTGTACATGAGGGTTCGATTCCCTTCACTCGCTCCATATTATATCTCCTGAAAATAATGGACAATCAAAAATTAAAAGTTGCCGTAGTTGGCGGGGGAGTGATGGGATTATATATTTCTTGGAAGCTATCGGAAGCGGGACATGAGGTCTCTCTTTTCGACAAGAAAAAGGAAGATACATTGGGTAAGAAATGTTGTTCGGCTTTGGTTTCAGAAAGAATCAAACAGTTTATCCCGATAACTAATGAATGTATTGAGAATAAAATATCTTCTTGTGTAATCAATTTCCCTAAAGGAAAAGTTAAGCTTAATTTTAATCCTCAACATTTAGCTCTTAATAGAGAAACGTTGATAAATATTCTTTTGGACTTAAACAAGAAGGCCGGGACGAGAATTATTCTGGGTCAAGAAATTAAAAAGGTGCCGCAAGGATTTGATAGGATTATCGGATGTGACGGCGCCTTTTCTGTTATTAGGAGAAGTTTGAATTTGCCTGACCCGAAAATTAAAAACGGAGTCCAGGCTTATTCTCTGATAAAAGATAATTCGAATATTACCGAAACCTTTACCGATTCTAATATTTTTGGATTTTGCTGGAAGATTCCCAAGGGAGACAAGATTGAATACGGAGCAATCGGCAATCAATTAGAGGTAAGAAAGAAGGTAAATAAGATATTGGAGATTGGAGGAGTTGAGAGAGATTCTTTTTCGGCGGCCGCGGTTCCTTGTCCTAAATTTTCTTTATTTAATGCTGGCTTAATTTTTCCTAAAGAAAAAAATATCACTCTTTGTGGAGATGCAATGGGATTAACCAAGCCGTGGAGCGGGGGAGGGATAATCTGGGGTCTTCATGCCGCCGATATTTTAGTCAGGACTTTTCCTGATTTTAAGAAGTACAAAAAGGAAATGGTTAAATTTTTTAAGTTTAAAATATTAAAAGGTCAGGCATCTAACTATCTTGTTCAGACGATAGGAAAAAGGTTCCCGATTTTTCTTCCCAAGGAGATGACATATGACAACGATTTTCCTTCTTTAAAATTGCTTTTAAGAGGAAAAAGTGATAGTCTTTAAACATCTTTAGGAGAGATGCCTGAGCGGTTTAAGGGGATGGTTTCGAAAACCATTGTGGGGTCATTCCCACCGTGAGTTCGAATCTCACTCTCTCCGCTTTAAGAACTAAAAATATGGCAGAAAATAACAAACAACCAAATGTGATTTCGAGGCCGCCAGTGGTGGTTGTTTTGGGTCATATTGACCACGGTAAAACTTCTTTATTGATGGCCATCAGAGAATTCAATACCTTAGAAAAAGAATCGGGCGGAATTACTCAGCATGTCGGTGCCTATCAGATTGAACATAATCAAAAGAAGATAACCTTCATCGATACTCCGGGTCATGAATCTTTTTCCGCTATCAGAGGAAGGGGTTCTAAATTAGCTGACATTGCTGTTTTGGTAGTTGATGCGGGAGAAGGAGTTAAGAAGCAAACCAAAGAAGCTATTACGCATATTAAAAATGCTAAACTAACAACTATTGTAGCATTGAATAAAATGGATAAGCCGGGAGCTAATCCGGAAATGGTTAAGCAACAATTATCCAAAGAAGATATTTTGGTTGAGTCATGGGGAGGACAAGTTCCGTCAGTTGAAATGTCGGCAAAGACCGGGCAGGGAATAACAGATCTATTGGATATGATTTTATTGGTTGCCGAAGTCGAAGATTTAAAAGCGGAAACAGGAGTTTTAGCCGAGGGAACAATTATTGAAGCATATCTTGATCCGAAGAAGGGACCAACTGCTACCGTTTTGGTTGAAAACGGAACATTGAAACAGGGCGATATTATTGGAACAGATTTTGTTATCGGTAAGGTTAAAAATTTGGGAGATTTTTTACAAAAAGAAATAAAAGAAGCTAATCCGTCTGATCCAGCAATAATTATCGGCTTTGAGAATGTTCCGATGGTTGGAGAAAAATTTCATGCATTTTCTTCACACGAAGAAGCGATGGCTAATTTAAAGAAGAAAGAAATAAAGAATAATACTTTTGAATTTGATCCTAATAAAAAATATTTGAATTTAATTATTAAAGGAGACGCTCAAGGATCTCTTGAAGGAATCGAAGAAGTTCTTAAAATTTTACCTCAAGAAAATGTTTGCATCAGAGTGGTCAGGAGCGAGGTGGGGGATATAACGGAACAGGATGTTAGAATGGCAAAAACCAGCGAAGCCGTAATTGTCGCTTTTAGAGTTAAGAAAGACAAGGTGGCGGAAATTAGCGCCGAAAATAATAAAGTCAAAGTTTACGAATTTAATATTATTTATGAACTAGCTCAAAAGGTAAGAGAGCTGATGGAAAGAAAATTAACTAAAGAAAAAGAAAGGATTGAATTGGGTAAAATAGAAGTCTTGGCTATTTTCAGAACCGAAAAGAACAGGCAGATTGTGGGAGGAGATGTTACCGAAGGAGAAGTGCAAAAAGGAGCATCGCTGGAAATATACAGGGGAGAGGAAAAGATCGGACACGGAAGAATTATTGAATTGCAGTCAAACAAGAAAGATTTCGATGTGGTTAAAAAAGGAAAGGAATGCGGAATACTATATCAAGGCAGCGAAAGAATAAAAGAAGGAGATACTTTGGTTGTTTTCAAAGAAGAGTATAGGCAAGAGGAATTGTAATATGTTTAGATTAGAAAAAGTTAACAGTTTAATACAGCAGGAACTGGGAGAAATTATTTTGAAAGAAATAGATATTTTTCCGGGAACACTTTTAACTATTACCAGGGTTGAGTGTTCGGGCAGTCTTTTTCATGCTAAGATTTTTATCTCTGTTATTCCCGAAGAAAGTTTTGAAGATGTCTTATCTTTATTAAAAAGACATATTTACGACATTCAACAGATATTGAATAAGAAATTAAAGATGAGGCCGGTTCCGAAGATAGAGTTTTTGAAAGAAACGAAGACTAAGGAGGCGGGAAGGATAGAAGAGCTGTTGGCGAAGATAAGGAAGGAAGATATTGAAAAAAACGAATAATCTTGGTATTCTCTTTATATGGCTAGGGCGTGGTGGCCAAGCAGTAAGGCAAGAGTCTGCAAAACTCTTATACGCGGGTGCAATTCCCGCCCACGCCTCAGATCTTTCAAAATAGGTAAAGGCAAAAGAATAATTGACTTATGAGTGTGCCTAATGGTATAATTGTTTTAATGGACAGAAAAACGTGGACAAAAATTCAATTAAAAGAGGCCGTTAAGGTATCATATAGTTATAGGCAGGTTTTAAATAAATTAAATTTGAAACCAGCCGGAGGAAATTATGTACAATTAAAAAAATACATCAAAGAATATAATTTTGATGTAGGTCATTTTAAGGGGAAAGGATGGAATAGGGGATTACAATTTTTATTTACTCCCAAAATACCCCTGGACAAAATTTTAGTTAAAGATAATAATTTTCAAAGCTATAAGCTTAAAAATAGATTAATTAAAGAAGGATTAAAAAAGCCACAATGCGAAGAGTGTGGTTGGTCGCAAAAAAGTTTTGATGGTAGATTACCATTAGAATTGCATCATATAGATGGAGATCCTCATAATAACAGTTTGAGTAATTTACAAATACTTTGTCCCAACTGTCATAGTTTAAAACCAAACTATCGTGGTCGTAAGAAATAAACATGCCTCGGTGATGAAACTGGCAAACATACAGCACTTAAAATGCTGCGGGTAACACCCTTGTGGGTTCAAGTCCCACCCGAGGCACATAAAAAAACACACTGGTTAGACCAGTGCGTTTTTTATATCTCCAATACTTCGATATATGTTTCTTTTACTCCGAATTCTTGAGCCTCTTCAAGAGTAGGGAACCAGATATCAAATTGGTAATCGCTTTTTCTTGAGTGCATTCTATCTTCTACTGTGAACACTTTATTTCCATAAAGTTCAGGTATTCTTAATTCTGTTCCGAATGGTAGCATGTTATTTGCTACTATACCGTCCCTTACTGTTGAACCGTTAGCGGTAATGAAGGGGGTATCATCGGTTTGCCATGTCGTAGAAGAATAGGCAGTAATGATAACTTTTATCTTCTTATGCTTTAATTGATTATTACCCTCATCTCTGTCTTCCTGGTTGGAAAATACCGCTAAAGTATTGTTTTCCAAGGAATAACTCTTTTCTGATAAGTAATCTTTAGCCAAGTTAGTGTTATCTGATTTGGCATCAATGGTTAATATCAGGGCCGAGAAAGAGAAAATAATAGCCGCAAAAAGTATAATTGTGAAGTTTTGCTTGTTAAGCATATATAAAATCCTGCTCAGCAGGACTGAACATATCTTAACCTATACGGTCATTTTTGTCAACGGTTTTGTCCACATGGGATTTTTGTCAATAATAGCCTTTTTAGGTGTTTAAAGTATGACTTGATAATATTAAACCTTTATGATATAAGGAGGTATATGCAAAATGAAACATTACAAAAACTAACCGATAACGTCCAGATTCCCAGAAATGGAGAAATCATTGACGGAAAAATTCTCGCTATCGAGAATTTAGCTATGTACCTGGATATTGGTCCAAGAAAGACCGGTATTATTTACGGTGCTGAATACCAGAACGCCAAAAACGTTTTAAAAAACATTAAAATAGGAGACACTATCTCCGTTAAAGTTGTTGAGCCTGAAAACGAAGAAGGTTTTGTTGAGTTATCTCTAAGAGAAGCAGAAAAGGAGTTAGCTTGGCAGACAGTTAAGGAAAAGAAAGAATTAAACCAAGAATTTGCCGTCAGAATCAGCAAGGTAAACAAAGGAGGTCTTATCACCGAAGTTGCCGGTATTCCTGCTTTCTTGCCGACCTCTCAGTTATCTCCTGATAACTATCCCAGAGTTCCGGAAGGAGACAAATCAAAGATTTTGAGAAAACTACAGTCATTTATCGGACAAGATATTAAAGTTAAGATTTTAGACTTTGATGAAAAAGCTGGACAGATTATTTTGACCGAAGAATCAAAAGAAAGCGAAACACTACAGAAAGCCATTAAATCATTAAAGGTAGGAGATGTGGTTGAAGGAAAAGTTTCAGGAATTGTTAATTTTGGAGCCTTTATTAAATTTAATCTTCCCGATGCCGCTCCAGAAGATTCAGCCTTGGAAGGATTGGTTCATATTTCTGAACTAGATTGGCAGTTAATTGAAGACCCGGCCCAAGTAGTTGAAGTCGGTCAAGATGTTAAAGCCCAGGTTATTGATATCTCACAAGGCAGAGTTTCTTTGTCTATCAAGAACCTAAAGAAAGACCCTTGGCAGAATTTAAATTACAAAACAGGAGATGTTATCAAAGGTTTAGTTGTTAGATTTAATCCTTTTGGAGCTTTCATTCAAATGGTTGATAGCAATTCTAAGGATACCGATACTAAAATACAAGGATTAATACATATTTCAGAATTTGGTTCAGAACCAAAAATGAAAGAAAAGCTTGAATTAAACAAGGAATACGAATTCCAGATATTAAGCTTCCAGCCTCAAAGACATTGGATGTCTTTAAGAATAAAATAAAAACAATATGAAAAAGAGCCCTATTAAAGGTCTCCTTAAAAATCTCTTTTTAGTTGTTATAGTTTTTTTGGTACTCGGAATCGTTTTCGGTCTCTTCAATGTTCCCAAGGAAACCATTAGCAATATTTCAATTACTCAATTGTCTGCTGATGTAAACAATGGAAAAGTAAAGGAGATTAAAATATTAAATAATGATATTTCCATTGAATACCTTGATGGAAATAAAGCTACTAGCAAAAAAGAAGCAGGGGATACATTGGGCCAGGCTTTAATTAATTACGGCGCGACTCAGGAAAAACTGAAAGCTGTTTCTTTTGTTTTTGAAGAACCCAACACTTCATGGGATTGGGTCGGTACATTTTTAATTATGGTGGTTTTTCCGCTAGTTTTGTTCGGTATTTTTTTCTTTATGATTTTCAAGAATGCCAAGGCGGGAGCGGCTCAGAGTTTTGATTTCACCAAAGCCAAAGCTACTTTATTCGGAGCCGAAGGTCATCCTAAAGACAAAATAACTTTTAAGGATGTTGCCGGATTAACAGAAGAAAAACAGGAACTGGAAGAAATTGTTGATTTTTTAAAGAATCCTCAGAAATACTTGAAAATGGGAGCGAGAATTCCCAAGGGAGTTTTATTAGTCGGTCCGGCCGGTTGCGGAAAAACGTTATTAGCAAGAGCAGTAGCGGGGGAGAGTAATGTTCCTTTCTTTTCCGTTGCCGGTTCATCTTTTGTTGAAATGTTTGTGGGAGTCGGTTCGGGCAGAGTAAGAAGTTTGTTTGCTGCTGCCAAGAAGCAACAGCCCTGTCTTGTTTTCATCGATGAATTAGACAGTATCGGTAAATCTCGTGGTCCGGCTATAACCGGAGGTCACGAAGAGAGAGAGCAGACCTTGAATCAATTATTGACCGAGATGGATGGATTTGAAAAGAACGACAAAATCATTGTTTTAGCGGCGACTAATCGACCCGATGTTTTAGACCCTGCCTTATTAAGACCCGGTAGGTTTGATCGAAAAGTGGTAATTAATTTGCCCGATATTCAAGAAAGAGAAGATATTTTAAATATACATTCTAGAGGCAAGCCTTTGGCAGAAAATATTAAATTAAGGGAAGTAGCAGAAAGAACACCGGGATTTTCCGGAGCTGACTTGGAGAACGTATTTAATGAAGCTGCAATTTTAGCGACAAAGAAAGGACAGAAACAGGTGATGCAGGACGATTTGTTAATATCGATTGAAAAGGTTTTACTTGGACCGGAAAGAAGAAGTCATGTCATGACCGATAAAGAAAAACAGATTACTGCTTATCACGAAGCCGGACATGCTTTAATCGGAAGCAAAGTTCACGATGCCGAGCCGGTTAGAAAGATATCAATTATCGGTAGGGGAATGGCCGCCGGATATACTTTAAAGGTTTCTCGAGAAGAAAGAATGCTTCGAACCAAAAAAGAATTTGAAGCAGAGATTGCAGTACTATTGGGAGGATACTGTTCGGAGAAGATGATTTTTGGCGACATGACAACCGGAGCATCCGATGATTTAAATAAAGCTTCTATTATTGCCAGAAATATTGTTAAGAAATACGGAATGTCCAAATTAGGTCCGATTGTTTTCGGCGACCGAGAAAGAGAAGTATTCTTAGGCGGGGAGACAGAAAGCAAGAATTATTCCGACGAAGTTGCCCTACAGATAGATAAAGAGGTTGAAAGAATAATAGTTGAGGCCGAAAAAGAAGCCGAGAAGATATTGCAAGAAAATAAAAATGTGTTAGAAAAGATAGCGAAGAGATTGATTGAAAAGGAAACCATCGAAAGAGAAGAATTTGAGGAATTGATCAGAGAATAGTATTGTGTTTGATTTTACTTCGTGATAAAATGAACCTAAGAAATACATAATTTTATATTATTTTAAAGGTTCAATTATGGCAAGAAAAGAAGAGAAGAAAAAAGCTATCGAAATGCGTGAAAGAGAGATGAGCTATAGTCAAATTAAAAAAGCTCTAGGAATAAGCAAGAGTACTTTAAGTAATTGGCTTAAAGATTATCCTCTTTCAGAAAAAAGAATTAGGGAGCTCAGAGATAGTGAGCAAAAAATAGAAAAATGCAGGGAGACTAAGAGGAAAAAGAGAGAATCAAGGCTTAATATTTTTTATTGTGAGGAAAAATCTAAAATATTTCCTATAAATAAAAGAGAACTATATCTTGCTGGACTTTTTCTTTATTGGGGGGAGGGAAGTAAGAATCAGGCTGCCGCCAAGATTACAATTTCTAATACAGATCCAGCAATGATTAAATTTTTTATTTATTGGCTCGAAAAATCACTAAATGTTTCGAGGGATAAAATAAAAGTTCAATTACAATTATATAGTGATATGATTATTAGTAGGGAGATAGATTTTTGGTCAAAAACATTAAAATTAGATAAACAACAATTTATTAAGCCCTATATCAAAGTTAATTTATTTAGCAAGATAAATCATAGGGGAGGATTTGGCCATGGTACATGTAATTTAGGTATAGGAGATGCAAGACTTTCAGAAAGGGTACTTATGGCCTTGAAATCGATTGGTGATTATTATATAAAGGAATAAAAGTTTTGCGCATGTAGCTCAGTTGGTTAGAGCACCCGCCTTATAAGTGGGGGGTCGATGGTTCGAGTCCATCCACGCGCACAGATGGTTTTATATAGACAATTTAGTACTTTTCTGTTAATTTGTTTTTGTTGACGAAAAGCCTTAAATCGCCTAAGATATAAAGGAGCTCTTTAAACCTAAAGGGGCGTATAGCTCAGTTGGTTAGAGCGTTACGTTGACATCGTAAAGGCCTCCTGTTCGAGTCAGGATACGCCCACCAAGTTAATTAAGATAAAGTAAATATATGGCAGAAGAAACACAAAAAGAAGAAAACATTGCTGAAGTTACACCTGAAACGGTTGAAACAGAAGCGACAGAAGAAGTAAAAGAACCCTTGGAAGAGAAGGGTATTATTGAGGCTAATTTGAAAGGTGATTTACCTGACGTTAAGGCCGGAGATATGATTAAAGTTCATCAAAAGATTAAAGAAATCAAAGATGGAAAGACTAAGGAAAGAATTCAGATTTTTGAAGGTCAAGTTTTGGCTAGAAAACATGGAAAAGGAGTTTCTGCTACTATCACCGTTAGAAAAGTTATTGACGGGGTTGGAGTAGAAAAGATTTTCCCGATACATTCTCCTTCAATTGAAAAAATAGAAATAGAAAGAAGTGGAAAGACAAGAAAATCAAAACTTTATTATTTAAGAACTGCAAAAGGAAGAAAAGCAAAATTAAAAACTAAGGAAAGGAAAGAAATTGCAGAATAGGGGCGAGTGATGAAATTGGCAGACATCTATGCTTGAGGTGCATAGGGGATTATTCCCGTGCGGGTTCAAGTCCCGCCCCGCCCACATAGATGGATAACGGGCGATTAGCTCAATTGGTAGAGCACTTCGTTTACACCGAAGGGGTTAGAGGTTCGAGTCCTCTATCGCCCACCGATATGCCGAGGTAGCCAAGTCGGTCACGGCGAATGTCTGAAAAACATTA
>JBBACA010000003.1:0-81688 GCA_041657325.1 Minisyncoccota bacterium
CTGGTATCACAAGAAAACGTGATTGCCGGACCCATGCCCGAAGGATTTGCTTCTTATCTTATCGATGAGAGGATATCTCCAATGGACAGGAGAGGAGAACAGCGAATCGCCATCGTTGAGGTGTTTGATAAGGATAAAGAGCTTGTCGCTCTTATCTGGACAGATGCCAAGGCAGTTAAAGTCGTCAGAGGTCTTTACTTCGACGGCAGCAACAACAACGACAGCAGTGGTGGAATGGCTAGTGAAAGTACTGGTGGTCCCGTGGATGCACCTATCCCTGGTGGTCCGACCGACGACCCCGTTCCCGGAGGCCCAGTTGATATCGTCATTTAAACCTTCCCTCCACCATTTATTTTAATCATTCGTTTTTAATAAATAATAAAAAATAAGTTAAAAAATAATAAAAAATATATGAATACAAAAAAAGTATCTTATAGTTCGATAGTTTTGAGTCTTGTATCTTTGGTTTCTGTATTGTTCGTTGGAGTTAGTAGCGCCATTGCTGCTGTTCCTCAATTCAACAATGCTAGCAACGATTTAGATACGGTAAGAATCGGTAATTCTACAACTTCTGCCGGAACATACAGCTGGACAAAATCAATTACAGCTAAGGCGGGAGACAGAATTGCAATCGATGTTTACTATCACAACACTGTTGATGGCACAAATGCTACCAACACAAAAATGAGAGTAAGTGTTCCAAGTACATCAGCCGGCACTCAGAAGGTGTTTTCTGGAGTTTTATGGGCTGATAACGCTGCCCAGGTTTCTGATTCAGTAACTCTTAATATTACTTCTTCTCAGACTGTTACCTTTGAAAGTACTGCCAGATGGCTTCCTAACCAATCAACATCAGGAGGCACAATGATTTCAGTTACTAATAACGGTACTAGTGTTGAAGCTAATATTGGAAGTGTTGCTGGAGGATGGCCATCACAAGGTCACGTAACTTTCTTTGCTAATATTTCAAATACTACTGTAAATGAAAATCCAACTGCAAATGCTGGAACTGATATAAGCATTAATGAAGGACAGTCTGTTGCTTTTTCAGCCACAGCAACTGATCCTCAAAGCGACCCATTGACTTATTCATGGTCATGTACTGGTGGAACTTTATCTAGTTCTACTGCTTTAAATCCTACATATTACGCTCCTTCAGTTAGCTCAACTACAACTTATACTTGTACTTTGACTGTGAGAGATAATAAAGGAAATAGCGATACTGACACTAAGAATATTACAGTAGTAAATACTGGCAATCCTAGTGAAAATCCAGTAGTTAATGCTGGTTCAGATGTAAGCGTTAACGAAGGAAATTCTGTTAATTTATTTGGTTCTGCTAATGACCCTCAAGGTGATTCAATGACTTATTCATGGTCATGTACTAGCGGAAGTTTATCTAATTCTACATCTTTAAGTACTACCTATAATGCTCCTTCAGTTAGCTCAACTACAACTTATACTTGTACGTTAACTGCTAGAGACGCCGATGGACACACTGGTAGTGATACTTTAAATGTAACAGTAATAGATAGTGGAAACAGTAACGAAAATCCAACAGTTGAAGCTGGTTCAAATATTTCGGTTACCAGTGGAGGAAATGCTGTTTTGTCAGGTTATGCCAATGACCCTCAAGGTGATTCAATGACTTATACATGGTCATGTACTAGCGGAAGTTTATCTAACTACAATTCTTTATCTACTACATATTACGCTCCTTCAGTTAGCTCAACTACAAATTATACTTGTACGTTAACTGCTAGAGACAGTAAAGGATATACTGGTAGTGATACAGTAATGGTAACAGTTAATAATGGTGGATGGTTTTCACCAGAATTAAATGTTAGTTTATCAGCTAGCCCATCATCAGGATCAGCTCCTTTAAATGGAGTAGATTTAACAGCAAGTGTTAACAGTATTGGTTTATCTGATTATCCTATAGTTTATAGATTTGATTGCCAAAATGATAATTCATGGGACATCGTAGCAAATTCAAACAACACAAATTATACCGCTTACGATATGTGCAATTATTACAATGATGGTACATATACTGCTAAAGTAAAAGTTGAAAGAGGCGGATATGTTGCTTATGCCCAAGCTACAATCGTTGTTGGCGGACAAAATACATATTCTGGTATTTCCGTTGATGCAGGTACAAATAAAGATATTCAAGAAAATCAATCAACAACTTTGAATGGATACGCATACAGTCAGTATGGATATTCTTTAACTCAGTATTGGTCTTGTAATGGCGGAAGTTTGTCTAATTCAAACTCATTAAATCCTACATATTACGCTCCTTCAGTTAATTCAGATATTACCTATACTTGTACTTTATATGTAACTGATTCTCGCGGATACAGCAATTCTGACACAGTAAACATTGTGGTTAGAAATTATGGTTCAGGTTATTCAAGTGGATTAGCAGTTACAACTAACACTCCAGTTGTTGGAACAACTTCAACAACTTTAAACGGAGTTTTGACTAATGACGGAGGACAGTATTCATCGGTTAGATTTAACTGGGGAAGACTTTCTTCATACAGCAATTCTACTCCTTGGACCACTAATAAGACTACCGGACAGACATTTGATTATTTTGTTTCTGGATTAGAAAAAGGAAAAGCTTACCACTTCAGAGCTGAAGCTTCAAACGGAAGAGAGACTGTTATGGGACAAGATATTACTTTTGTAACTAAGCCAGATGCAGTAACAGGTTTCACTGCTCTTGCAGCTGGAAGCAACCAGATTTCATTAAGATGGAATAAGAGTACTTCTTCTTGCTACACAATCGTAACAAGAAAAACAGGAAGCTATCCGAACAATTCTGCCGACGGCACAGTTGTTTATTACGGAACAGGTTCATCTGTTGTTGACAGCAACTTAGCCAACAATGTTTGGTATTACTACAAAGCATGGGCTGTTGGTTGTGATGAAGGAATGTATTCATATTCTGAGGCTCAATACTCTCGAGCTTATACAACCGGAGGATATGTACCAGTTGTTGTTACTAAAGCAGAAATTTCACTTGAGGGATTAGTTCGTAACGTCACTCAAAAAGAAACTGCTTGGCAGAATTCAATCACTGCAAATCCTAAGGATGAGGTAGAATTCAGAGTAATTATCACTTCTACTGGCACAAAATTGTTAGAAAATGTTGTTTTGAAGACTATTGTTTCTGACAAGATTACTGCTATTAACGATATTAAGATTGATAATCAATCATACAGTGGTTCATTATCACTTAATATGGATATCGGAACAATCGCTTTAGGCGAATCAAAAGTCATCACTTTCAAAGGAAAGGTTGATGATGTCAGCAGCTTTAGCTACGGTTCTAACGAGCTAATCAATACAATCGAAGTTTCAGCCAAAGGTGCCGATACAGTTAAAAGAACTGCAACTATCGATGTCATCAGAGGTGCTGAAGCCGGTGCTGGATTGATTTCTTTAGTTAACCTACAGGCTTACGCTGGATTATTGACTCTATTGTTCTTAATCTTATGTATTATCGTAATGTATCTTTTAATCGAAAGAAAAAAAGAGAGAGAATGCTTGGCCGAAAGAGAGGCTTCAACTAAGGTTGAAAAAAGCAAATACTTTAATATCAAATAGAGGTTAAAGAAAACAAGCAGAACACTCCCAATTGGGAGTGTTTTTGTTTTGCTTAAGATATTGATTTTACTCTGATGGCTTTTTTGATAAATTTTCCGTATTTATCTAAATTGACTTTAGTTTGGAGTTTGTATTCTTCAATTTCCGCTCCGAGAGATATTTGATTCTCTGATTTGTATTTTCTTACCTCATCAATGGCCGAGATGGCTTCGTTGAAATCAGAATCGTCTAAATTGGTTTCAATTTTTTGAGTTATTGGCCAATTTGAGATATGAATACTTTCTTCAGTACTGAAGTGAGTATACAACTCATCGGTGATAAAGGGGAGAATTGGAGCGAACATCTTTAAGATATTAGTGAATACAGTTTTTATTGTGTATTGGGCTGCTTTTTTCGATTCTTCGTTTTCTCCGTACAATCTGTATTTGATAAATTCAACATAGTAATCGCAGAATTTAGACATGAAGAATTCTTCGATTTCATTTTTTACTTTAGCGTACTGGTATGATTCAAAGTTTTCCGTCGCTTTTTTAATTGTTTCGTTCATTTCTTTTAATATCCAAAGGTCAGGATATTCAAGATTAATATCTTTTTCTTCGTAGTTTTGGATGTTCATAATAATGAATCGAGCAACGTTCCAAAGCTTGGTGGTGATTTGTTTTCCTTTTTTGATTTCCTTGGGATTGAATCTTAAGTTTTGTCCCAGTCCGGCACCAGTTGCCCAATATCTAATGGCATCGGCTCCAAATTCTTCAACTAATTGATCAGAAGGAACATAGTTACCTAATCTTTTCGATATTTTCTTTCCGTGCACGTCTAAGCCGTGGCCAGAAACCATGATGTTTTTAAAAGGAATATCATTAAAGTGATAGAAGCTTTTAACAATGGAATAGAAATCCCAGGTTCTGATGATTTCGTGGGCATTCGGTCGCAAATCAACCGGGAACAATTCTTTATTATTGGCTAATTCTCTTAAAAGGAAGGGCGTGCAGGAAGAAGTGGCCCAGGTGTCCATAACATCGGTTTCGGGAATGATTTCCTTGCTACCGCATTTAGGACATTCTTTTACTGGAGCTTCTTGTTCGGTCGGACTAACCGGTAAATCTTTTTCGTCAGGCAAGATTACTTCTCCGCAGTCTTTGCAGTACCAGAAGGGGAAAGGTACGCCGTAGTATCTTTGGCGCGAAACGCACCAGTCCCATTTTAAAGAATTGACCCAGAGCTTGTACGGTTCAATCATTTCTTTGGGATGCCAGTCTATTTTTTCTCCCATTTCTAACCATTTTTCTTTTTGGTCAGAGATTTTGATAAACCACTGCTTACTTAAAATCAATTCCACCGGAGTATCACATCTTTCGTGGACATTAACCGAGTGATTTAAATCTTCTTGTCTGATTAAGAATCCCTGTTCTTTTAAGTCATTGATTATTTCTTCTCTGGCTTTTTCAATTTTTAATCCCTCATATTTCTGTCCCAGTTCGTTCAATCTTCCATCGGGAGTTAAAAGGCTCTTGGTTTCCAAGTTGTCAGTTCTCCATTTTTCCAAATCTTCTTGGTCGCCCCAGGTGCAAACCATCATTAGGCCGGTTCCTTTTTCTTTGTCTACCGCTTCGCTAGTTTTGAATGTTACTTCCTGATTAAAAAGAGGAACGATTGCTTTTTTATCAGCCAATTCTTTGTATCGGTCGTCGGTGGGATTGAAATACAAAGCCACGCAAGCCGGTAATAGTTCCGGTCTGGTGGTGGCGATCAAAACACTTTCACCGTCTTTAATCGGGAAGCTCAAGTAGTTCATTTTGGAATCCCTTTCTTTGTCTTCTAAATCAGATTGGGAAATGGCGGTCTGACAGGTTGGACACCAAAGAATCGGCAGTTCTTGTCGATATAATAATCCTTTTTTGTATAAATCGATTAAAGACCATTGGGAAACCTTGGTCGGCAGAGGAGCGATCGTGCTGTATGTCTTGGACCAGTCAACGGAAATACCCAGCATGTTCCAAAGATTCTTATACGTTTCAATTCCTTTTTCGGTTTCTTTTAAACAAAGATCAATGAATTCTTTCTTGGTAGTTCTCGATTTGTCGATTTTGTATTTCTTTTCAACGAATCTTTCGGTCGGCAATCCGTTGTCGTCAAAGCCCATAGGATAGAATACTTTGTATCCCTGCATTCTTTTGTAGCGGACGATGAATTCCGCCTGGGTGTAACTCATGATATGACCGGCGTGCAAATGGTCGGCGGAGACGTAGGGTGGAGGCGTATCAACGGTAAAAAGCTTATCTCCTTCGTTGTAGGAGAATTTAAAGAGTTCTTTTTGGTCCCAAGCTTTTCTCCATTTGTCTTCAAGCGACTTAAAGTCGTAGTTCTTAGGGAATGTTTCGTCTATATTTTCCATTTCGTTGTTTTTTTATTGCTTTTTCATTATAATAAAAGAAAAGGAATATGTCCACTTTAAACATTAACAACCCTCTTGCCGATAGGATGCGTCCAGAAACACTGGAGGAGTTTTTGGGTCAGGATGAAATCGTGGGCGAAAAGAAATTATTGAGAGAGGCGATTAAGACAGATAAGATTCCTTCGATGATTTTTTGGGGTCCTCCGGGAACAGGTAAGACAACCCTGGCTTTTATTATCGCCAAACAAACCAAATCGGAGTTTGTCCGAGTGAGCGCGGTTTCGAGCGGTCTCAAAGATTTACGAGAAATAATTGAAAGAGCAAAAGTAGAGCAAAGATTAGGAAAAAGAACCATTCTTTTTATCGATGAAATTCATCGTTGGAATAAAACACAGCAAGATGGA
Organism: Minisyncoccota bacterium; assembly: GCA_041657325.1. Classification (GTDB taxonomy): domain Bacteria; phylum Patescibacteriota; class Minisyncoccia; order Minisyncoccales; family Minisyncoccaceae; genus UBA2211. Next base: position 6,418 of record JBBACA010000003.1, read on the forward strand.
TTGTTGCCGCACATTGAAAGCGGATTGATTACCTTGATCGGCGCGACCACGGAAAATCCCAGCTTTGAAGTCAGGGGGGCGTTATTATCTCGTTCGCGAGTTTTTGTTTTTAAACAATTGACCAAAGAAAGTATCGGTTTAATTATTAAGCGAGCGCTGAAAGACAAAAAGAAAGGATTGGGAAGTTTAAAAATAAAGATTGATAAGAAGGCGGTTGATTTATTGTCTCTGGTTAGTAATGGGGATGCCCGCATTGCTTTGAATATTTTAGAATACGCGGCTTCGGTCTCGAGTAAAATCAATGTTGAATTAATAAAAGAAGCCACTCAGAAGGCGGCTTTAATGTATGACCGAGACGGGGAAGAGCATTACAATATTATTTCCGCTTTGCATAAATCAATGAGGGGTTCAGATGCCAATGCTGCTCTCTATTGGTTAAGTCGGATGGTTGAATCGGGAGAAGACCCTTTATTTATTGCCCGTCGTTTAGTTCGTTTTGCTTCCGAGGATATCGGGCTCGCTAATTCGAGAGCTTTGGAGCAAGCGGTTAGTGCTTATCAGGCCTGTCATTTTATCGGTTATCCGGAATGTAATGTTATTTTAGCGCAGGCGGTGGTTTACATGTCCAAGTGCAAGAAATCAAATGAATTGTATGTTGCTTACGGAAAAGTGGCCGATGATGTGAGAAAGCACGGAAATCTTCCCGTTCCTTTGCATTTAAGGAATGCGGTTTCTAAATTAATGGATGAAGTTGGATATGGAAAGGGATATAAATACAGTCCCAGTTTTGAGTATAAGGAAAAACAGGAATACATGCCGGACAAATTAAAGGGGAAAAAATATTTGAAAGATTAGGATAATAGTGTAATGTATTAATATGCTTATAGATGACGTAACAATTAGGGTAAGGGCTGGAAACGGAGGCAAGGGATGCGTTGCATTCCAGAAGAGTAGATTTGCCTTGGGTCCGACTGGAGGCTCCGGAGGAGAAGGAGGCAGTTTTTACTTTGTCGGAGTTTCTGATTTAAGCGCTTTGAAACAATTCCGTTTTAAAAAAGCAGTCCAGGCTGAAGATGGAGGAAATGGAAAAGGAGAGTTCGTTGATGGTCCAAAAGGTAGAGATGTTATTTTTAAGGTTCCTGTAGGAACAGTAATTAATAATTTGGACAAAAACGAGAGAATTGAAATAGTTAAGATTGGCGAACCAATTTTAATGGCTAAGGGAGGAAAAGGAGGCAGAGGTAATTTTCTTTTTCGTTCTTCAACTAACACTACTCCGATGCAATGTCAGCCAGGAATTAAAGGAGAGGCTTATACTTTAAGATTGGAATTGAAAATGATTGCCGATATCGGTTTCATCGGTTTGCCCAATGTCGGCAAATCCAGTTTATTAAAAGAATTAACCAATGCCAATCCCAAGGTAGCCAATTATCCTTTTACAACTTTGGAGCCTCATTTGGGAGTTTATTACGATTTGATTTTAGCCGATATTCCTGGATTGATTGAGGGTGCTTCGGAAGGGAAGGGATTGGGAATCAAATTTTTAAGGCACGTGGAAAGGACTAAAATATTATTTCATTTCATTTCAGCCGAATCAGAAGACTTTAAAAAGGATTACGAAACGATTAAAAAAGAATTGGGAGATTATAATCCTGAATTATTGAAAAAAGAAGAATACATTTTTATTGCCAAGTCGGACTTGGTGGATAAAGATGTTTTGAAAGAAAGAATGAGTAAGTGGAGAAAGAAAAAGATTCCGATTTCTATTTACGACTATGACAGTATTGAAAAAGTCAAAGAAATACTAAATGAGATAATGAAAAAGAAGTAACGGTGAATCCGTTGCTTTTTTATTATAATTGTTATATAGACTATATAGTCAGTTCTTTGAGAACTGAATAGAGGTTAATTATGGAAAACCTTACTCTTATCGGTAAAGATCAATTTTGCCGTTACTATACAACTCCGAATCATTCTAAAACAGTCGAAAGTTTTGTTTTAAAAGAATACACGAACGGAGATGGTATTGCTATGAGAGCGCTCACCGTGTTTACCAAAAGCCTGGTGAGGAAGAGAATCAGAAATAATATCGAAGAATCTTCTCAATCAAGGATTGTCGCTTTAAGCGAGATTACAGGTGAGGACCGGATGGTTCATCTGGGAAGAGTTCTTTTTGTTAGGAAGGTTGATAAAATACCTATCAGTTGCATCTTGTCAGGAGACGATTGTATTTTTCAAACCGACAAGACACTGAAATTCCATGAAGCGGTTAGTATTCTAAAAGATTGGCTTTCGTTTCATAAGCAATACAGGGTGAATCCAGCTCATTTTCTTCTCAATGCAACCGAAAGGACTCTTTCTGCCGCCGAGATTATCAATAATTATTTTAAATCAAGTAATCTTAATTTAAGATATTTCGAAATTGATCTCGGAATGGAGATTGACGAAGAAAGTAAGGAAATCGTTCCCGTTTGGGTAGGGGAAGGTATTACCCCTCAAACTGCCAGTATTTTTAAGGGAAGTGAATTAATTAAAGACTCTAAATATCTGGCTGAGAGGATTTTTCCGCTCAGCGTATACAAAAAAGAAATTGAGGAATTAAGCTAATGCTAACCCTCTTTTTTTATTGACAAAATCTTAATTAATAGTATTGTATAGACAGCTTTTTAACACAATTTAATACGTTGAAGAGCTAGGTGATTATCTTGTACAAGAAAGGAAAACTACTGAATGAAGGAAAGACCAAGAGGGTCTATGAAGTCGTTGGTAACGACAAATTGGTAATCATCCAAAACAAAGATGATATTACCAAAAAGAATGATCCGAAACAAACAAGGGAGATGAATGATAAGGCAAAATTGTCGACAACCATCACCTGTGTCAACTTCGAACTCCTGGAAAAAGCCGGTGTGCCAGTTGCTTATCTGGGAAGAATCAGTGAGACCGAATTTTTGGCCAAGAAGTGCCAAATGATTCCTCTTGAGGTTGTGGTAAGAAGACATGCTGTCGGCAGTATTCTTCGGCGCAACCCGGAACTAAAGAAGTCGGGTAAGATTCCTTTAAGGTTCGATGAACTGCACGTTGAATTCTTCTTGAAGACCACGGGAGGAGTTATTCGTTCCAAAAAAGGAAAGGAAATCGGAAAACTGATTGACCAGAAGACCAGGGAGCCAATTGATGATCCTTTGATTATCAATCCTAAATCTCAGGACTGGGTAATCAAGAATCCCGAGGTACCGAGCACTGATCATCTTTCATTCCTTTGCACGCTTTTCTCGGAAGACATTTTGCCGGACCATGCGTCAATTGTAAAGATTGAAAGCTTTGCGTATAAAACATTCCTCATTCTTGAGGATGCGCTGATTCTTCTCAATCTGCGTCTTATCGATTTCAAACTTGAGTTCGGAATCGGACCGGACGGAGAGCTGTTCATTGCTGACGTTATCGATAACGACAGCTGGAGGATAAGAACTTCCAAATGGCAGGAACTCAGCAAGGAATTGTTCCGACAGAACAAGGACATGAAAGAAATCAAAGAGGGTTATGAACTGGTTGCAAGAAAGCTGGAAGCAGCTTATCCATTAAAACGCAACCGTATCTAACCCTATTTTTTTATACCAAAATATGATAAATTTTAAATATGAAGAAACCAGAACTAATGAGTCCGATCCGTGATTGGGCCAGCTTGGAAGCCTGTAAAAACTATGCTGATGCAGTGTATTTTGGCGTTGATGAATTAAGTATGAGAGCAGCTTCAGGCATTAAAGTTTCGGAGCTCTCATCCTTTATTGAGAAATGTCATTCATATGGCCTAAAAGGGTATCTGACAGTCAATACTGTCGTCTATAACCAAGATATCAAAAAGGCGGAAAAGCTGCTTAAAAAGGCCAAAAAAGAGGGCGTGGATGCCGTTATCGTTTGGGACCCGGCAATTATCCAGATAGCTCGAAAAATCAAGCTGCCTTTTATCGTTTCCACCCAGGCCAATATTTCTAATTACGAGTCAGCAATATTCTATAAAAAGCTGGGAGCGAAAAGAGTGGTCTTGGCTCGGGAGATGACTTTAAAACAAATTAAAGAACTTACAAAGAAGGTGAAGATTGAAGTTGAGGTTTTTGTCCATGGAGCAATGTGCATGGCTATTTCCGGCCGTTGCATTTTGTCAGCTTATTTGTACGGCAAGTCGGCTAATTGTGGAAGCTGTGCCCAGCCTTGCCGAAAAGAATGGATGTTATCGGACGAAGAAGGTAATGCGATTTCAAACGAAGGAAAATATTTCATGAGTGCCAAAGATTTATGCATGATTGAATTCGTTCCCGAATTAATCAAAGCGGGAATCAATTCTTTTAAGATTGAAGGACGAAGGAGAGACCCTAAATATATCGAAGTTGTTTCGAGGTGTTACCGGGAAGCGATCGATGCTTATTTCGACAAAACATTTACAATTGAAAAAGTTAAGAAATGGAAAGAAGAATTGTCTTCGGTTTATAATCGAGGATTTTCAACCGGCTTCTATTTCGGAACTCCAGGAAAAGAAGGAATCAGTTACGACAAAGCGGACAATGTTTCAACCGATAAGAAATTATTGGTCGGTTATGTCACTCATTATTATCCTCGCGTTAAATCTGGTTCGGTAACCTTGAATCATTTGGATTTGAAAGTGGGAGACAAGATTATTATTGAAGGAACTAATACCTATATCGAACAAGTAGTTGAATCAATACAGATTGAAAACAAAAATATACAAAAGGGAAAGAAAGGAGAAGAAGTGGCAATTGTTTTCAAGGATGTTGTTCGAAAAAACGATAAAGTATTTCTCTTACAAAAGAGGAAAGTGTGATATATTGAATATATATGACAACCGAAACCATCACTTTAATAGCTTCATTATTTATAATCCTTGTTTTTACCTATCTTCTTTTTCAAAAATTGATGAACGAGAATGTTAAAAGAAGCAAGGAATTATTTGAAGAAGAAAGAAAAAGATTGTTGGAACAGTTTGATTCCAAAAAGGAGATTATTAGTGAATCAATCCAGCACAACAAAGACACGATTAAAGATCTGATTGACCGGGTTCACGAAGAATTAGATAAGAGCAAAAAGCAATTGGACGAAGTGGAAAAAGAAAGAATTGGAGAATTTAATACTCTAAGAACGGTCTTGGAAGAATACAAGACGGTGACCGGCAGTTTGAAAGATTCAACCGAAGGACTAAGGAATGTCTTATCAAATAATCAATTGAGAGGAAAATACGGTGAGGAAATCGCCGAGAATTTATTAAAGACGATCGGGTTTGTGAGAGGAGAAAATTATGAAGTTAATACCGCTCAGGACAATAATGCCAACCGTCCCGACTTTACCATTTTTTTACCTGACCGAACAAAAATAAATATTGATGTTAAATTTCCTTTGAATAATTTCATCAAATTTAATGACGAGGAAGATAAGGAAAAGAAAAAACAATTCAAGAAAGCTTTTGAGCAGGATGTTAAGAGTAGAATAAAAGAAATATCGGGACGAGAATATATTAATCCCGAAGAAGATACCGTTGATTTCGTTATTTTATTCGTTCCTAATGAAATGATTTTCAGTTTCATTTATGACCAGATGAATGAAGCCTGGAATGATGCCATGATAAAGAAAGTTGTTTTGGCTGGACCTTTCAGCTTTACCGCTATTTTGCGAATGGTCTTCCAATCGTATAAAAGTTTCAAATATCAGGAGAATCTTCACGAGATTATTAAACTGATTAAGAAATTTGAAATTGAATACAATAAATACAATGAAGAGGTTGATTCTTTGGGTAAGAAAATCAGAGCGGTTTCGACCCAGTTCGACGAAGTGTCGATTACTAGAACTAAAAAACTTTCAACCATTGTTGATAAAATAAAGAACGAGAATGTTTTGACTAAGGAAGAAGTTAAAGTGATAGAAAACAAAGAATGAACTTGTCTTTAATTGAAGAAAAATTAAAATCTCAGCCCAAATACAGGATTAAACAGGTGCGCAAGCTGATTTTTCAGGATTTAATCGAAGATTGGGACAAGGCGACAGTTTTGCCTTTATCTTTGCGCGAAGAATTAAAAAAAGAATGTCCTTTAGAAATCAAACACAAAATGTTTGATGAAGGAAATACACTCAAGGCTTTAATTGAATTATCGGACGGACTAAAAATTGAGTCGGTTTTAATGAAACATACTGACAACCGTTCGACAGTTTGTGTTTCTTCTCAGGTCGGTTGTCCTTTAGCCTGTTCTTTTTGCGCGACCGGAACCATGGGATTGAAAAGGAGCTTAACGGCCGAAGAAATAGTTCTTCAGGTTTTGTTGTTTATGAGAGTTTGCAAGGTAACCAATATTGTCTTTATGGGTATGGGAGAGCCGTTTTTAAATTACGACAATGTGATGGCGGCGATTCATACTTTAAATAACGCTGAATATTTCAATATTGGTAGTCGTAAGATTTCTGTTTCGACTTCAGGAATAATTGAAGGAATTGAAAGATTTACTAAAGAAGACTTACAGGTGAACCTTTCTATTTCTTTGCATGCTCCTAATGATGAATTGAGAAGCAAATTAATGCCGGTGAATAAAAAATATCCTTTGAAAGATGTTTTAAAAGCGGTCGATGATTATATTTTAAAAACCAAGAGAAAGGTGATGTTTGAGTATTTAATGATAAAAGGAGAGAACGATTCTCTTGAATGTGCTAAAGAATTATCGAAGATTATGAAAAAACCATTATACATGGTTAATTTGATAGTCTATAACCCGACCGGAAAATTTAAAGCTTCTGATTCTAAAACAATTAAGAAATTTAAAGAGTATTTGGAAAAAGAGGGAATCTTTACCACCCAAAGATATGAATTTGGTCGGGGAATCAAAGCGGCTTGCGGACAACTTGCAACGACGACAGAAGATTAGAGCTGATTGCATAATATTTCTATTTTTGCTATATTCTTCTTAGATTTTTTAAATTTAAAGAGGTTTGACTATGTTTAAGATTACTGTTAAGGGCGGAAAAATTATTATCCCTGAGGCGGATATTCTAATAAGGCGTGATGAGGAGGAGACTAAGAAAACTTTCAAAGCTTATGAAAGATATCTTGTTAAAATTTTAAGCAAGAAGGGCAACAAAATCATTGTCGACTGGCAGAAAATGGAAAAAGTTGTCGATATTGCCGACTATCGGGCTCGCGAAGCTATCAGGCAATATGTCTATGCGGTTCTTTTAGCTCTGAATATTTTAACAAAGAGCAAAAGAGGATCATACTCTTTTTCCAGCGACGACATGAATCCTGACTGGGGTCTTCCCGATAGCGATTATTCTTCTTATTTAATCGGTTCTCTTTATTTTAAGAGAAAAGAAGATATCAAAGCTTTCGGCAAAGCTAGGTATTCTGGCGCACTTTATAACTGGTGGATATTCAGAATGACCGAGGTAATCGAAAAAGACGAGATTTGCAAATAGCAAATCTTTTTTATTTGCCTGGTTTTGATAAATAGAATATAATACCGGTGATAATAATTTTTATTACCTCAAATGAAAAAATACAAAAGAGTTTTATTGAAAATAGGCGGGGAGTCGTTCGGCCAAGAAAACGGAAAAGGAGTTTCTCTAACTTCTTATTTGGAAATAGCTAAACAGATTGCCGAGATTAAAAAGAAAAATGATATCGATTTATCCGTTGTTATCGGCGGAGGGAATATTTTTAGAGGGCGGGAAGTGGGCGAAGAACATTTTGACAAAGTAACAGCCGATTATATGGGAATGCTATCAACCATTATCAATGGTTTGGGATTGGAAGAAGCTTTGGAATCTTTGGATGTTCCTGCGAAATTAATGTCATCAATAGAAATGGATAAGGTCTGTGAATCTTTTTCCAAAAAGAGAGCGGTTGATTACTTGAATCAGGGCAAGGTGGTTGTCTTTGCCGGCGGAACCGGTAATCCGTATTTCACTACCGACACTTTGGCAGCTTTAAGGGCTTGCGAGATTGATTGTGATTTGATTTTAAAGGCGACTAATGTTGACGGAGTTTATGACAAGGATCCGAAAAAGTATTCCGATGCTAAATTATATGAGAATTTAACTTTTGAGGAAGCTTTAGAAAAGAAATTGAATGTTATGGATTTAACAGCTTTTGCTCTGTGTTCGGACAATCAAAAACCGATTATCGTCTTCAATATTGAAAACATTAAAGATATATCTAAAGCTTTAAAGGGGGAGAAGTTCGGAACTTTGGTAAATTAATTTAAATAGAGTATTCTTTTAAAATTTTAACTATTTTACCAGAAACACTTCCGCAATCTACTAAATCTTTGAGTGTTTTTAATTTTGACGAGTCCAGTGTTTTTCCGCAAAGGTTGATTGTTTTTTCAGCTACCGCCTCTAAATCGTCAAAATTTATAATCATTTCATTTAATCCTGCTTGAGAGAAAACTTCCGAACAGCCCATGCTTTCATTGATTAAAACCGGAACACCGATGCAGGCTGTTTCAACTGGAACGTTGCCAAAAGTTTCAAAATGAGAAGGGCTTATAATTAGGCCCTGTTTTTTATAAAAATACTTCATTTTCTCACTATCCATCATGGGCATTATTTTAATATCTTCGGGTATATTTTTAATAGCTTTATGTTCCTTTCCATTTATTATTGTTGCCTCATGCTTCCATTTTTTTTTATTTAATAATAAATGCAAAGAAATAAAAGCTTCTAAGTTTTTAATCGGAGCATTTCTTCCGATAAAAGCTATTTTATTTTTTACTATCTTTTTTTGTTTTTTCTCTTTGGTAAACAAAGGAGAGATTGGATTAGGAATAATAGACCCTTCTTGTACTTTTTTTGATGTTATCACTTCGTTTAAAACAGTATCTTTGCATATCTTAGATGGGAATATTATTTTCGAAGAATTTTTAATTATACTTCTTTCCATTTCCAAGAATATCTTTCTTTCTTTTTCTGCAAAATGAGCTGTTTCTTTCGTTAAGACTCCAGCATACCATAAAACAACGGGGACGCCTTCTTTGCGGGCGGCGATAGATATGATCCAAGGGATATAGTAGGTTCCGTTAATTAAAAAAACATCAGGTTTTTCATTTCTAATGATTTCCCTTAATATCTTTATTATCGGTTTGAATTTTTTTTCAATATCTTTAAGAGAATTAGAATTTTTAACTATTTCATTTATTGAAAAATCGCAAATACTGATAATTTGATGATTGAACCATTCCGGAGATAAGTGTCTATATACGACAGGGGATTTACATTTCCTAAAAGCATTCAATTCTATGCCCAGAAATGAAATATTTGAACCGTGAAGATGATTAAAAAGGTTTAGGTTTACAGATGTTATTCCACCCAATGGTTCCCTGGTGATATTTATAGCTACTTTCATTAGTATTATAAAAAGACCAAATGGTCATTATTTTTCTATATTTTAACACAAATAAAGTAATATGGCAAGACATATTGGGAGGTGAATTGACAAAATTATTAATTAATTATATTTTTAAAATAGGTTTTGTGTTCGTTCACAACCCAGAGGAATTAAAATGTCTCCCTTGCTATTTAAAATATATCACTGGATAATGTCAATTAAAAGATCCGTAGCGGCAATTGCGAAAAAAGCTTATTGGTGGCTATGGTTCAATGTATGGCTTCGTGGAAACGAATTTCATCCATCCTTAAACCTGGATGTTGAGGCAGCATTAAAAATGACTCCTCAAAAAAGAAAAACTTATTATGCTGAGCTTGCAAACAAAAGAAGCCGAGCCCATCAAATGGACTTGGATAAAATGGAAAAAAGAACAACACAATAAAGAGGATAACCTCTTTTTTTATACCCAACCCAACACTGTTGGCGTTTTTTGTTTTTAGAGATATAATAGAGGTATGACATTATTTGTAAGACATCCGGTAAGAAATATCGGGAAGATGAATTCCTATGAAAGACAAGTGGGTAAATATAAGGGAGGTAAGTCTTCTCAGAAACTTGAGCAGGAAAAAAATAATAAGAATAATAAAAATAATAAATAATATGAAGGCAAAACAAATGTTAACCGTTTGGCTTCCCAGAGTATTAACTATCGTTTACATTTCTTTTTTTGTTCTTTTGTCCTTGGATGTTTTTAATTCAACTGCGACAGCATTGGAGAAAATGGGGGGATTCTTGATGCATAATATCCCAACCATCCTTCTTATCGTTTCTTTGGCTTATGCCTGGAAAAAGACAAGAACCGGAGGAATTATTTTTGTAATCTTGGGTATCGCTTTTAGTCTTTTCTACGGAACTTACGAAAGATTAGATACCTTTGTTTTGATATCTCTTCCTCTATTGTTGGTGGGAACACTTTTCTTGTTGAATAAAGATGAACATAATTGAAGAGGTTAGAAATTTTGTTGAGAAAGAATCACTAAAGCCAAGCAGTAAATATGGCGAGGAGCCTTTTGTTTTTCATTTTGTTCCGACGGTTAAATATGCCCTTGAATTAGCCGAGGAATTGGGGGCTGATAAAGAGGTGGTTGAGATTTCAGCCTGGCTCCACGATATTGGTTCGGTCATTTACGGCCGGGAAGACCATCATCTTACCGGAGCGAAAATCGCCGAAGAAAAATTGAAAGAATTGAATTATCCACTTGAAAAGATAGAAATGGTCAAGAATTGCATTTTAAATCATCGCGGTTCGCAAAAGAATAATCCGCTGAGTATTGAAGAAAAGATAATTGCCGATGCCGATGCTTTAAGCAATTTCGATAATGTTCCGGGAATATTCAAAGCCGCTTTCATTTATGAAAATTTAAATCAGGGCGAAGCTAAAGAGGCGGTGAGGAGAAAGCTTGAAAACAAATGGAATCAGCTTAATTTTGAAAATTCAAAGAAAATAATTAAACCCAAATACGAGGCAATCAAGATTCTTTTAAGTTAAAATATATTACATGTCACAATATTACAAAAAATCAAACAATATTTTCAATCCCGAATCGAAAACTCCGTTCAAGTTGAGCCGTTCCAAAATCGACTTGTTTATGGAATGTCCGCAGTGTTTCTATTTGGACAGGCGATTGGGAATAGGTAGACCGCCCGGTTTTCCTTTCACTTTAAATAGTGCCGTTGATTCTTTATTAAAAAAAGAATTTGATTTATACAGAAAAGACCAAACCATTCATCCTTTTATTGAAGAGTTTGGTATTGATGCCATTCCTTATCAGCACAAAGATATTGATACTTGGAGGAATACTTTTAAAGGAATTGAATACTTGCATACTCCGACCAACCTTTTGATTACCGGAGCGATTGATGATATCTGGATTAATCCGAAAGGGGAGGTGATTATTGTTGACTACAAAGCAACTTCCAAAACTAGCGAAGTTAATTTGGATGCCGAGTGGCAGAGAGGATACAAGCGACAGATGGAAATCTATCAGTGGCTTTTCAAAAAGAACGGATTTGATGTTTCTCCAACCGGATATTTTGTTTATTGCAACGGAGATACAGGGAAACCGTATTTCGACAAGAAGTTGGAATTCGATATTAAAGTCATTCCGTATACCGGAGATGACTCTTGGATCGAAGGAGCTTTGATGGATATCAAGAAATGCTTAATGGGTGACAAGATTCCGGAAATGAACCAAGATTGTGATTTTTGCAATTACCGAAAGAATGCAGTCATGGCTAAAATAAAGCACGAAAAGAAGTAGTTTTGATATTGACAAAAATACTAAATATGTTATAATCTAGGCGTACTGAAATAGTACGCTTTTAAGGGAGTATTGTTGTGAAAGGCAAGAAAAAAGACGATGAAGTAGTTTGGCGCAGTCCACTCTTTCAAATCGAAGGAATGTCTGGCTTTGCTCAAGTGGAAATGATTTTTGATCCCGTTCTGGCTTTAAATATCATTTGCCCCGGTGGAAGTGTCAGGTCAATTCCGGTTGATGACTTCATTCACGCCTGGAAGATTTGCGAAGTGATAGTCCGTCTCAAAGAGATTGACATGGATGTCATTTCCAAGATGGTTCATGGAGAGCCTCTTCCCGAAAAGATTGTCGAATGCATGAATTCAGTAAAGGTTTCGGAGATTCCCGACATGGCAGTCATTATTGCTGCTTTCGGGTGTCCAGATGATGTTTCGGAAAGGGTTCTGCAAGGAGTTATTCCTTGGAATCATAATCTGGGAATCATCCTTGGGGATATTCCGGTGACCGCCTAATTTTTTCCGCTAATGTAAATACATTTAGCGGGCTTTTTTTATTAAGCAAAAAAAGATATAATCTTATTATGGAACAAAAAGGCAAATCAGCGGTCAAGGAACTTTTGGAGAATAACATTCTTTCTATTTCTGCTTATCTCAAATTATTAAACGGAATTCTTAATTCTTTTGAAGCCAGAATAGTGGGAGAGGTTTCAGAAGTTAAAATCAGCTCGGTCGGGCATGTTTATTTTTCTTTGAAAGACAAGAAAGACAAGAGTGTCTTGTCTTGTGTTATTTGGAATAACGATTACAGATTATGCGGAGTGGAATTGAAAGAAGGATTGGAAATTACCGCTAGAGGAATTCCCGATGTTTATCCTCCGACCGGAAGATTGAGTTTTAAAGCAAAAACAATTCAATTGATGGGCGAGGGAGAATTGAAAAAAGAATACGAGAAATTAAAAAAGAAGTTAGAGGATGAAGGATTGTTTGATTTGGATAAAAAGAAAGAAATTCCTTCTTTTGTTAAAAGAGTGGGAATCATTACCTCTAAGCAGGGAGCGGTTATTTCTGACTTTTTGAACAATTTAGGAAGATTTGGTTTCCAAATCAAGTTTATCGACTCCCGGGTTGAAGGATTGGAAGCGGTTAAGGACCTCCTAAATAGCGTTAGGACAATGAAGAAGGCTGATATTGATGTTCTTGTCATTATGCGAGGAGGAGGCTCCCTGGAGTCGTTTCTGGCCTTTAATAATGAAGTCTTGATTAGGGAGGTCAACAGTCTTCCTTTCCCAGTGATTGCGGCCATCGGGCATGACAAAGATGTGCCGTTATTAGCTTTGGCAGCCGACAAGATGGTTTCGACTCCGACTGCGGCGGCGAACCTTTTGAATCAATCCTGGCAGGAAGCAGAGTCGGAATTAAAAGCCAGAGAAAGGGAAATCTTCAATTCTTTTTCTTCTTCTTTGAGAAGTTCGGAATACAGAATTAATAATTTATTCTTGAAGATAAAAGATAAATTGGAGAAAGTTATTTCTTTATTTAAAATGATTGAATATAGAATTAAGTCGGTGATTCCCAAAATACTTGAGAATGAAATTAATAAAATGAGAGACAAGTTGGAGAATATCGAAAAGATAATCAATCAAAACGACCCGGAAAGGAATTTAAAATTAGGATATTGCATTGCGACCAATAAAAAAGGAGTCATTAAAGATATTAATAATGTGAAAGTCGAAGACATTATTGATTTGAAAGTACATAACGGAATAATAAATACGCAAGTTAAAGAAATACAAAAAAATGAAGGAAAAAAATCTTAACCAAAGTCTCAAAAAGTTATCTTTGATTGCTGAGTGGTTTGAAAAACAGGAGGAGGTTGATGTTGAAGAAGGTCTTGAAAAGGTGAAAGAAGCAGCCGGAATAATCAAAGAAGCCAAGAAACAGTTCAAAGAGATTGAAAATGAGTTTGAAGAAATTAAAAAGGAGATAGAAAAGGAGTAATTTGACAAGTGTTTTTTAAAGGTCTAAATTATACTTGGAATCTTGATAATTCAGGTTCCATTACATTTATATAATTTTGGAGGATGTAGTTTGACCAAAAATGTTAGGAAACGTAATGGGAACAAAGGCAATGGTAATGGGAACGGAAATGGTTACCATTCTTTCAAGATAGGAAGATGTCCAATCTGTAAAAAAGAAAACATTGCCTTAACGGAACATCACATATACAAGCGAGCCGTATTCGGAGACAATGAAATCATTGTCTATGTCTGCAGAGATTGCCATGATAAGATCGAAGTACTTATCCGAGAAATGGAAAATGCAATTCTGAGAGCCTTTATCTATTGCTATCGCAAGATAAATAAAGGCACTTTAAGCGGAAAAGAATTTTCCACGGAAGAAATCATGGAAATCGTCCTTCAAGGATTCAGAAAACTTGACGAAAAGAACGTTAATCCCTGGCTGGAAAAAAGAATTCGGACAAAAGCTGTATCTGTGGGAGACCGCGGAAGAAAAAAAGAGCAAAATTAATTGCCCCTTTTTTTATTTACATGTATAATATGGTTATAAAAATAATAGACAAAAAGATGAATATTTTAACAGATGATACTTTTGAATCAGCGGTAAAAAGCAATGACAAACCGGTCTTGGTAGATATTTTTACCGAATGGTGTCCTCCTTGCAAGATGTTAGGACCAATCATTGAAAAGCTTTCGGAAGAATATGCCGGTAAAGTTGATTTCTATAAGATGGACTTGGATAAGAACCCTAAGACCGGAGACATGTTCGGAGTTGATAGAATTCCCACTGTTGTTTTGTTTATTAATGGGGAAGTTAAAGATAAATTTGTCGGTTTGAAACAAGAAGAAGAAATTAGGAATTGGATAAATTCAAAGATTTAATATGGAAGAAAAAGATATTGAAGAATTAACAAAAAAAAGCGCTGAGCATGCTAAGAGTAAAGGATTCAAGCTTAATCCCAATGATGCTATTGTTTTAGGGTTAGTTAAGGGATTATTAATGCGCAAAGAAAAGTTTGGAGAAATATATTGTCCTTGTCGAAAAGTAACAGGGGACAAGGAAGAGGATAAAAAAATAATTTGTCCTTGTATCTATCACGAGGACGAAGTTGCAAAAGACGGACATTGTCTTTGTAATTTATTTGTTAAATAAAAAAAGCCGCCGAGATAATCGGCGGTTTTGTTATTCATTCACTCTTCTGACGTATGTGGCACTTTCGGTATTTATTTCAATTATATCGTCTTCGTTTACAAACAAGGGGGCGTCTATCTTTGCTCCAGTCTCTAGGGTCACTAATTTAGTTCCTGATTGAGCTCTGTCTCCCTTAACTCCCGGTGGAACTTCAGTAACCTTTAATTGAACTTTGATGGGAATAATTACATTAATGATTTTGTCATCAAAAAGAATAGTTTTTACTTCCTCATTAGCTTTGAGGAATTTAGCTTTTTCTCCGACTTGTTCTTCGGTTAATTCAAATCTCTTGCTTGAATCTTTAATATCGCTGAAGATATATTTTCCCTTGGCTCCGTAAACGAACTTAGCTTCTTTTTCTTCAACATCAGCTTCTTCAAAAGTGTCTCTAGGCTGAGCTGTTTTTGAAATAACGGCACCATTCATTAAATTTCTTAATTTCATTTGAAGGTAAGAGTGGCCTCTGCCTTTAAATGTATTTAAAGCTTCTACTATTTCGTAGGGCTGGTCATTGATAACAATAATTACACCCCTGTTTAATTCTGCGTATGACAACATTTTTTTATTTTTTATTTATTATTTTTCGATTCTCCATTCTATCTTGTTTTCTTTATCAGCGTATTCAAGCCATTCTCCTCCGTCATCAATGACGTACCATTTTCTTTTGGTTTGCGACCAGATCATGGGTTGGTTTCGGTAATAAGGCTTCTTTACAATTTCCTTGGGTTTTAATTTTCCCAATTCCAGCCATTTTTTGAAAACCGTTTCGATTGAATAATCAAGATTGCGGGATTTGGCCCAATTGGCCACCGTGGTCATTGCTTCTTTGGCTTTTTCTACCGAACCAGCCAAATCAAGCAATTCCTTGCCCGGTCTCGTAAATCTAGAATAGATTATCTTCTTCTTTTTAGCTGATTCTTTGATTTCGTCAAGAGAGAAGCCTTTGGTATAGAAAAAATGATTGACGATTTGCTGGATGTCGGTCTCTTTTTCTTCTTTTGTTTTTTTCTCTTTTTCCATACTTTAGCTTATCTTTTTTAAGACTTCCGAATAGAAGCTCTTTACCTTATCTAATTCCTTTTCGCCCATTTCGGTGATTTTGTAAACCCTTCGTCTGTCTTCTGCTTCGCTTTTGACAAAGCCTTGTTCTTCTAATCGATAAAGGACGCGGTAGGGAGTGATGTTGCCCGGCTTGAAGCCAAAGTCTTTTTCAATTGAAGAATGCAAATCCCAAGCATAGTTGGAATGCTTTTTTAAGGTGGCTAAGATATAGATCCAAAGATTTTCTTTGGTATTAGATTTGGTTAATCTTTCAAAAGGAGTCATAAATATATATTGACAAACTATTTTACCGGTGTAAAATACAGTTGTATATAATTAATTATAATAGTTTTTATCAAATATGGCAAAAAAATCAGTAAAGTCAGCCAAGGCTTCGGGTAATAAAAAAGAAATTAGGATTGCAATTGCCGGATTAGGCAACTGTGCCAGTTCTTTGGTTCAGGGAATTTATTACTACAAGAATGTCAAAGATGATGATGAAATAGTTCCTGGATTGATGCACAACATTTTAGGAGGATACAAGATATCGGATATTAAAATCGTTGCTTGTTTCGATATTGATAAGAGAAAAATAGGAAAGGATGTTTCTGAGGCGATATTTGAAAAGCCGAATTGTACAAAAATATTTTGTAGCGATATTCCTAAGACTGGAGTTACGGTAAAGATGGGAAAAATATTAGACGGAGTTGCTGATCATATGAAAAATTATCCTGATGATCAGACTTTCTTGCCTTCCGACAAGAAGCCGGTTGATGTAGTTGAAGAATTAAAAAGAACAAAAGCCGATATTTTGGTTAGCTATTTACCAGTCGGCTCACAAAAAGCGGTTGAGTTTTATGCTCAAGCAGCACTAGACGCTGGCGTCGCTCTTGTTAATTGTATGCCAGTATTTATTTGTTCCGATGCTAAATGGGAAAAGAAATTTAGAGACAGGGGAATTCCTTGTATCGGAGACGATATTAAATCACAAATCGGAGCAACCATTACGCACCGAGTTTTGTCTCACTTGTTTGCTGAAAGAGGTGTTACTATCGACAGGTCATATCAATTAAACGTCGGCGGAAACACAGATTTCTTGAACATGCTTGAAAAGAACAGATTGAAATCTAAAAAACTATCAAAGACTGAAGCGGTTGAATCTCAACTAGCTAAAAGATTAAGCTATGATAATTTACACGTTGGTCCATCAGACTGGGTTCCTTTCTTGAAAGACAATAAGGTTTGTTTCATTCGTATGGAGGGAAGAAAGTTTGGTAATGTTCCAGTAGAATTAGAATTAAGATTGTCAGTAGAAGATTCTCCTAATTCAGCTGGTTGTGTTATCGATGCTATTAGATTATTGAAGATTGGCTTGGATAGAGGAGTTGGTGGAACTTTGTTATCTTCTTCAGCTTATTTCATGAAGCACCCGATGACTCAATTCACTGATGAAAAAGCTAGGGAAATGATTGAAGAATTCATCGCTAATAAAAGAGAAAGATAATATAATAAAATAAAAAACTATGGAACCAATTAAAAGATTCATTAATTCGGTGACAGAGGGAAATATTTGGACATACATTCTTTCACTCGGAAAAGAAAATGAAATTCAAGAAGAAGAAGTTTCAAGATTGATTTTTGAAAAGTTTGGTTTTCTTCCTAATGAGTTAATGGTTAAGAGTGTTTT
This sequence comes from Minisyncoccota bacterium, assembly GCA_041657325.1. Lineage (GTDB taxonomy): Bacteria > Patescibacteriota > Minisyncoccia > Minisyncoccales > Minisyncoccaceae > UBA2211. The sequence continues at coordinate 24,052 of JBBACA010000003.1, forward strand.
ATTCAGACTAAAGAATGACGGATATGTGAGCAGAGAAAAGTTAGCCGGAAAGAAGGCTTACAAGATTACCGAAAAAGGAAAGAAAGAATTGGAAGCGATGAAGAGTTATTCTTCAGATTTAATACAGAAACTATAACAGCTTTTTAGCTGTTTTAGTTTAATAATTATTATTTATTAAAATGTTAGATACAAAAAGACATTGGTTTAAGGATTTGGAAAAATTAGTTGGTAAGATTTTTGGTGCTTTACCTTTGACTCCTAATCAATACACATATCTCTCCGGAGTTTTTGCTTTAGTTGGATTATGGTACATGATCCAAGAAAATTTAATTTTAGCAATTACATTCTTTTTAATTGCCGGAGGATTGGATTTTGTTGACGGAGCAGTGGCCAGAGCAAAAAACATGTCGAGTAAGGTCGGAGCATACTTAGATACTGTTTTCGACAGATACGTTGAAGGTATTATTTTCTTTGGAATGTTATTCTTGGCTCTACCAACGGTTTGGATTCCCGGATATACTTGGGTCTATTTAGCAATTTTCGGTTCAGTAGTTACAACTTATGTCAAAGCAGCAGCCAAAGAAAAAGATTTAGTTAATCAAGAATTGAAGGGAGGATTACTATCAAGAGGGGAAAGATTGATTTTAATTTTTGTTGCTTTGATTTTAGGAGTTATGTATCCTGATTATCTGTATATGACTTACGTGGTAGCGATAATTGCCGTATTATCAAACTTTACTGCGATTCAAAGGTTTCAATCAGCAGTTGCAAAAAATAAACAATAAAAAACAAAAAAGCACCCTCGGAAGAGGGTGTTTTGTTATATTGACAAAATGATTTAAATTACTTATAGTATATCCGGCACATTTATTATGTGAAAAAAAGAAGAAGGCGAAGAAGTGAAAGACTGTATTGTTATTCAGAAAAAAATCTTCAGGGTAAGGCCGATAACCAAGGTAGTCATATTGTGGGATTGGGATGGTACTCTTGCAGATACCATGCCGGATCATGCTGACCTTGCGGCGATATGCATCAATGCACACTTTGGGATGAATATTCCTGAAGCCAGAGAAAAGTATCTGAACACAGCCGGCATTCCTTTCGACCGCCAGCTGGAAAAGATATTCCCGAAATCAATGCCTCTTCAGAGAGAGGATTGCGCCAAGGAATATCACGAGAAAAAGATGACCTATGTCTACGGAAATCCAAAAGATTTCCCCCAGGTAGCGAAGGTTATCAAAAGACTTCGGAATCATCCGAACATTATTCAGGTCATCTCTTCCTCCACCGAAGAAAGTATCATTAACGAGTGGGTGAAGAAAACCGGAAATGATGTCTATATGGTTCTTGGCCGGGAAAGCGGGCCAAAAATAGACCACATCGCCAAAATTAAGAAGGAGATTCCGGAAGCAGTCGTTGTTTTTGTGAGTGATTCTCATGGGGACATGAATCTTCCTGCGGATATGACCTTTGGGGTAAATGTTCCGAAGGACAAAAACACTCTCTTCTTGGATGATGGAGCGGCAATCGTTTCTCGAAAACCGGTCTGTCTTGTATGGGCAGAATATTGCTTCGGCAAGATTGGACTCATGGTGTAGGATTAAATTCTTGCACCCTTTTTTTATTTAAGTTATAATTTATAAAATATTAATAAAAAATAATGATTAAAAAAGATATTAAAGGAATAATATTTGATTTGGATGGAGTACTATTTGATAGTGAATATTATCAATGGCAAGGTTGGGTTGAACCCTTGAGAGAACACGGAATTAGATTTACCAAGGAAATGTATTTTAATTATGCCGGAAAAAGTGGAAAGCAAATTGATGAAGAATTAATAAAAGATTTTAATTTAAACATTCCTATTGGAACACTGTGGGAAGCTAAAAAGAAATTAATCAAGAATTGGTTTAATGAAAAAGCAATGCCTTTGATGCCGCTTGCCCAAGAAGCAGTTGAATATTTTATAAGCAATCCTCAATTCAAAATTGCTTTATGTTCTGGAGGAGACAGGGAAGAAGTAATAAAAAAATTAGAGAAAAACGATTTTGTTAAATATTTTTCGGTTATTGTTGCCGGAAGCGATGTCCAAAGAAGTAAGCCCTATCCCGACATTTATTTATTGGCAATAGAAAAATTAGAATTAAAACCTGAAGAATGCTTAGCTTTTGAAGATACACAGTATGGACTAGAAGCCGCAAAATCAGCCGGAGTTAATTGTTTTGCAATTCCTAACGAGTATTCGATAAAACAAGATTTTTCAAAAGCAGACAAGGTGATACCTTCTTTAAAAGAAGCAATCGAGTTTTTTAAGAATTAATTTTTAAGCAATCCTATCTTAGCTAACAGTGGAGTGACGATATAAATCAATGGAGCTTTTTTCCCATTGATTTTTGTTTGTTTGTCTAAAATAGATTGTTTTAATTCTTCTATTGTGTTTCCGACAAATTCGGTATATGTGTATCCAATTCCTTTGTAATAATGAGAATCGCCTCCGGCCGTCATTCCCAAATTATGCTGTTTGGCGAATTCCATTGCTTTGTCGTCATGATTTTTTCCCGGCTTTCTTCCGTTAAAGACTTCAAGTCCATCAACCAAATTAAGATATTTGGTGATATCGTCTCTGAATCCTTCGGCGCCATGAAAAGGATGGGGGATAATTACCAATCCTCCTTGTTTTTTTATCTCTTCCATTACCCATCTTGGATCTTTTTTGTATCCGTCAATTTGTTGTTTTAAAAATAATCCCAAGATATCTCCTTTGGTTGTTTTTATTTCTTCTCCAAGAATAATCAGGAAATTATGTTTTTTTCCTAATTCAAGGGCTTCTGTCCAGCCTTTGGTATTTTCATGATCAGTGATAGCTATTCCGTCTAACCCAACGCTTTTAGCGTAAGTGATTATCTTTTCTATATCCGAAGAAGCATCGTAGGAATATTTGGTATGACAGTGCAAATCTATTTTCATGTTTTAATTATACACAATCTGATTGTTTTGACAAAGAAATACTATTGGTTTAAAATATCCATGTAATCAATTTTTTTATTTTAGTAAATTTAAAACCTTATAGGACAGTGATTGAATGAAACAATGTAACAATATGAACGAAGTACTGAAAAGGACGAGTAACGGCGAAATGACCATCGTGCTGCAAAATGAACTGGCTCTGGAAAATCTTCGGAAAAAAGATTTCGAAATATATTCGAAATTAAATGTTTTGTCTTTGAAGCCTAAAAAAGGAGCTCCGATAACAATCATTCAAGCCGAAGACGTTGCCACGTATATATCTTTGACCAGAAAGGTCAAGCAATACATGGTTCTCGGACCAAACGGTCAGTTTTTACCGCCAACGCCGGCCGCAGCATAAGAATCCATATCTATGACACTCTAAATAGGGTGTCTCTTTTTTATATATTGCCCGCTGATACATAAAGTGATATTCTTTAAATATGCAAAAGAGAATATTTATCAGTATTGCGTTACCGGAAAAAACTAAAAATAAGCTCGTAGAATATCAGGAAGAGATTGCCCGTTCTTTCACTAATTTTAATGATTTCTGTCCGATTAAGTGGAGTAAGAAGCACAATCTGCATATTACCTTGCTTTTTATCGGTTATGTTGAGTTAGAGGAATTAGTTCCGGTAATTGAGAAAATCGAAAAAATAGTTGCCAATCACGGTTCTTTTGTAATCGACTTGAAGGATATTTCTTACGGACCGAAAGCCAGTGCCCCCAAAATGGTGTGGGCAACAGGAGATAATTCTTTACCACTAGGAAAATTACAAACCGATTTAGAAAAAGAAATGTTAGGTGTTAGAAAACTAGACAGTAGCTTTATCCCGCACATTACTTTAGGTAAGGTAATCCAGTGGCAGTTTAACAGAATCGAGCCGGAAGAAAGACTAGATATTTTTAAAGATATTTCTTTATCCTTTTCCGTTAATTCAATTGAAATCATGGAAAGCAATTTAGGAAAAGGAGGAGCCGATTACGCAATATTAAAATCAATTCCATTAAAATAATATGAAAATACATTTTATCGGTATCGGAGGAATAGGAGTTTCAGCTATTGCCCGGTATTATTTGGAAAAAGGAAATGAAATTTACGGTTCTGATGTTGTTTCATCATTAATCACCGAAGACCTTGTTAAGCGAGGAGCGAAGATTGTTATCGGTCCTAATATACCGGAAAACATTAAAGATTATGATTTGGTTGTTCACAGTCCGGCGGTCAGAGAGAATAATCCTGAATTGGTTGAAGCGGAATTGAAAGGAATCAAGATTTTAAGCTATCCTCAGGCTTTAGGAGAAATAACCAAAGAGTATTTTACCATCGCTGTTTCCGGAACTCACGGAAAAAGTACGACGACCGCGATGATTGGTTTGATTTTAGCTGAAGCCGGCTTTGATCCGACCGTGATTGTCGGAACCAGATTAAAAGAATTTGGAGATTCTAATTTTAGAATGGGTCAATCTAAATATTTAGTGATTGAAGCTTGTGAACACGAAGAGTCATTCCTGAATTATTGGCCGAAGATTGCTGTGGTGACAAACATTGAAGAAGACCATCTTGATTACTATCAAACCATTGAAAAAATCAAGGATGCTTTTAATATGTTTGTTTCGCACCTGGGAAACGACGGTGTTTTGGTAAAACTAAAAGGAACGGAAGTGCGCTCAGATAAAAAGACAATTGAGTTTTCATTAGATGAAGAGAGAGATGTTGAAAAGTTAAGAGAAATAATTAAGATTCCTGGTGACCATAATGTTTTAGATGCTTTAGCAGCAATAAAAGTAGCGAGAGAGTTGAAAGTTCCAGACGAAGTATCTTTTAATACTTTATCAAAATACATCGGTGCTTGGAGAAGGTTTGAAGAAACTCAGTTTCCTGATTTTGTCTTAATCGACGACTATGCTCATCATCCGACCGAGATTTTAGCAACCCTGAAAGGAGCAAGACAAAAATATCCGGATAAAACAATATATTGTGTTTTTCAACCTCATCAATACCAGAGAACATTTTTATTATTAAATGATTTCATTAAAGTTTTTAAGGAGGTGATTGATACTAAATTGGTTGATAAGTTATTCTTAATTGATATTTATGATGTGGCCGGAAGGGAAGGAGGTGAATTCAAAGACAAGATTGATTCAATAAAGCTAGCGGCAGCGGTTCCCAATGCAATTTACCTTACCAATGAAGATTTATTTTCCAATATCAAGGGGGGGAAAGTGATAATATTTATGGGAGCCGGTAATATTTATGATTTAAGTCAGGACTTCAAGGACAATATCCGAGCCTGTTATTAGATGATTTTGCATAGGTATTGACATATTTTGCATAGGTATGATACAATAATGTTAATAATTGTAAGACCTTATTTAATATTAAATGAATTCAGAATCTTTAATTTCTATAGGTGAAGCAGCAAAAAGATTGGGGGTTTCAATAGATACGTTGCGTCGCTGGGATAAATCTAAAAAGCTTCCAGCGATAAGAAAGAATAATATTCGTTATTATATAGAAAAAGATATAGATGTTTTTTTGAACGATTTATCGGTCATAGCTTTTGATTGGGCATCTACAGAAATAGCTACTGAGATGCCGCAAATATTTTATTGTCAAGATAGTTCTATCTTTCAAGCTCGTTTAATGAAAATGCAAGATTCATTTATTAAAGCTTTAGTTCCAGACAATATTTTATTTCTTTTATCATCAATAACGGGAGAGATAGGAAATAATTCTTTTGATCATAATTTGGGTAATTGGTTAGATGTGCCCGGGATATTTTTTGGATACGATATTAATAAAAGAGAAATTGTTTTAGCTGATCGTGGGCAAGGATTACTTAAAACATTACAAAGAGTAAAAACTAATTTGAATAATCATAAAGACGCATTAAATACGGCTTTTACCGAATCAATATCTGGAAGGTCTCCAGAAAATAGAGGGAATGGATTAAAATACGTGAGAAAAAGTGTTTTAAATAATCCGATAGATTTATTTTATCAATCAGGTGATTATCAATTGGAAATAACAAGAGAAAAACCTGTTATGGAAATTAAAAAATCAAAACAATTTATTCGTGGATGTATGGCTATAATTAAATTTTAATAAAATTATGAAAATAGAAATTAAAAAATTTGGAACACTTTTAACCTCAAGACAATTAGGTAAAGAAGCTCTTGCTGCTTTTGAGCCGTCATTAAAGAATATTTCAGAAAACGAAGAAGTATTAATTGATTTTAATGGAACTATGACTTTTTCTCCTTCTTGGGGAGATGAATTTCTTACTCCCTTAGCAAAAAGATACGGAAAAAGATTTAAATTGATGGATTCAGAAAATCCGTCTGTAGTTGCTACTATCGAAACTCTTGAAGAAGCAAATAATTTTAAATTTAATAAGGTGAATTAATGTTTTACTTGAAAAGAATGCTGTATCAAGTATAATATATATATGGAAACAATTTGGACAATATTTATAGTTTTATCGGTCATTACACTTGTTTTATGGTGTGTTTTAGGCGGAAGCAAAGAAGATTAGTCTTCTTTTTATTTTAGAAAAATATGGAAAATAAAAATACAAAAAGAATTCTTATCATCGAAGACGAAAAAATTCTTTCCGAGATGTATAAGTTCAAACTGAATAAGGAAGGATTCGAAGTTATTTCAGCGATTGAGGTTGATGAAGGAATTGAGTTGGCTAAAAAACAAATACCGGACTTGGTGGTTTTAGATGTGCTTCTTCCGAAAGAAAGCGGAATTAATTATTTAATCAAGACTAGAGAGATGAATGATTTGAAGTCGGTTCCAGTCTTGGTTCTTTCTAATTTTGACGACAATCGAACCAGAACCGAAGCTCTTAAATACGGAGCTAAGGATTATTTGATAAAATCAAATCACGATCCCAAAGAAATAGTGACAAGAATTAAAGAATTATTAAATCAATGATCGATACACCATTTTCAATCTATTTAGTTATCCCGAGCAGTATTTTTATTTTACTGGTCGGAACTTTTATATTTTTAAAGAGCCGAGGGAAAGTCAATTTCTTATTTTTCTTAATGAGTCTGGCTCAATTTTTGTGGGCTTTCGGAACTTTTATTGTTTGGCAGGGGCATGCTTGGGGCTCGGTAAATGAAAGTGTCTTATTGAATAAAATGTTGATTCTGTCGGTGTTTTTAATTCCGACCTTCTTGTATCATTTCACAATTGAATTTTGTAAGATAAGCAGTCAGAAGATTCAATTATTTCTTGCGTATTCGTTTTCTTTGTTTTTAGTTTTTGTGGTTGATGTTGATTCGGTAATCGACGGAGTGTTTTTTTACAAATGGGGAGACTGGAGCATGGTAAGTATTATTCATTACGCTTTCTCTCTTTTTATAGTTTCCTTATTATTTATGTCTTTGTATAATCTTTTCAAGGCTTGGCAGAACAGAGTTGATAAGAGTATTAAGAAAGATACCGTCCTTTATCTTCTTTTGGGAATTGCTATTTTCGGTTTGGTTTTTATTGATTTTCTTCCGGTTTACGGAATCAATATTTATCCTTTGTTTTATTTGACTATTCCGGTCTATGCTCTTATAATGGCATATGTCTTAATTGAAAAAAATCCTTTAGCTTCAATTATTACGACCGATATCTTAGTAGCAACTTTATTAACCTTATTGGCTTCATTGTTGGTTTTTCCAGATTTAGAAGTGACCTTTCCGGAGAAGTCGGTTATTTTTATTCTCATCTGTGTTCTTTCTTTTGTTGCCTTGAAATATACCCACCAATTAAGCCAAGAGAAAGGAGCTTTTGAGGAGAATATAGGGAAAAGAGCTAAGGAGTTGGAAGAAATTAATAATCAATTAAAAGAATCCAGACAGGCTTGCGAAACAGCCAACACTATCTTGGATAAAAAAGTTAAAGAAAGGACCCGCGATTTACAAGGCTTGAATGATAGTTTGGAAAAATTGGTGAGCGAGAGAACCAAGGAGTTGGAGAGAAGGACCAAGCAATTGGAAGAGAAAATAGTTGAATTGGAGCAGTTTAGTGATATTTTTGTGAATCGAGAAAATAAAATGGTTGAATTAAAAGACAGGATAAGAGAATTAGAAGATAAATTAAGAAAATAAAATGGAAAGAGCTTTAATTGGAAAAATATCTGAATATGAAAATAAGCAAGCCGTAATTAAGGGCCGAGTTTTTAATATCAGAAATTTGGGAAACATAGTTTTTTTAATCGTTCAGGATTACACCGGAACTATTCAGGTCGTGGTTGATAAAAGTACTGAAGTTAAAACCGGAGATGCGGTGGTGATTACCGGATTGGTTAAAAAAGATGTCAGAGCCAAGAGCGGATTTGAAATCAAGGGAGAGAAATTAGAAGTTGTTTCAGAAAACATTGAAGATTTGCCGATTGATTTAAGTAAAGAAGATATTAATTTAAATTTAAATACATTATTGGATTACCGTCCTTTATCATTAAGACATCCTAGAGTTCAGGCTATTTTTAAACTATACAATATTTTATTGAAGAGTTATGAAACAGTAATGAGAGAATACGACTTTATCGAAATCAAGACTCCGAAGATATTGGGAACGGCGACCGAAGGAGGCGCTAACTTTTTCAAGGTAAAGTATTTTGAGAAAGAAGCAACCTTAGCGCAAAGTCCCCAGTTTTATAAACAGATCATGGTCGGAGTTTTGGAAAGAGTTTTTGAAGTCGGTTCTGTTTTTAGAGCCGAACCGCATTTTACTACTAGGCACGTTAACGAATATATTGGACTTGATGCCGAAATGGGATACATCTCTGATTTTTATGAAGTTGCTAAAACATTGAACGGAGTTTTGAAGCAAGTGTTTGCGGAAATTGAAAAAGAAGGAAAACCTTATTTGGATTTATACAATATTGAGTTATCAAAAGTTCCCGATAGTATTCCTTTTATCAAGCTTTCGGAAATCAAGAAAATAATTAAAGAAAAATACGGGCACGAGGTTTCCGAAGAAACGGATATTGATCCGAAAGGTGAAGAGTTGGCAGGAAAGTATGCCAAAGAAGAATTCGATTCAGATTTTATTTTCATTACTCATTATCCTTGGAGCGACCGACCTTTTTATACTATGCCTGATCCGACAAATCCGGAAGAGACTTGCGGTTTTGATTTGCTTTATAAAGGCCTTGAAATTGCTACTGGCGGACAGAGAATACACAAACACGATGAATTGTTGAGTAATATGAAAAAGAAAGGGATCAAGCCTGATGGTATGGAATTCTACGTTGATACTTTTAAATACGCGATTCCGCCGCACGGTGGTTGGGGAATGGGTTCGGAAAGAATTATTAAACAGATCTTGAATTTGGAGAGCATAAAGGAAGCCATTCTGTTTCCTCGAGACGTTAAAAGATTAATTCCTTAAAGAGTATGAAGAGAGAAAATATTTTCTTTTTAGCCGGTCTTTTTTTCCTATTTTTATTGTTTTTTCTAGTTAATCTATTTTCAAAAGATGTTTTAAATAAAACGTCTGATTTGTTTTTTTTAGAACAGACCGATGTTTCTTTATTGAGACCGTTAAGTAAAGAACAGATTGCCGATTTGTATCTGAGTTCCAATAATTTTTTATCAACCTTTGTTGATTTAAATAAGGAAAAAGAAATTATTTTGGCGGAAAAGAAAAGCAGTGATGTAATTCCAATCGCTTCTTTAACTAAATTAATGACTGCGGTTATTTCTTTGGAGAATTATGATCTAGACGATTTGGTTGTTATTAGTTCGGCTGCTGTTTCTACGACCGGGACAATGGGAGGATTAAGGGCTGACGAGAAGATAACCGTTAATGATTTAATGTATGTTACTTTAATTGAATCGAGTAATGACGGAGCCGAAGCTTTGGCGGAGAAAATGGGCCGAACAGAGTTTATTTACAAGATGAATAAAAAGGCCACTGAACTGGGTATGGAAAATACCCGATTTTATAATCCGACCGGATTAGATATCTTTACCAATGACTCGGCGACCGAATTATTGGAAACAAACGTTTCAACCGTTGAAGATTTGGAGAAGTTGGTCATCTATATTCTTAATAATCACACCTTGATTCCGCAGATATTATCTTTATCGGAAAAAAAGATTGTGAGTACGAGCGGAGCTGTTCATAATTTAAAGAATACTAATATTCTTTTAAAGGAAAATACTGGGTATCTTTGGGGGAAAACCGGATATACAAAAGAGGCTAACGGGTGTATTATATTAATACTAAACAATTATTCATCGGTTAACTCGGGCTATATCATTAACGTGATTACCGGGGCGGATGACAGGTTTAAAGAAGCTAGAAAATTAGAAGAGTGGCTCCAGGCTTCGTTTATTTGGTAAACTATGTCTTTATTTACTTTCAATGCAATAAAAATAATGTCTCTTGGCTTTGCGGCCTCTATTATCGCCGTCATCGTGGCCGGTTTTTTAATCAAATTTTTATACAAAATAGAATTTTGGAAAAAGAAAGCCAGAGAAAAAACAATCGACGGGCAAGAGGCAACGGTTTTTTTAGCTTTTCATAAAGAAAAAGAAACCAATACTCCTCGTGGCGGTGGAATAATTATTTGGGTAACAGTTTTAATTTTATTATTCATTCTTTTATTAGCCGGAAGATTTTCCGATATTTGGTGGATAGACAGATTTAACTTTTTGTCCCGTGAAGAAACTTGGATTCCTTTGTTCGCTTTAATCACCGCTTCTTTGATCGGATTAATTGACGACATTTCAGTTGTCTACGGCCGGGGAAAATATATCGGTGGGGGATTGAAATTCAAAACAAGGTTATTGTTGGTGACGCTCATCGGTTTGGTGGGCGGAGCCTGGATGTATTACAAATTAGGATGGGATTTCATCCATATTCCTTTATTGGGAGATTTCCCGCACGGATTTGACTGGCATATCGGAATTTATTTCATTCTTTTGTATATTATTGTCAGTTTAGCTTCTTGGGCTTCGGGAGTGGTTGATGGGCTAGACGGATTAGCCGGCGGAGTCTACAGTGCCATCTTCGGAGCTTTTGCGGTGATTGCCTTTTCTTTGGGAATGATTGATTTATCAGCTTTTTGCATGGTGATTCTCGGAACCTTATTTGCTTTCTTGTGGTTTAATATTCCTCCCGCTAAGTTTTATATGGGTGAGACGGGAATCTTGGGATTAGCGATGACGATGACGGCGATTGCTTTTTTAACTGATTCAGTGGCGGTTCTGCCGATTATTTGCGGAGTCTTGGTGATCGAAACCGGTTCGGTTATTATTCAATTGCTTTCTAAGAAATTCAGAGGTAAAAAGATTTGGCAGTCGACGCCGATTCATCACCACTTAGAAGCGATCGGCTGGAAGCCGTATCAAATCACGATGAGGTTTTGGATTATCGGCATTGTTTGTGCCGTATTAGGAGTATCAATTCAATTATTAAGATGACATTTAAAGAATTAAGAAAAAAGTATCCGGAGTTTGTATATGAAAGTTATGCTTGGGAATTAAAGGGAAAAGATTTTCACCTTTCTTTTTGTTTTAAGAACGGGGAACTGGAATACAATCCGTCGGTCATAATTAAAGATGTTTTAGTGAGGAAGATTGATAAGCATATTTTGGATAATTTGGTTTTCAATTTGGGAATGATTGAAATGTTTTCTTATTGGAAAGCAACTTGTTCAAAAAAGATAATCGTTAAAGCCGGCAAATTAGATAAAAAGCAGATTGATTGGTTTAAAGATGTTTTATTAAACGGCATGGGCCAGTTCTTTTACGAAAACAAGATTGATTTCATTAAACCTGATTTTATAGAAATCGTTTCTATTGGCAAATCATTGTTTAAAAAAGGAAAGGTAACTAAGAACGGAATTTTGATTCCGATCGGCGGAGGCAAGGATTCGGCCGTGACTTTGGAATTAATGAAGAAGTTCAAAAAAGATGTTGATTGCTTTGCCTTGAATCCCAATTCAAACATCGAAGAAATGTTTAAGGTGTCCGGATATTCTAAAATGATTGTGGCGGAGAGAAAGATTGAAGAAAAACTATTGGAGTTAAACCGAAAAGGATATTTGAACGGACACACTCCTTTTGTGGCCTATTTATCTTTCTTAACGGTTTTGATTTCTATTTTGTTTAACAAGAAGTATATCGTTTTTTCTAATGAAAATAGTTCTGACGAAGGAAATGTTAAATGGTTGGGCAGAGAGATAAACCATCAATATTCCAAGACGTATGATTTCGAAAAGAAATTCAGGAAGTATTGTTCCGATTATTTGGTTGAGAGTTTGGAATATTTCAGTATTTTGAGACTAATGTATGAGTTGCAGATTGCCCGCATCTTCTCATATATGAAAAACTATTTTCCTGTATTTTTAAGCTGTAACGAATCGCAGAAAACCAATTCGGGAACGAAAAAGAAAACAGGGAAGTGGTGCGGAGCATGTCCCAAGTGTTTATTTGTCTATATGGTTCTTTATCCCTTTTTACCCAAAGAAGAATTGATTTCTATTTTTAACGAAGATTTGTTTGAGAAAAAAGAATTGTTGCCGATTTTAAAAGAATTAATCGGGGAAAAGGAGGTAAAACCATTTGAATGCGTGGGAACAAGGAAAGAAGCTTTGGTGGCTTTGTATTTAGCTTATAAAAAGTCTCCGGAATTGCCGTTGTTATTGAAATACTTTGAGAAGAATATTTTGCCTAAGCATGAGGACTGGGGAAAGATATCTCTTGAGGTAATGGATTTTTGGAACAAAAAGAACTTTATACCCGATTATTTCAAAGATTAGAGCGGGGATATTTAGTTTGACGGGTCTTTTTTTTATACCTTAAATATGTTAAATTATATCTAATGAAAATCAATTCTTTAGAAAAGAAAAAGGTTTTAATTTTGGGAATAGGCAGGGAAGGTGCCGATTCTTTTGTTTTTCTAAGAAAAAAGTTTCCTAAAAAGAAATTATTCGTTGCGGACAAGAAAAAGTTCGAAGAAATGGATTTGAAAACAAGGAAGTTGTTGAATGACAAGAACGTGGAAGTGTTTTTAGGAGAAGATTATTTGAAAAGCATTAAAGGGTTTGATATTGTTCTAAAATCTCCGGGAATATCCTTGGCTAGTATTAAAAAGTATTTAAGCCAGAAAACAAAAGTAACTGGACAGACGGATTTATTTTTCGATAACTGTTCCTCGATGATTATCGGAATAACGGGAACTAAGGGTAAAAGCACTACCTCGTCTTTGATTTATTCGGTTTTAAAAGAAGCGGGATTAAAAGCATATCTCGTGGGAAATATTGAAACTCCTTCATTATCTTTTCTTTTAACCGCTAAAAAGAATGATGTTTTCGTCTACGAGTTATCTTCTCATCAATTACAGAGCTTGGAAGCGAGCCCTCATATTGCTGTATTTTTAAATATTTATCCCGAGCATTTGGATTATTATAAAAGTTTTAAAGAATATTTCTTAGCTAAAACAAATATTGTTAAATATCAGAAGAAGAATGATTATTTCATTTTTAATTCCAAGATTAAAGAAATAAACGATTTGGCTAAAAAAGCTAAATCAAAAAAGATTGAAATCAATTCAATAGATTTTTCTAAATTTTTAAAAGACAACCAAGGATTTTTGGAAATTACCCATATTGATAATTTGATCGCGGTTTTAAACGTTGCGAAGATAATGGACATCAAAGAAGAAAAGATTATCAAAGCTTTTAAAAAGTTTAAAAGACCGGAACATAGACTAGAGTTTGTCGGTGAAAAAAAAGGAATTAGATTTTACGACGATTCAATTTCGACAATTTCCGAAGCGGCAATTTTCGCCTTGGATTCTTTGGGTTATGATGTTGAGACTTTGATTGTCGGCGGATTCGACCGGGGAATCAAGTTTGATAAATTGGCCGATAGGATTATTAAAAGCAATGTTAAGAATTTAATTTTGCTTCCCATTTCAGGAGAGAAGATTTTAAAAGAAATTGAGAAAAGAAAAGGTAAAGTCAGGCATTTCAGTTTTGATAATATGAAAGATGTGATTAATAAATGTTTTCAAGTGACTTCAAAAAATAAAATATGTCTTTTGTCTCCGGCTTCGCCCAGTTTCGGTGTTTTTAGAGACTATAAAGAAAGAGGAGATTTATTTAAAAAATATATTAAGGACTTTAAATGATCAAAGCAAAAAAGACATTTGATGTAAGTCTTTTGGTGATAATAATCCTCTTGATTGTAATGGGAATTTTAGCCCTGGCCACTTCTTCAACTCCGTTGTCGTTAAAATTAACCAATAATCCGAATTACTATTTATTTCATCAGTTATTATGGGGATTGTTGCCCGGACTGATTCTAGCTTTTATCGCTTTTAAAATTCCTTTGCACGGAATCAAGAAGTGGAGTTTTCTTATTTTCATTGCGGCGGTGATTCTGATGGTTTTAGTCTTTGTTCCGGGGTTAAGCACAACTCAATTAGGTGCCACCAGATGGCTTAATTTGGGTTTTACGAGTATCCAACCGTCGGAGATGATGAAGTTAGCCTGTATCATCTATTTAGCCGTTATTTTGAATAGCGAGAAGGCGAGAAACAAGTTTACCGCTTTCATTATTCTTTTGGTTTTAGTTTGTGCGGCTTTGTATTTCCAAAAAGATATGGGAACCTTGATTGTTCTTTTTTCTACTATGATGATAATGTTTTTTTGTTCCAAAACTCCGATCAAGCAAACACTGTTAATCGGAGTGAGTGCGATTGTGGGCTTTGTTGGATTAATTTTTTCTGAGCCGTACCGATTACAAAGAGTCACTTCTTTTCTTCATCCGGAAACCGATACTTTAGGAACCGGCTATCATATTAATCAAGCTTTGATTTCGGTCGGTTCGGGAGGTATTACTGGTTCGGGTTTGGGATTAAGTGTTCAAAAGTTTGGCTTTGTTCCGCAATCGATTTCTGATTCTATTTTTGCTATTTTCGCCGAAGAGACCGGCTTTATTGGTTGCGTTGTTTTAATCGCTTTGTTTTTTGCTTTTTTTATCGCTTCTTTGTCTTTAGGAAAAAGACTTAATGATGAATATTTAAGATTGATGGCGATTGGTATCGGTTCCTGGTTCATTGTTCAAACTTTGGTAAATATCGGAGCGATGATCGGAGTCGTTCCTTTAACCGGAATTCCTTTACCTTTTATCAGTTACGGCGGTTCTCACTTAATGATGGAATTGATTGCTTGTGGAGTTTTGTTGAATATTTCTCAATATGCTAAGAAATAAAATATTTTGTTTTACAAAGAAACACTAAATTGTTATAATAATTTCATATATATAAAACATATGCATAATAAAAAATCTATTAAGATAGAAATCGCAAGAACGTTAAAAGCTCCGGAAATAGAAACGATTAAAAAACCACATCTTACCGTGAGGAGCGATCGTTATGAAAATTTTCCCTGGCCCTATGTTTTGTCTCTGCCTTTTATGTGGCTGATTACTCTTTCGGTGATGCTCAAGAAGAAGATTTATGAAATGCTCGGACTAGGATTGCCTAAAATAAATTCTATTTTCTTTGACGGTCTAGGAAAAGAAAGCCGAAAGGTAAAAGAATATGCTACCACCTGGAGAGCAATGGAAATAGTTTACAATCATCCATATCCCTCAAAAAAAACTCTCGGCGGATTACTCGATGATTTTTATTGGTTTGGATTGAATTGCCAGGGTCTTCGTAACCGATTAAAGCTTATCAAAGATGAATTAAGAAAAGCTATTTCAAAAATAGATAAAAGCGAGGAAATAAGACTAGTATCGTTGGCTTGCGGTTCAGCTGAATCGGTGATTGAAGTAATTGCTGAAGCCAAAGCCAAGGGCAAAATTATTAAAGCAAAGTTTGTTGATATTGACGGTGCTGGAATTGAGAGAGCTAGAGCGACCGCTAAGCATTACGGAGTGGAAGATCAGATAGAAATGCAGGTAGGAAGTATTTATGACGTAATCGAGTCATATAAAGAATTCAAACCGCAGATAGTTGAGATGATGGGATTCTTGGATTACATCAGTCAAAAAGATGCAATTTATGTGGTTGGTAAAATCAGAGAAATGTTGGAGCCGAATGGTTTTTTAATCACTTGCAATATTCATCCGAATATCGAACAGCATTTTTTGAAATGGGTGATTAATTGGCCGATGGTTTATCGTTCACCTAAAGAGTTGAGTGATGTTGCCGAAAAGGCCGGCTTTACCGAATACAGATTAATTTACGAGCCGTTAAAAGTTCACGGATTATTGGTGGCCAAGAAAAGTTAATAAATATATGGCAAAAGTATCAAGAATATGACTTTTTATGCCTTAGCAGCTTTAATTAATGCGATTACGAGCTTAACGCTCGGGTCTTTAATATTTTTTAAGAATCGCAAGAATACAACCAACTATACTTTTATTTTATTGAGCGGCGCAGTTTTTTTCTGGTCGCTCTTTTATTTTCTCTGGCAGATATCAACTGACCACGATACGGCTCTGCTTTACACCAGACTGCTTTCTATTGGTTCAACCTTTATTCCTGTATTTTATCTGCATTGGGTTTTATCATTTTTAGATATTAAAACTATTAAAGCGAAGATAGTTCTTTGGTTTGGCTATATCGCCACATTAGTATTTTTGTCTTTTTCTTTTTCTCCTTTATTTATAAAAGACGTGGAGAAAATGCTGGTTTTTGATTTTTGGCCCAAGGCCGGAATTCTTTATTCGATATATCTTTTAGTTTCGTACGGCGGATTGGTCGGATTCGGATTGATTGAATTAATTAGAAATTATTCCCGTTCCAACAGCCTTAAACAGTATCAGATAAGATACATTATTGTCGGAACGATTATTGGTTTCTTGGGCGGAGCAACCAATTTCTTCCTTTGGTATAATGTAAACATTTTGCCGTTTGGAAATGTCATCACTTCGCTTTATGTGTTTATTCTATTTTATGCGATGGTTAGATATCGCTTGATGGATATCAGAGTGGTGGTCCAAAAGATATTCATTTACCTCATGGTTTCCTTTTTTACTTATATTGCTTTTTACGCCATCATCGGTTTTTACAATCGCACTTTCGGCGGAGTCTTTAATAGTGCTTCTTATGCTTTCGGTATTATCTTGGCGCCATCATTCGTTTGGTTTTTCTACAGTATCGACCGGGCGGTGAGAGTTTTTGCCAATAAATATCTTTTTGTTTCCTTATATAATTATCAGGAAACGATAAACAGATTGATTGCTCAATTAAACAATTACATTGATTTGGATAAAATCATTAAATTGATCGTCGATACAATTAAAGACACAATGCAGCTGGATAAAGCCGGAGTTCTATTGGTAAATACAAAAGAAAATCCGATAAAATATCAGATTGCCAAGGTTATCGGATTTAATGAAAAGAATGGCATCTCTTTGGTGCAGGATAATTTTTTAACTAAATATCTTGCCAAGACCCAAAAGCCTTTGGTGAGTGATGAATTGATAATTCTTTCCAATGAGGGGGATAAAAAGGACGAGAAGAATTTGCTCAGACTTTATATTCATATGAGAGAAATCGAAGCGGCCCTGTGTTTGCCTTTGATGTCCAATAAAAAATTGATTGGAATTATCGTTTTGGGTTCAAAGATTTCCGGTGATGCCTATACCGACGAGGATTTGAAATTATTGGATATCTTGTCAAAACAGGCCAGTATTGCGATAGAAAATGCCAGGCAGTACAAGGAGATTGAAGATTTCGGAAAAACATTGAAAAATAAAGTTGACGAACAGACAAAAAATATTGAAAAACAAAAAGAATACCTGCAGGAATTACTCAATATGAAGTCAGACTTTTTAAGAGTGGTTAATCATCAGTTGAATACGCCTTTATCAATCATGAGGGGTTATTTTTCTATGATGAGAGACGGAGATTATCCTCCGGAAAAAGCAATTCCGATTATTGAATCCGGACTAGATAGAATTATCGATACCGTTTCCGCTTTCTGGGATGCTTACAAGCTGGAAGGGGAGAAAATGAAAATGGAACCCGAGAAGGTTAGCATGTCTTCTTTGGTAACGAAGATGATAAAAGAGAAGAAAGAATTAAATAATGTTAAAACAAGGAAATTAAAATTAGAAGTTGAAAAGCCTGATTTTAAAATTCCCGATGTCTGGTGCGACTTGCAGAAAATAACCCATGTTATTTCCAATCTTTTAGATAACGCTGTTAATTATACTTATAAAGGAAAAATTGTTGTTTCGTATGAATTGGATAATGGTTTTTTGAAAATTAATGTAAAAGATACGGGGGCGGGAATATCCGAGGAAGACCGTATTAAGATTTTCCAAAAATTTTCAAGAAGTTCCAGTGCTTTAAAAATGAATCCTAATGGTTCGGGCTTGGGATTGTATGTTGCCAAAAAGATTGTTGAAGGAAACGGTGGAGAAATATCTTTCTATAGTCGAGGAGAAAACCAGGGAACTACTTTCAGCTTTACGATTCCGATTTATAAAAATCAAGAAGAAACTAAGGTTTTAGTTAATAAGCCAAATAAAATAGAAATATTTTAAAAATATGAAAGTACTTTTTATCGATGAGGAAAAACCGTTAGTCGATATTTATCGAGATGTTTTCCAGAAAAATGGATATGAATTCATAACCACTTTCGATATCCAAAAAGCGCTGAATTTAACCGAATTAGAAAAGCCGGATATTGTTTTATTGGATATCGTTATTCCTAAGCCGGACAATGTTATCGCCGAGCAGGGCTATGAGTATTTAAAAAAAGTTAAGAGCAATCCGGACACTAAAAATATTCCGGTGATAGTTTTCAGTAATCTTGATAGCCCGGAAGACCGCAAAAAATACAAAGAATTCGGAGCGGCGGCCTTTATGTTTAAACGCGACTGCACCACCAAAGAGGTTTTAGAGGTGGTGGAGCAAATCATCAAACTCTATAAAAACAAGTAGAGAGCCACTTGTTTTAAAGCCTAAAAATGATATATTTAATGTATGAAAAGAATATTGTTTACAGGAGGAGGAACAGGCGGACACATTTTTCCCATTATCGCTATTGCTGAAGAAATGAGGAAAAGAGATACTAATTTGATTTTAGAGTATATCGGGCCCTCTGATTTTACTTCCAATACTTTTTTACCTCAGGCGAAGATTAAAGCCTATTATATTTCTTCCGGAAAATTAAGAAGATATTTTTCTATCGGTGCTTTTTTTGCTAATATTATCGACGTTTTGATTAAAATTCCTTTCGGAATTTTTCAAGCTTTCATAATCATGTTTTTTATCGCTCCCGATGTAATTGTCAGTAAAGGGGGATTTGGTTCATTTCCGGTGATTGTGGCCGGATGGATTTTAAGAATTCCGATTTTTATGCATGAATCCGATGTTGTGGCGGGATTGGCTAATAAAATAGGAGGCAAGCTTTCGGAGAAAATCTTCGTTTCTTTTCCGGCTTCTGAAATAGAAGATTTTCCCAAAGACAAAATGATTGAAAGCGGGAATCCGGTGAGAAGTGTTTTAACTCTCGGCAATAAAGAAGAAGCCAAGACTTTGTTTAATTTAAGTGGAGAAAAGCCGGTCGTTTTGATTTTAGGAGGTTCACAGGGTAGCGAAAAAATAAACGAAGTTGTTTTAAATGTTTTAGTCGACGCGCTTCAGGATTTTGAAATTATTCATCAAACCGGAATAGAAGGATTTAAAAGAGTGAAAAATGAATCCATGGCGATGATCGATGAAAAATTATTAAGATATTATCATCCGTATTTCTTTTTAGATGAAAAAGAATTGACTCTTGCTTATGCTATTTCGGAATGTATCGTGGCCAGAGCCGGAGCGGGAACGATATTTGAAATAGCTTTATTGAAAAAACCCAGCATCTTAATACCGCTTCCGAATGCCGCCCAGAATCATCAAGTCAGGAATGCTTATTCCTATGCTAAAAACGGTGCCTGTTTGGTGTTGGAAGAAGGTAATTTCACTCCTCATTTCTTCTTGGAAAAATTAAAAGATATTTTCAAGGAAGATAAAGAAACAATGAGTCGAGGAGCAGAGCTTTTCTCTAAGCCATATGCGGCTGTTATTATGGCCAGATATGTGTTAGATTTCTTAGCATAATATATGATTGCCAAAAAAGAAGAAAAAAGAATAAGGACTAGATTTGCTCCGTCTCCGACCGGGCATCTTCATATCGGAACAATTAGAACTGCTTTGTTTCCTTTTCTTTTTGTTAGAAAAAACAAGGGAACATTTATTTTAAGGATTGAAGATACTGATTTGGAAAGATCTAAAAAAGAATGGGAAGATGAATTATTGATGGGTTTAAATTGGATGGGAATTAATTGGGACGAAGGTCCGGTTGTTAATTCTTCTGATTATATCGGAGAGCACGCTCCCTACAGACAAAGCGAAAGAGGGAAGATATACAGGAAATATTTAGAGCAGATGCTCGTAGACGGCCATGCCTACTATTGTTTCTGTTCAAAAGAAGAAGTTGAGGCCCAAAAGCAACATTTAATGTCTTTAGGCGAGTCTCCGGTTTATCGAGGGGCCTGTCGAGATTTACCTAAAGAAACCGTAGAGAAATATTTAAAAGAGGGAAGACCTTCGGTTATTCGTTTCAGAACTCCGGTTGATACCAAGGTTTCTTTTAATGATTTAATCAGGGGAGAAATCGAGGTGAATACCGAAACAATGGGAGATTTTGTTTTAGCTAAAAATTTGGACACCGCTTTGTTTAATTTTACCTGTGCGGTTGATGATGTGGAAATGGAAATCACTCATGTTATCCGTGGAGAAGACCATATTCCCAATACTCCTAAACAGATTTTAATTATTCGTGCCTTGGGCTTTGAAGAGCCAAAATATGCTCACTTGGCTTTAATATTGGGAACAGATAAAAAGAAACTATCTAAAAGAACAAGCAAGACATCTTTAATTGATTATAAAGATGAAGGATATTTACCGGAGGCGATATTGAATTTCATTGCTTTCTTGGGATGGAATCCGGGAACAGAAAAAGAAATTTATTCGCTCGATGAATTAATTAATGATTTTTCAATTGAGAAAATACAAAAATCAGCCGCTATTTTTAATGTTGATAAATTGGATTGGATTAACGGTTTCTATATCCGCAAAATGCCGTTGTATGATTTGACTCGCGAATGTGTTCCTTATCTAGTTAAAGCTAATTTAATTAAGGAAATTGCCGTTGAAAAATATTCAGTTATTGAAACTGGAGAAGAAATCCATCTTGAAGAAATTGAAAAGATGGTGGCTTTGTATCACGAAAGATTGAAAAAGTTTTCCGAGATTGTGGAATTAATTGATTTCTGTTTTAAAAAAGAATTGGATTATGCACCTGATTTATTAAAATGGAAAGAGATGAGTAATTCGGAAATCATTGATTCATTAAATAAAACCAAGGAGATTATCACTGCTCTTGAATTTACCAAAGAAAATTTAGAAAGAGAATTATTGGAAGAAGCGAACAAGTTTACCAATAGAGGCAATTTATTATGGCCTTTGCGAGCCGCCTTATCCGGCAAAAAGAATTCCGCCGGACCGATGGAAATAGCTTTTATCTTGGGTAAAGAAAAAACAATAAAGAGAATTGATGAAGCAATCAATAAATTAAAATAATATGTTTAAAACAATTCTTTCCTTAGTTTTAATTATTTCATTATTTTCAATTAGTTTTTGTTTTGCTTTTGACGGTAATTCGATAAGAAGCATTTGGGATGAATGGCTTCCCAAGATATCGGAATACTGGAATACATTTTTAAATTGGATTGATAACGATATGAAGCCTTGGCTAGAGAAGAGTTTCGGACCCGAGGTAAAACAAGAATTCGAGAGGGAATTGAGCGAGGCGATCAAGGATATTCCTTTAGCTATTCAGGAAATTTGGAATAAAGCTAAAACTATTTTTTAATAAAAACGTTAAGTTGCCCAAAAGTAAAGATTGGTATATATTAATCATATGATATCGGAAGAGGAAATAAGAAATATCGCTAAACTTTCATATTTAGAGATTAAAGACGAAGAAATAGATGAGATAAGAAATAAGTTTTCTTCTATTTTGGAATATGTAAAAAAGCTTCAAGAGCTTGATGTTTCCGATATTGCCGAAACAGCCAATCTTTCCAAAACTGAAAATGTTTTCAGGGGAGATGTTGTTAAAGAAAAAGATCCCGAAGATTTATTGAGCGCCTTATCGAGAAAAAAAGATAATTACATGCAGGTTAAAAAGATTCTCTACAATGAAGACAACTGATTTAACAAAATTGACTATTACGGAAGCGAGTGCTGGATTAAAGAATGGAGATTTTACTTCAATTGAATTAACGAAGGCTTTTTTAGATAAGATTAAGGAAAAAGACAAGGAAATTAATGCGTATATTACTGTTACTCCTGAAACAGCCATGGAACAGGCAAAGCATGCCGATGAAATGATTAAAAATAAGGAAATATATCCTTTGACCGGTATTCCTTGCGCCATCAAAGATAATATTTTAATTAAAGGTGTTAAATGTACGGCCGGTTCTAAGTTTTTAGAAAACTATGTTGCCACATATAATGCCACGGTGATTGAAAAATTAGAAAAGATGGGAGCAGTGTTTCTAGGAAAAACCAATCTCGATGAATTTGCCATGGGTTCTTCCTGTGAGAATTCAGCCTTTTTTCCGACTAAGAATCCTCATGATTTAGAAAGAGTGCCTGGTGGTTCTTCGGGTGGTTCGGCTGCAGCAGTTGCCGCTGATATGTGTATTTATGCCTTAGGCTCTGATACAGGAGGTTCAATTAGGCAGCCAGCCTCTTTTTGCGGTATCGCTGGACTAAAACCGACCTACGGAGCCGTTTCTCGATACGGCTTGATTGCTTATGCCTCTTCTTTGGATCAAATTGGACCGTTAACTAAAAATGTTACTGACGCCAAGATTGTTTTTGACGCAATTAAGGGAAGCGACCCGATGGATTCAACCAGCATTAATTCTGAAATTGAAAATAATTTAAGCAAATTAAGAATCGGTGTTCCTAAAGAATATTTTGCCGAAGGGTTGGATAAAGAAGTGGAAAAAGCGATTAAAGAAGCGATTGATATTTATAAGGAATTGGGAGCGGAGATTGTAGAAATTAGTTTGCCGATGAGCGAATACGCTTTGGCCTGTTATTATATTATCGCTCCGGCTGAAGCCAGTGCGAACCTGGCCCGTTTTGATGGTCTTCGATACGGAAAGACAATTAAAGACGAAGAAGCGGAAAAGATAATTGATATTTATTTAAAAAACAGAACCAACGGATTCGGAAAAGAAGTTAAGAAAAGAATCATGCTCGGAACATATACTTTATCTTCTGGTTATTACGATGCTTATTACAAGAAAGCCTTAAAAGCGAGAACATTAATCAAGCAGGATTTTGAAAAGGCGTTTGAAAAAGTTGATGTAATTTTAGGACCGGTAGCTCCTTGTTTACCGTTTAAAATAGGGGAGAAGTCGGATGACCCAATGTCAATGTATTTGGCAGATATTTATACTGTTTCGGTTAATTTAGCCGGACTTCCGGGCATATCTATTCCTTGCGGAAAATCAGAATCAGGATTGCCAATTGGAATGCATTTAATCGGAGCTCCATTTGAAGAAGAAAAATTATTAAGCATCGCTTCGTTATTTGAGAAAAAATATGACAATAAATGACATCACAATGTTTCTTGAATCAAGGGATCTTTCGCAATTCTTGCTTCCTTTCAAGGTAGTGGCTTTGACTGTTTCCGTTATCTTTATCTACGCCATTGTCTATTACAATATTAAAGATGGAACATTAATCAAGGATGTGAGAAGAAGAACAATGGATTTTTTAAGTTTTCAGAGATACGCTCCACCGAAATCTTTTTCTAGTCGGGCCAAAGAAATATCAGCTCTTTTAGATGACAAGAAATACAAAAAAGCTATTTTCCAAACCGAAGTTTTGTTTTCCGAATTATTAAAAAGATTTGATTATAAGGGAAACACTCTTTTGGAAATGATTGAAGATCCAGACACTCCTAATCGCGACAGTTTGAAAAGATTGGCTGAGATTGCTGAAGAAATGAGAAAGAAACCAGGATATTTACCCGAACTTGATGAATTGGATAAACTATATTCAACCTTTGAAGACTCTTTGATTAAATTCGGTGTGATTACCGACAATGTTTAAGGTTAATTGACTAATATTCTTTTTTTGCTATTATCTACCCATCACTATTACGTGGAGGTGCTTTATGGATACGGCAATGGTGAAAAGAATTCCGGGGCATTCATTTTTATTCGACGTTGGTCATGCCATCATTGTTGATTATGATGCTTCGATTAAAGCTCTTTTGAAAGAAGGAAACTACACTCAGGTTCATCCGGAAATCACGGCGAAGAATTTTCCTACTAAGAAAAAAGGGAAAGAAGAAATCGTCGTTAAGGTTATTAAGTTAAGTCAGCGGCCATTGTTTGGTGACCGAGGTTTCGAAGAAGAAATGATTGCTATCCGAAATAACGGATATGAAGTCGTCAACCTGCAAGAACTTTTAACCGCACTTTGCTACATTGAATACCGGCCATCAATTCTGGCTCTCGGGTCAAAAATTGATGTTGGGGACAGTTTAATGTCTCCGTTCGTCAGAAAGGGCGGAAACATGGGAAATGTGGTCGGACTTGAGGAAGTCTAAATTTTTTAAAAGCCGAAAAGTATATTACTAATAGGCTTTTTTTATTTATCACACCCTTGATTTTATTCTACTTTTTGTTAGTATACTAAATATACTTTATATAGCGGTTTAGAGGAGTAGTACCTCGCCAGTCTCATAAGCTGGAGACCCTAGTGCAATTCTAGGAACCGCAACATTTTTTGTTTGAAATGAAATGAGCCAGGCCAGAGTAGCTCAGTGGTAGAGCACTCGTTTCATAAGCGAGTTGTCATGGGTTCGATCCCCATCCCTGGCACACAAATAAATATATATGGGCCCGTAGCGAAATTGGTTATCGCGCCTCCCTGTCACGGAGGAGACTGCCGGTTCGAGTCCGGTCGAGCCCGCCAATAATGAGCACCGATATGGTGCTTTTTGTTTTTTAAGGTTATAATAATTTTAAGATTAATAAATAATAAATTTATGAATAAAAATCAAAAAGGATTTACTTTTATATTAATAATTTTGGTAATTTTATTTTTAGCCGGAGTCGGTTATTTTATCTATCAATTAAAAATGGATAATAAAGAACCGGAAGAAACAGAAAGTATTGTTTTGGATCCGAGAAATTGTACTTATACTATTGAAGGAAAAAGTGTCACCATTAAAGATGGTTATTCGGAAGAAGCAATCTCTTCCGACACTGCTTCAAAAACCATTACTCGTTATTTCGGAAACGAAACATCTGCCGATTTAAACGGAGACGAATTATCTGACACGGCTTTTATTCTTACACAAAACACCGGCGGCAGTGGTACTTTTTATTATTTAGTAGTTGCTTTGGGTGATATCACTGGATGCAAGGGGACAGAAGGAATTCTTTTGGGTGACAGGATTGCACCGCAAACAACGGAAATACAAAATGGAAAAATTATCGTTAATTATGCCGACAGAAAAACGGATGAAGCCATGGCTGTTTCGCCTTCTATTGGAATTACCAAGCATTTTATGTTGAGCGGTCAAATATTGAAAGATTTTACCCCGGAAGAAATGATAAAAGAAGAGTCTTGTTTGCTTTCGGGAGGAAGCATTGAAACATCATTGTGTTGTGGATCGACCTCCAATTTTCCAAACAACTGTCTTATCGGTGCTTGCGGTTGTTCGCCGACTAGTAGTCATGAAGTGAAAACTTGTAATTGCGGAGACAATAAATGTTTTAATGGAACAAAATGCAATTAAGATAAGAGGAAAGCCGATCGTTTTTAGATCGGCAGAATTTTTGGCAAGCTGTCTTTTTTTATTCATGGCAGCGAAAGCCAATATGGATGTTGTCCCTGGTATCTGGATACTGAAGATCATTAATCCGATACCGAAGATAATGATAATTGTCTCTCCGTTGGCCAGAAGGATTGAGGAAACTATGAATAGCAGCGACGCTGCTAGAATAGCGATGTAGGAACTCCTTTCTGGTCCCGTCCAGGAATTCCTCGTGTTTCCTTCATTTTCGTTATTAGGCATTCTCTCTAGGACGATGCATGCCGAGATTGCCAGGACTGATAGGACTATAAAAAAGAACAGTCCGATAACGAAAATTGGTAGCACCAAATTTCCGATCAACATTTTTATCCCCAAGCTTTAAAAAGCAAGCTATCTTATTTTACCATTCGCTACTGGAAGTTTCAAGTATAAAAAATTCCTTGCCTTTTGTTAATATTTTTGGTATTAAATATATATCACGTCCTCGTAGCTCAATAGGACAGAGCGACAGACTTCTAATCTGTAGGTTGTGCGTTCGATTCGCACCGAGGACACACTTTCCAGTAGTATGGGTAGCAATAGGCTCCATATGAACCCGCACGTTGACATTATTAATATTCCAATTTAAAATTAAGTTAATGCCAATTGTTCAATGTAAAATCTGTAAAAAAGATTTTTACTCAAAACCAAACTGGTTAAAACGCGGATGGGGTAAATTTTGTTCTCCTAAGTGTCAACACGAAGCACAGCGAAAAGGAGAGTTTGTTCATTGTGAAATTTGTGGAAAAGAGATTTGGAGAAAGCCCCAAAAAATCAAACATTCTAAAAGTGGTAAATATTTTTGCTGCAAAGCACATCAGACTCTTTGGAGAAATCAATTATTTTCAGGGGAAAAACATTGGAACTGGAAAAATGGAGAGAATATAAAATATAAATCGTTATTAATAAAAAATGGAGTAAAACCTATTTGTAAGATATGCAAGTGTGAAGACGTGAGAATACTTGCAGTCCATCATTTAGATAAAAATCACAAGAACAATGATTTTGATAATTTGGTATTTTTATGCCACAATTGTCATCATTTGGTTCATCATCATAAAGTTAAGGTTTCGTAATATTTCATGGTGGCTATGGTGTAATAGTAGCACAACATCCTGTGGAGATGTTTGCACGGGTGCAAATCCCGTTAGTCACCCATTTAAAATACTTGCTTTTTTCTATTTAAATTCATAGTTAAAATGTTGTTGCTTTTTCTTTGATTTTGAGGTAAAATAAGTTTATAAAAGGATAGATTTTTCTATACAAAAAACATGGCAAAAGAAAAAGAAAGCTCATATAGCGCTAAAGATATTTTCGTTTTAGAGGGACTTGATCCGGTAAGAAAAAGGCCGGGAATGTATATCGGTTCAACTGGACCGCAAGGTCTTCATCATTTAATCTACGAAGTTGTAGATAACTCTTTGGATGAAGCTTTGGGAGGATACTGCAATAAAATTGAGGTGTATTTGTTGCCCGGCAATCAAGTTAAAGTAGTTGATAACGGAAGAGGTATTCCGGTAGATATTCATCAAAAGACAAAAAAATCTGCCTTGGAAACCATTATGACTACTCTTCATGCCGGAGGTAAGTTCGGAGGAGACGCTTATCAGATTTCTGGAGGTTTGCACGGAGTCGGTGTTTCCGTTGTTTGTGCTTTATCAGTTAATATGAGAGCTGAGGTTTGTTTGAATGGAAAGAAATATGCTCAAGATTACAAACAGGGAAAGCCATTGGCTGCAGTTAAACAAATTGGTAATTGTAAACAAAGAGGAACAACTATTATTTTTGAGCCAGACCCGGAAATATTTAAAGAAATTATTTTTGACAGAAATAAGCTTTTGGCTCATTTCAGACAACAAGCATATTTAACTAAGGGAATCAGAATTGATTTTTACGACGAAAGAGAAAAAGATAATTCTTTTGAATATCATTTCTTCTTTGAAGGAGGAATTGTTTCATATTTGAAATATATGAACAAGGGATCAAAACCTGTTCATAGTAATCCTTTTTACGGTTCAGGAGACAAAGAAGGAGTGGCGGTTGAAGCTTCTTTCCAGTATTCCGATGATTACGAAATTCAAGAAGAAAGTTTTACCAATAATATTTTCACTACCGAAGGAGGAACTCATTTGACCGGTTTTCGAGCGGCCCTAACTAGATTGATAAACGATTATGCCAGAAAGGGAGGATTCTTAAAAGAATCTGATCCTAATTTGAGTGGAGATGATATCAGAGAAGGATTAACGGCCGTTATTTCGGTTAAAATTCGTGAGCCTCAATTTGAAGGACAAACTAAAACTAAATTAGGTAATCCAGAAGGAAGAACCGCGACCGAAGCAGTAGTGGCCGAGACTCTTCAAGATTATTTAGAAAGATATCCTCAAGATGCTAAAACTATTATTGAAAAAGCTGTCTTGTCATTCAAGGCAAGAAAAGCAGCCAGAGCCGCTAAAGAAACTATTTTAAGAAAAGGTGTTTTGGATGGAATGTCATTGCCGGGAAAATTATCTGATTGTACTTCTAGAAATCCTGAAGAATCAGAAATATATATTGTTGAGGGAGAATCAGCCGGCGGCAGTTCAAGACAAGCCAGAAACAGAAAGAACCAAGCCATTCTTCCTTTAAGAGGAAAGATTTTGAATATTGAAAGGGTGAGATTGGATAAAATGTTGGCTTCGGAAGAAGTTAAGAATTTGATTATTGCTTTAGGTACGGCTATTGCCGATGATTTCGATATTGAAAAACTTCGTTATCAACGTATCATTCTAATGTGTGATGCCGATTCTGATGGAAACCACATTAACACTCTTTTGATGACTTTATTCTTTAGACACTTTAGACCGATTATCGATAAAGGATTTTTGTATTTAGCTCAGCCTCCTTTGTTTAAAATACAAATCGGAAAAGAATCCAAGTATTATTACAATGATGATGACAAGGAAGCGGCAATTAAAAAAATGAAGCCCGAAACCAAATACAGTATTCAAAGATATAAAGGTTTGGGAGAAATGAATCCGGACCAGCTTTGGGAGACAACCATGGATCCGGAAAAAAGAGTATTATTAAGGATAACCATTGAAGATGCAATTGAAGCTGATCGAACATTTGATATGTTGATGGGTAAAGAGGTGGCTCCGAGAAAAAGATTTATTCAAACTTCAGCCAAGAGCGTAAAGAACTTGGACGTATAATTAAAAGCAGGGCATTGTCCCTGTTTTTTGTTATATTGACATTTTGGTATTTTGTATTATAATTATTGCAGAGAGGGAAACAAGATGAACAGTGGAGTTTTACTCATAATAGTCGGATTAATTGTGATGATATCCGGCTTTGTAGTGCTATGTAAATCCGATGATGGGTATACCGAAAAAATGGTATTATCGGTACTCTTGATCGTTTGCGGTTTTGCCGGCTTAGAACTGGGAATCTTCCAGGTTCTGGTAAGTATGCTTTAACGACCCACCAAGCGGTCGTTTTTTATATCTTAATTGACAATTATGCCTCTTTTTGGTAATCTAATCGTATATGAAATCTGAAAACAAAGTATCCAATTTTCTTGGCGGTGCTTGGTCTGAAATCAAAAAAATCACCTGGCCAACCAAATCAGAAACTATTAAATACACTTTAACAGTTATTGCTATTTGTTTAGTCGTAGCTGGATTTTTGGGTTTATGCGACCTATTATACATCTATTTAATGGAGAATTTCATATTCTAAACATATGTCAAAACAACAAATTACAAACGAAAGAAGATGGTATGTCTTGCATACATATTCTGGATATGAAGACGCGGTAGCTAAGAGCTTGACCCAAAGGATAGAATCTTTAGGAATGGAAGAAAAGATTTTCAACGTCATGGTTCCTAAGGAAAAAAAGATTAAGATTAGAAACGGAAAAAAGAAAACAGTCGAAGAAAAAATCTACCCGGGATACGTACTAGTTGAAATGATCGTTACGGATGATTCATGGTACGTAGTTAGAAACACTCCCAATGTAACTGGATTCGTTGGTTCAGGAACAGTTCCATTACCGGTATCATTGGATGAGATGTTATCTTTGAAAAAGAGAGTTGAAGTTGAAGAACCGAAATACAAAATTGACTTCAAGAAAGGAGATGCCGTTAAAATTATTGACGGACCATTCAAAGATTCTGACGGAAAAGTTTCGGGAATAGATAAAGAGAAAGGAAAAGTCAAAGTGTTAATTAATATGTTCGGCAGAGATACTCCGCTGGAACTAGAATCATTACAAATTAAAAAGATTTAAGTATATGGCAAAGAAAGTAAAAGCGATCGTAAAATTGCATATTCAGGCCGGAAAGGCCACTCCCGCACCTCCCGTAGGTCCGGCTTTGGCATCTCAAGGTGTGAACATTGCTGAGTTCTGTTCTAAATTTAACGAACTAACCAGAGATAAGGGAAACTTCAAAATTCCGGCAGATATTACTGTTTACGAAGACAGAACCTATTCAATGGTTTTGAAGCAGCCTCCGGCTCCACAATTAATCAAAACTAAGATTGGTTTGGAAAAAGGATCTGGCGAAGCTAACAAAAAGAAAGTGGGAAAAATCACTAAGGCTCAATTGAGAGAGGTAGCCGAACAAAAAATGCAAGATATGAACACTAGTGACGTTGACCAGGCAATGAAGACCTTGACCGGTACTGCCAAGTCATTGGGAATAGAAGTCATTGATTAAACTATAAATGATTTTATCAGACCGAGACATTAAAAAACTGATAGAAGAAAATAAGATTCAGATTACCCCGAAGCCAAACCTTGAAGAGCAATTAGGTTCGGCTTCTTTGGATTTAAGGCTGGGGGATGAGTTTGCGGTCTTTGAACACACTAAAAAAGCTTTTATCGATACTAGGGATCCTAAAGGATTGGACGGAATGACAAAACCGGTAGTAGTTCCTGCAGGAGAAGCGTTTGTCTTTCATCCCGGTGAATTTGTTTTAGGAGTGACGATGGAGGAAGTATTTTTGCCAGCCGATGTAGCAGCGAGAATTGATGGTCGCTCATCTTTAGGAAGATTGGGTATTGTTATTCATTCAACTGCTGGACACATTGATCCGGGATTCAAAGGTAAAATCGTTTTGGAGATGGAAAACATCGGTATGATTCCGGTATTACTGTATCCAGGAACAAGAATCTGCCAACTGGTATTCGAACCGCTATCATCTCCGACCACTAATCCGTATTATTTAAAAAAGAATGCCAAATATGTTAATGCTCAGCATCCTCAGGAAAGCAAATTAGAAAAAGCCTAAATAAATTCAAATGGAACTTAATAAGGGAAAGTTTATCGTAATAGAAGGAATTGACGGCTGTGGTAAAGGAACTCAGACAAAATTTTTGTCTGATTTTTTATCGCAAAAGAAAGAAATATTTGTTAATAAATATCCTCAATATGGCAAACCAATAGGAGATTTAATTGATCAATGGCTTCATAAAAAACATGAATTTAATCCTGAAACTCAAGCTCTCCTTTATTTCACTGATTTTTTAAAGGATAAGGAGATGGTGGAAAATTATCTTAAAAGTGGTAAAATGGTTGTAGTTGATAGATATTTCACAGCCACTATTGTTTATCAACGGAAGAAAGGCGTTCCGCTTGAAAAATTATTGAACTTAGCTGAGTTATTTAAACTTCCTAAACCAGATATTTGTATTTATTTAAAGATATCAGCTGAAACGTCTTTAAAAAGAAAGGGGAAAGAAAAAGGCAATATAAATCTAGACAGACATGAAGAAGATAAGGCATTCCAGATTGCTGTAGCTAATGGTTTCGATGAAATTGCTAATAATAATACTTTTTGCGATTGGACGGTAATTGACGGAGAGAAAACACCAGAAGAAGTTTTTAAAGATATATTAGAAGTATTAAATAAAAAATTCGGAATATGAAAATAAACCAATACATCGACCATACAAATATCAGGATTGAATCCAAAAAGCAGGATATCATTAAAACTTGCGCTGAAGCGAAAGAATATCAATTCCGCGGAGTTTGCATCAGGCCTAATTTTGTGAAATTGGTGGCCGATGAATTAAGCGGAACAGGAATTAAGACAGTGGTTTTAATTGACGACCCGATTGGAGACAGTACACATGAAGAAAGATTGAGAATCGCCAAGAAAGCTGTTTTAGATGGAGCCGATGATTTGGATATTGTGGTTAATGTTATTGATGTTAAACACGAAAGATGGGGAAAGATTGAAAAAGACCTAAAAGATATTTGTAAATTACATGACACCAAGGTGATTATTGCTTCGGGTATGCTGACCGATTCGGAAATAGCCAAGGTTTCTTCAATTGTTAAAAAAGCCGGAGCGATTTGCGTTAAAACGGCGACAGATAAAGATCCTTTGGAGAACAGAGAAATAACGGAAAAGGCCAGACACCTGAAGATAATGAGAGAGAATGCTCCCGGATTATTAATCAAAGCTTCGGGAAACATTAAGACTTTAAAAGATATTAAAGCAATGATTAAGGCCGGGGCCGATATCGTCGGTTCTTCCAGCGGAGTTTCAATAATGAAAGAATTAAAGAAATAATATGTATAAAACAACCATCGGATTAGAAATACACTTTGAATCAAAAACAAAATCAAAAATGTTTTGTTCTTGTGCTAATAATCCCGATGAAAAGACACCGAATAAGAATGTCTGCCCGATTTGCATGGCCCATCCGGGAACCTTGCCGGTAATTAATGAAGAAGCAATCAATAATATCATTTTAACCGGTCTGGCTTTGCATTGTGAAATACAGAATCATTCTAAGTTTGATAGAAAAAGTTATTTCTATCCCGATTTACCGAAAGGATATCAGATATCTCAGTTTGATTTGCCGATTTGCAAGAATGGATATTTGGATATTCATTTAGATGACGGAACGGTAAAGAGAATTAGAATTAACAGAATTCACATGGAAGAAGATACTGGCAGATTAAATCATGCTCCCGACGGTTCAAGTTTGGTTGATTTCAACCGAGCTGGAGTTCCTTTGATGGAATTGGTAACTGAGCCGGATATTAATTCGGCCGAAGAAGCAAAGAAGTTTGCTCAAGAATTACAATTGATTTTAAGATACATCAATGTTTCCGATGCTGATATGGAAAAAGGACAAATGAGATGCGAAGTTAATATTTCAATCAGCAAGACCGAACAATTGGGAACCAAGGTGGAAATTAAAAACCTTAATTCTTTTAGAGTGGTTGAGAAATCAATCGAATTTGAGGTTAAAAGACAGGCTGAATTATTGGATGAAGGGAAAAAGGTTACCCAAGAAACAAGAGGCTGGCACGATACCAAGCAAATTACCATGGAGCAGAGAAATAAAGAAGATTCTTTTGAATACAGATATTTTCCTGAACCTGATTTACCGCCTTTAAATATTTCTAATGAAATGATTAATGATATTCAAGGAAGATTGCCGGAACTGCCGGAAGGAAAAAGAAATAGATTTAGTGAAGAATATTCCTTGGACGTCAAATCAATCGAATTCTATATCAAAGACGAGGTTCTTTCTGATTATTTTGAAAAGATAGTTTCCGAATTAAAATGTTGGAGAGAAGACAGGGATTGCAAAAATGATTTGATTAATTCAATTAAGGTTTGTTCTAATTATCTTTCAACCGACCTTCAGGCTTTGATTAAAAATGACCCGGAGATGAAAGAATACGATTCAATTAAACTGGAAAAGAAAATTACCGCCGAAAACTTTGCCGAATTAATCTGTATGATTACCGAGGGAGATATCTCCAGTAGTATCGCTAAAATAATTTTATTGGAGATGTATAATACTCAGAAAGATCCGTCTGATATTTTAGATGCTAAAGGATTGAAGCAAATAAACGACGGGGGAGAGATAGATAAAATAATTTCTGATGTTTTATCAAAGAATGATAAGGCGGTTGAAGATTATAAAAAAGGAAAACAGAATAGTTTTACCTTCTTAATCGGACAAATCATGACCGCTTCAAAAGGAAAAGCCAATCCGCAAACGGTAAGCGAGCTGCTTAAAAAAAAGTTAGATAAATAAAGGTCGTTAATATATAAACTTAAATTAAAAATATGATGATCGGAATTGTTATTGTAATTATCGGTTTAGCCTTTTTATTGCAAAGCTTGGGAATTATTTCCGGAGATGCCTGGCAAATAATCTGGCCCTGTCTTTTAATCGTTGTCGGATTGGGAATTATTTGCAAAGAAAGAGGGAAATGTTGTTGCGGAATGGACCACAAGAAAGAAGAAAAATAAGAATAAAGAGAGCCGAAAGGCTCTTTTTTGTTATTTGACAAATTATACAAATCATATATTCTTTAGTTAAATCGCTTTAATTAGCGATAACAGATCTTTGTCAAATGAGGTGATGATTAAATGGCTAACTACAAAAGCGAATGGATGACCATTAAAGATGCTGCAAAGGTATTAAATTGCAGCCCTGAAGACATTGAAATGTTAATCAAAGTAACCATGGTCGCCGATATCAGGAATAACGGCGGAAAACTGGTCAACCCAAAAGAAATCAGGAATTTTTTAAAGAGGGTACAGGTGATTGCAAGTCAATTGTTGTCTCCCCTTAAGGCTGAACCTAAAATAAAAGAAGCGGTTGACCTTATTATAGGTAAAGAAGCCGCAGAAAAACTTGGCATTCCATACAATGTTTTCAAAAGGATGTGCCGGGAAGGTGAAATTAAGGCTAAACCAAGAGGGAGAGGATATCTTGTCGAGAAGAAAGTAATCGACGAATTTATTTTGTCGAAAGACGGGGCAAAAACTCCTTCAATTCAGGAAAAAGCTGGTACAGGATTATTACCTAAGCCCCCTTCTCAAAAATCTCCAGATTCTCCACCCGATAGAGACATATCTATTATTGTGCCGCCAGAAGATCCTCCGGACGATGAAGACTTTCAGCCCTCAGAAGATTACAAACCTGAAGTTCTACCAAAATCGGGAAGGAATTCTTACTCAATAAGAGCAAGAGAAAAGAATGGAGGATGTTATTGTCGGCTTGATGAAGTGTGTGAGGGACTGCATATGGAAGAGGCTCGAATCAAAAAATGGATAATCGACAAACAAGTCAAAGTCATAAAAGAAATCGAGCGAACAAAGACCATTTTGTATATTGAAAAAGAAAGTCTCAGGACTTTCTTAGAAAAGAATGACATAATGGTAAACTTTAATGAGACGCATTGAGAACGAAAAATCGTTCTCTTTTTTATATCCACTTAATAGTTTTATCTTTCTTGAACCAAGTCATTTGTCTTTTGGCGAATTTGATAGTATTTGTTTTTATTTTCTCAATCGTATTCTCAAGAGATTCTTTTTTATTAAAATAATCTTCCCATTCGCGGTAGCCGATTGTTTGCATGGGAGAAATATTGAAACCGTATTTATTGGATAGCTTTCTAACTTCTTTTTCTAGTCCTTGCTTAATCATTAAATCAACTCTTTTTTTAATTCTTTCTTCCAGTTCTTTTTTATTAATTTTAATTCCAAGCTGAAGAACATCATATATCGGTTCTTTTTTTCTTTCCTTAAAGAAGGGCTCTTTAATAGACAAAGAAACTTCTATTGCTCTGATTAATCTTCTTCTGTTATTCTTATCTATCCTTATTGCTCCTTCTTTGTCTAAACTCTTGTACATTTCAAACAATTCTTCGGTTCCTTTCTTTTCTAGTTTATTCCTTAATTTTTCATCGGCTTTGACAGATGGAAAATCAAGATTTTCAATGATTGATTTGATGTATAGTCCTGTTCCACCAACCAAAATAGGCAGCTTTCCTTTTTCTATTATTTCATTAATCTTTTTAACGGCTTCTTGTTTAAATAAAGCAACGTTAAAATCTTCATCAGGAGAAACAATATCGATTAAATAATGAGGGACTCCTTTTAATTCTTTCGGTTTGGCGGTTCCGATATCCATTCCTTTGTATATTGTTCTTGAATCAGCGGTAACTATTTCTCCGCTGAATTTCTTGGCCAAATCAATTGCCAAATCGGTTTTGCCACTGGCAGTAGGACCCAAAACAACAACTAGTTTCGGTTTAACTAAAATTCCTTCAAAGTTCCAGGCCGTAGCTTTGATTATTTTGACTTTAACAAACTTTCCCGACAGATCTTCATTTGATTTGAATCTTATCGCTTTATTCTCTCCGGTTCGGCCATTGCAATATTCACCGTCTTTTTCCAAAACCAAAACATCAACTTCTTTGTTTAATAATTTTAAATTATTTTTTAAAGCGGTTTCCTTTAATATTTGATTCAAAGCCATCGCTCTTCTTTTTTTGTCTTTCTTTAAAACATTGTTTGTTAATTTTTCGCAAGAAAAAGATTGGGGGCGGGGAGAGTATTCGGAAATAAACGCTAAATCAAACTGGACCTCTTTCATTAATTTTTCACTATTTTTAAATTGTGCTTCGGTTTCATCGGGGAAGCCGACGATGATGTCGGTTGAAATACTAATATTATTATTGAAAGTTTTTTTTATTTTTTTAACCAAAGCCAAATACTTTTCTCTGGTATACGGTCGGTTCATTTTTCTTAAAATAGTATTGTCTCCCGATTGGACCGGCAGATTAAGATAGGGAACAAACTTCTTGCTTTCTTTTAGGGTTTTAATTAGTTCATCGGAAAAATCTTTGGGATGAGGACTGGTAAAGCGTAACCAAAACTTTCCCTTGATTTTATCAATCTCTTTTATCAGTTTGCTGAAGTCGACTCCTTTGGAATAATAACTGTTAACGTTTTCTCCCAAAAGCCAGATTTCCTTATATCCCTTATTCACCAAATCTTTAACTTCTTTTAAGATATCTTTGTGATTTCTGGAAACCAGTCTGCCGCGGGTGAAGGGGACAGCGCAGTAAGTGCAGAAGTTATCGCAGCCATTGGAAATAGGAACAAAAGCCTGGATTTTACTCTGGTGTCTAGGAACGATATTCAAATAATTAAAACGATTGGCTTTGACTTCTTTTCCTTTCATTAATTCCGGCCATTTATCCAAATGTTCCTTATCCAAGACGAAATCAAAGACTTCGGCCAATTTGGTTCTTTCTGGCTTTAAAACACAGCCGGTTAAGACCGTTTTAAAGGCTTTATTCTTCGTTTTGAGAGCCTTAAACTGGGGAATTAGTCCGTAAACTCGGTCAACGGCTGATTGCCTCACCGAGCACATATTAACTATCACCAAATCAGCCTCTTTTTGATTAAGAGTTTTTTTGTAGTTTAGGCTTTCTAGGACAGAAGCGATTCTCTCTGAATCGGACCTATTCATTTGGCAGCCGAAGGTGATAATCTGATATTTCATATATAAATACTACACAAAATAGGGTGTTAATACAACCTATTGACAAATATTAGTATATGTTCTATAATATCCTCAGAACATTAAGTTTACATATGGAGAGAAAGAACATGATGAACGTTAACACTGAAGGAACGAACTGTATGTTGAACATCGTCGACATTGCAACAGTCAAGCCGACGATAGAAAAAGATCGTATGTGTGGCGTACCATTAAGGGTAAGAGCGCCATCAAATGTCCGGAAAGTGAATTTTACCGAAACAAAACAGGTAAACAACTAAATTCACTTAAACCGGACTTTTTTTATTTCAAATTATTTCCTGTATTCTGTTCCACATTCTTTATTATAGAATTTCCATTCCTCGCATTCCTTTCCGTCATTAAAAATACAAACTCCGTATTGACCTCCGTCCTCGTCAGTTCTTATTTCTAATTTGTATCCCTGTTGAACACAAAAGGTTGAAGCCGGATTAGCGATTTGAGTTGTTCCTTTTTGGCATTCTCCTTTGTATTTAACACTTACTCCGGCGGCCTTACTGTAGCATTCATTACTATACGTTTTTCCGTTTTCTCCGCAAACCGGATCCCAAAGAGTAGGGCAGACAATATTATCTGTGTCGTCTGTTTGAGTAATTTTCTGGCAGATATTTTGTCCGTCTTTTGGTGTGGCGGTATATCCGGGACAGCATACTTTTCCGACGGCAACAATCTTTCCTTCGCTAATACAAGTTCCGCATTTTCCTTTATATGCAACTCCAACTCCGGCTTTCTTTGCCTCACAAAGACTATTGTAGTCTTTATTATCAGTTCCGCAGACCGGATTTACGACTTCAAGACAGGTAATGCCACCTTCGCTGTATCTATTGGCAATTTGTGATTGTATTTCATCAACTATTTTTTTCGCTTCAGAAGAAATACTTAAAGAAAATAAACCGTTTAAAATATCTTTATAGTCAATATCTTCTCCGGAAAGAACACTTTGGCCGTATTCCAATAATTTAGCCTTGTCTTCTTCCGAAATGTTTCCCAGGTTATTTAAAATATCCTGATTTTTGGCTACCAATTTTTGAATATATTCTTCGGAGATTAAATCCTTGTATTCATTCTTCGTTTTTAATTCGGAAAAGTATTCATTCAGCTTATTTTTTTCTTCTTCGGTTAAATTAGTGTCAGTTAATCTTCTTTCAATAATTTTATTCTCCACTTCGATAATTGTTTTTCTGGCCTGTTCAGGAACAATGCTTTCCACTCTTTTTAATACTTCGAGAACATTAGTTGTTCCTGTTTTTGCATTATCAATCGCTTCTTCAATGGCATCCCTGACTTTTATCGAAGAGCCTAATCCCAAAGAAGTATTGGTTAGACTGTTGAGGGCTTTTTCTTTTGATTCAAAAATCTTTTGAGATGATTCAGCTCTTTTTTCGGCTATTTGATCTAATAGCTTTTGCTGATTGAAAGTTTGAATGGTTATCTTTTTCAAAAAAATATTACTGCTTTCGCTGTCTTGTTTTAAGGTTGAAGCGTATTCTTGTAGGCTTTTAAGAGAGTTGGTGTAATTGGATAAGGCGTTCTCCAAATCTTCTTTATCGCCCGATAATTTATCGGCTTCAAGCAATTTCTCGCTGGCAATCTTTAATTTAATTTCCGCTTTTTTCGTTGGATCTAGAGTAATCAGCATTTGAATTTCTCGGCCAAACTCTTTTAAGAAATAAAAGGGATTGGTGGGTAAAACGGTCGGTTCGGAAACATTCAAATCTTCAGCCGTGATGGTCGTCTCTTCGGCAAAGACGGAAAAAGAAGAAAACATTAGAACAGTAGCCAAAAACAAGAATAATATTTTTTTCATAAATTAATTATTAATTTTCTTAATAAATTCTTCAATGCTTAATACTCCCAAGTCTATTTTTCCTCTTTGCCTTACACTCACAGTCTTATTTTCTTTTTCTACATCTCCAACCACTAATAAGTAGGGGATTTTTTCCATTTCACCGCTTCTAATCTTCTTACCGATAGTTTCATTATTATCATCTATCTTCACTCGATATTCTTTTAGTTTCTCAGCCACAATTTTAGCGTATTCACGGTGAGATTCTCCAACCGGAAGAATCTTAATTTGGACAGGGGCTAACCAGAAAGGGAAAGCGCCGGCATAGTGTTCGATTAAAAGACCGATGAATCTTTCGAATGAACCGAATAAAGCGCGGTGCAACATATAGGGTTGTTCTTTTTCTCCTTGATCATTGGTGAATTCCATCTGGAATCTTTCCGGCAGATTGAAATCGAATTGCAGGGTCGAACATTGCCATTCACGCCCTAAAGCATCCTTGATTTTGAAATCTAATTTAGGACCGTAAAAAGCTGCTTCGCCTTCTTCTTCTTTAAAGTTCAATCCTTTTTCTTTGGCAACATTTCTCAAGACTGATTCCGAGAAATTCCAACCTTCGTCATTGCCGGCATATTTTTCTTTGTTCTTCGGATCTCTTAGAGAGAGATAAACATTTACTGAATCAGCACTGAATCCGAAAGCTTTATAAATGAAAAGGATAAAATCGATTACTTTCTTTAATTCATTTTCAACCTGGTCTTTGCGGCAGATAATGTGGGCATCATCTTGAGTAAAGCCTCTTACCCTGGTTAATCCGGAAAGTTCTCCTTTCTTTTCAAATCGGTAAACAGTTCCTGTTTCCGCCCAAAGTAACGGTAAGTCTCGGTAAGAACGGGGAGAACTGTTATAAATTGAAACATGGAAAGGACAGTTCATCGGTTTCAACAAGAACTGTTCCGATTCCTTAATCTCATCTTTATTCTTCAATTCTTCTAATGATTGCCCAACTTCTATCGGAGGATACATACTGCCTGAATAAAAGCCCCAGTGGCCACTACGTTCCCATAGTCTTCTGTTTCCAATATGCGGAGTCCTTACCAAATCGTATCCATTCTCTAAATGTTTTTTAAACCAAAAGTCTTCAATGATTCTCCATAAAATTGCTCCCTTTGGGTGCCAAAGAACCAAACCGATGCCGACTTCTTCATCGATATGGAACAAATCCAATTCTTTTCCTAATTTTCGGTGGTCTCTTTTTTCCGCTTCTTCAAGTATTTTCAAATGTTCGTTCAATTTTTCTTCGGTTGCAAAAGCCAGACCGTAGATTCTAGTTAACATATTATTCTTTTCATCGCCCTTCCAGTAGGCTCCGGCTAATTTCTGCAGTTTGAAAGCTTTGGCATTGATTTCTTTAGTTGATTTGACATGAGGTCCTTTGCATAAATCAACGAAATCACCAGAAGTGTAGATAGAAACTTTTTCTTCGGGTATTTCTTCAATTAAATCTAATTTGTAAGGCTCTCCGGCAAATATTTCCTTGGCTTCCTTCTTGGAGATATCTTTTTTAATAAAAGGAATATCTTTTTTAAGAAGCTCTTTCATCTTCTTTTCTATTTTTACCAAGTCTTCTTCTTTAAGTTCGACTTCAATATCGTAATAGAAGCCGTTTTCGATGGCTGGTCCGATGCCGAACTTGGCAGTCGGGTATAGTTCTTTAACGGCCGCAGCTAAGATATGCGATAACGAATGTTTTATTTCTTCTAATTCCATATGTTTATTATTATGCTTCTAATATTTCTTCAACTTCACTAGCGATTACTTTCGGCATTCCATCTTTCGTGTCCGTCCTGCCGGTAATCGACACTATTTTATTTTCTACAAAAGCGTAGGGATTTTTTTCAATCATTGAAGGGAAGACGACTACTTCGATCGTGTCCGTCAAATCTTGAACTTTAATGAACATCATCGGGTCTCCTTTTTTCGTCAGTATTTTTTTAATACTGGAGATAATACCGCCGATCGTGACCGTCTCACCGTTAATGATGTATTTTTCAAAGGGATTTCGGCTACCGGCCGCCGTACCGTTTAAATCAGCCACAATCTTTCTGATTGACGTTGTTTGTTGTTCCAACATTTCTCGGTGCTTTTCCAAAGGATGGCCGGAAATATACAGCCCCAACAATTCTTTTTCCCACATTAGTTTATCATATTCATTAGCCGGTTCTACGTTGTCTAAAGTAATACCATTAGAAAAACTAACTGAAGTTGAATTATCAAACAAACCTCTTTGTCCGCTCTCTTTTATCTTCTGGTTTTTCTTCGACCAATTCAAAAGCTTTTCTAAATTTAAAAGAATTTGATTTCTTTCTTTTAGATTGTCAAAAGTTCCGGCTCTGGTCAAGCTTTCCAATGATTTTTTATTTAAAACCTTAGCCTCGACTCGGGAAATAAAATCTTCGATGGTTTTAAAGTGTCCGTTCTTTTTTCTTTCGTTAACAATTAATTCAACAATATTATAGCCGACGTTTTTAATGGCTGACAATCCAAACCTGATTTGTCTTTTGTCCGGAACCACACTGAAGTTACTGAAACTTTCATTGATTTCCGGTGGCAAGACCTCAATTTTCATTTTCTTACATTCTTCAATCAAGATTGAAATTCTTTCTAGATCAGAACCTTCAGCGGTTAACAAAGCTGCCATGTATTCAACCGGATAATTAGCTTTAAGATAGGCGGTCTGGTAGGCGATAATAGCATAACAGGCAGCATGCGACTTATTAAACGAATATCTCGCAAACGGTTCAATCCAATGCCATAATTCAACGGCAATTCTTTCATCAATCTTATTCGCTTTCATACCGTCAACAAACTTGTCCTTCTGTTCCATTAAAAGCTTTTCAATCTTTTTACCAATCGCTTTTCTCAAAATATCAGCTTCGGCCAAAGTAAAGCCGGCTAAATCTTGAGCGATACGCATGATTTGTTCCTGGTAAACGGGAATGCCGTAAGTATTTTCAAGAATCGGCTTCAATAACGGATGCATATATTTAACTTCTTTTCTTTTGTGTTTGCCGTTAATGTATTCGGGAATGTGCTGCATCGGGCCGGGACGATACAAAGCCACCAAAGCGATAATATCTTCGATTTCGGTCGGTTTCAATTGTTTAACATATCTTCTCATTCCATCAGACTCTAATTGGAAGACACCGATACAATCTCCATCCTGTAATAATTTGTAAGTTTTAGGGTCGTCTAACGGAATCCTGTCGATATCAACATTGATTCCACGAACCGCATAAATTCTTTTTAATGTTTCTTCGATAATGGTCAAGTTTTTCAATCCTAAGAAATCCATTTTCAATAATCCCATTGATTCAACCGCATGCATTTCATATTGAGTCACAATTGCGTTTTCGTCCTGAGTCGGATGCTGAATGGGAACAGAATCATCTAAGGGATTTCTTGAAATTACCACTCCGCAAGCATGAGTTGAAGCATGTCTGGCACAGCCTTCGATTTTTAAAGCTAAATCAATTAATCTTTCCGCTTCTTTGTCTGATTCGTATAGACTTTTAAATTCATCTATTTTTTCTAGAGTTTCACTCAAGCTGAAACCAAGCGGAATCATTTTCGCAATTTTGTCACAATAAGAATATTGATAGCCTAAAGCTCTACCGACATCACGGATGGAAGCTTTGGCGGCCATGGTTCCAAAGGTGATAATCTGAGCCACTTTGTTTCGGCCGTATTTTTCAGCCACGTAATTGATAACCTCATCTCTTCTTTTATCAGTAAAATCCAAATCGATATCCGGCGGAGAGATTCTATCCGGATTTAAGAACCTCTGGAAGTACAGATTATATCTTAAAGGGTCAACGTTAGTGATGTTGGCTAAATAGGCGACAATTGAACCTCCGGCCGAACCTCTGCCCGGACCGACAACGATTCTATTATTCTTGGCCCAATTAACAAAATCTTGAACGATTAAAAAGTATCCGGAAAAGCC
The DNA here is from genome assembly GCA_041657325.1 of Minisyncoccota bacterium. Taxonomy (GTDB): domain Bacteria; phylum Patescibacteriota; class Minisyncoccia; order Minisyncoccales; family Minisyncoccaceae; genus UBA2211. Next base: position 67,119 of record JBBACA010000003.1, read on the forward strand.
GGTACGATTAATGACCGATAATTCATATTCCATTCTCTCAATCACTTCTTTTAGTTTCGCGTCTTTAATTTCTTCAACTTTGAATTCTTTTCCTTTTTCAACCTTATCAAGAATGTCTTTTAATTCGGGAGAATGAATATCGTATTTCTTTTCAATTCCCAGATAGCATAATTCTCTTAAATAACTTTCTGAAGTCTTTCCTTCAGGAACATCAAAAGAGGGAAGTTTAAATTCTCCTAATTTCAATTCCAAATTGCATTGTTCGACTATTTTCTGGGTATTCTCAATCGCTTCAGGAACATCTTTAAAATCTTCCATCATTTCTTCTCCTGATTTGATAGAAAAATCATCTCCAATCATTGATAGTCTTTCTTTGTCATTAATATCCGCTCCGGTATTAATTAGCATTAAAACATCCTGGGCTTCGGCATCATCTTTATTAACATAATGAGAGTCGTTGGTAGCCACCAACGGAATTCCTGTTTTCTTGCTCAACTCGATTATCATTTTATTGGCTCTGGCTTGTTCGGGTATGCCGGGGTGATTTTGTATTTCCAGATAGTAATTTCCTTTGCCGAACATCTTTTGGTATCGCAAAGCCAATTCTTCGGCTTCTTCTTTTTTATTGGAAAGCAATAAATGAGGGATATGGCCTTGCAAACAGGCGGACATACCGATCAATCCTTCGGAATACTTTTCCAATAATTCCAAATCAACTCTGGGCTTATAATAGAATCCTTTCAAGTGAGCCTCGGTAACAATCTTGACCAGGTTCTTATATCCTTGTTCGTTTCTAACCAAAAGAATTAAGTGAAAACGCCTGCCATCTAAATTGGGGGTCTTGTCTTCCATTCCTCTGATTGCTTCGTATACTTCGCAGCCGATTATCGGTTTTACTCCTTTGGCTTTAGCTTTTTGATAGAATTCGATTACTCCGTACATGGTTCCGTGATCGGTAATAGCAACCGAATCCATGCCAAGTTCTTTGACCCTATCAATAATGTCATCTATTTTCGCTAAGCCATCCAAAAGAGAATAGTGCGAGTGCAAGTGCAAATGTGTAAACTTCTGATTCATTTGTCTAATTCAATTAAATAATCTTTTTTCCTCCTATTTTTGCGCGGGTCGTATCAATCGCTCCTTTCTGGCTTTCCGTTCCTGTCAAAACAAGATTGCTACCGACATTGGTTTCATCTAAATCAATTGTTCCTGAGGTTTTCATTTTTCCCAAGTTAAGATTTCCACCGACATTAGCTGTGCCGAAGAAAGCATCTCCTCTCACTAATAAGTCATCGTAGTTAGCCGATTCGATTTCAGCATTTTCTAAAATCACGTCACCGAATATTTCTGTTTTGGCGAGTGATAAAAAGCCGACGGTAATCAATCCTCTGGCATTAATATTTCCTCCGATTTTAGATCCGACTAAGTTAATCGCTCCGTTAATCTGCGCGTTTTCAAATATTAAATCCTTTTTTATATCCGCTTTACCTAAGTACAGTGAACCGTTAATGACGGCTCCTTTCAAATTAAGGTCTCCGATAATAACTATTTCTCCCAAGAAGACTGGTCCCATTATTTTAGTATTTTCCAGATTCAATCCGAATTTAATCTTGTCGATGATAACGTTAAAATCAGACAGAGTTTTATTACTGAAATCAACCGGGCGGCTTTCTTTTTCCGCCATCTTGATTTCATTGAGCATTTCCATCTGACCCAAGACTTCTTCTTTATTATTACCGTTTAATATGACCATATGTTAATATGTTTAATATATGGTAATAATATCTCAAATTTAAACATGATACAAGTTTAAATTTTACAAAAAACACTAATTATGTTATTATATTTTTAGGTACTTAAAAATGACACTGGAGTTAAGCGAAGTAAAAACGTCTATTGAAAAATTTATCAATGGACCATTAACTGACGATGCTTTAATTGCTTTCCTTAACATTGTCAGGGAAAGTGAAGATAAGGCTGAGATAAAACTGGTAATGGCGACCACAGATATTAACATTCTTTGTGACTTGTCCATATCCAGAAATACAAAAATTCGTAACCTTGCCCGGCAAAAACTCAAATCAGTTGCTCCTGAAAGACTTCATGAGATAGAGCAAAAAGAAAATCTTGCTACAAGAATGCACACAAGGCTACCCAAAAAACGCATTTAAAGGTGTATAATCATATACACTTTTTAAAATACAAAAATATTGTTTTAGTGTATAATTAAGTTATGATTCAAGAAGAAAAGAAGCTCTGGAAAAAGGGGTATAAATACGTCGCTGGAATTGATGAGGCGGGAAGAGGCCCTTTGGCTGGTCCGGTCGTATCCAGCGCTGTTTTAATCTTGGAAAAAGACTTTAAACACGCAAAAAAAATCAAATCGGTCAAAGATTCGAAAAAGTTAAGCGAAAAGAAGAGGGAAGAGGTCTATCCCAATTTAATCAGCAGCCCTAAATTAAAGTGGGGAATCGGAATGGTTTCAGAAAAGATGATTGATAAAATCAATATCTTAGAAGCGACCAAACTCTCAATGATTAAGGCAGTTAAGGATTTAGAAAAGAGGAATAAGATTAAAGTTGACCATCTTATTCTTGATGGAAAGATGAAGCTTGATTTAGAAATTGACCAATTGTCAATTATTAAAGCCGATGACAAGGTGTTTTCCGTTTCTGCGGCCAGCATTATCGCTAAGGTGACGAGGGACAGAATAATGATTGAATATGATAAAACATATCCGGCATACAATTTTAAAAAGCATAAAGGGTATGGGACAAAGGAACACATGAAGAAAATCAAAAAGAATGGAATTTGCAAGATACACCGAAAAAGCTTTGCCCCGATTAGTCAAATGAGTTAAGGGTTCGAATCCTTTCGCCCCTGCAAATTTTAAGCGTCATTATTGGCGTTTTTTGCTTTTAGAGATATAATATCAATGATAATAAAATAAATATTATGGGAATAGAACAGGGAGGATTTTTTTTAGAAGATCAAGAAAAAAATAAAAATGATTTGGAAACAATCTTGAGTCCAGAGCAATTTAAATTTCTTGAAAAAGAGAAAGCGGTTAGAGAACTTACTTTGAGTTCCGATGGAAAGATTAATGCGTCCGAGGAGAACCAAGCTATAGCAGAGAAGGTACAGCTATGGAAATCAAAGGAGGGAGTAATAGACGTTTCCAGTCTGGACGGTATCTTAATGGTTGTTTACAATTCAGGAGAGAAGGTTCCTGAAGGTTGCAGAGACCTAAGAACAATAGAAAGTCACGGAGGCAAGAGTCGAGCCGGAGAATATAATCCCGAAGATAATGTTTGTTCAATTGATATTAGCGGTACATATAGTTTTTTAGAAGATAAGTATAGGGCAGAATGGGTTCAACAAACTATGCGCCATGAACTTAGGCATGGATTAGTTAACCATGAAGATATAAAATACGGAAATGAAATTGGAAAACCAAGTAGAAGAGACTTTGATGAAAAGTTATTGAATCCTGAAGACTATGTGCAGTTAACTTATTTAGATGAACTACATAGTCAGTATTTTGATGTGTTAGAAGGCGACATAGAAGGCAAAAATAGCTTTAGAACAATTGAATCTGATTTTTATACTACCGCAGGCTCTGGTAATCATTCAGAAATATCAAGCGGGACAGAAGAGGGAAAAGAGTCTGCAAAAGAAATATTTTATATCCTTCAGGGATTTATTATTTCCAAAAGAATGACCGAAAAAGAATCTCATTCCGAAATGAGTGAAAAAATCGATGAAATGTCTATGGCCGCTGGAGTAGTATTAGCAACAGAAAGATCATTATCGCGAGCTAGCGACAAAATAAAAAAAATTTGGAATAAATTAGTGACGAATGAAGAATTTAAAAATAAAATTTCCCAATTTTTAAAAGAATATAAACCGGAACCAACAGGAGCCAATAATACGCCAGAATTAGAAGGTCTGCCGTCGACCATTTTAAACAAGTAAGGCTCGTACAATCTTAAACTAGACAATCTGCATATAATTTAACCTCAAAAAGGTTCCAAGTTCGTCCCATCGCCCCTGCCATTGACAAAATACAATAATATTGTATTATGTGCTTAGGTGAATTTAATGAGATTAGTTCCTTTTATTGTTTTTATCTTTCTTATAGTTATTGCCTTACTTATAGTAGGAGTAGGGATAACTATTGGAATTATCGTGCTTTTGTGGGGATTAAGTCTCTGTAGGTCTTACAAAACATACAGATTCTATAATCAATGCTTGCCAAAAGCAAAACAACTCAAACCTATACACGATATAATCGTCGCATATGGAATACTAACTATTATCGGAATCATTATGGTACTAGTTGGGATTATTATAATCGCTGTATGCTTGGTATAGCTATGAGAATGGTCAGAAAAGACTATAAATCCAGAATCACAACATGTGGTTCTGTCTTTTTATACATAATTTAATCTTAAAAAGGTTCCGATAACGTCCCACCGCTCCTGTCATTGACAAAATACGATAACTATTTTATTATATTAGCATCTCGAAAGAGATGCTTTATACTTAAAAGGCTGAACATTGAACAATTCAAAAGGTGACCTATGGAAGACGGAACAAATGATCTTATGAAAAAAATCACAGGAAGCGTACCGAACATTGAAGAAACAATCGCAATTGGAGCGGTTGTAAATGCAGATGGTTTTCGAAAAATGTTCTACAAAAGGGGAATGACCATAAGTGGTTACGCCCAAAAAATTCTTGATAAAATTCCCTTAACAAAAGAGCGGAAAGAAATCAAGATTATAATCATCTCTCTTGCAAGTCTCGGTTTCGGATTCAATGAAGAAGTCGAATATCCAACTATCTGCCTTAAAGCGAAGGAGATGGGCTTAAAACTGTGTCCCGTAGAAGTTGGACCACAAATATGCCTACAAATATTCAAAGGATTTCAAGAGGGAGACTGGTTTGAGGTAGCAAGCGAGCCAATCATCGACTCATACGGTGTGTCTAGGTTATTTGCCCCAGAATGGAGCGATGAAAAACTTTCTTTAGGGACTCATTGTATTGGTCCTGGAATTACATATTCTGTGTCCAATCGATTTGCATTCGTCAAACAAACATGAAGATTATCATATCTTCATTTTTTTATAGGGCAAAGTCTAACCTCAAAAAGGTTCCGATAATGTCCCAACGCATCTACAAAATCCAACGCCATTCTTGGCGCTTTTCTTTTTATAGCAATTAAGATAAAGTAATCTTAATGTAGAAGATTAAAACATATGAAACTTGGTAAAACTCTTTACGTAGATAATAGAAAAAAGTGGCATTCATGGCTTTCAAAACATCACAAAACAGAATCTGAAATTTGGCTTATTTATTATTATAAAGTAACTGGAAAACCGCGCATCTCATATGACGATGCAGTAATGGAGGCTCTTTGCTATGGATGGATTGATGGCATTTTAAAAAAAATTGACAAAGAACGCTTTGCCCAGCGTTTTTCACCACGTAAACCAAAAAGCGAACTTTCGCAAATGAACAAAGAACGTATACGTGAACTCATAAAGGAAAAGAAAATGACGAAATGGGGAATAGAATCTATTGCGCATGCATTTAATGAAAAGATAGAAGAAGCTGATAATTTTATAATTCCTCCAGATATTTTAAAAACGTTAAAAGCAAACAAAGATGCTTGGGAATATTTTCAAAAAATACCACCCTCATATCAGCGCATCAGGATTGCATACATTGAAGGTCGGAAAAGACATGGCATGGATATGTATAAAAAATCTTTAGCTCACTTTATAAAAACAACTGCACAGAATAAGCGTATAGGATTTGTAAGAGAAAGAAGAGACGTTGCTGCATAAACTAATCAGCTTAATATGGTCTCAAAAAGGTTCCGAGTTTGTTGATAAATTTTTGTATTAAAAAATATGCAATCTAATTTTTGGAAAAAACTAAAAAAGCCTATTGTTGTTGCAGCTCCAATGTCGGGAGTTACTGATGATGCATATAGACAAATGTTTTTAAAACACGGCCGACCCGATGTTTTTTGGACAGAGTTTGTTTCTGTCGATGGATTATTCTCCAAGGGCCGTGAAATTTGTCTTAAAACTTTAAAGTTTTCTCCGGACGAACATCCAATCGTCGCTCAGATTTTTGGTTCCGATCCATTATATTTTAAAAAAGCGGCTGAAGAAATTGAAAAACTTGGTTTCGATGGTATTGATATTAATATGGGATGCCCCGATAAAGCCATCGAACAGAAAGGAGCAGGTGCCGCATTAATAAAAAATATTGATTTGGCAAAACAAATTATTAAAGCGACAAAGGAAGGAGCAAAGAAAATCCCTGTTTCGGTAAAGACTCGTCTTGGATATGATGAAAATCAAATCACCGAATGGATTGCGCCCCTCTTACAAGAAAATATTGCCGCACTAACCATACATTTTCGTACCAGGAAAGAAATGTATCGTTCTCCTGCACAATGGGATTTAGCGAAAGAAATTGTGAAATTAAGGGATTTGTATTCTCCGGAAACATTAATTATTGGAAATGGAGATGTAAAGTCTCTCACCCAAGCTTACGAACTAGCTAAAGAAAACAAAATTGATGGCATTATGGTTGGAAGGGCTACCTTAGGAAATCCTTGGTTTTTTTCTGACAAATTGCCCTCTACTCAAGAAAAACTAAAAGCTATTGTTGAACATGTAGAACTTTTTAATGACCCGAAGCAATTTAATGTTATGAAAAAACATTTTCACGCCTACGCAAAAGGTTTTAATGGCGCTAAAGAACTTAGAGATAGACTAATGGAAACTAAAAATTATCTTGAGGTTAAAAAATTAATAGAAGAATTTCTTTTACGCACAGACAAGAAGAAGGGATAGGGATATTTATAAAATGTTAGATGTGAACAGTGCCATTGTTGGCGCTTTTTCTTTTTAGAGATATAATTATATTTAATACAATTATTAAAAATTTAAGAAATACATGATAATAAAAAAAGAGTCTATCAAAAATATTGTTAAAGACAAATACAAAGATATAGCAATTAACAATTCTTCTTGCGGTTGCGGATGCAGTAACGCAAAAAACATCTCAAAAAGCATTGGCTACTCTGAAGAAGAATTAAAAATTGTTGGTGAAGCCAATCTTGGTCTTGGCTGCGGAAATCCCTTAGCATTTGGAAAAATAAAAGAAGGGGACATAGTCTTAGATCTAGGATCGGGAGCCGGTATAGATGCTATTTTAGCCGCTAAAAGGGTTGGTGAGAAAGGAAAAGTTATCGGTGTAGATATGACTGAGGAAATGATAGAAAAGGCAAAAGAAAATGCTAAAAAACAAAATGTAACCAATATAGAATTTCTTTTGGGAGAAATAGAAAACTTACCGCTAAAAGATAATTCAGTTGATACGATCATCACTAATTGTGTTATTAATTTAACTCCTGATAAAGTTAAAACCTTTAAAGAAGCATACAGGGTTCTTAAGCCCGGAGGAAAGATCTATCTTTCAGATATTGTTTTATTGGAAGAACTTTCAGAAGAACAAAGAAATGATAAAGATTTATTATGCGGCTGTGTCGCAGGAGCATTATTAAAAGATGATTATTTGGACAAAATTAAAAGTGCCGGATTTAAGGTTAATATTCTTCGTGAAAACAAAGAAATTAGCAAAGAACAATACAACGGAATACCCTTAGAAAGTTTAATGGTTGAGTTAATAAAATAAACTTAAACCGAAATCAATTTAAAAAATTTTGAATAAGTATAAAAAGCATGACCAGTGAGACTGTAAAAATTAAATTAGAAGACTTAGGTTATAATGATTTTTTTGAATCAAAAAGAAAGCTTTTAGGATTAGAAAAATATTCAATTGCTAGAGTTATTTCTGAATATAAAGAAGCATACAAAGTAAAGGATATAGATGGTGAATATTTGGCAAAAATAACGGGAAAAAAGATATTCAATGCCACCAAAAGAGAAGATTTTCCTGCGGTTGGGGACTGGGTAGCCATAACTATGCCCGACAAAGAAATGGCGATAATTCATGAAATCCTACCACGACAAACCGTCCTTTATAAAAAATATAGCAATAAACAAGATACTCAAATTATTGCTACCAATATAGATACTGCTTTTATCGTTGAAGCTGTTGATAGAGATTATAATCTTAATCGCTTTGAGAGATATCTTGTTTTAACAAATGAAGGCAAAATTAAACCGGTGATGATATTAAATAAAATTGATTTAATTTCAGAAGAAGAATTAAATCAAAAAATAAGTCAGATAAAAAATAGATTTGATAATATAGATATTATTTCAACCAGTACGATTTCTGAGCAAGGACTAAATGAATTGATGTATTATATAGAAAAAGGAAAAACGTATTGTTTTTTGGGTTCATCCGGTATAGGAAAATCATCTTTAATAAATAAGTTGATAGGAGAAGATAAAATCAAAACAAACGAATTAAGTGCTTCTACACATAAAGGCAAACACACAACCACAAACAGAGAAATGTATTTTCTGGAAAATGGCGGAATTGTGATTGATAATCCGGGAACAAGAGAGGTGGGAGTGGCGGGAGCAAATGCCGGAATAGATGATGTATTTGATGAAATCGTTGTTTTAGCCAAAGATTGTAAATACGCCGACTGCACTCATACACAAGAATCTGGTTGTGCTGTTTTAGAAGCCGTCAGAACTAAAAAATTAGATGAAGAAAAATATTTAAATTATATCAAATTAAAAAAAGAGTCTGAATATTACGAAATGACTGATTTTGAAAAAAGAGGGAAAGATCGTAGATTTGGAAAATTCATTAAAAATTCTCTTGATCAACTTAAGAAAATTAAACCTTGATTAGCGAAAATAGCTTAAAAGGTTCCAAGTTCGTCCCATCGTCCATGTAAACCATAGACAAACTTTTTATTTATAATATAATTAATCAAAGGTCATATATTATTATTAATTAATATAAAATATGCAAAAAATAAAAAGCATTTCATTGTTTGTAACAGCTTTAGTGGTTACTTTTTGTTGTTCATTCTTTTTTGTCGAAGCAAAGGATAACGGTCAGACGAAAGGAGAGCAGCACAGGAATAACATGTCAACGTTTGTTCAAGGTCTTTTAACTGCTGCCGATAATGAACAGGGAGAAGTTAGTGAACAAATAAGAACCATGGCTCAACAGCAAAATCAAAGCAAAGACAATATAGCTGACACTATAGATAAAGTTGATACAAGGAACGGATTGAAAATATTTTTAATCGGGTTAGATTATAAAAATATCGGACAATTGCGCAGCGAAATCGCAAGCATGGATAATCGTATAGATAGATTAAATACATTGTTAGGTAAATTAGAGAACAGCCAAGATATAACAACTATTCAGGAACAAATTAAAACTCTAGAAGTCGAACGTCAAAAAATCAACGATATCGTTAAGGCTAATGAAAGCAAATTTAGTTTATTCGGTTGGTTTGTTAAATTATTTAATAAATAATATTTAAATAATATGGAAAACGAAGAAAAAAATTGTACTTGTGGAATGCCTTTAAACGAAAAAACTGAGTGTTCTTGTAATCCAGAAGTTTGCGTTTATTGTTGTTCATGTCCTCCTGATTGCAAATGCGGTTGCCGAGAGAAAAAGAATCAACCAGAACAAGAATAAAAAGTACTTATTTAAAAACTCCGTCTTATGGCGGGGTTTTTGATTGTTTTTTATTTTAATAGTGGTAAAATTTAAACATAATAATATCATTAAAAATATGAACAACAAAACTGAATGCTGTCCAAAATTCGATCCGACTCCGTGGGATGAAAAAATATTAGAATGGAACAATAAAAGATTTATTAAGGATAAAGTTTTTACTTTATTCTACATTCCTCTTAATTTCGGTTCGGTTATCACAAGACTATTTAAAAAAGTAGAACAAGCCGGAGCTCAAACACCTGACTGGCTTTGTCTTTCCGACCATCCTTCTCAGTGGAATATGGATATTTATTTAGCAGTAGATAAAGAAATTCCGGGAGCCGAGAATGTAATCTTAAACGGTAAATATCTAAGCAAAGTCTATGAAGGTGATTTCAGTAAAACAGGGGAGTGGTGCAAAAACTTTGAAGAATATGCCAAGGGCAAGAATTTAAGCATTAAAAAAATGTATATGTGGTATACAACCTGTCCCAAATGCGCTAAGAAATACGGTAAAAACTACGTGGTAATTATCGCTGAAGTCTAAATAAAAAAATGAGGAAAGCTTTTTGCTTTCCTCTTAATGTGCTGTTTGTGGAAGAAATTGTTGTTCTTGCTACATTTAGACCGGAGGGCCTTTCCCTGGAATAATGTAGCAATCCTTTAGAGCTTTCTGGGAAAGATTTCCCGTTATCTCGACAGGGCTGAAAGAACTCATTTGTTTTGGAGGTGTTGATCTGGAGGCCGAATCAACGATCAGCATCACGTCGAATGAAAGCGTGGCAATGATTGTGCAAAGAGCTACAATAATTCCTATGCTTTTCATTTTTTCAACTCCGTTTTTTTCCACAGACCACTCGGAAAGAATACGATCATCGAGGGGTCGATTATTAAAGTATCATATTCTTTAAAAAATGTAAAATAGAAGGTGCATATTACTCTTGACATACTATAGGTATATATTGTATAATATTAGTATCTCAAATTGAGGTGTTTGAAAATGGAGAGGAAAAAGCAAGAAATTATTCTTGGAGCTGTTATGTGGACCGCTATCATCTTCACAATTGCGATCTTTTTCGCAACAATGGGGATGATAGGAATCATCATCGGTGTCGTCTTGATTATGGCTGGGCTGTGTCATCTCTTCTTGATTCACGCAACCCACAAGTCATACAAACAGCACCTGCCAACAGATATTATGACGGAATACGGAAAGGAGATAAAATCTCCTCTCCAGCAGCAAGCCATTATTGGCTCGATCACCATCCTGGCTGGACTTGCCGGTATTCTGTATGTCGTGGTAGTAATGCTTTGAGAACAAAGATGTGGTTTATTAAATCACATCTCTTTTTTTTATAAATTTCACAAACCAAGCAAATCGATGTATAATATTAATTGCCTAAACATTAGGCAGAACCTTTACATTTAGGTGATTGTCATGGAAGAAAAACCTTTTATCCTTGATGCCGAATACCCCATAGACGATGAGGGGTCAAAAGTCAGAGTAGTCTTTGAAATCTTCTTAAAGAAAGATGATGGAGATACGTCGACCAGTGATGAAGAGCTTTTTGAAGCACTTCAAGAATTATTGGGCGATATGCCGAAGGGGATATGCACCAACATTGCTGCCTCAATTATTATCCTGCCCATTGATCCTGAACTATCAAGAAACCTTCTTGAGGTTGTCTCTCTACCGGTAGTAGAAGAGACCGTCCCAGAACAAACAGAGGCAAAAGGTCCTCCAATTACAGACAAAGAAGACGAATTCATGATTGCATACGGATAATAAAGAGGCATTACCTCTTTTTTTTGACAAAAACTTTTAAAAATGTATAATAGTCATATAGATTAAAGATAAGAATATGGCAGTACCAAAACAAAGACACAATCAATCAAGAAAAAATAGAAGAAGGGGAAATATCTTTATTAAGACCCCTGCTTTAGTTAAATGCGCTAAATGTGGCAAGCCTGTTTTACCTCACACTCTTTGCGGTTATTGCGGCTACTACAAGGGAACTGAACTTGTAAACGTAATGGCTAAATTAGAGAAAAAAGAACAGAAAAAGAGACAAAAAGAAATAGGAGAAACTAAAGCCTCAGAATCTAAAAAAGAAGAAAAGAAATAATATGGCCTCAAGGCACCTATCAAGATCGGTCGCAATGCAAAGCCTGTATGAATGGGACTTTCACGGAAAGGTTGATAATGATTTGGAAAAAATAACCGAAAAGAATATTGAAGAATTCGGTAAAGGCCTTGAAAGCTATGATTTTATTTGGGCGATCGTTAACGGCGTCAAAGAAAATCTTGAAGTTATCGACAAAATTATTGAAAAAACTGCTCCGGAGTGGCCGATCAATCAGATAAACATTCTCGATAGGAATGTTTTGCGGATCGGCATTTTTGAACTTCTTTATGAGAATAAAGACGAGGTTCCTCCCAAGGTAGCCATCAACGAAGCCATCGAACTGGCTAAGAACTTCGGCGGAGAAAACTCCCGAAAATTCATTAATGGAGTTTTGGGAACAGTCTATCGAGAAATCGTCGGAGAAGAGGAAGAAGAAAATAAAGGAGAAAACGACAATGAAGAAGAATAATATGAAAGATTTTTCTATTCTGGAAAAATCATTAAACATTTCTTTTAAGAATAAAGATTTATTAATCCAGGCTTTCTGCCACCGTTCGTATTTGAACGAGAATCCTGACTTCTATCTCTCTCACAATGAAAGATTAGAATTCTTGGGAGATGCGGTTTTGGAATTAATAACCACCGATTATCTTTTTTTAACCTATCCTGACAAGCCGGAAGGAGAGATGACCGGATGGAGAGCTTCTTTAGTCAATGCCAGCATCCTCTCGGATACAGCCAAGGAAATAGGATTCGAAGATTTTCTTTTGCTGTCATCGGGAGAAGAGAAAGAAAAGGGTAAAGCCAGAAAGTATATTTTAAGCGATACCTTTGAAGCTTTTATCGGTGCGCTTTATTTAGACCAGGGATACGAAGCAACCAAGATTTTTATCGAAAAGGAACTAATTAACAGGATGCTTCCCGAAATCATTGAAAAAAGATTGTTCAAAGACCCTAAATCGCTCTTCCAGGAAAAGGCTCAGGAAATCGTGGCCATCACTCCGGTTTATCAGGTTTTGGAAGAAACCGGTCCCGACCATATGAGGTTCTTCATCGTCGGAGTGTTCCTCGGAGATGAATTAGTTGCCAAGGGAGACGGTTCTTCAAAGCACGAAGCCGAATTAAAAGCAGCTGACGAAGCTTTGAAAGCCAAGGATTGGTAACACTCAGGGGTTGAAAATAATTGAGTAATAGTGTAAGATATTTTTGTAATTAATAATAACCGAATATGTTAGTAATCAGACTATTTAGAACAGGAAAGAAAAAGCAACCTTCATACAAGGTTGTCGTAACTGACAGAAACAATCCACCCCAGGGAGGAAAGTTTGTCGAACAGGTAGGATTTTACAACCCTTTGACTAAAGAGAAAATCTTGCACGCTGAAAGAATTCAATACTGGATTAGTGTCGGAGCAATTCCTTCAGATACAGTTTATAATCTTCTTATCAACGAATCGATTATAAAAGGAGAGAAAAAGAAGATTGTTTTCAAAAAGAAAAAGAATCCTGAAGCCGAACCGGCACCAGTAGCTGCTCCTGCCCCTAAAGCAGAAGAAGTACCTGTAGTAGAAGAGACTCCAAAAGTAGAAGAAACGACTCCTGTAGCAGAAGAAGCTCCCAAGGCAGAATAGTTTTAAGCTATTCTTGCTTTTTTATACCTTAATATCGGAAAAGGGTAGCGAGTAATATAATGATAAAAGGAAAGGTCGAACTACCCGGTGAAAAGTATAGTATTTAGAAATAAAAGAACTAGCATGGCAGAAGCAAAAGATATCGAATTTCTTGAGTTTATCGTTAAAACACTAGTTGATCATCCAACTGATGTCAAAGTAGACAGAAAAGTTGACGAAATGGGTGTTCTATTAACAGTGAAAGTAAACCCAGAAGACATGGGTCAGTTAATCGGAAGAGAAGGTTCAACAGCTAGGGCAATTAGAAACCTAGTTAGAATCATCGGTCTTAAGAATCACGCCAGAGTTAACCTAAAGATTGAAGAACCTGAAGGTGGCTCCAGAAGAAAGCCTCAAGAAGCTGCACCTGCAGCCGAAGCTCCTTCAACAAACATTACTGAAGACTTCGAGGATTTCAAGATTTAATTGTTTATAACGCAAAGAGTCCCATTCCGGGACTTTTTGTTTTCTTGACTAATATTCAAATATGCAACAAGATTAAAATATGCAGTTCAATATTATTACAATTTTCCCCAATCTTTTTGATTCATACTTAAATGAATCATTTATCAAGAAAGCCTCGGACAAAGGCATTCTTAAGATTAATGTTCATGATTTGAGAAAATGGACTGACAATGAAAGAAAAACAGTCGATGATCGACCGTACGGCGGGGGACTGGGAATGGTTTTAAAAGTTGAACCGATATTCAAAGCAGTCAAAGAAATATTGAAAAAGAACAAAAAGAAAAACAGGGTAATCTTGTTTACCCCTCGCGGAAAAACTTTTAATCAGAAAAAAGCTTTTCAATTGAGTAAATACGATAATCTTGTTTTTATCTGCGGTCGATATGAAGGAGTAGATGAAAGAGTGGCTAAACACATTGCTGATGAAGAAATATCAATCGGAGAATATGATTTAATGGGTGGAGAATTGCCGGCGATGATTGTGATTGAAACAATCGCTCGCTTAATTCCTAATGTTTTAGGGAAACCAGCCTTTTTAAAGGAAAGAATGACTAAAAAAGGTGGGTTTATCGAATATCCCGAGTATACCAGACCGGAAGTGTTTGTTCCCCAACAGGGAAAGAAAT
>JBBACA010000004.1:0-49909 GCA_041657325.1 Minisyncoccota bacterium
GGAACAGCTTTGGCTATTCTTTCGTCAAGAAGAACATTTTCAATATCTTTTATTTTCCTGATATCAGGATTTTTTAATTCTATTTCCATACTCTTTTTTCTTTAAGATACCAATTTGAAACATCAACAAATCTTTTTGATGATTCAATTATTTTTTCAGTTAAAACTCCTTTTACATCCTTATCAACCAAATATAAGTAATTGGTTGTGAATAGGGGAATCGCGGGAGCGTCGCTAATTATAATATTTTGTAAATCTTCCAATGTCTTTTTTCTATTTTCGTCTTCAAAATTAGAATACTTTCTTGCTTTCTCCATTAAATCATCGGCCTTAGAGCTTTGATATAATGAAAGATTCAATCCTGGATCAATTCTTTGTGAAGAATGCCAGAAGGGAATTGGATCGGGAATGCCGCCTAATTTTTCTCCGAAGAGAAGAATATCGAAATTTCTTTCTCTGATTACTTTTTTAATATCGGTTTCGTTTATCGTTTGTATTTCTATCTTTATCCCTTGCTTTCCCCATTGTTCCTTAATTAAGTTAGCGGTGGCAACCAAGGTCGGATTATCGGTGGTTTTCAAAACAAAAGATAAAGGAATTTCTTCATTGGGAACAACGAAACAAACTTCATTCAATTTTTTAATTGTTGCACCCGCAACCTTGCCTGTGCCTTCGGTTAAATTATTAGGGGTAAGAATATCGTCTCTGTATTTTTCTTGA
Organism: Minisyncoccota bacterium; assembly: GCA_041657325.1. GTDB lineage: Bacteria > Patescibacteriota > Minisyncoccia > Minisyncoccales > Minisyncoccaceae > UBA2211. Next base: position 720 of record JBBACA010000004.1, read on the forward strand.
AATTTAATTACTGCCGCTTTGGTTTCTTGTCCGAATTGTCCGGAAATGGTTCCCGACGGATATATTTCTGAATCATTGGCCAAACATTCTTGAAGTTTTTTAACTTCGGCGTTGTTGCTTCCGACCTGTAAAGTTTGGCTGAATTTAAAGCCACTGGATTTTTCTATCACTTTTTTTCTCAATCCGTCTTTCAGTGTATATCCATTTTTATCCAATAGATTCTGTCCCTTGGCCTCATCAAAAGACAAGACTTCAGTCGGATTATTCAAACCGTAGAAAGAGGGAAGAAGGAAAGAATCGATAATCTCTCCCTTATTATTTAAAATCTTATCAGCCAATTCCTGTTTATTGGTTAAATATGACAGGGCTTGTCTTATTTCTTTTGAATCAAACGGTTTCTTGTCGTTATTTAAAAATACGGCGAAATAATTGGGGGTATCTAATGAATACAAATTGTATTTCTTAAAATTCTTGTCGTTATAATTGCTGATTTCTATATTTCCCGCATCAAGATTTCCTTTTTTTAAATTATTCAATAAATCAGTTTCGTTATTATAGAAATAAAAGTCTATTCTTTGGATGTGGGGGATGTTGCCGTAATAAGTCTTATTAACATTAAGAATCATCGATTTGACGCTCTTGTCATTCCTTTGTAAAGTTTTAGCAACCATATATGGTCCGCTGCCGATGGGAGACAAAACATTCAATTCCGTATTCGATGTTATTGATTGAACGCTAATATTTTCCCAAATGTGCTTCGGCAATATTTTCAAGTTGACCAAAGATTCTTCAAATCCGCTGTATACCTGCTTTAATTTAAAAAGAGCCTTGTATTCAGAAATTTTTTCAATCTCAACTCCTTGCCAGTTGGTTCTTAGGGGAGACAAATATTCGGGATCTTGGACCAAATCAATGGTGAAAACAATATCATCAATGGTTAACGGTAATCCGTCATGCCATTTAACATTTTCCTTGATAGAAAAGTTAATTGTCTTTCCGTCGTCTCCAATTGAATATTCGTTAATTAAATCGGGAACAATGTTGGCATTGTTGTCAAAAGTCATCAAGGAAGAAAAAATCAATTCGGTCAAATCCTTATCAATGTCCGACAGGGGAGCGTAAAGAGGATTAATGAATTGAGGCTGTCCCAATACCCCCTCTCTTATTCTCCCGTAATCGGCCGGAACCACATTGGTGTTTCTGATATAAAACGACGAAACAAGGAAGATGAGAGAAGAGATAAATAACGTTAAAAGAATGCCAAAGGCAATTTTTTCTTTCTTTTCTAAAACCTTAAAGAAGTGCAGCCATTGCTTTTTCGATGGCCACTTGCCACCGGAAAGAGTGTTATTGTTTTTTAAATTCATTAAATTAGTATACCAAGTTTAGAACGGTAAGAGTCAAAAAAGCGATAGTCAAAACTATAGTTGCCCATAAAAGCTTTTGTTGTATTCCTCTTCTAGTGCTGTAAACTTCTCCGCCTCCTCCGAAAGCAGAACCTAAAGCAGTTCCTCTCTGTTGAAGAAGAATAGCGATAACGATCAAAATCGAAATTATTGATTGAGCGATAAGTAAATTGTTGTTCATTTTATTTAAAAGCCATTGAGGAAATCTGTTCGGTTCCCCAGATGATTAAAGTTGTGAAAAATAAATTATTAAGTCCGAATATTTCAAACATGTCGGCGGGGAAGAGGCAATCTACCAGCCAGACCAGAAACATCATTATAATGATTGAGAAAAGATTCAGTGTTATTACTCTTAAGGGTAAAGTAATCAGTGAAAGAATCGGTCTGACAAAATACATTAGCAATCCGATAACTAATCCGACTAATAATATCGTCTTAAAGTTACCGTCATAGGTTACTCCCGAAAGAAAATATGCCGATATTCCTATCCCTATTATTCCCGAGATTAGTTTGGCTATCAAACTATTCATATATAGTAATACTACCAGATTTGCGGTTAAAGTCAACAGTGTGATATGATATTCGTACAGATTATTAATAGCTTAAATTATATGAATCAAAAACAAATCCTGAGCGTTGCTACCGTATTATTGGCTTTTGCCACCGCTATCTATTTTCAACCTTTAATGCCGGTTCAAATGGCTTCGCATTGGAACTGGCAGGGTAATGTTGATGGATATATGACTAAAAACTGGGCCCTTTTCTTCTTTCCTTTTTTAATGGTTGCCGTGAATATCCTTTTTCATTTTATTCCTAAAATAGACCCGCAGAAGAAAAATATCGATAAATTCTTTGATTCTTACCAGAATTTCGTTTTAGCCTTTAATATTTTCTTTCTTTATATCTATTGCATGACAATTATTTGGAATATGGGCTTTAATATGAACATGAATGCAGTTTTGATGCCCGGATTTGCCTTTCTTTTCTATTTTTGCGGTGATTTGATGAAAAACACTAAATTGAATTACACGATCGGAATTAAGCTCCCTTGGACATTGGCTAATGAGACCGTTTGGGACAAAACCCACAAATTGGGAGAAAAATTGTTTAAATTGACCGCCTTGAGCACTCTTTTGGGAGTTTTCTTCAGTCAGTATTCGCTCTGGTTCGTATTTGCTCCTTTGATTGCTTCAATCGTTTATCTTTTCATCTATTCCTACCTTGAATATCAGAAAGTGAAATAATAAGTATGAAAATAAAACCGCTATCAAATAATATTGTAATCGAGCAGCTGAAAGAAGAAGAAAAGACTAAAGGAAAGTCAGTGCTTTTCCAATCGGCTGAAAAGGATGGTCCGCAAAAAGGAAAGGTAATCGCTGTCGGTCCTGGCAAAAAGAATTCCCAGGGGAAAGCAATGCCTATTGATATTAAAAAGGGGGATATTGTTTTGTTCAGCAAATACGGACCTCATGAAATTAAGATAGGGGATAAGAATTGCCTGATTTTAAAAGAAGAAGACATTTTGGGAGTAGTTGAAGACTAATTGACAGATTTTATATCCTGTAATACAATTGTATTATACAATAAGAATATAAAACTATGCGCAAAGTTTTAAGCATTTCAACAACGGAAGCAATAGAAAAAAAGGCAAAACGCAATGCTAAAAAAAATGGTTTCAGTACTGTTAGCGAGTATGTTAATTATCTGTTTTCCATGAATGACGATATGATCTCAGAGGAGGAATTATTAGAGTGTTCAAAAAGAGCAAGAGAGGATTATAAGAAGGGTAAAATTATTAGAGCTAAATCTCTCGCTGATCTTGTTAAAAATGCCGATAAATATAGAGCTCAACTAAATGACAATTAAGAGCATTGTTTATTCCTCTGATTTTTTAAATGACATGGAGGGTCTTCCTCAAGAAATCAGTAGTTTGGCACTTAAGAAAGAAAAGATATTAAAAGAAAGTCCATTTCATCCTTCTTTAAGGTTGCATCCGCTTAAGGGAAAGCTTAAGGGTTTGTGGTCTATGAGTGTAAATATGCAATATCGTATTATTTTTCAATTGGAAGATAATGAAGTGGTATTTATTTCAATCGGCAAACACGATATATATAGGAATCTTTAATTTGTTTCTTTTTCTGATATAATAAAAATATGCAAACACTATACGTTTTATCAATCATCATCGTTCTTTTTCTTTTATTCCTTTTGGGAAACTTTTTAGTTTTAGTGAAAATCAAGAATCAGACAGTTAAGGCTTTAAAAGAGGTAGATGATTATTTGAAGAGAAAAATTGAACTGGCCAATGCTGTTCTTTCGGAAATATCAAAATATGTTTCCTACGAGAAAGATTTTGTGAAGAATGTTTCTGAAGCGAAAAGAAAGGCGGAACAAGCTAAAACAGTCAAAGAGAAAAAAGAAGCCGGAAATCTCTTGTCTATTGTTCTTCGAGCTGCTTTTAATGCTTCGGAAAAATATCCGGAATTGAAAGTTTCTCAAAGATTGAATCAGCTTAAAAAAGAAGTCGATGAAATTGAAGAGGGGTTTGATTCGTTAAAGAGTTTGGTCCAGGAATTGGTAGAAGCAGTCAAGAAGCTCTTGAAAACCAAGCCATTTGGTGTAATATATGATTTATTCAAGAAAGAAACAGATATTGTTAAAAAAGAAGTCAAAAAGGTTAAAAAGAGAATAACTAAAAATAAAAAATAATATGTCAACAATTATCATTGTTTTAGCAGCCATCTTCATTGTTTTGCTGTATATCATGGTTGTATACAACGGATTGATTACTTTAAGAAATAGGGTCAAGGAAGCTTGGTCAGACATTGACGTTCAGTTGAAGAGAAGATATGATTTGATTCCTAATCTTGTTGAAACGGTAAAGGGCTATGCTTCTCACGAAAAAGAGACTTTTAATAAGGTAATTGAAGCAAGAAGCAAAGCGATGTCCGCGACCGGTTTAAAAGAAAAAGGAGAAGCAGAAAATGCTTTATCGGGAACATTAAAGAGTTTGTTTGCTTTGTCAGAAAATTATCCTGATTTGAAAGCTTCGGTTAATTTCCTTGAATTACAAAAGGAATTGACAGACACCGAAGACAAGATCCAGGCCTCCCGAAGATTTTACAACGGCAACGTCATGGATTTCAATACCAAGTTAGAAGTATTCCCCACTAATATGATTGCGCAGATATTCGGATTCAAGGTTTCTGAATTCTTTGTCGCTGAAGAGGGGGAGAAGGCAACACCAAAGGTCAGTTTTTAATAAATTAAATCTAAAGTTATGAAAAATATTTCTAAGTGTATTTTAAAGCAGAAAAAAAGACTAAGAAGGAAATTTAACAAGCTCACCGAAAGGGATGCGAAGAGGCGAGGGCTTGATAAGAAATAGTATGGCAACGCTATACAATATAGCCGACTCTAATGTTAGGAAAACATGGTTTTTGATAACCTTTTTTCTTGTTTTTGTAATCCTTTTGGGATGGCTTTTTAGCTATATCATGGACAGTTCGGCAATATTATATATCGCTGTTATTTTCAGTATCTTAACCAGCGTTTCTTCCTATTGGTATTCGGACAAGATCGTCTTGATGTCTACCGGAGCTAAGCCGATCGAGAAATCTGATAATCCAGAATTGTACAGAATTGTTGAAAATCTTTGTATTACCGCTGGATTACCTACTCCAAAGATATATATATTAAACGAAGCTCAGCCCAATGCTTTTGCCACGGGCCGGGATGAAAAGCATGCCGTGATTGCTGTGACTAAAGGGCTTTTAGGGAAGTTAGAGAAAAAAGAAATTGAAGGAGTGATTGCTCATGAATTATCTCATATTAAAAACAAAGATATGCTTTTGCAGACAGCCGTCGTTGTTTTGGTGGGAGTAATTTCAATTATTACAGATTTCTTTTTGAGAATCAGTTTCTGGGGAGGGGACAGAGATAATGATAATAATTCTAACTCCAATGCGATAATGATGGTTATCGGTATTGCGGTGGCAGTATTGGCTCCGATTGCGGCAACATTACTTCAATTATCAATTTCCAGAAAAAGAGAATTCTTGGCCGATGCTTCGGGAGCACTATTAACCAGGTATCCAGAAGGGTTAGCCAGCGCTTTGGAAAAAATTGCGGCTGATGATAGTTATTTAAGAAAAGCTAACAGCTCCAATGCTCATCTTTTTATTGCTTCTCCTTTTAGAGGAAAAGAAAATAAAAATTGGTTTAATAAATTATTTTTAACTCATCCGCCAATGGAAGAAAGGGTGGCTAATTTGAGGGGGATGAAGATATAATACTTAGGAAATCGTTGGACACTAATACCGTTTACAGGTTTATTTTTTTACGCTATAATAGCGAGTAATGACGAATAGGGAATTAAAAATTATTGGTGCAATGCTTTATGTTTGCGAAGGAACAAAAGCAAGGAGAGATTTTCGAACAAAAAATGGGTACATATATTCGATTGAATTAACTAATTCCGATCCAAAAATTATCCAAATTTTTAGTGTTTTTTTAAGAGAAATAATTAAAGCAGATTGGAACAGAGTGAAAGGGCAAATTTTTCTTTATCCTGATTTATCTGAAAAAAAATTAATTAAATATTGGTCAAAAATATCCAATATTCCAACTAATCAATTTCAACAAAGCATCCTTTTGAGTGCTAAAAATACCAAATTTAAAGCTAATCCCTTAGGAACATTTAAACTAAGATATAGTTGTAAGAACGATTTTTTAAAACTACAATCAATAATTGAAAAAGTATGGAGAGGTACAAAAGTGGTTTAATTGGCAGTCCTGGAAAGACTGTGTGCGGAAACGTACCGAGGGTTCGAATCCCTCCCTCTCCGCCAAAAATCTGAAGTAAGAAATACTTGACAAAATGTATACTATACATTACACTGGAAATATAAGAATAATATACATTAAAGTATGTCATATAAGAATTTTAAAACTGCAAGACTATTAATTACTTTTTTTCTTGCGATGACCGTTTCAATAGCAATAAGTACGGAAAATGTTTTGCTCGCTGTTTCGGCGATTGGAATAGGGATGATAACAATGCTTTTAATAAAGAAAAAAGTTAAAGCGGTATTGGTTGATGAAATGGTCAAAAATATTGCCGGTAAATCGGCTCTTATGGCTTATAGTATCACCGTTCCTGTTTTGGCTGTTCTTTCTTTAGTTTTCATGTTCTCTAATTTAAGCAACGAAGGTTCTTATTTATATAATCTGGGAATGATTTTCAGCTATATTGCTTTATTCAATATGGCCGTTTATTCCATTGCTTATTACTATTATCGAAAAAAATATGGCTCAGATGAAGAATAATATCAAAGTCTTAAGGGCCGAAAAGGGAATGACGCAGGAAGAATTGGCGGAAAAGGTTAATGTTACCAGGCAGACCATTATTGCGATTGAAAAAAACAAATATATTCCTTCTCTTGAATTAGCCTACAAAATTTCTTTGTTTTTTAAAAAGAAAATTGAAGAAGTTTTTGAATATTTGTAGCTTTTTATTTTTAATTAATATATAATATTATTAATGAATAAATTAAATCCAAAAACAGAGGAGGGAACCTTAGTAATCACCGCTCTTTTTGTTCTTGTCACCTCAATGTTCAATCCGACCATCTCGATTGTCTTGGCACTCGCCAGCTTGTCTATATTTCTTGCATATAATTTAGTGACAAAAAAATAATGATCTTTGTAACCAGCAATCATCAAAAACTTAAAGAGTTTGAGTCGATTTTGGGAATTAAATTAAACCATTCTGATTTAGATTTGGATGAAATCCAATCGGTTGATGTGGAAGAGGTAGCTATCCACAAAGCCAAGCAAGCCTATGAATTATTAAAGGAGCCGGTAATCGTCGAAGATACGGGATTGTATTTTGAGGAATTAAACGGATTGCCCGGAGCGCTGATTAAATTTTTTGTTAAGAAATTAACTTTGGAACAGATTTGTTCTTTAATTAAAGAGAATAGATCGGCGACCGCTATTATTTGTATTGCCTACTTTAACGGTAACGAATTAAAAACATTCAAGGGAGAAACAAAGGGGGAAATAGTCAAAGAGCCGAAAGGAACAAACGGATTCGGTTGGGACCCTATTTTCATCCCCGAAGGATATAGTCAGACTTTTGCGGAAATAACTTCTGAAGAAAAAGAAGATAAATTCATGCGGAAGGAGGCAATCAAAAAGCTCAAACTTCACATTGACAAACTCGATTAAATATTGTATTTAATAATTGTACCTTGATAATTTACGGTTGATTAACAGCTTAACTTAAGACGATTTAGTCTTTTTAAGTTAGGCTGATTAATCGGCCTAAGGGTGATTTGATGGTTTTTTTTGACATTAATAATATTATCCAAATCATTGACGAGCAAGGCGAGGTTATTAAAAAACTCGAAACAGCCGTTAGTGAAAAGAATGACGAGGTAGAATACGCTCGCCTCGTGAATGGACTGTTCAAGCACGAGATTACGAATCAGTATATGGGAATCAATGGCCTCATCTGTTTTATTAAAGATGACTTGTGCTCGGAAAAAGAGAAACCAGAACTGCTCGAAAAGATTTTCAAAATTTCTCCTAAAATTACGAGCCTGCTTAACGAATGGTCAGATTATCAATCTGCCGGTTATCGGGTTCAGTGGCAAACTCTGCCGCAGATTTTCAGGAGATGCGCTAGACTTCATTCGAACATCAAGGTTTATCTCGTCAAAGATAATATTTCAATCATCAGCACCCCTGCCATTCAGATCGTCATGTCCAGTATGGTTAATAACACCGCCATGCACGGAGGACAAGATGTAAGTGAAGTCAAAATTGACTGGCAAAAAGTTCCTGACGGCATCGTTCTTGTCTACGAAGACAATGGTGTCGGTATCCCTGACGAACAAAAGTCGGATATCTTTAAAAAAGGATTCGGGAAACATACCGGCATGGGTTTATTCTTAGCGAAAGAAATCCTGAAGATATCAGGACTGGAAATCGCTGAGAAGGGAACATACGGTAAGGGAGCAAGATTCGAAATCTTTGTTCCTGAGGGTGCATACAAGCTATATTAATATAAATATAGCTTCTTTTTATATGTATTGACAAAATATATTGGTATTGTATAATATAGTTATGGAAGTTCTTTTAGTGAGAAAGAAGTCAGAATCTGAAGAGGTTCTGAACAGAGCGGCAAAGGTAGTTGACCAAGGCTCCATTATCGGAATCAAAGAGAGGAAGCTGATAAAGGATAACCTTAAAAACTTTCATGGTTTTCTCAAAATCCATTTATATGGAAGTGGGAACATCACAAAGAAATTGTTGTTCTTAACTAATAGTCCGGCTGCCAACGTTATATCTTGGCCCGGAATAATGGAGATAGGTGTCTCCGCATAACCCATCTTTTTGAGAAAAACTTAAATCGATGGGTTTTACTTTATGTTGATAAAGTCGTTGACAAAAAGCATAACAGTTGTAAAATTTATGGAGGTCTTCTTATGTTTGCATATGATCAGACATCTATTCTTCAGAGGGCGAAAGCGGAGGTGGCACAAGTTTCACTCCAAACCTTTGTAAAAGAGCACGATGAACAGATCACTGCCTTGGCTCATAAAAAACTGAATAAGGGCGAAGTAGTGGAAGAGATTTCGGTTAAAGCTTCTATTGAGATAGGAAAGTATTGCTATCAAGAAGCTTCAGTCGAAGTTGAAAAGATGAGCATCTTACGCAGAATTTATCTTGCATTGAAGAAAGTTGACCACAGGGACATTTTCATCAATGAGACAGTTTGCGGATTAGCGCTTATCATCACCATTAGAGTATTCGTTTCGAGATAACCCGCACTCTTTTAAATAAAAGATTTCGCGGGTTTTATTATTGCATTTTTATCACTTTCAGGGTAAGATTGATATATATTTAAGCTTAATATTTTTTAAATCATGGACGGAATAAACTTTACAAATAAAGCTCAGAAAATAGTAATGCAGGCGCAGAATTTGGCGCGAGATATGGGGCAACAGCACATCGATGCCTTGCACCTGCTTTTTGCTATCCTGTCTGACAACGACAATATCGTTTTTACCCTTTTGAATAAATTAAATGTTGATGTTGAAGATTTGCAGAAAAAAGTCAGAAGCGCTTTAGGTCAAATTCCAACGATAACAAGCGACAAAGCTGTGGGCCAGTTTTATCTTACCCAGGACATGGATAAGGTGATAAACGGAGCAAAAGACGAAGCAATCAACATGGGCGATGAATTTGTTTCATTGGAACATTTATTCTTATCGCTTTTAAATACAAGCAGTTTAGCTGGGGATATTTTGAAAAGAGTGATTTATTTAAAAACATTGGGCAGCGAGGAACAGAAAGATAAGTTGGATTATTTTGCTGCTCAGAAAATATTTGGACAACTAAGGGGCGGAGAAAAGATTACCACTCCAAATCCGGAAGCCAGATATAAAATTTTAGAAAATTATACCAGAAACCTAACTACCTTGGCTAGAAAAGGAAAGCTTGATCCAGTAGTGGGAAGAGATGATGAAATCAGAAGATTGATGCAGATTTTGTCTCGCCGAACCAAAAATAATCCGGCCTTGATTGGAGAACCGGGAGTCGGTAAGACGGCGATTGTTGAGGGTTTGGCCCAGAGAATAGTTAAAGGAGATGTTCCTGAAAGTTTAAAGGATAAAGAATTGGTCAGTCTTGATTTGGGAGCGATGATTGCGGGAACCAGATTCAGGGGAGAATTCGAAGAAAGAATCAAGATGCTTTTGAAAGAAATTAAAAAGGGAGAAGGAAAGTATTTGTTATTTATCGATGAACTACATACTTTAATCGGCGCCGGCTCAGCCGAAGGCGCGATCGATGCTTCTAATCTTTTAAAGCCTGCTTTATCAAGGGGAGAATTGAGGGCGATCGGAGCAACAACATTAAAGGAATATCACAAATACATTGAAAGTGATGCCGCTTTGGAAAGAAGGTTTCAGCCGATTTTTGTTACCGAACCGAGTATAGAAGATACGATCTCGATCTTGCGCGGAATCAAAGAGAAATATGAATTACATCACGGATTGAAAATTAAAGATTCGGCCTTGATTTCAGCCGCTGAATTGTCAGCCAGATATATTACCGACAGATTTTTGCCGGACAAAGCCGTTGATTTAATGGATGAGGCTGCTTCGGCTTTGAGATTGGAGATTGAATCTAATCCGATTGAACTGGAAGATTTAAGAAAAGAAATTCAAAAATTGGAAATTGAAAGAGAGGCTTTGAAGAAGGAAATTTTGAACGTTAATAATAAAGAGAGAGAGCATATTGAGAGAAGAGAAAAAGTTATCAGCCGTGAATTGGCAGAGCTTTCTGAAAAAGCCAATGCTTTTTCTGCCCGCTGGAAAACCGAAAAAGAAACTATTTCGAATATTAAGAGTTTGAAAGAGGGAATCGAAAAAGAAAAATATCAACTGGAGAAATTATTAAAAGAAGGAGATTTGCAGAAAGTGGCGGAGATTAAATACGGAACCTTACCCGACTTGTTTGCTAAATTAAAGAAGCAAGAAAATAAAATCGTCAGATTGCAGAAACAAAATCCTATTTTAAAACAGGAGATCGGACCGGAAGAGATAAGCCGGGTTGTTTCGCGTTGGACGGGAATTCCTGTAACCAGATTAATGGAATCAGAGGCCTTTAAATTGGAGAATATGGAAGGTGAATTGGGTAAGAGGATTATTGACCAAGAAGAAGCGATTAAGGCCGTTTCTAACGCAATTAGGCGTTCTAGGGCCGGTATCTCCGAGGAATCAAGACCACTGGGCTCTTTCATGTTCTTGGGACCGACCGGAGTTGGAAAAACAGAAACCGCCAAGGCTTTAGCCGAGTTCTTATTTAATGATGAGAATGCGATGATTAGAGTTGACATGTCCGAATACATGGAAAAATTTGATGTGTCAAAAATGATTGGTAGTCCTCCTGGATATGTCGGTTATGATGAGGGAGGTCAGTTGACCGAAAAAGTGAGAAGAAGGCCATACAGTGTTATTCTTTTAGATGAAATTGAAAAAGCTCATCCCGAAGTATTTAATATTTTGCTTCAGGTTTTGGAAGACGGAAGATTAACCGATTCCAAGGGCAGAATGGTTTCTTTTAAAAATACTATTTTAATCATGACTTCGAATATTGGTTCGGATATTATTGCCAAAGAAGCACCTTTGGGTTTTGTCGATAACGGAAAATTAAGCCAGAAAGAAGGATTGAAAGACAAAGTTCAGGGAGCATTGAAAGAAAAATTCAAACCTGAGTTTATCAACAGAGTTGATGAGATAGTCATTTTTGATTATTTGGGAGCTGAAGAAATCAAACAGATTGTTGATTTGGAATTAAATAAGGTTCAAAAGAGATTGGGTAAGAAAGACATTAAGATTGTTGTTTCAGAAAAAGCTAAGCAGTCATTAGCCAGACAAGGATTTGATCCTAACTTGGGAGCCCGTCCGTTAAAGAGGATAATTCAGAAATTGATTTTGAATCCGATGGCTTTAAAAATCGTGACTGATGAGATAAAGGACGGAGATACCATTTCAATTGATGCCGATAAAGACGATATTATTTTGAAAACAATATCTAATAGAAAGATTAAAAAGCCCTTAGCGAAAGTTAATGCCAATAAATAATTTTGTTAAAGCAATTATCGTTGTTCTTTTGGGTGTTTTGGGTGGAACAATCACCTGGCTTTTTATTTTCAAAAATCAATCATCTTTTATCCAAGTAGTTAATAAAGAAGAGAAGATATATATTGAAGAAAATACAGCTTTGACAGGCATTATTAAGAATGTTAAAGATTCGGTGGTTGTTTTGAAGACTAATTATAACAAAACAGAGATTAATGGTTTCGGGATGGTTTTAACCGCTGATGGGCTAGTTGTTACGTTAGCGGAAAATATTCCCCAGGACTCAAAGGCTAATATTTCAATCAAGGGCGAAGAAAATATTTTTTATCAGGTCTTAAAGAGAGATATTGGAAATAATCTGGCTTTGATTAAGATTGATAAAAATAATCTTCAAACCAAAGGATTTTTTGATTTTTCTAAATTAGAAATAGGGGAAAGGGTTTTTATCTTATCTAACAGCGTGAACGAAGGGATTGTTAAGGGTTTCAATGATGATTTAGTCAAAACTAATATTATTGAAAATGAAACAGTTAACGGGGCTCCCGTTTTTAATATCAAGGGCGAAGTTTTGGGAATAGGATACAAGGATGTTAATAATTTTGTAAACATCATTCCTGTTTCAAAGATTAAGTCTTTTGCCGGTTTATAACTTTATGTTTGACAAGCATTTAGGGCAATGTTAATATTTAATAAAATATGAAAAAGAAAACCCTTCATTATAATATTATCTTAAGGCCTGAGCCAGAGGGTGGCTTTACCGTTGTTGTTCCAGCTTTACCTGGTTGTATTACTTATGGAAAAAATTTAAAAGAAGCTAAAGAAATGGCTTATGACGCAATTAGCGCTTATTTAGCGAGTGTTAAAAAACATGGAGGAAGTATTCTTAGCGATAAAGATAATTTATTTGCTACATTAGAAATTGCTTATGCCTAAAATTCCTCGTTTCACCTCGAAAGAGTTGATAAAATTATTGCAGAGTAATAATTTTTATATAGATCATGCAACGGGCGGTCATTATGTTTTTTACAATAACGAAACAAAAAGAAGGACAATTGTTCCATATCATTCTAAAAATCTTCCAATAGGAACAATTAAAAGTATTTTAAATTCGGCTGGGATTGAAATTAAAAAAGATAAGAAATTTTTTTAATATAAATTATTTTATGGAGTTTACCGTTAGACAATTTCTTGCATGGATTTTAATAATCATTGGCTTGTTTGTGGTTTTTTGGGATATTACTACCTCTTATTACTATTTTTCAGCACAACAAGAATTTCCGAAAGTATTTATTAACAATGAAACGACTACGGCAACTAACGGGACGACGGGAACCGGAATCCAGGACCAGATAGGGAATATTGTAAAAGACCAGATAAGCCAGATGATTCCGGAGAATACAGTAACACAATTATTAAATATGACGTCTTGGATTACCTTTGCCTCCTTTATGTTGTGGGCAGGCGGTAAATTAGTCGGAATGGGTAGCGATTTTTTGAAAAAGGGACAACAATAGTCTCTTTTTATTTTTTAAAGGTTAATAAGTTCTTTATTAGTTCTTTTTTAAAATAGTTCTTTTGTTGAATTAATAGGAAAAGTTAATAATTAAATAAAATGAATAAAAATTGTAAAATTATAATTTTATCAGTTTTAGTTTTGAGTATAATTATCGCTGGTTATATTTTGTATAATAAATGGGCAGACTCAAAATTAGGTATAGTTTCCTTTAAAAATGTTTTAGAAACAGAAATTGATGGTAGGAAATATATAGAAAATAAGGAAATAGGCCTTATGTTCGGTGTTCCTAATGGATGGGAGACAGAGAATTATAATGAGGGAACGGCTATGCACAGTCTTGATTTTGTTCCTCTTAATGAGAATTCATTTTTTATACCTCAAAATGGGTGTTGGATAGAAGTTATTTCTGAGATATTAAAAAATAATAATGATTTTGATCCAGAATATGGAGATTTAAAATTAATGATAAATAATCAAGATTATTTAAATGAAAGGAATAATTACAATAAAAGGAATTTAGAGGTAGTAGAGATATCCGGAATAAAGGGCATAAAAAGTGATCTTTTAGTAGACGATTTAGGTAATAGTGGTAATTTTATATACGTAGCTATACCTAAGGAAAATTTAATATACATTTTAGGAACATATATTTTTGGTGAAGACAAAGATGTGTGTCTTCAAGAATTTAATAATTTTTTAACAACAGTTACTATTAAAAAATGAAACTTTATAATTTACTAGGTAGCGCGACATTAATAATATTATTATTGTCTTTTTTGGTAATACCTCAAAAAGTTTTTGCTGTCGATTTTAATTTTTTTAATTTTAGTGGGGAAGATAGTTATCAAATTTTATCTGAATTTGAAAGTAGGAAAATATTAGAAAATTTTCCAGATATTTTATATAACAAATGGACGTCATTAAAGAGTAATGGTTATTCAAACCCCAAAGAAGAGACAGCGTTGTGTTTATTGAAACATATTTCTACTCTAGATATGTTCAATTATTTTTTTAGAGATCTTCCCTTAGATGTTTCTTTTAATATTACAAAAGAATCATTGGATATGGTTAGGCTTATCGGAACAGAAGATACTTCTGGTATGATAGGAAAAATAGAAAAAGGGACGGTTGATGTGGCAGTCAATTATCTTAAGGATTATTTTTTCAAAAATCAAATTAAGGTTTCTTTTGGGGCAATGGAAATGAAATATAAAACTGAATTTGGAAATGTTGATAATCCGTTACAATACATAATTATGTATAAACGAATTGATGACAATAGGGGTATGGTTGTTGCTAGAATATATTCTCCAAAAAATTTTATTCCACCGACAAGTAGGGGCTCCATAGGTTTGACCTCTGGTTTTGCTAATAGTCTTAAATATGGAGAGAATCTTTCACCTTTTATTATTGAGATTAATGGAATAATGAAAGATGGGTTATTTGGTTCGTATTATTGGGAAGATAAAAATACAGCCATTAAGACAATTTTTCCAGAAACGGTTCCTGATTTTGGACTAAAGCCTCGTACTTGGCAGGAAAAATATATAATTAATCCTATTAAAGACACAATTAATAGTTTTTCGGGAATTTTTAGTTTTTTCAATGGCAGTACGAATGACTTAACAGAATATATCTTTAAAGATAATACCAATCAAGAAGCTATAGACGAAGAGATTCAAAAGATTAATTCGGGAAACAGTTTAGAAGAAGATTATCCGATAAAAGAAGAAAAGAAAAAGGTTGTTAATAGTGAGGAGATAGTGAATAATGAAGAAAAAATAACCATTAAAGAAGAAAAGAAAGAAGTCGAAGACAAGGAAAAGAAACAAGAACCTCCCATAATCTGTTCAAAATTATCTCAATATATTTCTTCATATGATATAATTATCAATGAAATAGCCTGGATGGGAAGTGAAAATAGCGCTAATGATGAGTGGATTGAATTAAAGAATGTTTCTACTTCCGATATTAATTTAAAAGGGTGGACATTAAGAGATAAGGAGGATCAGATAAATATTGTTTTTGAAGACTTAATCGTTCCTATGAACGGTTTTTTACTACTTGAAAGAACAAATGATGATTCACTTCCATCAAAAAAGGCAGATTTAATTTATAAAGGATCATTATCTAATTCTGAAGAGGAGCTATATCTTTTTAATAAAGAATGCTTATTAAGAGATTTTGTTTCTAGTAATCCTAAATGGCCAGCTGGAGATAGTTCTACTAGAAAAACAATGGAAAGAAATAATGATTTAAATAATTGGCATACCTACTCTGAGGGGAAGAATAATAATATTTGGGGAACACCAAAAGAAAACAATAGCAATATAGGGCTAGAAGCGGCGGTTATTGTTGCTTCTTCAGCGGGTGGATCGTCTTCTCCGATAATTTCTGGCGGAGGAACTATTCCAGAAGTTACATATTGCTCTCAAGTAAATCTGCCTTTTCCTAATATCGGTAAAGTTATTATTAACGAAATAGCCTGGATGGGAAGCGAAAACAGCGCTAATGACGAGTGGATTGAGCTTAAAAATATTTCTGATGAACCAGTCGATTTATCTAATTGGCAACTTTTAGATTCAGAAGATATTAAAATTGTTTTCAATGCTTCTACTATTATTAATCCTCAGGAATTTTATCTTCTAGAAAGAACCGATAATGATGCCGTTCCCAATGTTCAAATGAATAAAGATTATACCGGGAGATTATCAAACGATAATGAATCATTAAGATTATTTAATTCAGATTGTCAATTAATGGATGAAGTTTCAGCTATCCCGAGTTGGCCAGCTGGAGATAATGAATCAAGAAAAACAATGGAAAGAGACAATGATTTAAATGGTTGGCATACTTATTTTTCAGAATTAGCTGATAATTTAAGTGGACTATGGGGAACACCGAAGGCTGAAAATAGCATTAAAGTAATTAATGAAGACCAAGAAGAAGTACCTGAAGAGGAAGAACCATTAAATGATAATAGTAGTCATCTCTTAATAACTGAAGTCCAAACAGGGGAAATTGGAGAAACTGAATATGTAGAAATATACAACCAAACAGATAATCCAATAGAAATGTGTCCAAATGAAGAAAATTGTTTTTATCTTTCTTATTATTCTCCGACGTCCGAATGGTATGATCCTTATCGTAATTGGAAATTTCCCATCGGGTCAGTTATAAATCCAAACTCTTATTATATTATAGATATATTTGGAGATAGCGGTGATCCAATGTTGGAAAATGAGGCTGATTGGAAGGTTAAATCTATGGAAGATAAGTATTATGAATTGGGACAAATAGGAAATTTAGCCGGTTCTCTTTCTTTGTTTTCTGGTAATCCTAAATACGTGAAAGTTGAAGTTAAAGAAGGCGAAGAACTGATTGAGCCGACCAGTGAAGAAAAAATAGCGCAAACCCTTACTTTAAAGATAGATACGGTTTCTTGGAGAGATGTCGATACCTTTCCAATCGTTAAAGAGGGTGAATCATTCCTTATCCCCGAAGAAGATAAAATTAGTAATGTTGTTGGAAGGAAATGGTCTAACGGAAAATATAGAGATACTGACAATAATATAAACGATCTTCAGTTTGAAGTTCCAAGCCTAAGAAATTATGTTCCTAGAATTCCCGAAAAAATACAGGATTTAACTACGTTAGCTAATGAGGAACAAAAAAATTCAGTAATATTATCATGGACAGCTCCTTTTGATGAGGATACTGTTTTTGAAGACCTTGATTATAAAATATATTATTCTCATAATAATCAAATAGACGATGATAATCTTGCTGATATTGAGGAATATACCGATATAGAGGTTATCTCAGGGGAAAACAATAAAAGAACCGCTACCATTAAAGATCTTTTCTATGATTCGAAATATTATTTTAAAATTGTAGCTAGGGACCCAGAGAAAAATATTTCTCCCTTATCAGAAGAGGCTTCTTTTGTAATAGATGAGGCTAATCATCAAAAAAGAGCTCCTTATTATGATTTTAAAAGAAGCGGTCATAGTCAATTTAACGGACCAGTAGGAACATCTTTTACGGCAGATGTCTTAATTGAAGGAAACCAAGATTTTCCTTTTAATAATGATTTTACTTCAACTTCAGTTATTGATGAAAACGGAACAATATATTTTGGGGGAGGCAATAATAAATCATATGATTTTTATGCTTACAATTCTTCCCAAAATAAATGGAGCATTCATTGTTCTGAAGCGTGTGGATATTATCCTTCATTAAGCAAAGATGGGACAATATATTTTTCAAGTGAACACTTCATTTATGCGTATAGTCCTTCTGGTAAAATTATATGGCAAAAGAATTATACAAGGGTATTTACTAAATCAATAATAATTGATTCGGAAGAGAATATTTATTTTTTAGCTACCAAGACAAGCGGTCCTGTTTTAATTTCGGTTGATAAGAATGGAATAGAGACAGAACTATATAATAATCAAGAAATATTAAAAGGCGCTGACCCAGATTCCTTTACAGAATTAGTTGTTGATGATTCGAATAATATATACTTTGCAATTAACGATTTTCTTGTGAAGTATGGTAATGGAACGGCAATAATGCAGCAGTTTTTTCCTAAATATGAAGAAACATATTCTGGATCAATAGATATAAAGGCAATAATCAACCGCGTTAATGTTTCTTTTGATGGAACAGTAGTGTTGTTAGATTTAATCAATGGAAGAAAGGTAAGCGCAGGGGAAGAATACCCAGTTTTATATGCCATAGACAATAATTTATCTAAAGTATTGTGGTTTAAGGATGATTGTCGTGGCCCAATAGGTTTTAATGAAGAAGAGTTTTATTATTCAAAGATATTAGCCGGGTCTTATCCGATGGTCTGGTATTTAGGGGTAGCAGATATTGTTACCGGGAATACAAAATGGGAAAAGGCCATTAATGATGTTAATTTTGTGGTTTCAGATCCATTAAATAGAATTTATTTTATTAAGACCGTTGGTGGTGTTTTTGGATATGATTCTAATAATATGCCAGAAAAAATGGAAGATAGGTTATTCTATATTTCGCCAAATAAATATTATAATGAGGTTGTTTCTATTGGGAAAAACAATGTTTTTTTCTCGGACACGCAGAGGGTTTATAAAATAGATACACCTCAATAATACAAATATCAGTTATTTTTAGGTTGTTTTATTGACAACCCATGATTTTGTTATATACTAATGATTGCAATTTATTCTTATTTTAAATTAAGGAGGATTGTTTTTGAACTTTAACAAAATTGTAGAAACGAAAAACTCATTCTACGGAATTAGTGATTCGGGGGATATGGTTGTTGCTCAAAGAATTGAAACGAAAAACTCATTCGGAATATCTAATCACGAACCGCTATACATCGGTGTTTCTTGGAAAACAGGTGATAGCGACCAGCTGATTATTCTTGATGAGAAAAACTGTCCAGTCTTAAAAACAACAAAGATTGTTGAAATTAAAAACTCTTTGGAGGGAGGCGAATGAATTAAAATGGCATATTTCAAGCTGCCACTTTGTCCCGTTATTAACGCAATCTGCATCATTAAGGCGAAAACCTTAGAAAAGGCAATCATGAAATTTCTCCGGCAAAAAAGAGCCAAAGGAGAACATCCTGTCATCTGGATTGATGAGGAGAGAACTATTGTAAGGTATCCTTTTTGTCGGTTTGTTAATCGGAACAAGGACGGCAGATTTATCTGTGGACCGCCGGTTAGTGATCGGGGGTGCGGAACCAGGGGAATGTGTGTTTTGGAACAGGGCATTCCTTATCCTACAGCCGGGTATTGTCCAGTAAGAATCGACGAAACCAAAGTCGAAAAAATTAAGGTTGGCGGAAAAGAATATCTATTCTTCGATGCCAGCAAAAAATAACAGCTTTTTTAATCAATTAAGCTGTTTTTATTTAAGTATTGACAAATAACATATCTTTGATATTATTTAATTAAGGAATATATATTGCTAACCCCCCTCCGGCTTCTGTAAAAAGACCCGGAGGTTTTTTAAAAAATATGTCTTCAATTCTTGTTATTTTTGATGGTAGTAATTTTTACCATAAATCAAAAAATTTAGCACCAAATATACATTTGACTAATTTTGATTATCGTAAATTATCAGAAGTATTAATCAATAATAAAGATTGTGATATTGAATATTGCGTGGGAGAAATAAAGCGTGAAAGCAATAATCAAAAATCCAAAGAGATGTATAATGGCCAAATGGCTCTTTTTAATAATTTAAGAAAGCAAAAAATTATTATTAAAAAAGGATTCATGATGAAAATAGGTAATTTTTATCATGAGAAGGGTGTAGACGTTAGAATAGCAACAGATATTGTTAAGGGAGCATTAAAAAATAAATACCAATCTTTTTATATAATTTCATCGGATAGCGATATTCTTCCAGCTATTCAAGCGGCCATATCTGCAGGGAAAAAAGTAGTATATGTTGCATTCGAAAAGACAATAATCAGTAAAGCTTTAGCCGTTAATTGTTCCGAAACTATTTTTATCACCAAAAGTATACTCGAGAATGTTTAAATGTAGGGGTAAAATTTGGTTTGACTTTTCTTATTCCTTGCAATATAATATGGGCTATGACAGAGGAAAACATCATCAAACTGACAAACGCCTTGTACAAGGTGACAGACCTCTTTCCTAAAGAGGAGCCCCTTAAGTTTGCGATTCGCAAAGAGGGCCTTGATGTGATGTTTTTCTCGAACCTAGTAAAAGGTAAATCTCTATCTTCAACTCCCAAAGAAAGGGAGCAATATTTGGATAAGGTCATGTCAAAAATAGAATTGATCAAAACCTATTTTAGTATTGCCAAAGAACAGGAATGGGTGCTCGAAAGAAATTTTGAAGTTTTGGAGAGGGAATACGAAATATTGAAAGATTCTTTGGGTTCGAGTGTAATAAAAGAAAAGGAAGTAAAAAAACCTTTGTCGGTTGAAATTCAAAAAGAAGAGCCGGTAGCCGTCTTCGCCAATATGGCTAGTATAAAGGAAGAGAAGAAACCGGATGTAACAAAAAGGGAAGTCAAGCATCTTAACTATGAGGAGCTTTCATCGGTCCAATTAAAAGTTTTGGAAATTCTCCAGAGTAAAGGTCAATTGAAAGCCAATCAAATTAGTGAGTGTTTTCCGGAAATGAATCCCCGAACCATCAGAAGGGAGTTGAAAGGACTAAAAGAAATGAAAATCATTTCTTCGGTCGGAGGAGGAAAGATGACGGTCTATAAAATCAGCGAGTCCTACTAGAAATCGTTCTGGACATTCTGGACACGGTTCTGGACAATGTGGACATGATTCTGGACATTCTGGACACGGTTCTGGACAATGTGGACAACTTCTGGACAGTAGTGGACAATTGTGGACAATCAATCAGGACACTTCAGGACAAGATGAATCGAGTTCTGGACATTAATAGTTTTAAAAAGGACAATGCAATCAACTGAATTTAAAGAACAATTTTTTTCGCAGATATACGACGAGCATGTAGATAAAGTCTACCGCTTTGTTTTTTTTAAGGTGAGCAACGAAGCCCTGGCTCAAGACATAACTTCGGAAACTTTTACCCGACTTTGGAAGGAGATATCTTTTGATAAAGAAGTGAAGAGTCCGTCCGGCTTTTTGTTCCGGGTGGCCAAGAACCTGATTATCGACCATTATCGAACCAAAGACCAGAATCCGGTTATTCTGGACAACCCCGAAAACATTCTGGACAAAAGCCAAGACATTGCTGGACAAGCTGTCCAGAACGATGACATGCGGGCAGTGACTGCGGCCTTGGGACAATTAAGCGAAGATTATTGCACTGCTGTTTCCATGTACTATATTGAACAGGAACCTATCTCCGAAGTAGCGAAGGCTTTGAAGAGATCACCCGGAGCAACCAGAGTCTTGATTCACCGGGGAATGAAGCAATTAAGAGAAATATTGGAAGCTTAAAAGACAAGGACCTGAATCCTTGTTTTTTATATGTAACAAAACTCTTATTTTTGCGTCTGAATTAAAATAGAGCTTCTTTAACAGTTTATTGACTTTTAGCAGTATTTTTAGTATAATCTAACTACAATATGAAATACAAAAACACACTAAACAAAGGCTCTGTAAGATATATAATCTTTAAGGAGGATGATGTTTGGTATGGAGTAGCATTAGAATTTAATATTGTGGAAGAGGGGGATAATCCTGTAGAGGTAATGGCCTCTTTGTTCCAAGCGATGGAAGGATATGTTGAGACTGCTCAAAGATTGAAAATGCGTCCCATGCCTTTAAATCAAAAGCCTGATAAGGAATATGAGGAAATGTGGGAAGGATTAGAAAGTGATAAAACGGAAAAGGATTCAAAGCCAAAACAGATATATAGCTTTGGTCACGCTCCGTTTAGTATTCCAGCATTTGCTTAAAAATATGACGAAAGGAATATTTAACTGGACATTCTCAGAAGTAAAGGACTTTTTGAAGGAAAACGGTTTTATCTATTCTTACACCAAAGGAAGTCATTATTTCTATACTGGTAATCGTAATCATGAGCCAAGAATCGTCCAAGTTCCTTTTCATGGATCTAAAACCTTAAAACCTAGAACGTTTAAAGCTATAGTCAAACAATCAGGAATATCTTTGGAAGAATGGCTTAAATAGCTTAAATTGTAACAAAACCCTCGTTTTTACGTCTGCACTTGTAAGAGAGACTATGGAAGAAATAAAAATCATTAAAACCTTAGAAGCATTGAAAGCCACGAAGCCCAATTCAGAATGGGTTTCTTTTAGTAAAAGGGATATTATTTCTAAGCAGTTTGAAGCAACTACCACTACTACCATTTTTACCTCCATCTTCAATACCATCGGAGCGGCTTTTGAAACTCCTAAAGTATTAATGCCGGTACTATCAAGTTTGATTGTTGCCGTTTTCGGTTTTGCCATTATCACCGCTCAGGGCACTTTGCCGGGTGACAACCTATACAGTTTGAAGCAAGCATACGAATCAGTGAAGATTTCAATGATGTCTCCCGCGGCTCAAGCAGTGGCTAAAGTTGAACAAGCTAACGACAGATTAAGTGAACTTGACAGGATTTCTAAAGTAAGCGAAAATCAGGGAAAGAAATTAGCTGCCGGAATAGTTGAAGTGCAGAAGGCTTTGTCAGTTGCATCGGCTCAACTATCAAAACTTCCGGAAAGCCAGAAAGCAGAATTGGTTCAAAGCATTGTTTCTAAGATTTCAAAAATTGAAGAAACAACCAATGCATCAATCATGAGTAATGACAGTGAAGATTATCAAACTTTCTATAAGATTCTTGCCGAAAGTGAAATTAAAGAATTTGAAGCTAATATCGACAATTTAACAGTTACCCAAAAGAGTCTCCTAAATTTAGCCAAGGAGAGTTTTGACGTTTCGAAGTACAGCGAAGCAGTGGAAATATTGTATCAGATTCAGCCCAGTGAATAATTCGCCTTTATTTTTTGTTCATAATTGTGAATAAAGAATAGATGCGAAAGAGGAGAATAAATAAGAATCTTCTGCAGATCCATTCTTTAAGAGGTTCATCTTCAGGGTCAATGCCTTGAGGATGAACCTTAAGAAAAGGGGACGCAAAGAAAAAAGTCGTTTGATCTGTATTGTCTCACTGTCATTCCGCTTTGCCTCACAAAGCAAAGCGGAGTGACAAAAGGCAATATGGAAATAACGGTCGACAAACGACAGTTATAATATAAATAAAAACAATACAAAAATGAGTACAAAAAAATTCGGTATTGTTACTGGTATAGCTTTAATGCTATCAGTAGTAGTAAGTCCAGCTTTTGCTGCTTGCTCTTTAACCACATTAAGCGAATGTGACAACAACGGCCTAATGGCTTTAGTTTTACAATTGCTTTCTGGTCAACAGACACAACAGCAAACAACTGGAACAATAACTGGCATTCCTGCTGGTTTTACATTTACTACTAACTTGAAGCAAGGTTCTACAGGTAACGACGTAAAATACCTACAAGTTCTATTAAATTCAGACACAGCAACTTCAGTCGGTAACAAAGGAAGTGAAACATCTTACTTTGGTGCAATGACTAAAGCTGCAGTAGTAAAATTTCAAAATAAGTATGCTTCTGAGACATTGACTCCTTACGGCTTAACAGCTGGTACAGGATTCTTTGGTTCAACTTCAAGAGCAAAGGCTAATGCTATGATCGCCGCTGGCGTAGGCACTGGTACTGGCACAGGTACAGGAACTCCCGTAACAGGAGGTTTCTCAGTAAAATTAGCCACTGATAATCCTGCAGCTGGCACATTAGTAACAGGTCAAGCTACAGGTGATTTAGCTCACTACACTTTCAGCAACGGCACAAGTTCAGCTGTTGTTGTAACAGGAGTTGAACTAACCAGAATCGGTGTTTCTGCCGACGCTACATTAGCAAATGTATATTTGTTTAATGGCGCCGTAAGACTTACTGACGCTGGAACAGTTTCTTCTGGTAAAGTTAATTTCAACGCTGTAAATGGTTTATTTACCATTCCCGCTAATTCAACAGTTACTGTTACTGTAAAATCTGATATCGCAGCTCTTAATACAGCTGGCCAAACAATCGGTGTTTCTTTATCAGGCGTAACATCTAATGGTACTTTGAGTAACACAACCTTGCCAATCGCTGGTAACATTTTTAATATCGCAGCTGCTAACTTAGCTATTGTGGCTATTGCTAATGTTTTACCTGGCGGAACCACTACTGATCCAACAAATGGTGTATTGGTTTGGCAGGCTGATTTACAAATTGGTGTAAACAATGTCAATTTTTCAAAATTGGCCTTGAGACAAATTAACTCTATCACTTCTGCCGACATCAGCAATTTTAAATTACAAATTGATGGTGTTGAAGCTGCTACTGTTGCGGGATTAGATTCCAACAACATGGTAACATTTACTTTCAACAAAGCTTTAAACACAGGAACAAGAAATGTTAAAGTTTTCGCTGACGTTACTGGCGGTTCTTCAAGATTTATTTCTATGTCTTTGAGGAGCAGAGCTGATATCGATGTTAAGGATGCACAATATGGTGTTAATGTTTCCGCTGCTCCAGTTCCGGCCACAGCTGGTCCGATTACTGTTAATCCGGGAACTATTACTGCCACTATTAATAATAATGTATTGCCGATTACAGTTGCTAACAGTGCTTCCAATGTTTTGATTGGAAAATACACTCTTAAAGCAGCTGGTGAATCAATTAGAGTAGATAACCTATATGTTGGTATGACATTAGGAACTGACATTGTTGGTGCTACTTTAAGAAACGCGAAGGTAATGATTAATGGTGCTCAAGCTGGCAGCACTTCAAACCTACAAAGAACTGCTCTTGGTTGGGCTGCTATTACTCCGTTTGCCATAAATTACACATTCCAACCTGGTGTTGCGACAACAGTTGAGATTTATGCCGACATCTTTAATAATGGTGCTGGTGTAGTTCTTGCTGCTGGTAACACTATTTCAACAAACTTACTTGTTCCTGGTGCAGCTGCCGCTAACGGTACTCGCCAAGTATCATTAAGTTTATTCTCTGTTCCTACAACACAACAAAATGGTGCAGCCGTAGCAATCGGTGCTAGTTCAGCTACTTTAACAGTTACTTCTGACTACACTGCTCAAACTACTGTTGTTCCACGAAATACATTTAAGATTGGTTCTTGGGCAATGAAAGCTGGCACAGCTGAAGACATTAATGTTAATGGTTTAAGCTTTGCAATTACAGCATTAGCTGGTGGTGACTTTACTGTTGCCGATCTAGCTAACATGTATGTTGTTTATAAGGTTGGAAGCGGTGCAGCCGTAACAACTTCTATTACAACTGCTCCTGCTGATCCTCAAGCATTTGCCGTAAGTTTTACTTTACCAAGAACACAAACAGCTACTATTGAATTGTATGCTGATATAACAGGTACAATACCGACCACTGTAACAGCCGGTACCTCACTTAGAACCACCTTGACCGTAACTGGTAATGGTGCTCAATCTGGTGTAGGTTCAAATATTCCAGCTTCTCTTGGTCAAATTATTACAGCCCAAAACGGTAACATTACCGTAACTAGAGATGCTTCAACTCAAAATGCTACATTAGCTGCTCAAAACAACAATATTTCAAGTGTTGCTTACAAATTTGCAGCTTCAAATGACAGTTTTGATGTTACACAATTAACATTCTCTATTAACGACCCGTCTGCCGTAGCACAAGTTAATTTGATGGATGGAACAACAGTTTTGGCATCAGCCTCACCTGCTCCAATCGTTGTTTTTAACGGTTTTGCTTCTCCAATCACAATTAGCGCCAACCAATCAAAAATTCTAACACTTCAATTAGTATTAGGACAGATTGGTACAGGTGCCGGTAACACAGGTGCTAATGTAACTTCCAACTTTATTGGCGGTCCTGCAAGCACTGCTTCATTATTAAGACCAGCTTCAACAGGTATTGCTACAGGTCCTGCTTATACTAGTGCTCCTGGTAACGCAATCTTTGTTTATCAAGCTGTTCCTACTATATCTTTAATAAGTTTACCAAGCGGTGTATTACAGGCTGGTACAAACACTATTGCTAAGTTCTCAATCGGAACAACTGGCGGTACAATCAATTGGAAGGAACTTCAATTTACAGTTGCCAAGTCAGGCCTTGCTACTGGTGTAGAATTAAATGAAGGCAATGTAGAATTGTGGGATGCTGATAGTAACACACAAATACAGACTACTTCTATTGATATTACTGGTGGTGCTGGCGCTAACGATTTCTTAGCGACTGACACAGGTGGCCAAATCACAATCGTGACTGCAAACGAACAGCAAGTTTCTGGTGCCAAGAATTATGAACTAAGAGCTACCTTCACTGTAGTTGGTGCAATTACAGTTGGTGATTATTTCCAGACTAGAATTCTTAGTCCATCAATAGCGTTCTCTCAACCAAATACATATGCTAAAGCGGTTGCAACAAAGTTTGCTGCTGCTAATGGTTGGGCTTACACTGCAGCTGGCCCAGTTGCTGCTGGACACACAAGAGTACAAGTTGCTGATAATTTCGTAGCTGCTTCTGTTGTTGCTGGTTCTGTTAATAACTACACTTCAACAGCTGAAACTAAGGGTTATGGATTATCTACTGGTGACACTATTATTTTAAATGGTAGTGCAACTGGAGGAGATCTTCCCACAGTTACTGGTACTTTGGTCAACAAAGGATACACATGTACTCCTAGCTTAACCAATACTCAAACTAAAGATATGATTGTTGCTGGTGGAGCGACATTAAATGTTGCTTGTGTTAGAGCAGGTGGTTCTATAACACTAACCTACACCTTTGGTGCTCAGGTCGGTGGAACTTGGACTGCTGGTTCTACTATCACTTCTACCATCACTAACGACGCAGGTACTTTGGGTATAGGTGCTGGCGCAGTTGATGCAGCTGATTCTGATGTTGGTCTAGTTCTATCGGCTACTATGACACCGAGTTTTGTATGGTCTGATAATTCAGCCGCATTACACTCTGATCTTACAGCTGATTGGACAACTGACTACTTAGTAAAGAATCTTCCAACAAACACTCAAAACTTAGTAAAATAAACCCAATAAGTTTATAAACAAGCATAGAGTGAATATTAGAGAAATCTAACTAAGATCGTCAAAGAAGCCGCCTCATAAGAGGCGGTTTTCTTTTATCAAAATAATTAAATATTTAAAATTTGTTTTTTTTGTAAATTATGCTAAAATTTAAAAAACACAAAACGTGTTGAATATGAAAAACATTTTTAGAAAACAATTTTTATTTTTTGCGCTGCTATTGATTACTTCTCCCTTACTTGTTAAGGCGGATAATTTAGGTCAGCATCAGAATTTTTTTGTCGACCCTAATTATAGTGATTCGCAAAAGATTCAAGTTTCAGCAGATCTTGTCAGGAATTCAGACAAGGCTAATTTTTATATTGATGCTAATTGGTTAAGTCAGAAAACCGATAAAGAAAAAGAATCAATTTATTCTACCTTAAGTATTTTAGGCACAGAATTTGATTCTAATATCTATCCGCAACTAACTTCTATTTTTGGCCATGAATTAACACCGGGGATAGATAAGGATACAAGAATTACAATTCTTTTCTATTCGATGAAAGAAAATGCTCGCGGGTATGTAAGAAATATTGATGAATACGACCGTTTGGTTAATCCTTTTAGTAATCAACGCGAAATAGTATATCTTAATGTGGATAACATCACTAATCCTTTAATGAAAGCCTTTTTAGCACACGAATTTATGCATTTGATTAATTTTAATCAAAAGGATTTAACACAGGGTGTTAGCGAAGATATATGGTTGAATGAGGCTCGAGCAGAATATGCACCAACCTTGCTTGGTTATAATAATGATAATAATTTCGATTATTTGAGTAATCGCATAAAATCATTTATAGATAATTCTTCTGATTCTTTAGTAGAATGGAATAATGCGTCAGCTGATTATGGCATTACTAGCATTTTTGTTCATTACTTAGTCGATCAATACGGATTAAATGTTTTAATAGACTCTTTAAAATCAAAGCAAGTCGGCATTAATAGTATTAATGAAGCATTATTAAAAGAAGGGGTGGGGGATAATTTCAATGATGCGTTTACCAATTTTATTATTGCGGTCTATTTAAATAATTGTGATCTTTCTTCAAAATATTGTTTTAAGAACAAAAACTTAACAGATCTTCACGTTTTGCCGTTTATTAATTTTTTGCCTTTTTCTGGAGAAAGTAATCTTAATTTGGGACAGTATTTAAAGAATTATTCCGCTCACTGGCAAAAATTTAGCGGCGGTTCTGACAATCTTAAAATTGTTTTTAAAAATCAATCAGTCGGACAATTTGTGGTGCCGTATATTATTAAAAATGTTGATGGTATTTCGATTGTTAAATTTTTAAAGATAGACAGTAGTTCAAAAACAGGGGAGCTGGTAGTGCAAAATATTAATAAAGATGTCTCGTCTGTGATTGTAATGCCTTCAATCCAAATATTGGATGCAGTAAATCAATCCTTGAATTATAATTATTCGATTGCGGCCAGCAGTTTTGTAAATACTGAATCTAACTCTAATCAAGGGAACAATAATAACCAAACCGATACAGGTATAAAATTACCGTTTCTAATCGATAAGCCCCTAAATCAAATGAACAGAGAAGAGCTTTTAATGGTTTTATTAAAAGTAATTATCTATCTTGTCACTCAAGGGAAATTAACATTTTAATTAAAATAATATGACTTTTTATATTTCTATTTTAATTGCTGGATTCGGCGGAGGATTTGTCAGGGGTCTGATCGGTTTTTTGAAACATCAATATGATTATAAAAATACGGCTTTTAATTTGCCGTATTTTTTCGTGATGATGTTCTTGTCGGGAATCGTCGGATTATTGGTGGCCGTCGGAATCAAGAATTCAATGATATCGTTTGAAGGGGTTTCATACATTTCTCCGGCCATCGCTTTTATTATCGGATATGCCGGAGGGGATTTCCTTGATGGGATATATAAAATACTATTAAAAAAAGGAAAGATAAAATAATTAACAGAAAGACAATTTTTTGATATAATATAGATATGGAAAAAGAAAAAATAATCGAAGAATTGAACAAAAGAATCCTCGCTCTAGAGGACCGTCTTTGACCTGTATAATATTGAAAAAAGAATAGATAAATTAGAAAAAGAAGTAGAAAAGCCGGACTTTTGGAATAATCAAACAGAAGCAAAGAAGCTTTCTCAAGAATTAGCTGACTCTAAAGATACAATTGATTCGGTTGAAGAATTAAGGAGAAGCGTTAAAGATCTTCCCGATTTGATAGAAATATTGAATGACGAAGAATTGTATAAAGAGATAGAAAAGATAGAGAAGAAATTAAAAGAAAAAGAAAACGAAACTTTCTTCAGCGGAAAATACGACAAAGGAAATGCAATCCTGTCGGTATATTCCGGAGCGGGAGGACAAGACGCCCAAGATTGGGCGGCGATGCTTTTAAGAATGTTTGAAAGATATTGTGAAAGAAAAAGATTTAAGGTTGAAGTCTTGGATGAATCGTTCGGTGAAGGAGGGGGAAGCGAAGGAAAAGAAGGAATTAAATCGGCAACGATATCTATTAATGGAAAGTATGTTTACGGATTATTAAAAAAAGAAACCGGAGTGCACCGATTGGTAAGAATATCTCCTTTTTCCGCTCAGAAATTAAGACACACTTCCTTTGCTCTAATTGAAGTTTTGCCGGAAATAGAAGAAGGAGAAGTGGAGATAAAGACAGACGATTTAAGAATTGATTTTTATAAAGCTTCCGGACCGGGAGGGCAGTATGTAAACAAGAGAGAATCAGCGGTGAGGATAACGCATCTTCCTTCAGGAATTGTTGTTACCTGCCAATCAGAAAGATTGCAAGGAAAAAACAAAGAAAGAGCAATGAAAATGCTGATGTCAAAATTATACCAGTATAATTTAGAGAAACAGGATAAGGAAATGTCAAAGATAAAGGGAGAGCATATTTCCGCCAGCTGGGGGAATCAAATCCGTTCCTATGTCCTTCATCCGTATAAGATGGTTAAAGATTTAAGAACGGAAGTTGAATCAACCCAGCCGGACAAAGTATTAGACGGAGAATTAGATGAATTCATAGAAGCAGAAATTAAAATATGATAGAATTTAAAAACGTTTCAAAAGAATATCCACCCAATTTGGTAAAAGAATCAAAGGTTGCTTTGCAGAATATTTCTTTTACCGTTAAATCGGGAGAATTCGTCACTCTTTGTGGACGATCAGGAGCCGGAAAGACCACCATTTTAAAAATGATTTCCTGCGAAGAGAAGCCGACGACCGGAGAGGTGATGTTTAACGACACCAATACACTCGACGTTAAAAAAAGCGAGGCCTATTTAGTCAGACAGAAAATCGGCTTTATCTTCCAAGACTACAAACTTTTAGCCTACAAGACTGTTTATGAAAATGTTGCCTATGCCTTGGAAGCTTTTGATTTTAATGAAAAATTAGTGCGGGATGAGGTAATACAGGTTTTGGAATTGGTGGGGCTGGAGAATAAGGTTAATTGCTTACCGCGTGAATTATCCGGCGGAGAGAAACAAAGAGTTTCAATTGCGAGAGCCTTAATTCATCGACCGGAAATAATCTTGGCCGATGAGCCGACCGGAAACCTTGATCCATACCACACCAGAGAGATTGTAAAAATACTTTTAAAGATTAACGAATCAGGTTCAACTGTTATTTTATCAACCCACAGTCGAGAGACTGTAAATTCTTTGGAAAAGAGAGTGATAACACTGGAGAATGGAAGAATAATTAGGGATGAAGAAAAGGGAGTGTTCTCCTTGTAATATTATGATTAATTTTTTAAGAAAAACATTTAAAAACGGTTGGGATAATTTTTGGAGACAAGGCTTTTTAACTTTCGCCACTTCTTTAGTTATTTTTATTGCGGTAATCTTGGGAACAGCTTTATTCTTTTTCCAGGGAGCTGTTTCTTACCTTACCCAGCAATTGGAAGACAAGATCGATATTTCGGTTACTTTTAAATCAAACATAGAAAGAGATGTTATTCTTCAGATTAAGGATAATTTATTAACTCTAGAACAGGTAAAGAAAGTAGACTATATCTCTTCCGAAGATGCCTATAACACTTTCGTTACGGCTCACGAAGGAGATCAATACATGGAGGCTTTGAGTTTAATCGGTTCCAATCCTTTTTTGCCGGCCTTAAGAATACAAACTAAGGAACCGTCACAATACAAAGAAGTTTCAGAATATTTAACTAAAGATGAATACAAGGATTTAATCAGCGAAGTCAATGACAGTAAAAGGGGAGTAATGATCGAAAAACTGAGCGAATTGACCAAGAGCGTTCAGGTTTTGGGACTGTTTTTCACCTTTATCCTTTCTTTGATTGCTGTCATTATCACTTTTAATACTTTAAGATTAAGTATTTATTCACAGAAAGAAGAAATTGAAATAATGAGACTGGTCGGGGCCAGAAATAGTTTCATTAGAGGCCCATTTTTGGTCCAGGGAGGGCTTTGCGGATTCTTTGCCTCAGTTATATCATTTATGCTTTCAACCATCGTCCTATTCATTTTTAACAGCCAATTAACCACTCTGTTTATGGGGTTCGATTGTTTAGCCTTTTTTAAATCAAATCTTTTGATAATTATCTTATTACAATTGCTGGTCGGGGTTGGCTTGGGACTGCTTTCTTCGTACTTTGCGGTAAGGAAATATTTAAGAGATTAAACTTAATAATTAAGAGGATTTCTTCTATTGATTTCCGGTCCTTTTAATGGTAAAAAGTAATCACATTCGGAGGTCGTCTAATGGTAGGACACCAGGTTCTGGCCCTGGTAATTGGGGTTCGAGTCCCTACCCCCGAACCATAATAATTAAAAAATATATATGACCACAAGTAAAAGAGTCAGACAAGTCTATGTATCGGTTTTAATCAGTGCAATTTTGGCCTGTGTTTACAGTTTATTAACCACTCTTTCCGGCAAACAAGAATGGATATCCTTGTTCTTAACAGGAGTGTTCTTGCTCGTTTCTATTATTGCTTTGCTTTACGCGACAATGGAATTCATTATCACTAAAGAGCCGACTGATTTGTGGAAAGTAGGATTCTTGGGATTATTCGGATTACTCGGCTTAGTTCCTGGATTCAGTGCTCTTTTCGGACTATTCGCCTTATTTGCTTATTTCGGAACCAGAGAATATTTTTAAAACCATGAATAAAGATATATTATTTATTATTGTAATATTTATCTTGGTTGTTTTAGGCATATATTTTGTTTTTATTAACGGCGGATTATCTGATAATCACGCCTTTAATATTTTAAACGGTTTAGAGCAGGAGACACAGATAGATTTTTCCAGCATCAAGGAAGATAATTTTACTTACAAGTTTGAAAGCGGAGACCAGTCGAATGTTTCTGGCTACGGTTTTTATGCTTTAGGAGTTAATAATGAATCATCGGATGCAATCAGGAAATATTTTGATGATAATGAATTTAAGATAGACTTTTTCGAAATCGAGAACGATTTATCCGGTATCTCGTATTGCAGCAAAGGCAAAGATGCCTGCATAATTAAAACAACGGTTTTGATGGACGGAGAAGCTTTAAATAAATTAAGTGTCAATGTTGTTTGCGGAGAACTAGCAAATTAATTTTAAAAATATGGAAGATTGTGTTTTTTGCAAAATTATCAATAACGAGATTCCGAGTTATAAAATCTACGAAGATGATTTGGTTTTGGCTTTTTTGGATATTAATCCGGCCGCCAAGGGACACACCTTAATTATTCCCAAAAAGCATGTTCAAGATATTTTTGAAATCGAAGAGAAGTATTTGGAAAGAATAATTTCAGTTGCCCAGAAGATTGGCAACAAAATGAAGGATAATTTCAACGCTGATGGAGTTAACCTCTACCATGCCTCAGGAGTAGCGGCCGAGCAGTCGGTTTTCCATTTCCACTTACATATTATTCCGAGAAGAAAAGACGATAATATTGATTTTACCGGCGTTGTTGCTAATAAAGAAGCCGTTTTGGAAGAGGAATTTAATGAGGCAGTCACCAAATTGAAAATAGAGGGATAAGGAGGTATAATATAAAAATGAAGAAAATTACACCAAAAGTTAAAAAAATTAAAAAGCCGGAAGTAATAAAGAAAGAACCTGAAGCAGAATCAACCGGAAAGAGAGTTAAGATTAAAGTTATCGGAATCGGAGGCGGGGGAGGTAATATTATTGCTGAGCTTTTAAAGAAATTAAAAGATTTTTCTGCCCAGAAAGTGGAATTCATCGCTTTGAATACTGATAATCAGGCCTTGAAATCTTTACCAAAAACATTAAAGACGATTTCTTTCGGAAATAAACTAACCAGGGGATTGGGAACAGGAAGAGATGTGGAAGTGGGAGAAAAAGCTGCTAAGGAAGATTTAGAGAAATTAAAAACATTATTTTCCGACGATAAAGATTTATACATTTTCATTTCTTCTTTAGGAGGAGGAACCGGAACGGGTGCTACGCCGATTTTAACTAAAATCGCTGAAGAAATGGGATTAAATACTTTGGGAATTTTTACCACCCCTTTTGTTTTTGAAGGAAAAAAGAAAATGGATATCTCGATTAAAGCTTTGGAGAAGATAAAGGATAACCTTAATGCCTTTATGGTTCTTCCTAATGAAAAGATATTTTCGTTAACCAAGGAAGAAGTTTCTTTTTCCGATTCTTTGAATCTTTTAAACGACAAATTAGCGGAATCATTGGAGGGATTATTAAGAACGATCTATTCTCCCGGATTGATTAATATTGATTGGGCCGATATCAGGACCATTTTAGAAGGAAAAAGAAAGATTGCTTATCTTAATTTTACCAAAGGAAAATCAAATCAAACCGCGGAAGACATCAGCAAGCTTTTATTAAAGAACCCGATTCTTGAATACAAGTTTGAAAATGCCGACAATGTTATGTTTAATATCGAAGCTTCAAAGGATTTATCTCTTCAGTTATTGTCTCAAATTAGCGAGAAGATAAGCGAACTAGCTCCGACCGCCAAGATTATTTTCGGTCTTTCTCAGAATCCGAAATTAAAGAATGAAATCAGGGTGACTCTTTTAGCCACATCATCTGAAGCGGAAAAGAAAGTAAGAACTAAGAAAACTACCAAAAAGGAAGAACCGGTTGCAAAGAAAGTAAAAAAGCCAAAACCGAAAATAGAAAAAAAAGAAGAAGACGTTGAAGTGAGAAGGTCAGCTTTGGAAGTTAAAGAAGCGGAGGAAAAAGAAGAAGAGAGGGAAGAGGAAGAAGAAAAGATATTTGAAATACCAGCCTTCTTAAGAAAATCAAAAAAGAAATAATAATATATGAAAAAAACAGTTAAAAAAGCTATTTTTCCTATTGCGGGAATGGGAACCAGATTCTTACCTCTTTCCAAGGTAGTTTCCAAAGAACTGATTCCTTTGGTTGATAAGCCGTTGATTCATTATTCGGTTGAAGAGGCTCTTTTGTCGGGAATAAAAGAAATACAATTGGTAACAAGAAAAAGCCAGAAAGACGTCACCGCCTATTTTAATCCTAATCCTGAATTAGAAGCTCTTTTAAAAGAAAGAAATAAAAAAGAGGAATTGGAGATGGTAAAAGGATTGAATGATGTTTCAAAACAGATAAAATTTTCACAATCTATTCAGAAAAAGGCTTCCGGAAATGTAGATGCTATCTATCAAGCTAAGAGTTTTGCCGGCAATGAACCGGTGGGTGTTTTTTTCTGTGACGATATTATTTATTCAAAAGAAATTCCTGGCTTTCAGCAGCTGAAAGAAGTTTATGAAACATGTCAGCGACCGGTTATCGCTTTAAAAAGAATGCCGAAGGATAAATTGTCGCAATACGGAGTAGTAGAAGTGGAAAAAATAGCTAACAATGTTTTTAAGATTAA
Source organism: Minisyncoccota bacterium (assembly GCA_041657325.1). Classification (GTDB taxonomy): domain Bacteria; phylum Patescibacteriota; class Minisyncoccia; order Minisyncoccales; family Minisyncoccaceae; genus UBA2211. The sequence goes on from JBBACA010000004.1 coordinate 35,785, forward strand.
GAAGGTTGTTGAAAAGCCGAAAGGAGAAGCTCCGTCTGATTTGGTTATTTTGGGAAGGTATATTATCACCCCCGAAGTTTTCAAAAGAATTGAAGAAGATAAATCAATGAGAATGAATGATTATTCTATCAGTCAGGTTTTAGGACAGATGGCCGAAGAAGGCAAAGTTATTTACGGCTACGAGATAAAAGGAGAGTGGCTGGAATGCGGAGACAAAAATTCATGGTTTAGATCTTTCTTGACTTTAGCTTTGGATCATCCCGAATTCGGTTCAAAAATAAAAGAGTTTTTAAAAGGAAAAATATAATGGAATACGATTTAATCATTATCGGAGGAGGTCCGGCCGGAATGACAGCAGGAATATATTCTGTTAGACAAAAATTAAAAACCTTAGTCATTACCAAGGAGTTTGGCGGACAAATGACCCATAAGGCGGTTGATATTGAAAATTATCCGGGATTTGAAAAGATACCTGGTTTTGAATTGATTGCCAAATTTGAAGACCAGATGAAACACAAAGGAGTGGAGGTTTTGAACGATGAGGTTTATGAGATTAAAAAAGAAAACAATCTTTTTACTGTTTTAACTAAAGAAGGAAAAAATATTCAATCGAAAACAGTGATTATCGCTACCGGAGCCGAGCCGAGAAGATTGGAGGTAAAGGGCGAACAGGAATTTTTGGGGAAGGGAGTGAGTTATTGTACGACCTGCGACGGTCCTTTGTTTAATAATAAAGAAGTGGCGATTATCGGCGGGGGAGAAGCCGGATTCGAAGCTGCTTTATTTTTAAACAATTATGCATCTAAAATATATATTTTAGAATACGGTGAAGTATTAAGAGCGGGAAAAGATATTCAGGATAAAGCTTCTTTGATTCAAAAGATACAAATTATCACCTCGGCTGAATTGCGTGAAATAAAAGGAGAAGATTTTGTCAAACAAATTGTTTTCAAAGACAGAAGAACTGAAGAAGAAAAAACATTGAACGTGGAAGGAGTTTTTGTCCAGGCCGGATACGAACCAGCTACCTCATTTTTAAAAGATTTAGTAGAATTAAATGAGAGAAAAGAAATTATTGTTAATTTTGAAACTTTTGAAACCAAAACTCCGGGATTATTTGCTGTCGGAGATGTTAATTCTCAAAAGGTAAAACAAATCGTTGTTGCTTGCGGACAGGGAGCCGTGGCTGTAATCAACGCATACAAATATATTAATATATGAATAAGCTTTTAAAACAAGCTTTTACTTTAATTGAACTATTGGTGGTTATTGCCATCATCGGTATTTTGTCTGGCTTGATTGTTGTTTCAATGAGTGGAGTAACAGAGAAAGCAACTATCGCTAAAGCTCAAGTATTTTCTAATTCTCTAAAAAATTCATTATTGCTTAATTTAGTTTCAGAATGGAAGTTTGATGGATCAACTACTGATGGTAGTGCTGCCACCGTGAACGATGTTTTAAATAATTGGAGCAGTTTAAACAACGGAACCGTTTCTTATCCTCCTACCGTAAAAACTGGTTCTAATTGTGTTTCTGGTTCTTGTCTTCAGTTTGATGGAGTTAATGACTATGTTGATTTTGGAACGAACTCTAATTTATCTATGGGGTTGGGAGACGCTACAGTTTCTCTCTGGGTTAGGTTTGATAATGCAGTGGCACCACAACATGAAACGTTGATTGCTTGTGGAGCAGGTGGTGCAGTAATTGGAAATGATGGTTATTGGATTTTTAGATATACCGGAACCAATAGATTATATGGTCGTTTTATGGATGGAGAAACAGCAGCATATTTACAAGACTATATTTCTCCTTCGAATTCTTTGCTAGCTAATACTTGGTATAATATAGTGGTAGTATTTGATAGAGATGGTGTTATGCAGGCATATATTAACGGAACAAAGCAAACATCTTCGGTAAGTATTTCAACTCATCAAGGAAATGTAGTAAACATAGAAAGTTTTAAAATTGGAGCTTGGTCATCAGCAGCGCATCGTCTTTTAGGTAAAATGGATGAAGTTAGATTGTATAATGCAGCGATGCCGATTTCTCAAATTCAAGAACAGTACTATGTAGGATTAAATAGTTTGCTAATTAATGGTAATATATCTAGAGAAGAGTATTTGGGTAGAATTAATTCAATTGCAAGTAGTGAATAAATTATTTAAACAAGCTTTTACATTAATTGAGTTATTGGTGGTAATTGCCATTATCGGTATTTTGTCTGGCTTGATTGTTGTTTCAATGGGTGGAGTAACTAATAAAGCAAATGTGGCTAAGGGCCAGGTTTTTTCTAATTCATTACGAAATGCATTAATGATGAATATTATTTCGGAGTGGAAGTTAGATACTGGAACTATTGGAAGTGCTGTTGTGGTGGGAGAAATTTTAGATACATGGAATACAAATCATGCTACTGCTGTAGGTAGCGGTCCTATTATTAAGGGGACCAGTGATTGTGTTTCAGGAAATTGTCTTCAATTTGATGGCGTCGACGATTATATAGATTTTGGAGATATGTCCATAATTGAAAATAAAAACATTTTAACAATATCTTTTTGGGCTAAACCAATTACATTAACAGCTTTAAAAGCATTGATTACAAAAGCAGCTCTTATTTCTCTTACAGATAATTGTTTTGTAATAGAAACAGGACTTACACCAGGAGATTCAATTATATTTGCTATTGGTGAGGCAACAACAGATAATTATGGTAGAACTTCCGCAGGAACAATCAGCGCTGGTTCTTGGTATCATATTTTAATGGTCTATGATGGAACACAAACAGGCAATAGTAATAGATTAAAAGGATACATTAATGGTGTAGCACAAACATTAAGTTTTGCTGGGACAATACCAGCAACAACTCAAGCAACAAGTACTAATTTTAATTTTGGTAGACTTTCTAATGCGACTAGGTATTTTAACGGATTGATTGATGATGTTCGTATGTATAATGCGGCAATGCCAACTTCTCAAATTCAACAAGAATACTATATTGGATTAAATAAGTTATTAAATAATGGTAATATATCTAGAGAAGAGTATTTAGATAGAATTAATTCAATTGCAAGCAATGAATAAGTTATTAAAACAAGCTTTTACCTTGATTGAACTATTGGTAGTTATTGCTATCATCGGTATTTTGTCTGGCTTAATTGTTGTTTCTATGGGTGGCGTAACCGAAAAAGCTACAATCGCTAAATCTCAAGTATTTTCTAATTCTCTAAAAAATTCATTATTACTTAATTTAGTTTCGGAATGGAAGTTTGATGGATCAACAGCTGACGGTAGTGCTGCCACCGTAAATGATGTTTTAAATAATTGGAGTAGTCTAAACAATGGAATCGTTTCTTATCCTCCTACCGTAAAAACTGGTTCTAATTGTGTTAATGGTTCTTGTCTCCAATTTGATGGGGTTGATGACTATGTTGATTTTGGAAGTAATTCTTCTTTAAGCATGGGAACGGGGGACGCGACAGTTTCTCTCTGGGTTAGGTTTGATAATGCGACACCCACACAAATAGAAACGTTGGTTGCTTGCGGTGCTGGGGCTGCAGGACAAGATGGTTATTGGTGTTTTAGAAATAATGGAGAGAGTAGATTGTATTGTTATTTTAGCGATGGAACTATTCCGGTTTTAATGGGATATCTTTCGGGGTCAGGCTCATTAGTTGCCAATAATTGGTATAATATAGTAATTATTTTTGATAGAGATTCTGTTATTCAGGCATACATAAATGGCGTAAAACAAACTGGTTATTCTTTAACCATTTCTTCACAACCTGCGGTCGTACAAAACGGAGTAAGTTATAAGGTTGGAGCTTGGGCATCGTCAGCACATCGTCTTTTAGGTAAAATGGACGAAGTTAGATTGTATAATGCAGCAATGCCAACTTCTCAAATTAAAGAACAATACTATGCGGGGTTAAATAAAATGCTAAATAGTGGTAATATAGATAAAGAAGAATATATTTCAAGAATAAATAATCTAATTTCTCAAAAATGAGTTTGATTAAAAATATTAAAGCCAGGGAAATACTTGATTCGAGAGGAAACCCGACCCTTGAAGTTGATTGTATAACCGAAGACGGTATTTTTACCGCCTCCGTTCCTTCGGGCGCTTCAACTGGGCAAAAAGAAGCATATGAAATGAGAGACGGAAACCATCGCTATGGAGGAAAGGGAGTTTTAAAGGCAATTAAGAACGTTAATGAAATCATTGCTCCTAAGCTGATAGACATGGACTGCACTAATCAAAAAGAAATTGATGAAGCAATGATTAAATTAGACGGAACCGAAGGGAAGTATAATCTGGGAGCAAATGGAATCGTCGGTGTTTCGATGGCGGTTTGTCGGGCCGGAGCTAAAGCTAAGAACCTTGAATTGTATGAATATATCGCCGAATTATTCGGCAATGACGATATGCGAATGCCTCGCCCCGCTTTTAATATTATCAACGGCGGAGCTCATGCTGACAACGGACTCGATTTCCAGGAATTCATGATTGCTACCACCGGAGAAACATTTAGAGAGTCTTTGCAAATGGGCTCGGAAATATATTACAAACTTAAAAGATTTTTAAAAGACAGTTATCCTGATTTTCCAGTCAATGTCGGAGATGAAGGAGGATTTGCTCCGCCAATAGAGGTTCCCGAGGTTGCTTTGGGACTAATTGTTAAAGCGATTGATGATTCGGAATATACCGGCAAAGCAAAAATAATCTTGGATGTGGCCGCCAGTCAGTTTTACAAAAAAGAAAAAGGAGCGGCCGAAGGATACTACGGATTAAAGATGGGAGTTTTCTCTCTTTCAGACATGCTTAACTATTATGCCGATTTGATAAAAGCATATCCAATTATCGGAATAGAAGATCCTCTTTCTGAAGAAGATTGGAAAGGATTTGAAAAAATAACCGGCCGATTGGGAGACAACACGATGATCATCGGTGATGATTTGTTGGCCAGCAATCCAAAAACAATTAAAGAGGCAAAAGAGAGGAAGGCATGTAATGGAGCAATATTGAAAATTAATCAGGTGGGAACGGTAACAGAAATTTTGGAAGCGGCTAAGGTCTGCAAAGAAAACAGATTTAAAACAATTGTTTCGCATCGTTCCGGAGAAACCTGCGATTCCTTTATCGCCGATTTGGCGGTCGGTATTTCTGCTGACTATATCAAATCGGGAGCGCCAGCCAGGGGAGAAAGATTGGCAAAATACAACAGGTTGTGTAGAATAGAAGAAAAGATAAAATAATATTTAATAAAATGGCTAAAGTAAGAGTATTTTCAACCCCGATTTGTCCTTATTGTTTTGCTTTAAAAAGATTTCTAGAAGAAAAGGGAATAGAAGTAGAAACAGTAGATGTTTCTTCTGATTTAAAAGCTCAAGAAGAGATGATTGAAAAAACAAAACAGACCACCGTTCCGGTGACTGAAATTAATGGAGAATATATCGTCGGTTTTGATAGGAAGAAAATTTGTGAATTATTAAAAATTGATGATTAATGAATCGATTAATCAAACAAGCCTTTACCTTAATTGAACTATTGGTAGTGATTGCTATTATCGGTATTTTGTCTGGTTTAATCGTTGTTTCTATGGGCGGAGTGACCGATAAAGCAACTATTGCCAAATCTCAAGTTTTTTCTAATTCTTTGAGAAATTCATTAATGTTAAATATTGTAGCTCAATATTCATTTGATGACATTGTTGAATATGATTCTGGTACAAAATTAATAAATTCTCCGGGAATTGTTCCTGACTCTTGGAAAACCAATACAGGAACAGCCTATAATAATCCCATATTAAAAGATGGTAATGATTGTGTTTCGGGGAAATGTGTTAGTTTTGATGGTGTTGATGACTATATAAATGTTAATAGTGTTGATGATTTTAATTTAAGTAAAACTGGGCAATTAACTGTTGGATTATGGTTTAAAACTAATGTTATTAATTCTACGGCTGTTGTTCAAAAAGGAAGTGAGTGGATGTTCTATCCTATCACTGGAAATGTCATCGGATTTTTAGTGAGAGGTACTACGACTTGGAGATATAGTTCTACTTATTCTGGGGTGCAAACTAACAAATGGTACCATGTTGTTGGAGTAGCTACTTATTCTGGTACTAATCTTAATATGGATTTTTATTTAAATGGTAAATCTTACGGTCAAACTAATGTTAATACTGATTTAGGTACTACTACAAATGCTTTAACTATCGGATCTATATGGACAGATAGATTTAATGGTTCTATTGATGATTTTCGTGTATATAATGCGACATTATCAGTCTCTCAAATTCAAGAACAATATTATGCGGGACTAAATAATCTTTTGTCTTCGGGACAAATTGATGTAAATGAATATACTGAAAGAATTAATTCAATTGCACAACAATGAATAAGTTATTAAAACAAGCTTTTACTTTAATTGAACTATTGGTAGTTATTGCGATTATCGGAATTCTTTCTGGCCTTATTGTTGTTTCAATGGGTAATATGAATCAAAAAGCAACAATTGCTAAAGCACAAGTATTTTCTAATTCTCTAAGAAATTCATTAATGGCAAATATTGTTAGTGAATGGAAAATGGATGAGGGAAGTGGAGCTACGGTCAATGATACTTGGGGAGGATTAAATAATTCGACTCTTTATAATTTTGAAGATACAACAGCTGGATACGGAGATACTCACACTACTGGTTGGGCTAGTAGTTCAAATTGTGTTTCAGGAACATGTTTGAATTTTGATGGAACTAATGATTATGTTGGAACAAATATTCAAAGCAGTGCGTTTAATCTATCAGATCAAACAATTTCTTTATGGTTTAACGCAAGAGATTTATCGAAAAGTGAAATGGTTTTATATAAAAATATCGTAGCTGGTAAAAATTGGACACTTTATCGTAATTCTCCTTGGACTTCTGGAAATCTTGGTTGGCTGTATTATTATATTAAAACAGATGATACAACAGCTAATATTCTTCCGATATTAAGTTATTCTATTCAAACATGGTATCATGTAGTCCTTACGACGAATTCAGTAGGAGAATGGAGTGTGTATAGTAATGGAGTTTTGCGTCAGTCGGGTCAGGCCACTACTTTTAAAAATTGGTTAGTTTCAACCGAATATGTTTATATGGCTGGAACGGGAAGTGCTTCTTATTTTAACGGACTAATCGATGATGTTAGAATATATAATGCAGTTATTCCAATCTCTCAAATTCAAGAACAATATTATGCGGGATTGAATAGATTACTAGCTAATGGTAATATTAGTATTGAAGAATATAATCAAAAAATTAAAGAAATAAGTTATAAATAAACATATGGCAATAAAAATAGCAATCAACGGTTTCGGGAGAATAGGAAGATGTTCTCTTCGGGCAGCAATCAAGGAGAAATTAGACGTTGAGATTGTCGCTATCAATGATTTGGCCGATAACAAGACTTTGGCTCATTTATTCAAATACGATACTTCGTACGGAGTTTTTGACGACGAAGTTAAGATTGAAGGTGATTACATGATTGTTAAAGGAAAGAAAATATTGATGCTGGCGGAAAAAGATCCGGAAAAGCTTCCCTGGAAAGATTTGAAAATCGATGTTGTTTTGGAATGCACCGGAGTCTTCAGAGATAGAATAGGTTTAACCAAACATATCACTGCTGGAGCGAAGAAAGTTATTATTTCCGCTCCTGCCAAAGACGATGATATTCCTTCTTATCTTTTAGGAATCAATGCCGAAGAATACAAAAATGAGAATATTATCGATATGGGTTCTTGTACTACCAATTGCTTGGCCCCAGTAGTGAAGATACTTGAGCAGGAATTCGGAATTGTTAAAGGATTCATGACCACCATTCATTCATACACTAATGACCAAAATTTATTGGATTTGCCTCATAAAGATTTAAGAAGAGCCAGAGCAGCGGCGGAGAATATCGTTCCAACAACCACTGGAGCAGCTAAAGCAATCGGAAAGGTGGTTCCAGGAGTTAAGGGAAAAATGGATGGAATCGCGGTTAGAGTTCCGACTCCAGTTGTATCTTTAATTGATTTGGTTTGCGAGGTTAAAAAAGAAACAACGGTTGAAGAAGTGAATAAGGCTTTTGAAAAATATTCAGATAAAAATGGAATGAAAGGAATTTTCTATATTGAAAAAGATCCTTTGGTTTCTTCCGATTTTAAAGGCAATCCTTTTTCTTCAATTCTTGACCCGGAATACACCAAGGTTAACGGCAATATGGTTAAAGTTATGGCCTGGTACGACAACGAATGGGCTTATTCCTGCCGTTTGATTGAGTTGGCTAAGAAAATTGGTTAAACAAACAAAAAACCGCTTTAGAGCGGTTTTTAGATACCTTAACAAACCCGTAAGCCGAATTCTGTTTTAAACAGTCATCTATCTGGGACAAAGATTGCTCTTTGCCTCGAGCGAACTACTTTTTTCCCTTGCGGGATTTGTTCTTGCTTCCGGGTAAGGATTTAGCCGTTTCACCCCTAAAATTACTTTTAAGGCTCACCCCGAGGGGTGCTTCTTTCTTTCGATTGAAGCGTCTCTGTTCGCACCTCTTTCTCGCGAATGACGGGAATTGCCCGCTACCTTTTTAGACCCGACGAATCGGGAATGGAAGTTCGGACTTTCCTCCTAATTAAAGGCGACTGTCCGATTTGTTAAGGTAGCTTATTTTAAAACAATATTTGATTACAGTCAATAGTTTACCGAATCTTCGTTTTAAGCTATTATATATTCATATTATGTCTTTTCGAAAGATTCTAAATTCTAGCCAGAATACAGTGACGGGAGCAGCGGTTATTTTAACAATAGCTGTTTTGTTGAGTCGAGTTTTGGGCTTGCTGAGGGATAGGCTTTTGGCGGGATCGTTTGGTGCGTCCATTAATTTGGATGTCTATTTTGCCGCTTTCAGAATTCCTGATTTGGTTTATAGTGTTATTTTTGCCGGGGGAGTGATTGTTTCTCTCCTTCCTTTGTTTTCCGAGCTTTATTCTAAAGACAAAGAGAAGAGTTGGGACACGATTAATAATATTTTAAGCTTGTTCACCCTTGCTTATATCGTTTCGTCCATTCTTTTTTTCATTTTCACTCCGCAAATAATATCTTCAATGGTTTCCGGTTTTGACGAAGCCTCGATTCAAACAACCATTGCTTTAACTAGGTTGATTTTCGTTTCAGTTTTCTTTTTCGGACTTTCTTCTATTTTTTCAACCATTTTAAATTATTTTAACCGATTTGTTTCTTATTCTTTGGCTCCAATCATATACAATTTGGGAATTATTTTCGGAATTGTTTTCTTGTCTCCTTACTTCGGAGTATTCGGAGCAGGATTGGGAGTTATTATCGGTTCAGCTCTTCATTTTTTAATCCAGCTTCCTTCGGCGATTAAATGCGGATATAGATACAAGTTTATTGTTGATTTCAATAATCCGGCTCTTAAGGAATTTATCGGATTGATAATTCCCCGAACTATTGCTTCCTCTTCGTCTCAGGTTAATTTCATCGTTGTTACCTTTATCGCTTCGGGAATCGGAGCCGGTGCTATTTCCGTCTTTAATCTTTCCAATAATTTAAGGTATCTGCCGATCGGAATCATCGGAGTTTCTTTTGCGACTGCGATTTTTCCTCTGCTTTCCAAGCTGTGGACCGAAAGCAAAAAAGAAGAATATTTTAAAGAGTTCAGAAAGGTTTTTAATGAGGTGATGTATATTTCTTTTCCCATCGGAGTTTTAATTTTTGTTTTGCGAAACGAAATAGTTGATATTGTTTTAAGAACCGGTAATTTTGGTTCGGCGGCCGCAACTATTACCGCCGCAGCTTTGGGACTATATTTTTTAAGTACCGCCGCGCAGTGTTTGGTTCCTATTCTGCTTCGTGGATTTTTTAGCCTTAAAGATACGATTACTCCGACCGCGGTTGCCATTTTCTTTGTTTTGGCTAATATCGTCCTTTCATTTTTCTTTGTGAGTATATTTAACGGGAGCAATTTATTGGTGACTTTTACAAAAACAATCTTAGGATTGGATGGAACGGCTAATTTTTCTGTTTTGGGCTTGGTCGTGGCTTTTAATGTCGGATTGATTTTGGAATTTTTTCTTCTTTTCTATTTCTTTTACAAAACGGTCGGTGATTTCGGAATCAAAGAAATATTTAATACTTTCTTGAAAGTATTATTCTCTTCGATAGTGATGGGAGCTGCGGCTTGGTATTTATTGCCGGTTTTGAAAAACATTCTCGGCAATTCTTTCATCGGAATGTCGTCTCAGTTTGTTATCACTTGTCTTGTTTCTCTTGTTATCTACGGAGCGTTAACTATGATTTTAAAAATGTCCGAAATTAGAGCCGTTAAGAATATAATTTTAAAAGATGAAGATTAGAAATTTTGTTATTATTAGTCATATCGATCACGGCAAGTCAACTTTGGCTGACCGACTTTTGGAAATAACCGGCACGGTGGAAAAAGGCAAAATGAGGCCCCAGTATTTGGATGCCATGGATTTGGAGCGGGAAAAGGGAATTACCATTAAAATGACTCCGGTCAAGATGTTTTATAAAGACCGAAACGGGGAAGAGGTAATGCTTAATTTGATTGATACTCCGGGACACATTGATTTCAATTACGAGGTTAGTAGGAGTTTGGCGGCGGTTGAAGGAGCGATTCTTTTAGTTGATGCTACCAAGGGAATCCAAGCTCAAACAATTACTAATTTGGAATTGGCAAAAAAAGAAGGTTTAACGATTATCGCAGCGGTGAATAAAATTGATTCTCCTCAAGCCAGAACCGAAGAAGTTAAAAAAGAAATCGCTGAATTTTTAGATGTTTCTCCAGACGAAATATTATCTATTTCTGCAAAAACCGGAGAAAATGTAGAAGAATTACTGCAAACGGTGATAGAAAAAGTAGAAGGACCGGAAGTTCATGAAGAAAAACCATTCCGTGCCCTTATTTTCGATTCTCAGTATGATACTTTCTTGGGAGTTGTTTCGTATATTCGGGTTATTGATGGAATAGTAAAAACTAACGACAAAATATTTCTTTTAAATACCAGAGCGGATGGAGTAACAAAAGAAATGGGCGTGTTTAAGCCCGACATGACGCCGATTAAAGAATTGAAATCGGGAGAAATCGGTTTTATCGCTACCGGCATCAAAGACCCGGAGAAAATCAGAATTGGAGATACGGTTACCTTGATTCAGGACAAAGAATTAAAACTAGAACCTTTGCCTGGATACAAAGATCCTGAGCCGAAGATTTTTGTTTCGATGTATCCGCAAGAGCAGGATGATTTTGAAACATTGAAATTAGCTTTATCTAAATTAAAATTGAATGACTCGGCTTTATTCTATCAGCACCAGAACTTTCAAGCTTTTGGCCGCGGTTTTCTTTGCGGATTTTTAGGAACCTTACATACCGAGATAACAATCGAAAGATTAAAAAGAGAATTTGGATTAGAGCTAGTTATCGGTGCTCCCCAAGTTTGCTATAAGGCCATTGATGGCAAGGGAAATGAAGTGATGATATATAATCCGAATAATTGGTCGGATAACTTTAAAGAACATTATGAACCTTGGACCGAAGTAACTTTAATTATCGGGGCGGCATATTTAGGAAGAGTGTTTGAATTGTTAGGCGAGCTTGATGGAAAGCACGTTGATTCTCATCCTTTTGGAAAAGATAGGTATTTATTGGTGTATGAGTTGCCGTTGCGTGAAATTATCGGAGTTTTTTACGAGAATCTTTTAAATGTTACTCAAGGATATGCTTCAATGACATATAAGGAAACCGGATACAGAATAGCCGATTTGGTGAAATTAGAAATTTTAATTGCCGGACAGGAAGAAGAGATATTTTCAAGAATATTGCCTAAAACTAAAGTTCAAGCCGAAGGTAAAAGAATTGTTGAAAAATTAAAAGAAGTTTTACCAGTGCAAATGTTTGCAGTAGCAATACAGGCAGCAGTAGGAGGGAAAATTATAGCGCGTGAAACAATTAGTGCCCGTCGCAAAGATGTTCTTGCCCCTTTATACGGAGGAGATTATACGAGAAAGAGAAAGCTTTTGGAAAAACAGAAAAAAGGAAAAAAAGGAATGAAAGAAAGAGGGAAGTTAAAGATTCCCTCGGAAGTATTCTTGAAAGTTTTCGGTTCTTAATTATCTGGAAAACAATGCTGGTCCGGCTAATGAAACGATCATTGAAAGGGCGATTAGCGAGACAAGGATAACCCAAATGATTCTGAACTTTTTAGAATTTTTATTCATCATATATTCACATGTTAGCAAAAAAAGGAAAAAAAGTGAAGTGGGGAATTCATTTTAACAAAAAAAAGATTGCGATTGTTTTTTGGACTATTTTTGGCTTTTGGTTTATCTTTTTTCTTTTGTATTCAAATATAAAGATGTTTCAAAAGAGAACGGAATTAGATAAAAATCTAGAAACTCTCGATTCAACAATAGAATCAATGACAAAAGAAAAAGATTCTTTGAATTTTAGTTTGGGAGAGACTGATAGTAGTGATTATTTGGAAAGAGTGGCGAGAGAAGATTTGGGAATGCAGAAACCGGGAGAACAAGTTGTGATAATTAAGAAAGACAGCGGGATAGCGGAAAATAACAATAGCAATAACGGTGTTTTGCAAATTATTGAAGGATTCGTAAACTGGATTAAAGGTTTATTTAAGCCAGAGTAGCTTAACGGTAAAGCAATTCTTTCGTAAAGAAGAGACTGCGAGTTCAATTCTCGCCTCTGGCTCATTATTTCTCTTGCATTTAAAAACATACTTGTTATAATATATTTAATATTATTTTTAATAAAAAATATGTCTAAAAAAGCGTTCACTCTGATTGAAATGTTAGTGACGATCACTATTATTTCCATTCTCGCCGGTTTTGTTGTTGTTAAAATAAATGACTCGAACAACTTGGCCAAAGACACGCAAAGAAAAGCTGACATCAATTTGTTGGCTAATTCAGTTGTTTCCTATTCTTCCGATCACTACAGCGGAAAACCAATTACCGACGAAAACGGTTGTACGATCGGCGGGGGAACTGACCGCTGTTCAACCGAAATCGAGGACGCTTTAAAGGCATATTTACCAACCCTTCCTTCCGAACCTAGTTCTAGTGCATACTACATCTACTGGTCTAACGGCAATGACTGTACTGTCACTGCTAATCTTTCTTCCAGTAATCCAGACGATGCATATGTATATTCTTGTACTCCTGACACTGCTTCCGCCGGAGACGCCGTTAACGGTGCTTGCGGTTCATCAGCCAATACTTCCGCTACCGGCTACGCCTCTTCTGTTTCCGATTGGCCGAGTTCTAACTTCTGCAATTCTGGAACGCTTCATACTTCTCCCGCTTGGCCAGTTCAAGGCGGTTCAACTACTTGGACCTGCGTCGGAGAATATTTAGGCAATAACGTCACTTGTACTGCCTACCGTGCTCAGGATGCAGTCTGTGGAACTAGGGAAAAGAGATATGCTGACGCCGCCACTTCATACGGCACGGATACAATTTGTACTATCGGTACCGGTTCTCCCGCATCTCCCGCTTTCCCGGCTAAAGGTGCTTCAACCACCTGGACTTGTGCCGGAGTCTACACCGGAACATCTACAACTTGTACGGCTCAACATTCTTTAAACGGTGTTTGTGGAACCAATGCCCAAGCCTATGCCAGTGGCGTCACCGCCTACAGCGGTACTTTCTGTGCGGCCGGTACGGCTTCTCCCGCTTCTCCCGCTTTCCCAGCGTCCGGAGCTTCAGTTTCCTGGACCTGTTTAGGAGCACTTAGTGGAACTAATGCATCTTGTACCGCTTCGAGAGCTGGAGCTCCGGTTGCCGGAACTTGCGGTACTTCCGCTCAAACTTGTGATTCGATTGCTCTGGCTTCCGCTCCGACTGCCAATCTTTGTGCCACCGGAACCGCTTCGGCTTTAAGCGGCACTGGTCCCTGGACTTGGACTTGTGCCGGACTATACGGCGGAGCCACTTCCGGTACTTGTACGGCGTATAAAGCGAATTTATGTAATTCACAGCATGCCAGTCAACAATGTACTTGCAAAGGAGGAACAGTGGTTTCTGTAGGTTCGTGCAGTGTATGTAAATTAGGAA
>JBBACA010000005.1:0-47566 GCA_041657325.1 Minisyncoccota bacterium
TGTTCTATTAACAGTGAAAGTAAACCCAGAAGACATGGGTCAGTTAATCGGAAGAGAAGGTTCAACAGCTAGGGCAATTAGAAACCTAGTTAGAATCATTGGTCTTAAGAATCACGCCAGAGTTAACCTGAAGATTGAAGAACCTGAAGGTGGCTCTAGAAGAAAGCCTCAAGAAGCTGCACCCGCAGCCGAAGCTCCTTCAACCAACATTACTGAAGACTTCGAGGATTTCAAGATTTAATTGTTTATAACGCAAAGAGTCCCATAATGGGACTTTTTGTTTTCTTGACTAATATCCAAATATGCAACAAGATTAAAATATGCAGTTCAATATTATTACCATTTTCCCCAATTTATTTGATTCATACTTAAATGAATCATTTATCAAGAAAGCCTCGGACAAAGGCATTCTTAAGATTAATGTTCATGATTTGAGAAAGTGGACCGATAATGAAAGAAGAACCGTTGATGACCGACCGTACGGTGGGGGATTAGGTATGGTTTTAAAAGTTGAACCGATATTTAAAGCAGTTAAAGAAGTATTGAAAAAGAATAAAAAGAAAAATAGGGTAATCTTATTTACTCCTCGAGGAAAGACCTTTAATCAAAAGAAAGCTTTTCAATTGAGTAAATACGATAATCTGGTCTTTATCTGCGGCCGTTATGAAGGAGTGGATGAAAGAGTGGCTAAATACATTGCTGACGAAGAAATATCAATCGGAGAATATGATTTAATGGGCGGGGAATTACCGGCCATGATTGTGATTGAAACCATCTCTCGCTTGATTCCCAATGTCCTCGGAAAACCTTCCTTTTTAAAGGAAAGAATGACTAAAAAGGGTGGCTTTATCGAATATCCCGAATATACCAGACCGGAAGTGTTTACCCCGGAAAAAGGAAAGAAATGGAAAGTCCCACCGGTCCTTTTATCCGGTCATCAAAAGAAAATACAGGAGTGGAAGGAACAAAGAATGAAAGTTATTGAAAAATAATCAATATTTTGCTATCATTGTTTCATTGGGCGATTACCAAAGTAGTCAAACGGGTCTGACTGTAAATCAGATGGCTTCGGCCTTCGGGGGTGCAAGTCCCTCATCGCCCACCAGCCGTGGAGGGGAAACGCCGATGTAGTTCAGTGGTAGAACATTCCCTTGGTAAGGGAAAGGTCGTGGGTCCGATTCTCACCATCGGCTCAGAGAAATAAATAAGATAATAATATGGCAACAAAAAAGAAAAAAAGAACAAAGGTTGTTTGTACAACTTGCAAAAAGACTTCATACTTCACCAACAAGACAAAACAGGTTGAAGACAAATTAGAAATGAGTAAGTTTTGCAAAGAGTGCAAAAAGCACACAACTTTCAAAGAAGTAAAGAGATAAAAGGGAAGTGCTCCCTTTTGTTTTAGGGGCGTAAGCTTAACGGTAAACTGCTTCTCTCCAAAAGAAGTCTTGTCGGTTCGAATCCTACCGCCCCTGCCATGATGGCAGATAATAATATCAATTTAATAGTTAATAATACGACACCTCTTTTTGAGGTGTTTTAATTTATAAAATAATAACGAAATGAATAATAAAAATAATCAACTAATAGGACATATTGTCTACAAAGGACCCTATGTTAACGATGGTTCAATTGACTTGTTAAAATTATCAGATTCATTAAGGAGTTTTTATTTTGTATTCAACGAGGTAAAAAAAGAATTAGGAATCACAGAAGATTTCATTATTAAGGCTGGTAACATTAAAAAGGGATCTTCAGATGTTACTATATATATTCAACCAGCGATTGAATTAGCAAGAGGAGCATTACCTCTTGCCACAGCACTAACCATATCAAAAATTGCAAAAGAATGGGGTGTTCCAGAAATAGTTAAGCCAATCTTTAGAGAAATTGGGGAATTGATAAAAGCAAAAATTTTTACAAAAAATGATAAATATGTTGTTAAGCAAAACGACGCAAAAATAGAAAATGAAAGAACTTTCGTAAAAATAATAAATTCCGAAAATAAAGAAGAATATTTTGATTATAAAATTTTTCTATTATCAAGAAATTTAAAAATTTTAGACAAATTTATTCCAATCACAAAAAATGAATTAGAAGAGGTTGTAGTTGAGTACGAAGAAAATAGTGAAAGAAGGAAAGTATTAGAAGTGAACACTGAAACACATGAATATTTAAAATATTCTCCAGACACCAAAGAGCTAGAAGATAAAGTAAGAGCAAAAATCAGATTAGTGGACAATAAAGGAGGAAATGGTAAATTATGGCTCGATGAGGCAAAAAAAGAAAGCTGTAATTTCGAAATAGACATCAAAGATATTGGTAAGTTGGAAAAAGTAATTAGCTCTCTTGCTCTCGCAGAAGGTAAAAATGAATGGGTCCTTATTTCTGGTAGAAAAGAGTATAGAGGTAGTAAACTTTTTAAAATCTACATTGAAGATATTGATTTACTTGGTGGCAGCTTTTGGTAGTAATAATTATTAATTTTAAAAATGGGTTTTTTATTGATCATTTTTATCATTTGGCTTGCTTGGATAATACTCTCTGCTATTGTTGAATGGATAAAGCAAAGCATCAAGGACAGTGCAGCACGTAGCGCTCTAGAAAATTTTGACTACGAAAAAGAAAAAAATAATATTTTAGCGATTAATAAGCAATATAATTTTAAAGAAATGAATAGTAAAAATTCCACCTTAAATGCAAAAGAAGAACTTATGTGGCAATCATTCATAGATAAATTACAAGTTAAATAATATGGGATATTATGAAACGAAGAAAAAAGAATTAGAAGATTTACTTTCTACCATAAAAAAAGAAAGGGCTGTTTTTGAAAATTCTGCACAAGAAGAAAGAAGAAGTTTAGATAACAAAAAGGAAGGAATTGTTCAAATGGCAAAAGAACGTCAAATAGGATTTCCTTGGCTAGCAAAGGCTTATGATGAACTTCTTGGCATTAATGAACGTGAAATAACAAACTATTTAAAATATAAAAGTCATCCAGCTTTTTCTTCAGCAGAGATAGTAAAAGAACAATCAAGAATACGTCGTCAAGCTGAACAAGAAAAAAAGATAGCTCAATATTTAGTTGAATATTATGAAAATATAGCGCCCTTCTTAATTGACCTAAAAGAAGAAGTGGATATTGCAACCGAAGAAGAAAGAGAATTAATTAAAAATTACTCTGAAGAGGAACGCGCAGACGAAGCAATCAATTATTTAACAAAAGAAGAATACCGAAAGCTACCTAGCGTTGAGAAAAATCAAATGGCCCTTGATAGGTTCTGGAAGAGAAATAAATCAAAATGGATGATAGGTCGTTTATATGAAAGATATATTGGATATTTATACGAAGAACAAGGATATGATGTTGAATATGTTGGAATATTCAAAGGATTTGAAGATTTAGGACGTGATTTAATCTGCAAAAAAGGTAATAATTTTATTATTATTCAATGTAAATATTGGGCAAAATTTAGAACTATTTATGAAAAACATATTTTTCAATTTTTTGGAACAGTTTTTCAATATAAAGACGAAAATCCTAAGCACAAGGTGAAGGGATTATTTTACACATCTACAGAGTTATCCAGTCTAGCTAAAAGATTTTCGAAAGAACTAGGAATAGATTTAGAAGAAAATTTTAACTTTGATAAAGGCTATCCCTGTATTAAATGTAATATATCCAAAAAAACTGGAGAAAAAATATATCATTTACCATTTGATCAGCAATATGACAAAGTAAAAATAGAAAAAAATGAAGGAGAATTTTACTGTAGAACAGTTAAGGAAGCCGAAGATGCTGGGTTCAGAAGAGCCTTTAGGTATCATCAAAAAAATAATTAATCCAATATGTATCAAACATCAAAAACAACTAAACTCGTATTTTACGCTATTGCATTGCTATTACCATTAATATTAGCAATAGGAATGTTGATTGATAAAAAAATATCTCCACTAAAAGCTTTGATAATTTTTTTAGGACCAATAACAATATTCTTAATTGGTGCAGCAGTTTTGTTTTTATTAATGCGAGGATTAGAAAAAATTAGTGAGATATCAGGAACAGATATAACTTTTAGAGTTCTTATTATTATAATAATACTACTAGGAATAGTTCTTTCTATATTTTAATTAAATTCATACAAAGCCATTTCTGGGGGGATACAACATTCGATAAACAGGTTAATGGTGACTGTTTCTGTCGAAGACAGCGTATTACAAACCAATTTTTACCCGTATGGCAAAAACCCAAAAAGGCAAAAAGATTGTAGAAGTTCGAAGACATTACCGAACACTATCTGATGGTAGAAAGGTACTCGTCAAAGAACATCGAAAATCAACACCGAATTAGTTCGGTGAGGTCACCCCCAGGGTGGCTTTGTATGAATTTGATTGATGAATCAATCCTAAAAAGGTTCCGATAACGTCCCAGTTCCTCTGCACGATAACGATAAGTCAAACGATGGTGTATTTTGGTATTTAGAGATATACTATCTTTGCAATGAATCAAAATCAAGCACTCAAAATATTAAAGTCTGGAGCTAATGTATTTTTGACTGGTTCGGCTGGAACAGGCAAGACTTTTTTATTAAATAAATTTATCAATTATCTCAAAAAAGAGAAGATAAAAGTAGGAATTACTGCTTCAACCGGAATCGCCTCGACTCATATCGGTGGAACAACGATTCATTCTTGGGCGGGAATCGGAATCACTAAAGATATTAATGACCCCAAGATTAAAAGATTTTTAAAGGGCAGAACTCCGAAATGGAAAGAAATTAGGGATACAAAAGTATTAATCATTGATGAAATATCAATGCTTGATTCGGAACGATTAGTTTTAATTGATAGGGTTTGCAAAGAGATTAAAGATCCCTTTCTTCCTTTTGGAGGGATTCAATTGGTAGTTTGCGGAGATTTCTTCCAATTGCCACCAATTAACGATAATACAGAAGAAAAACCGGAACTAGCCTACACTTCTCCTGCTTGGAAAAGAGCCAGATTTAAGGTTTGCTATCTAGAAAAACAATACAGGCAAGATGATAAAAAGTTTATCAATATCTTAAATGATATTAGAAACAACAAAGCAACGACTAAAACACTAGAGGAGATAAATACTAGATTGAATAAGAATATCTATGGATTTGATAAAGTAACTAAACTATATAGTCACAATAGAAATGTAGATAAGATTAATAGTTTAGAGCTTTCCAAAATTAAAGAACCGGAAAAGCAATACGTGATGACATATAAGGGAGGAGAAAAACTAATAGAAATATTAAAGAAAGGTTGTTTAGCTCCCGAAACACTAAAGCTTAAGAAAGGAGCCATTGTCATATTTGTAAAGAACAATTACAAAGAAGGCTATGTTAATGGAACATTGGGAACGGTAGTTGGATTTGAAGAAGAGTTTCCCATTATAGAAACTATTAAGGGAAAGAGGGTAATTGCTATGAAAACACAGTGGAACTTTGAAAAGAACGATGAAGTATTGGCGACTATTTGGCAGATTCCTTTAAGATTGGCTTGGGCGATTACAATTCATAAAAGCCAAGGAATGAGTTTGGATGCAGCCGAAATTGACCTTAGTCGATCTTTTGATTACGGAATGGGCTACGTCGCCCTATCCCGGGTAAGAAGATTGAGTAATATTAAGTTAATAGGTATTAATGAGAATGCCTTAAAGGTAAATCAAGAGATTACTGAAAAGGATAAAGAGTTTATGGAATTATCAAAAGAGAATGAAGAAATATAAAATTTAATCTAAAAATTGTAATTTTTACACCTTAATTTCTTGCTTTATTTTTTTAAGAAGTATAAAATTATATTAATGGAAAAAATAGTCAATACTAATTCAAAAAAAACGGTATCAGTATGGACATATGTTATTCTCCCGGGAATAATAATTTTATTTGCCATCATTGCCTTGAATTGGTTTACCTGTTTACTCGAGATAAGTTTTTTCGAAAATGTTTTCAAAAGTCAATTTGATGTATCAACGACACTAATTACTAGAAAATTTCAAAACTCTCTTGCAGCGGCCGAAGATTTGGGCGCTTTTTTTGAAGGAAGTGAAGATATTACTAAAAAAGAATTTGATGCTTTTGCCTCAACCGCAATAAAGGTTAGAAAACCATTAGGAATATCTCTTACGCTTGAATGGATAGATCAAGACAATCTAATTAAATATGTTTATCCCAACGACGAAGATAACAATAAGATTATTGTCACTGATTATAATAAATATCCAGACAGACTAGTTCCACTCTTAAAAGCAATAGAAACTAAATCACCGGTTGTTAGCGAACCAACAATACTTGGACGTGGATACTCAGCAATTTTAATATACTTTCCAGTCTACAAAGAAGATAAATATCTTGGCTCAACAGTAAGCGTTGTGAGGTTATCCGAATTATTCGCCTCAGCAATCGATGCCTCTCATATTTATGAAAAAAATGGATACTTAAAAACCAATAAATATATTGTTCCATTAGATAAAAGCTTGATTTATACTTTCAATGGAGAACAAGTTATTAATTTCCAAGGAGAAACAATTAATAATTCGAAAGGCGATCAATATATTTCACCTTCAAAAACAGAAGTAACAGAAGATTTTGTTTTTGCTGATAAAACTTGGGAAATAAGAATTACTCCTAATTATTTTTTTGAAGTAACAAAAATAATGTGGTTTTTCACTAGTATGTCATTTACTTTTGGAATTCTTATTATCATTCTTTTATACATTATTTATAATAGACAAAAAAAATTAATCGAAGAAAAATCTCTAATTGGAGCATTACTATCTGGAATCGGAGAGGGTGTGGTTGCTTGCAATAAAGATGATAAAATAATTTTTAGCAACGACATTACAAGTAAATTGATTGGTTATACTCAAAAAGAAATAATAGGGAAGTCTTATTTCGATATCTTTAAGATAACGGACGAAAAGGGCAACTATATTTCTAAAGAAATGAGACTTTTCACCAAGGCTATTTCGACCGGCAAAATGATACCAGTATCATTAAATAATCATTATTTCTTAATTAAAAAAGATGAAACAAGGTTTGCTTTCACAGCAATGACATCTCCAATTTGGATTAATGGTGTGGTAGACGGAGCAATCGTTGTTTTTAGAGATGCAACTAAAGAAAATGAAATAGATAGAATGAAGACTGAATTCCTTTCTCTCGCGGCTCATCAACTTTTAACTCCAGTTTCTGCAATTAATTGGCTTTCGGAATTATTACTAAACGACAAAAAGAAAATGAAAAGCGCAAAGAAAAAAGAACTTTTAACCAATATACAGATATCGGCAAGAACGATGAGTGGATTAATCAACTCTTTACTTAATATTTCTAGAATTGAATCAGGAAGAATTATGGTTGAACCAGAACCAACTAGTTTAAAAGATTTAGTTAATAGATTACTTGAAGAATTAAAAAATAAAATTGAAGAAAAAAAGCAAAAAGTTACTCTCAGTGTCGATTCAAAATTAAAAAAGATTAATGTTGATCCACGTCTTATCGGAGAAGTTTATAAAAACTATTTAACTAACGCTATAAAATATACTCCAGAAAATGGAAAAATATTAATTGAAATCAAGATTAAAAATAAGGAGGTAATTTCAAAGGTTATTGATAATGGATACGGTATTCCAAAAGATGAACAATCTAAAATCTTTAGTAAGTTTTTCCGAGGAACAAATATTGTTAAACTGGAAAAAGATGGTAATGGTTTGGGTCTTTACCTCGTAAAACAAATTGTTGATGTTTCGGGCGGTAAAGTTGGCCTAGAAAGCGAACTTAATAAGGGATCAACATTCTGGTTCACTCTTCCGCTCGCTGGAAGTAAACCAAAGGCGGGTGAGGTAAAAACTATCTAATTATAAACTACCTTTTATTTCAGGTAGTTTTTGATATAATAAAAACATGAAGATAAACACAATAAAAATAGGTGAAAACAATATAGCTGAATTATTATCTGACAATATTGAAATCAGTAAAGCTCAAGATGCTGTAGACTTAATGGGAAACTGTTTCAATTCAAATACAAGAAAAATAATCATTTATGAAAAGAATATTATTCCTTCTTTTTTTGATTTAAAAACAGGAATCGCCGGAGAAATACTCCAGAAATTTGTAAACTATAATTTTAAAATCGCCATTATCGGAGATTACTCAAAATATCAAAGCAATGTTTTAAAAGACTTTATCTATGAAAGCAATAAACAAGGTGAAATTAACTTTGTTAATTCAATAGAAGAGGCAAAAGAAAAACTATCAAAATAAATGAAAAACTGGATAAAAATCTTTATTATCATACTGTGTCTGTTTATCGGACCGACTTTGTTTTCTTTATTAATCAAGGAAGAACCAAAGCCTATTCCTAATAATGAAGGCGTAGTTTCGAAAGTAAAAAGAGTTGTTGATACTTCTGATTGGAATGAATACATTAATACTCAATTGGGATTTTCGATGAAAATCCCATTGAAAGTATCGACCATATGCAGATGCGATGAAAAGCAAGAAGAAGGCACTCCTTTAAAAGTTTTTGAAGATAATCAAAACGGGGTAATATATATTTCCCAAGAATATTATTACGATGCTAATTGGAGCCAACCCGAACAAAGATTCATTGGAGAGTGTAACAAGATAACTTATTCATTGGAATTACTTAAAAAAGAAGAAGAAAATAAATACTATACCGGCCGTAGTTCGCGTCCTTTCTTGGGATGGAAAATAATCATCAATAATCCTAAAAATGATGATGAATTAATTGGTTTTGTAAAACAAAATTTTGGCCCAACCTGCTCTATAGTCTTGAATGATTTACAGAAAGACGGCAATTATCAAATTAATATTAGTGGAAGAAATTTGATTGAAAATGGAGTAAGGGTAATGGACGAAAATTGTTATACAAATTTCGCATACAAAATATTATATTCTCCGGAAAAACAAAAAATGATGTCTCTTATTCTTGGGCAAGAATGTACTTTTCAATCCTTTCCCGACATGAGCCAGTGTTATGACGATAAGATGACCGAAAGCTTTAAATTTGAATAAAATCTATCCCTATTGACAATATAGACTAATATATTGTATAATATATTTATAACAAGGAGGCTTGTTATTTGATTGACATTATAAGCGGTCCAACAAAAGAAGAGCTTCTTAAAGCTTTCGCTGATCGCCAGGAAATTACATTCAATCTGGTAAACGGCGCAATGAAACGCGATGTGATCAATCGACTAGAGTATGAAGATGGAAGCGGATATTGCTTCGGCTTCGTAACCAAGTCCGGTATTTGTGGGTTTTATAATGCCCTAAAAGGACAAGGGATAATCAATATTCCCGAATAAGCCCCGTACTCCTAAATGCCCTCCAAAGGTTTAGGACGATGCAATAGCTCTCAGAGAAAATTCTCATTGAGAGCTTCTTTTATTATACTTGCAATCTCTTATTATTATTTAGTATAATAATTACAGATAATAATAAAAATCATATGAAAAATTCTTGGACCAAAGATGCTCCCAATCTTTTAGTGATTAACGGAATATTCACTGCCTTGTCAGTAATTTTGATTCCGATAGTTTTGCAAGATAATGGCGCACTGAAACAAAACTGGATTGCTCCGATATTTTTATTAATCTTCACCTTCGGCCTCTTTGCTTTAACGGCAGCTAAAATAGCCGAAGCAGTTGAACAGAATAATCTGCAAAAATACGTCTCTTATCTATTATTATACAATTTAGCGGTTATCCTTTTATTTGTCTCGATAGGATTGGTGATATATTATCACTATTCACCATCCAATGCAGTCTTAGCCTGTCTTATCGCCTCAATTACGCTGGTTTGTCTGCCTTGGATCAGGGACTTCTTCTGGCTGTTGTTTGTAAACAAAAAAGACTTCGAAAAATACCTGGCCGGATTAAGGGGAGACACTGAACCGCAGACCGATTATTGGATATTTTCCTTTACCAAGCTGTTCGGGAAAATAAGAGGCTGGGATAACATTTCCCACAAAAAGAAGTAAATTAGTCTTTTCCATTTGACCGATTTACCATAGGATGCTAATATATAACCACGAGATAGCCACTTAATAGTAATTTAGTCGAGACTATTTAAGAAGCTAAACTTTAGGGTAAAACCTTAAAAATTATCAAGTAAACTTTAAATCATGGAAGGAACAATCAAAAACCTTACCGACAAAGGATTCGGCTTCATCACAGTTGATGGAGAGGAAAAAGATTTATTTTTTCACAGTAATGAACTTAAAGGCGTAAGCTTTGACGAGTTAAAAACTGGTGACAGAGTATCTTTCGAAAAAGGTGAATCTCCAAAGGGTCCTAACGCAGTAAACGTTAGCCGCATCTAAGGAAATCAAATAAAGCCAGGCTCTCTTGAGCCTGGTTTTTTTTATTAGAATATTTTATAAAACATCTATTCCGAAACTCTTAAGTTCATAAACAAGTCTTTTTAATGGAAGACCCATTGCCGCGTAAAAATCACCGTCTATCTTTTTAATAAAAATAGACCCCATTTCTTGGAGAGCATAGGCTCCGGCTTTATCCATTGGTTCTCCGGTAGCTATATACTTATCAATACTTTCCAAAGAAATATCTTCCATAAAAATTTTTACTATTTCGTGAAAAGAAATTGAGTGGCCGTTTTCAATAATTGTTACCCCAGTAATAATCTCGTGTTCTTTTCCGCTCAACATCATCAGCATTTCTTTCGCTTCTTCTTCAGTTTTAGGTTTTCCTAAAAACTTATCTTTATAAACAACGAAAGTATCAGCCGCAATAACGATTGCATCTTTATTTTTATCAGCCACTGCTTTTGCTTTATTAAAAGAGAGATGCTCGGCTAATTTTGCCGGATGCATAACTAAACTCATATCTTCTTCATAATTACTTTCCTCTACTTCAAAAGGAAGCTTTATTTTAGAAAGTATTTCTTTTCTGCGTGGTGAGGTTGATGCTAAAATGATTCTTTTCATAATAAGTAAATATTATCATGAAAATAGCTTTTTGTTTACATTAAAAACAAGAATTGATATAATGAAAACATGGAAAAGATAACTTTTAGAGAACCACAAATGAATGATTTGAAATCTTCTCTTGAAATGATTAATTCATTAGTTGATGAAAAAGCATATATAACGGTTCAGAAAAAATTAAACTTAAAAGAAGAAAGAAAATACTTAAAACAAATATTAAAAGAAAAGGAAAAGGGGACTAGGGTTGATTTAATTTTAGATATTAACGGAAAAGTATGCGGTAGTGCCCGGATATCATTAATCGACAAAGAAACAAAAGGACATGTTGGTGAATTGGGAATATCATTAATAAAAGAGATAAGAGGTAGGGGATTAGGAGAAAAACTATTAAGGAAAATAATTGAAAAAGCACGTAAGGAATTAAAGATAAAAATAATTACCCTTTATGCTTATTCCAAAAACAAGGTCGCCATCAATTTATACAAAAAGGTGGGTTTCAAAAAATTAGGCACCATTAAAAATGGTATCAACCATTATGGTAAATACGTTAATAACGACATGATGGTAAAATATATATAAATATGACAAAAACAACAAAAATAGTAATGACCATTTATCTCTACACCGTTTCTTTGATTGCTTTAATCTTCTTTGCCGTCGGAATGGGCAATTTGATTAACACTTCTCTTAAAGCATTTGTCTTTACTGAAGCAGAAAAGAGAGATTACACTATGTGTAATGAGCAACCTTATTTTTATTCAACCGTTCAAGCTGAAAAGATAAAGGAAAGCGGAATAACCTTGGAAGAACAGCAACAGATAGACAACATGATTAGTGACTATAATAATTGGAAAGTAAGAAATACCGGAGATACCTGTATTAAGTCAGAAAGAGAAAAAAGAATGCTTGATGCTCTGACAATGATTCTAATCGCTTTCCCAATCTACATTCTTCACTGGAGAATGGCCAGAAAAGAAAGGAATGAAGCTGATAGCTAATATGTGGAAGAGGGCAGTTGCCCTCTTTTTTCTTTTATGCTAAAACATATTCAGTATAGTTTGACAACTATTGGTGATTACTATGTTTAACAAAGAAAAAATCAGGAAAGAACTGGAAAGTGTACCGAACGATGAACTCAAAGAAAGTGTCAGGAGGCTTTTATACAAAAAAGACTTACCTGAAGGTGATGTTTTCTCGTTAAAAATTCTAATCATTGAAGAACTGATTAGAAGAGGAAAACTGAATGTCTTACTCGACAACCCTTCCGGAGAACCGTACAAGACAAGAGTCGAGACACTCAAGCCTCAAGACATGGATCTCATTCTCAAGCAGTTCTTGTACCACAGCATACCCTTAGAATGCATCATCCGTGCAGAAGAAGTAATCTTTAATCACATTGAGACGACATAGCCGTCTCTCTTTTTTTATAAAATAAAAGTGCTATAATATTACCATATGAAAAAAGCAGCCATTATTATTGCTTCGGAAAACTTTCGTGATGAAGAATATTTCGTCACCAAAGAAGTTCTTGAAAAGAATGGCATTTCTGTTACCACAGTTTGCGATAAAACAAAAGCGATCGGAAAGTTCGGCGGAGAAGCCTTTGCCGATCTTTTAATTGATGATTTGAATGTCGATGATTTCGATGCCATCATCCTTGTTGGAGGCCAGGGAGCGATCAAACTCTTAGACAATGAAATGACTTATATGATATTAAAGAAAGCTGTGATTATGAAAAAACTAATCGCTGCAATCTGTATTGCTCCAACAATACTGGCTAAGTCGGGAATCTTGAAAGAAAAGAAAGCCACCGTCTGGTCTACCGATATGGACAAATCAGCCATTAGAATTCTTCAATTAAGCGATGGAATATATGAAAGAAAATCTTTAGTTATAGACGGAAATATCATTACCGCTGAAAATGCCGAATACGCCCAGGAGTTCGGAGAAGCTATTGTTGCCGAGTTGACAAAAAGCTAAAAACAGATATAATAGCAGCATAAATAAATAGTTCCACAGAAAACAGGCGTTATATAAGTCCTGTTGAGGAAAAAGACAATAGCAATATTGTATTAGGTCGTCTGTGGAATCACAGATTTTTTAATTATATGGCATTAACAAGAGAACAGAAGCAAAAAATTATCACCGACCTTGAAACCAAAATCGATAAGCAGAAGTCAATCGTTTTCATGGATTTCAGCAAGATTAAGGTTAAGGAGCTGGCTAAATTAAGAGAAAATCTTAAAAAAGAAGGCAGCGAAATGAAGGTCGCCAAGAAGAGTTTAATGGAAATCGCTTTGAAGAACAAAAACGTTTCCCTTGATTCAAATAAATTGGCAGGAGAGGTAGCAATCATCTTCGGTTATGAAGATGAAATCGCTCCCAGCAAAATAGTGTATCAATTCTCAAAAGAAAACGCTAACGCTAAAATCTTAGGAGGATTTCTAGAAAACAAGTTTTGTGAAATGGCCGATGTTATCAAATTAGCCGAATTACCAAGCAAAGAACAGTTATTGGGAATGCTTGTTGGAACATTATCCGCTCCAGCAACTAACCTAGTCGGAGTTCTTTCTGGTAATATGAGGAAATTGGTATTAGCCCTTTCCCAGATCAGAGATCAAAAAGCATAATAAATAATAAAATACAAACATATGGCAGAAGAAACAGAAGTAATCGAAGTTCCTGAAAAGTTCAAAAAGTTAGTTGAAGAAGTAGAAAAAATGTCAGTTCTAGATTTAGCTGAATTAGTAAAAGTATTAGAAAAGAAGTTCGGTGTATCAGCTGCTCCTCAAATGATGGCTGCTGCTGCCGCTCCAGCTGCCGGCGCTGCCGCTGCTGAAGAGAAATCTTCTTTCAACGTAGTATTAACATCAGCCGGTGACAAAAAGATTGAAGTCATCAAGGTTGTAAGAGACTTGACTCAGAAAGGATTAAAAGAAGCCAAGGACTTAGTTGACGCTATCGCTACAGCTCCTCAGACAATTAAGGAGGATGCTAAGAAAGAAGAAGCTGAAGAAATGAAAAAGAAATTCACAGAAGCTGGTGCAACTGTAGAATTAAAATAAGGATAACAAAACGACTCCGTGAAAACGGAGTTTTTTGTTTAAAAAAAAGAAAACCGCGGAAGCAATTTGTTTGCTTACGCGGCGGTGTTTGAAATAAGAAGATCGGTTGGGGAGAGGGCTTTTGGGATATTCTTAGCCTACTTAGATACTTATAAAGTATCAGGTTCGGTCTGCTGAATCGTTCCCTTTGGGCGCCCTTCAAACCTTGGTTATTTGTGGAAACCACTTAACTTCACTTTAGCTATTTGTGTAGCCTTTTAGCAATTCTCCCTTTTTTATTGCTATAAATTTTTTGTTCGGGGGGTCACGGGGGACGAGAAAAGCTGATCTTCCAGGGGTGTGAGCGGGTATCGATATCGCTGATCAATGTGAGAGCAGAAACGCTTCTCTAAGATACCGGCTTCTAACGCTCCGAGATGAGCTATGAACATTTAGACTCGTCGCCCAACAGGTCAGGAAACATGAATGAGGAATCATCCTCACATCAGCGGCGCTAAGAAGCGCCGAACTGTCAAAGCTTTTTTATCATTGAAGTCCTCCTTACAGGGGGGTCCGGGCGGGCCTGGATTACGGGTAGATCTCGGTACCGGCATACATCACGTGGGTGTTGTTGAAAATTTGCCTTATCACGATCATATATTCCACCACCTCCTGGAGGGGAATGGTATTCGAACATTCGTGCGTGCAATAGCTTTCTAGTGCCACCACTTGGTGGCTGTTTTCAAGGATAATCAATATCCCTTAAAACAACCACCAAAACCATCTTCTTATTTAAATTAAAATGAGCTATTAAACTTACAAGCTATATAATAACTCTTTTATTAATTTTGTCAAGGGGGGACCAAGAAAACAAAAACACCCTTTCGGGTGCCTTGTTTTAAATTACTGACAAAGACTGGCTGGTTGATTTCCTGTAGCAAGACAGATAATCTTCTGCAAAGAGGCTTTTTCAGACTCTTCTCCGGCAGATTCACCTGAACCAACTCTGAAATATTTACAACCAATTACCAAAGTGGGAACTGATCCGGTGCTGTATTTGTTAAAAACATCAATATCGGTTTCAGAATCAATGTTCTCGTGGTAGGAAACGGCATCGCCGAACTTATCAACCACACTCTTTAATATCGGTTTCTCCCAGACACAGTGAGGACAGCTGGCTGAACCGAAGAAATAAACGATCGGTTTTCCATTCTCCATACAAACCTCAGTATCTTTTGCTTCAGAGAAACTTCCATCTAATTGTGTATCAGTAGTTTCTACTGTTGAACCTGTTTGTGTATTGGATGATCCTTCTGCGTTAGGATCTTTAGTCATATCAAATGGCTCGCTAGCAAAAAGGTATTTTCCGTCAATGCTTACATATGAACCAAACTTGTTTCCGGCAACATCGATGGTTATCTTTCTAAGACTTCCTATTTTATCATTATCAACGCTTACTAATGTTGCTGTAGCTCCTCCTGATAATAAATATTTGTTAATATACTCAATTGCTTTATCAGCTGCCTTCTGAGGAGAACCCAACATTGTCTGAGAAAGTAGCACGGCGAGAACGATCGAAATAATTGCAAGGATTATGGTGGCAATCTTCCACCTGTCTAACTTGATTTTCATGACGTGTTTTTTATTATTATATTTTGAATTATATCAACTTAAGAATAAAAAAGCAATAATCAAGCCCCGCGAGTGCGGGGCTATTAATTAAGAAATTATTCTTCTTCGTCCGCATCAGCGTCGTCGTCGCCTAATTCTTCATCGATATCGTCGTCATCTTCGTCGATATCGTCGTCATCAATGTCTTCATCTTCTTCTTCGTCGTCATCAGATACTTCGTCATCGCTGTCAAATTCTCCGGTAACTTCTTCGTCTTCTTCTGTTTCTTCTTCTTTTGTTTCCTCCTCTTCAGGAGCTTCACAAGATTCGTCTTCTTCTAACATTGATACAACTTTTTCGTTTACTGTTTCTTCAAAAATCATAAAATTTTATTAAGGGTTAATTGTGAACACTTTATCTTTTTTTAAAAAGATAATATTTGTTATTTTTTGTTATAAAGTGCCGACCTTTTTCTATTGATGTTATCCATTATAATTATGGAAAGATTATTGTCAAGAGTCAAAATTATGGACATTTTAATCAAAACAGTTATAATCAATATAACGACATAAAGATTGCCAAAAAAGAATGAATATTTTTATCAAATATCTATACTGGCAGCTAATACTCACTCCCAAAAAAGTTTTACTTATCCTTAAGAATTATCTTGCTTTCGGATTTGATTTCTTTTCCATAAAAGAGACTCTACGCTCTCTTTTTTCTCCTTGGAGAAGATACCTGTGGGACTACGGCCGGGGATTCGATATCGGCAAATACTTTGAAGTCTTCCTTTCCAACATCATCACCAGGATAATCGGATTCATCATGAGGCTTTTCCTGATTACTTTCTTCTTGATTTACGAAATAGTTGTCCTAATCTTAGGAATAGTCTTATTCTTCGCTTCAATTGTTTATCCTTTATTCTTTATTATGGCTTTAATATACGGATTTAAATACCTATGATTAACTTAGAAAAAACAGAAATATGTGAAATAGCGCAATTGGAACCTTTTTTCTGGTGCCTTAATCTCATTAAAAAGATTTCTCTTTTCTGTTTTGTTGTCTTTTTATCTTTATACATCTTTAACTTTTTTAACGCTAAAGAAACTGACCAGCTTTTCGGAGCCGCCATCATCACTCTGTCTCTTTTCTTTTTAATGTATAATATCAATTCGTGTTTTAACGAATGCCTTAAAAATCCGAAGAGAAGAATTACTCTAGAAAAAGCTTTGAGCGACAAAAGAGAAAATCTGGCCCAGCTCCTTAATTTGAAATCAGCCAAGTATCTGGACGAGGCAATCAGAAATTCAAGAAAAAAAGGATTGCTCTATCCCAATTACGAAATAATCTTGGAAGCATTTTTAGATCTTAAGAATCCTAAGATCATTTTCATTTTCTCCCGATTACTGATTGACTTGAACGGATTAAAAAAAGAATTAAATTCAAAAGATTATTCAACTCAGATAACAAGAGAAGAATTTGAAGCTGTTTTTGAAGAGGCGGGAAGAATATCATTGAAAAGGGGAGGCGAAGAGATAAAAGAAGGCGATATCATCGCTGCCTTAGTTAAAGTTGAGCCTAATTTAAAACAAATCATCGTTGAATCAGATATCGAAGAAGAAGACTTCGAAAAGATAAACGAGTGGCAGGAAAGGATATATATAAAAATCCAAAAAAGAAAACAATTCTGGGATTATGAGAATCTTTTGAAGTTCGGCTCGTTGGGAAAAGACTGGACCGCCGGCTACACTCCCACTTTAGACAGTTATTCAATTGATTGGACAGAAATTGTCAAAAGAAGGGGATTCGAAGATATTGTCGCTCAAAAAGAAAGTGTTTCCCAACTGGAAAGAATCTTATCCAAGAAAGATGCCGGCAATGCCTTGATTATCGGTGAACCGGGAGTGGGAAGAAAAAACATTATCCACGGATTGATAAAAAGAAGCCTGACCGGACAATCTTTGCCGAACGTAAACAATAATCGCTTTATCGAGCTCGATATTATTTCTCTTTCTTCAACTACCACTTCTTTCGAACAGATGGAAAGAATCTTGGAACAGTGCTTTAGAGAGGTCTCTAATGCCGGTAATGTGATTTTAATCATTAATGACATCCACGACTTCTTGGGAGGCAAACAAAAGGCCGGAATCGTAGATATTTCCGGAATCCTCGGACCTTATTTGAATTCTCCATCCTTTAAGACCATCTGTTTGACTTCCTTTAAAGGATTACACCAATACATTGAAGACAAACCTTCTCTCTTAGCTCAATTCCAAAAAATAGAAGTGGAAGAAATGAGTGCGGAAGATACTTTGCATCTTTTGGAAAATAAAGTTTTCAGATTGGAAACCGAACATCAAAAATTCATTCCTTTTAATTCTTTGAAAGAAACTGTTGTTTTGTGTGAAAAATACATTTCTAATTTTCCTTTCCCGCAAAAAGCCATCAATCTTTTAGATGAAGCGGTGATATATAGCGGAAGAGATGCCGAAACAAATATTGTTATGCCGGAACATATCGACAAGATGCTTTCCGAAAAAACAAAAATCCCGGTTGGAAAAATCAGAAGCAAAGAAAAAGAAGTCTTATTAAATCTTGAAGAAACATTGCACAAAAGAGTGGTCGGACAGCACGAAGCGATCGATGAGATATCTTCGGCCTTGCGAAGGGCCAGAACAGGCGTACAGACCCGTAAGGGACCAATGGGAAGCTTCCTGTTCTTAGGACCGACCGGAGTTGGTAAAACAGAAACAGCTAAAGCTTTGGCGGAAACATATTTCGGTTCGGAAGAAAAGATGGTTAGAATCGATATGTCTGAATTCCAGAGAATCGATGACATCCCCAGACTTCTCGGTTCCGACGGACAGCCGGGAATCTTAACTTCCCAAGTTTCAGAAAATCCATTCTCTTTAGTCTTATTGGATGAAATAGAAAAAGCCCATCCCGACATCTTAAATGTCTTCCTTCAGGTTTTGGACGAAGGATACGTTAATGACAATCTGGGAAGGAAGATAAGTTTCACCAACACTATTATCATCGCCACCTCAAATGCCGGCTACAAGACCATTTTAAAGGCAATAGAAGAAGATAAAGAGATGCCGGAGATAAAGAGAGATCTGATGAATGACATTTTCGAGAAAGGAACCTTCAGACCGGAATTCATTAACAGGTTCGATGGAACAATCGTTTTCAAATCTTTAACTAAAGAAGATTTATTAATGATCGCCCAAATACAATTAAATAAATTGAACAATAATTTAAAGACAAAAAAGATACAATTAATTATTACCGAAGAATTGAAGAATAAAATAGTTGAATTGAGTTATGACCCGGTCTTCGGAGCCAGAGAAATGAAAAGAGTCATCCAAGACAAGGTTGAAAATACTATTGCCCGAAACCTTCTTAAGGATGCAATTCCGCAGGGAAGCAAAGTTCAAATCGACCCCAATACTTTTGCGATAAACATTTCCTGATTCCTAATTACTACAGTGGATAATCAACACCCAAAAGGGTGTTTTTTGTTTATCTGTGGATAACTCAAAGAAACCTTTTAAAATAAAGGGCTTTTGACGTGTTGATGAGTGGTTGACAAGTTTTTTCGAGTGGTGTAAAATGGTCTTACAGTGTTAATAAGTGGGGGAAAGTGTGGAAAACACCAAAACCCGGTGGATAACCAAAAACATGATAATCGGTCAATACAATTACAATTTAGACCCAAAGAAGAGGTTAACCATTCCTACTAAATTTAGAAATGTCTTATCAGAAGGCGCTGTCATAACCAGAGGTATTGATGGATGCCTTTTTTTGTACCCGCAAAAACAATGGAACGAATTAGCTGACAAGTTAAGCAAGCTTCCTTTATCACAATCTAATGCCAGAAGCTTTGCGAGAGTAATGTTAGCCGGAGCGATGGATGTTAAGGTTGATAGCTTGGGCCGAATCCTTATCCCTGATTATTTGAAAGAGTACGCCAAACTAAACAAGAGTGTGGTGATTGCCGGTCTATACGACAGAATTGAAATCTGGGATGAAGATGCTTGGAAGAAATATGGACAAACAACCAACACTCAAGTTGAAAGCATGGCTGAAGGATTAAAAGAATTAGGAATATAAGATGCACATACCAGTATTATTAAAAGAAGTCATTGAATACTTAGATATCAAGCCCGAGGGAAACTATATCGACTGCACTTTAAACGGTGGCGGACACACGAGAGAGATATTGAAAAGAACCAAAGGAAAAGTATTGGGAATCGAAATAGATAAAGAGATATTTGAAAAGATTGAAAAAGAAAAAATAGAGAGACTGATTCCGGTGAACGATTCATACATTAACATAAAAGAGATAGCGGAAGAGAACGGATTTAATAAGGTTAATGGAATACTGTTTGATATCGGAATGTCTTCCTACCATATCGATGAAGCGGAAAGAGGATTCAGCTTCAATAAAGACGAACCGCTGATAATGAACTATGGAACCGGATTAACCGCAGAAGAGATACTGAATGAATGGAAAGAAGATGAGATTGAAAAAATATTAAAAGAATACGGCGAAGAAGATTTCAGTAAAAAGATAGCGAAAAAGATTATTGAAAGAAGAAAAGGAGAAAGAATAAAAAGCACCTTGCAATTAGTGAATATTATCAAAGAAGCGACTCCCGGATGGTATCATCACGGCAAAACACACTTTGCCACCAGAACTTTCCAAGCACTTCGCATCAAAGTCAATAACGAGCTGGATAACTTCCGTAAAGCTCTTCCAGAGGCATTAGAACTGTTAGAAAAGGAGGGAAGGTTAGTAGCCATTTCCTTCCATTCCTTAGAAGACAGGATTATCAAAGAATTCCTGAAAGAAAAAGAGAAAAACGGAAAAGTTAAAATAATAACTAAAAAGCCGATTGTTCCTCAAGATGAAGAGATAGCTCTTAATCCGAGAAGCAGATCGTCAAAATTAAGAGCCGCAATAAAAATATAAAAACATGACTATCGCAAAAAACAATTCAAAAAGATTCTTCATGGTAATAACCTTAGCCTGCTTAGCCTTAGTTTGCTTTTATATTTTTCAGGTGGTAAAATTGACTGAGTCGGGATACATAAAAGGAGAAAGAGAAACAACCATTAAGGAATTAAAGAAAGAAGTGGCTTCTCTAAAGCTTTCTGTTTCTAAAGACAGAAACCTTATCAACATCGAAGAAAAGGTTTTGGAAGAAGGCTTTGAAAAGGTGAGTAAGCTGAACTATATTGTTGTTTCTGAAGCAGCTGTTGCTTCCAAATAGTTTCTTATGTCTAATCTAAGAATAAACATCGTTATTGTCATCGTCTTTTTAATAGGAGGGATAGTTTTATCCCGCTTATTTTATTTACAAATAAACCAAGGAGAATATTACAAAGCCATGGCTCAGGGCCAGCAAACTTCTTTGTCGGAAACTCAAGGAGAAAGGGGAGAGGTAATATTTAAAAATGGAGAGATCTTGGCCATGACGGAAAAGGAAGCCTATCTTTTTGTTTCTCCGGAGGAAATAAAAGAAAAAGAAGCGACTGCGCAGATGTTAGCCGCTGAAACCGGAAAAGATGTGTCTATTCTTTTGAGTCTAATGAGTAAAGAGGGGAGCTTCTATGAAATCGTGGAACAAAACATCAGCAAAGAGAAGGCTGATGAAATTTCTGATTTAGGATTAGACGGAGTACATATCGGATACAAAACTAAAAGATATTATCCGCAAGAAGACACAGCCTCGCAAATCATCGGCTTTATCAATCAAGAAGGATTGGGCCAATACGGACTCGAAAGCTATTATGATGAGCAAATAAGGGGAGAGATGGCTGTTTCTAAAACAGAAAAAAATCCCTGGAGTTTTCTTTTTAAACTTTCAGAAAAAGAATCTCTTAACGGAGCCTCTCTTGGATTAACGATTGATTACAATATTCAATACATGGCAGAAAAAGTATTGACCGCGGGGGTAAAAAAATATGCCGCCGAAGGAGGAGAAATAATTGTCATGGATCCCAACACCGGAGCAATTATCGCCATGGCCCAGAGTCCCAATTTCAATCCTAATAATTACCATGATGCATCAATGGCTTCTTTTCAAAATTCTTGTGTAGAAAAACTATTTGAACCGGGCTCTATTTTCAAACCGATAACCATAGCCATGGCTATTAATGAAAAAGCGGTAACACCCGATACTGTTTTTGATGACAAATTAGGATATGCCCAATGCGGAACATACAAGGTATATAATTATTCACAAAAAGTATGGGGCAAGGTAACCATGACCGAAGTCTTGCAAGGTTCCATTAATACCGGAGTTATGTATGCAGAAAGCCTGATTGGAAACAATAAGTTCTATAACTATCTAAAATCATTCGGGCTTTTTGAAAATACCGACATTGATTTAAGCGGAGAAGTAGCTTCAAGAAATAATCAATTAAAAGAAGCTTTGGAAAGCAATAATCCGAACAACACCAGTTTTCCTAATGCTTCTTTCGGACAAGGAATAGGAATAACTCCCTTGCAAATGATCAGAGCTTTTTCCACCATCATTAATGGAGGAAAATTATACAAACCGTACGTCGTGGAAACAATTACAATAGGGGACAAGACAGAAAAAATAGAACCGAAATTAATTAGAGAAAATGTTGTCTCACCGGAAACCAGCACCACTCTAAAGAGTATGCTAGTTAATGTAGTTGAAAAAGGATTCGGCCACTTGGCTAAAATTCCCGGATACTATATTGGAGGAAAAACAGGAACCTCTCAGGTCCCTTATACTTCTTTGGGAATAAGCAAGGCCGGATATTCAGAACATACCTGGCAGACCTTCATGGGTTTTGCTCCCGCTTTAGATCCTAAATTCATTATTCTGGTAAAATTAAATAATCCAACCGCCACTAAAACCTCAGAATATTCAGCCGTGCCGGTTTTCCATGATTTAGCCAAATACATCATCGATTACTGGCAAATTCAGCCTGATTACGATGAAACCAGTTTGGACAAAGAGTGATATATATGATATCTAAATATTGTATTGGTCCTATCGTCTAGAGGCCTAGGACATTAGATTCTCAATCTAAGAACACCGGTTCGAATCCGGTTAGGACCGCAATACTTATTGAGTCCGAGAAGCAATAATAGTTTCCGTATCTTAATAATAATTCAAACAAATGACAACCCTACTTTATATCCTCGTCTTCCTTGCTTCCTGTTTTGCTTTTTATCTATCGGGAGAATTAATAGTCAAAAGCTTGATTAAAATTGCTAAATTCCTTGGCTGGAAAGAATTCGTAGTTTCTTTTCTCGTCATGGCTTTGGTCGGTTCTTTGCCTAATTTATTTGTCGGAATTTCTTCAGCTCTACATAATGTCCCGCAATTATCTTTCGGAGATGTCATCGGAGGAAACGTGGTAGATATGACTTTGGCTATTGCTTTGGCAGCTTTCTTTGCCAAAGGAGGAATTCCCGCTAAGAGTAAGACCGTACACAGCACATTAATCTTTACCGTTATTGCTGCTATTCTGCCGATACTTCTTGTTTGGGATAATAATCTTTCCCGAATTGACGGTGTTATTATGATTTCTTTCTTCTTTGTATACGTTGCTTGGCTGTTCTCTAAAAAAGAAAGATTCACTAAGACTTGCGAAGATGATGCAACTCCGACCAAAAGCTTTAAAGCTTCTTTCAGTGGAATATTTAAAATCATTTTAAGTTTGGTTATTTTTGCCATTGCTTCCGAGGGAATCGTCAGATCAGCCAAATACTTTGCTGAAACCTTTAATTGGCCAATTGTTTTAATCGGTTTATTTATTGTCGGGTTAGGGAATTGTGCTCCGGAAATATTCTTTGCCATTTCTTCGGCAAAAAAGAAAATGGAATGGATGATATTAGGAGACTTAATGGGAACAATTGTTGCTCCCGCCACTCTAGTCTTGGGAATCGTCGCTTTAATAAATCCAATCTACATCTCTGATTTTTCTCCTTTCGGAGTCGCCAGAATCTTCTTATTTATCGCGATAATCTTCTTCTTTTTCTTTATCAAAAACGACAGCCAAATTACCAAGAAAGAGGCTATTTTCCTACTCTTTATCTATATCGCTTTCATCTTAACCGAGGTCTTTATCAGAATCTAAGCCGATTATTGACTATCTGACGATAAAATGATATAAACAAAAAGTATTAATTAAGCAAAAAAACATGTTAGCAGTAATAAAAACAGGAGGAAAACAATACAGAGTTTCCCCGAAAGACAAACTAAAAATAGAAAAGATTGCCGCCGAAGAAGGCGCTGAAGTTGTATTTGACAATGTTCTTTTGGTTGAGAATGGAAAAGACTTAACTATCGGAGAACCATTGATTAAAGGAGCTACCGTAACTGCTAAGGTTTTAAAACAAGCCAAAGCTGATAAGGTAATGACTTTCAAATATAAATCAAAGAAAAGATACAAGGTTAAGAAAGGACACCGACAACAGTATACCGAAGTTGAAATCGTCGACGTCAAGAACTAATTAAACTATTTAAAAACCTGCTTCTCTACGGAGCAGGTTTTTTAGTATCCGATATCTCCTTCAAAGGAGTCTCGTCCGGTTTCAATATTCCTGAAGCAGGCTCTTTGCTTATCAAAGAATAGTTCCACTCTTCCAATTGGACCGTTTCTGTGTTTGGCGATAATAATATCGGCAATTCCTTTTCTCGGACTTTCTTCCTGATAGACATCTTCACGGTAAATAAACATAACAACATCGGCGTCTTGCTCGATTGAACCGGAATCTCTCAAATCGGAAAGCCTAGGAATCTTAGGTGTTCTTTGTTCTACCGCTCTTGATAATTGAGATAAAGCCAAGACGGGAATATTCAATTCTCTGGCCAATCCTTTTAATTGTCTAGAAATCTCGGTAATTTGTTGAACACTATTGATGATTTTATTGCTCGGCTCAATCAATTGCAAATAATCAACGATAATCAATCCTAGTCCATGACTGGCCTGTAATCTTCTGGCCATGGCTCTCATCTGCAGAACGCTGCAGCTGGAAGCATCATCAATATATATTGGGGCTTCGGAAAGAGTTCCCAAAGCATGCTGAATACAAACAAAATCATTCTGATCTCCTTCGGTTGAAAGCATTCCTTGTCTTAATTTCCAGGAATCAATATTTGATTCGGAACTGATTAATCTATCAATCAATTGGTCTTTACTCATTTCAAGAGAAAAAATACCGACTGGCTTCTTTTCTTTTAAAGCAATATTCTTAGCAATGTCTAGCGCCAAACTTGATTTACCCATTGATGGTCTAGCTGCTAAAATAATCAAGTCTGAATTCTGTAAACCAGAAAGAAGGGAATCGAGGCCGTTAAATCCGGTTGATGTTCCTCTTAATGCTCCTTTTTGTTTTGATATTCTTTCAATTCTTTCAAAAGCTTCTTCCAAGAAAGGTTTGATTGGCAAGAAAGATTGAGTTAAGTTCTTTTGAGTAATACTGAAAATTCTTCTTTCGGCTGAATCCAACAAATCGTCTGACTCGTTTTCTTCTTCATAACCCATTAAGGATATTTCTGTTCCGGCGGAAATCAAATCTCTCAAGATTCTTTTCTTCTGGACGATTTTGGCATAAGTCATCACGTGACTGGCAGTGGGAACAGTATTAATTAATTCAGTCAGGTAAGCAGTTCCGCCAACATTCTCCAGTTGATTCCTCTCTTTCAACTTGGAAGAAACGGAAATCAAATCAATCGGTTCACCGCGGGCAAACAGGTCTTCAACCACCTGATAGACGTATTGGTGTTTATTTTTATAGAAATCTTCGGAGTGCAAAATATCAGCAACCTTAGTGATTGCTTCCTTATCAAGCATTAAAGAGCCTAAAAGGCTTTTTTCTGCTTCAATGTCTTGAGGCGGTACTTTAATATTTGTATTTTCACTACTCATTAAGTATAATGTAGCAAACAACAAATTAAACGTCAATTATGAAAATAGGCTTCATTTCCTTTCACTCCTTCAGTAATCCGGGGGGAGTGAAAAACCATATTTTGGGATTATCCAAAGAATTTGAGAAAAGAGGTATCGAAACTAAAATAATCGTGCCCAGACGAAAACTCAAAGAAAGCTACGGCAAGAATGTCATTCTTTTGGGAACTTCGATTCCTTTGAATATCGGAGGAACGCAAGGGGACTTGGTTTTTAATTTCAATCCTTTGGCGATAAAAAGAATGCTTAATAAAGAAAAGTTTGATATTTTGCATTTCCATAATTTCATCATTCCTTCCGCTTCTCAGATATTGGAAAGGTCTGATGCCACCAATATTATTACTTTCCATGCCAATACCGAATCGGTGCCGCTTTTGGATGCGATGATAAGTAACTTGAGCGGATTGATTAATCACAAAGTCAAAGGAGTAATCGGCGTCGCTTCTTTCAATCTTGAACCGTTTAAAAAATACAACGGATTGAAAAGAGTGATTCCCAACGGAATTGATTTGAAGGAATTCAATCCCAATGTTAAAAGATTGGATAAATTTGATAACAGTAAAATCAATATTCTTTTCTTGGGAAGAATTGAAGAAAGAAAAGGATTAATCTATTTATTGAAGGCTTATAAAATTCTACAAGAAAAACACGATAACTTAAGATTGATTATTGTTGGTGACGGTCCGCTCAAAGAAGAATGTGAGTCATATGCCAAAGAAAATAATCTTCAAGAAGTCTATTGGGAAGGAGCTCAGGCCGGAGATATTGTCCCTCAATATTTCTCAACTTGTGATATTTACTGCAGCCCGGCCATCTTTGGAGAAAGTTTCGGGATTGTTTTATTGGAAGCAATGGCAATAAGGAAGCCTGTTTGCGGTTTTGCTAATATGGGATACAAAGAATTACTACAAAATACTGCCGGAGAAGAATATTTAGTCGAACCAAAAAATGAAATTGCCTTGGCAGAAAAACTCGATAAGCTAATTTGTGATGAAAATTTAAGAAAAGAAATGGGTGATTGGGGACTACAAGAGGTTCAGAAATATTCTTGGAAAAAAATAGCCGATCAGGTTTTAGAATTTTACAAAGAATGCCAATAATTTTTATTATTTTTAAAAATTAATCTTAAAAAAGATATTTATGCAGTATCTTTTTTTATTTTTCAGAGAAAAATATCAAAAAAGTATTGACGTCTTTTATTATTTAAAGATATAATAGATTTATTAAAATAATAAACAACATATGAAAGCAAAAAGCTCGGCAAAAATAGAGTGGAAAAAAGTTACGTGGTATTCAACAACTCTCGCTGTGATTTTATATGTTGGTGTTTTTTTAATTGGTTTTTATCTTGGTCAAAAAATGAATGAACTAAAATCAGCAATTGAACAGATACCTACCAGCACTTACGTTCAAAAACAAACAAACAATAATACTATCACTGCCGCAAATTTTAATTGCAAGGATGGTAAGACAATTAATGCTCTCTTCTTCGATGATAAAGTAGAATTGACTTTAAGCGACGGTGACACTTTATTACTTTTAAGAACTGTTTCCGCCTCAGGAGCCCGCTACACCAATACCGGCCAAACTTATATCTTCTGGAATAAAGGCGATACAGCTTTCTTGGAAGAAGGAAGTGAGACTACCTACGAAGATTGCGTTGTTGTCCCGGCTGAATAAACAGTTTGACAAAAACAACTAACGGGTATATTTTCCACTTAAGGTTTTGTGCTCGTTCACAACCTGGGAGGAATTAAATTGGACTTAAAACAACTAAGGAAAGAGTTTTCTAGTTACTTACTCGTCGTTTTTGTTTCTGCCTTCTTTTCAGCAATGTTCACGCTGTATATGTATGTCTGGGACGTACGAAGCGGATTGCCCATATTTTTCATCGGATTCTTTATCGCTTCCTTTGCGGTTCTTTCTCTAATCTTACCCAAGGCGTCGAAAAAAACTTAAAGAGGATAACCTCTTTTTCTTTTTAAAAAAACCTGCATTGCTGCAGGATTTTTATTATTTCTTTTTGATTACCGTTTTTTCTCCCGAATCTTCAACTTGCCAACCTTTCTCATCTATTTCTTTTCTTATCTGATCCGATTTATCCCATTCTTTATTTTTTCTGGCTTCATTCCTTGCTTCCACCAATTTCATAATATCTTCAGGAACGATACTGATGTCACTGGTCCAGACGGGGATACCGTCTTTTTCTATTTTAATAATATACTTTGATTCAGAAAGGTCTTCCGATTTAACTGAAGACAATTTTAATCCGAAAACATTATCAAAGTCAATTAATAAATCGTATTTCTCTGAATCGGTAATATTATTATCTTTTACCATGTCCCAAGTTAAAGCCAGGGCCGAAGGAATATTCAAATCATCATCAATGAAGCTGATAAATTTATTCTGATATTCTTCGTATTTCTTTGAATGATTAGATTTTTCACTCCTTGATAGTTCAACCGTCTTTTCGTAAAGCTTATTTAAACTTGTTTCGGCAAACTCAAGACTCTCATCACTGAAAACAAGCTTACTTCGGTAGTGAGTGTTCAAACATAGATAACGATAGGCGAGAGGACTGATTCCTTTTTCCTTTAATGTTCCCAAGGTAACAATGTTGCCGGAAGACTTGGACATCTTTCCGTCTTTCAAATTAAGGAATTCTCCGTGCATCCAATAATTAGCCATCGGCTTATCATATACCGCTTCAGCTTGAGCAATTTCATTGGTGTGATGAATGAAGACATGGTCAATGCCTCCACAATGGATATCAAAAGGTATTCCCAAGTTATTTACACTCATCACCACACATTCAGTATGCCAGCCGGGAAAACCGATTCCCCAAGGAGATTCCCATTCCATTTGTCTCTTTTCATTCTTGGGACTGAATTTCCATAAAGCAAAGTCAGCTTTGTTTTTCTTCTCTTTTACCTCTTCAATTCTTCCTTTCATTTCTTTTCTTTCGTTCTCTCCCCAAAGACGGCCGTATTTGTCTAATTTTGAAGTATCGAAATAAACACCGTCGGATATGATATAGGTAAAGCCTTTCTTTTCCATTTCTTTAATTAATTCTATCTGCTCGGAAATGGTATCGGTGGCTTTAACCCAAATCGTCGGATCGATAACGTTTAAAGACTTCAAATCATTTTTAAAAAAGTCTGCGTAGAATTGAGCAATTTCCCAAACGGTCTTTCTTTCTTTCTTGGCTCCTTTTTCCAGCTTGTCTTCTCCGGAATCAGAATCGGAAGTTAAATGTCCGACATCAGTCAGATTCATCACGTGCTTAACTTTGTATCCGTTGTATATCAAAACTCTCTTTAAAAAATCTTCAAAGAGATAGGTTCTCATATTTCCGATGTGAGCAAACCAATAAACCGTCGGTCCGCAGGTATAGATTCCGACTTCTTTATCTCTAATTGGTTTAAATTCTTCTTTTTTCTTGGTAAGGGTATTATATATTTTCATATTTCTATTATATATCAATGTATCACATATTTAAAGATATCTTTCTCCGCGGTCAGGGAAGACCGTTACAATTACAGCTTCCGGATGCTCTTTCTGTATTTCACGACAAACATACATCGCGGCTCCCGAGCTGGGACCGACTAAAACTCCTTTTCTGGCTAATTCATCTTTAGCATTCAAAGCTTTTTCTGCTTCCAAGTCATATATCTCATCAATCAAATCAAAATCAATGATGGTCGGTACAAATCCATCTTTTAAAGATCTTAATCCTT
Organism: Minisyncoccota bacterium; assembly: GCA_041657325.1. GTDB lineage: Bacteria > Patescibacteriota > Minisyncoccia > Minisyncoccales > Minisyncoccaceae > UBA2211. Next base: position 29,351 of record JBBACA010000005.1, read on the forward strand.
CAATGGTCTGATTCTGGACTGGCTGAACACCGATAATCTTAATCTGAGGATATTTTTCTTTTAATTTTCTTCCGATTCCGGTGATTGTTCCTCCGGTCCCCATTCCGGCGACAAAATAATCAATCTGTCTATCTTCCATTTGTTTTAATATTTCTTCAGCTGTTCCGTGATAGTGAGATTCGGGATTGGCTAAGTTTTCGTATTGATTCAAGAAAACGTGTCTTTCTCCGCTCTTGGCCATATCTTTCACATCGTTAATAGCAAACTTTCTGTATCTTAAATTCTCCATCAAGATTACTTCTCCGCCGAAAATCTTCACCATCTTTATTTTCTCCTTGCTGGTACTCTCCGGCATTATCACTTTAACCTTGTATCCTTTCATGGCCGCAACCATGGCTAAACCGACTCCGGTGTTGCCGCTGGTCGGCTCAATCAAAGTATCTCCCTTTTTTATGTATCCGGCTTTTTCCGCTTCATTAATCATATTTAAGGCAATTCTGTCTTTAATCGAACCGCCGGGATTGAATCCCTCCATTTTCGCGAAGATATTATTTTCTATTTTTACTAACGGCGTATCGCCGATGTGTTCTAAAATTGTTTTCATATTTTATTATTAACAAAAAATCTCTGTTTAAGAGATTAGTTTTATATTCCGTATTATTAAAAACAAACCAATCTCTTAGTCTAATGGGGGACAGCAACAGCAGCAGATTTGTTTGTTTACGTTTTTCATATGTTTCTATTCTAACAAAAGGGATTAGATTGTCAAGAATTGACAGAACCTAATTCTAAAGATAATATATTTACAGAACGTTTCCAAAGTCGTTCAAAACTAAAGACTCAAAGAAGTCTTTTTAAGTTGAAAGCGATACTATATACTTTCTAAAACTTAAGATATAGAAAGTTACAGAAGAGTTTGGTGAATATGTCGCGACAAATTTATTTCACACAAAACTCTTCTCCCTTATTACGGGGACCTGGTGGGTCTTTTTTTTGTTTGACAAAAAACAAAAATGATATAAATATATACTTGTTCGGTATTACCCTTACCGAACACCTTGAAAGCCAAAAAGCTTTCCAAAAGGGGAGAAGGATTGATTAACCGTAATCATATTTCTTCTCCCCGCATTATATAAATTTAACCGAACCCGAAAGGGTTCTTTTGTTTGACAAATATTTCTATTACCCTTATTATCAAATTGTAGCGACAGCGCCTCCTCCAAGGTGTTTTGTGAAACCGGGGAACTGCAGCACCTTAACAACTTTCGCTGAATGAACTACATTCCAAAGAACACATCATATAGGGACCACAATATCATTTGTGGTCTATTTTATTGACAAAATCCTAAAAAGGACTAAAATAAAAAAGTACAAAAAATAACACAAATCCTCGGAAACGGTGAAGAGGCGTATCTTTAAAAGAACATCTTCTCAGGAGGTATCATACCAAGATTTGCTGTTAAACATAATAAAAAAGTGGAAGGACCAGCTTTCCTCCATACATAACAAGACTCCTTCCACTTTTATCAATTTCCCAGATTCTGAGCCCAAGGCTCTTTTTTTGTTTATTAAACCATTGACAAAATATTATAAAGGTTTACAATTAACTCAGAACCTAAACAACCTGTATGTAATATTTTTCCTCTGTTTATTTAAACCGAGGAGTCTGAACTTTTTCAGAATACAACATACGATGGTGTTTCAAAGCACCATAATCAAATTGATTCTATTTTAATAATTTCTATCTCTATAAAATTATTTCAATACTATCAATCAATTGGAGAGCCATTTTCATCAGTGCTCTCCTTTCTCTTTTATAAGGAGCATACGGCTCTTTTTTTTATTTGCTTTTTCGAGGAAAAAATAATAGAATATGGTATATGTCAAACTTAGTTTTATATCGTAAATACCGACCACAATCATTTAAAGAGTTCATCGGACAGAAACACGTGGTCACCACCATCACCAACGAAATAGCCTCGGGAATGATTTCTCATGCCTATATGTTTTCCGGACACCGGGGAACAGGAAAGACTACCTTGGCCAGATTATTTGCCAAAGCCATCAACTGCCAAAATTTGAAAGGATCCGAACCGTGCAACAAATGTCCTTCTTGTTTGGAAATCAACGGAGGTAAAGCAGTCGACATTATTGAAATCGATGCCGCTTCAAACAGAGGTATTGATGAAATCAGAAGTATCAGGGAAGGAATTAAATTCGCTCCCAACTTTTTAAAATACAAAGTTTTGATTTTGGATGAAGCCCATCAATTATCAAAAGATGCGGCCAACGCATTATTGAAAATATTGGAAGAGCCACCCTCATATGCCATTTTTATTTTAGCTACTACTGAAGCTCACAAGATGATTCCGACGATTGCTTCCCGCTGCCAGAGATTTGATTTCTACAAACTCTCTTTTGACGAGGTGGTAGAGAAACTTTCTTTCATTTGCAAAAAAGAAGGAATCGAAATTGAAAAAGAAGCTTTGGGATTAATCGCTTCTGCTTCCGAAGGTTCAATGCGTGATGCCGAAGGAACACTGAATCAAGTTTTGAATTTCTTACCGGGTACTAAAATCAAAGCGGAAGACGTGCAATTGCTTTTAGGATTGGTGGATATCAATTTGGTAGTTGAATTAACCGATTATTTGGTAAAAAAAGACAAAGCCGGAGCTTTGAAGTTTTTGAATGACAATATTGAGAAGGGAATAGACATTCCCGAATTCACCAAAACCCTTATTGACTATTTGCGAAAATTGCTTATCCTAAAGATTGATTCAAGTTTAATCAGTTCGGTAATGCCTGGAGAAACCAAAGAGGTGGGGGAGAAAGCTAAAAAACAAGCCGAAGGGTTAGAAGAAGAGAATCTGAAGAAAACCCTTAATTTACTCTTAGACGCTGACAATAAAAGCAAATATGCTTCAATACAGCAATTGCCGTTAGAGTTGGCTTTAATTGAATCGATTGGAATTGAATAGGTATATATTGCGGGATCGTCTAACGGTAGGACTGCGCCCTTTGAAGGCGTCAATCTAGGTCCGAATCCTAGTCCCGCAGCAAATAATTAAATTAAATAAAAATAACATGTTGTACATTTTTGAACAATATTTAATTACTTTCGGTTGAGCAATAACAGGAGCAATATCTATGGCGCTTGCGTTAAGCCTTTTAATAAAAGTTTTTACATGGATAACACCGATTGATGAATGGGAAGAAATTAAAAAAAATAATATCGGAGTGGCAATAATTATTGCAAGTGTTATCTTAGGGACAGCTTTAGTTATTGGACTCACAATAATGCCATGATAAAAATATTATTAATAATTATATTCTTATCAACTTTACCTTTTTTTTCTTTTGCACATCCCGGAAGAACAGATGCTAATGGATGTCATATAAATAAAAAAACTACCGATTATCATTGTCACGTAATATCAAATAAGATTATTAAGACAGAAGCAAGACAGAACGCTAACACAGGAAAAAAAGAAATAGACGGTACTACGAAGTGTGGAACAAAAAATTATTGCAAAGAAATGATATCTTGCGAAGAAGCTAACTATTTCTTAAATATTTGTAATCTTACTCGTCTTGATGGAGATAATGATGGAATTCCTTGTGAGTCAATCTGTAAATAAAGTGAATAAATAATTAAAATCGCTATTCCAGCGATTTTTTGATAGAATAAAGATATGGAAATAGAAAGATTTGAACAATTAGTAAATGAAGGAATTAAAGATATTCCTCAAAAATTCTTAGACAAATTAGACAATGTCGGAATTGTCATTGAAGATGAACCGACTCTCGAACAATTAAAAAAACTGAAAATCAGAAAAAATTATGTCCTCTTTGGATTATACGAAGGAATTCCCAAGACAGCGAGGTGGAACTATGCCGATGTCTTACCCGACAAGATTACTATCTTTAAAAATCCGATTGAAGAATCTGCCCAATCGGATGAGGAGATAAAAAAAATTGTTAAAGAAACGGTCTGGCACGAAATCGCTCATCATTTCGGCATGGACGAAAAAGAAGTAAGAGCAGCTGAATTAAGAAAAAAAACAAATGACCAGTAATGAAGTTATAAAAGAAATTGGAGAAGATATTAAAAAGGGAAGAATCGGAGTGATTCCCACCGATACTATTTACGGAATAGTCTGTTCGGCGATGAAAAAGAAAAGTGTTGAGAAGCTTTATAAAATCAGGAAGAGGGATTCAAAGAAGCCGATGATTATTCTCATCTCTTCATTAAAAGATTTAAATCTGTTTGGTATTAAGATAGATAAAAAAATCACTGACAAATACTGGCCGGGAAAGGTGAGCATTATCGTTCCAGTTAAAAAGCTTGAATATCTGCACCGGGGCAAAAATAGCTTGGCTTTCCGATTGCCGGATAATAAAGCTTTAATTAATTTGATTAAAATATCCGGACCGATTGTCGCTCCCAGTGCCAACACGGAAGGAGAAAAGCCGGCCGAGACAATTGAAGAAGCGAAAGAATACTTTAAGGACAAAATAGATTTCTACGTTGATTGCGGAAAACTGAAATCCAAACCATCAAAGATAATTTCTCTGTTAAATAACAATATTGAGATTATCAGGAAATAATAGTAAGATATTAATATGAATAAATTAATCATCGTCAGACACGGCGAAAGTGTCTGGAATAAAGAAAATGTCTTTACCGGCTGGATTGACGCTCCCTTATCAGAAGAGGGAATTAAGCAAGCCAAATCAGCTGGACAAATTCTTAAAGAAAAAGGATTCACTTTTGATTTAGCCTTTACCTCAGTTTTAAAAAGAGCCTATGATACTCTCGATTTGATTTTAGGAGAAATGAATCTTACTCTACCGATAGAAAAATCATGGAGACTGAATGAAAGACACTACGGCGGACTGCAAGGAATGAATAAAGATGAAGCTAGGAAGAAATTCGGCGAAGAACAGGTTCAAATATGGAGAAGAAGCTACGATGTCAGGCCCCCGATTGAAAAAGAAGTAACAGAATCCAAATACGAAGAAATCAGGGAAGGGGATGTTCCTTCAACTGAAAGTCTGAAAGACACCGAAGAAAGGCTTCTTCCTTATTGGAAAGAAACGATTATTCCGCAAATCATGTCCGGTAAAAAGATAATCATTGCCGCCCACGGAAACAGCATCAGAGCTTTAATCAAAAACATTGAAGGATTGTCGGGAGAAGAAATAGTTAAAATAGAAATACCAATGGGCAACCCCTTGGTTTACGAATTGGATGATAACTTAAAGCCAATCAACAAATACTATTTGTCAGTCCCAGTTCTTGACTGATAAAATACATGTGGTATATTAAATCCATATGTTAAGCGAGAGACAAGAACAGATAATAAAAAGCTTGGTTCGGGAATACATCAAAACTGCCGAACCGGTGAGCTCTAAATTTTTAGCCGAAAAACACGATTTCGGCCTTTGTCCTTCAGCGATAAGAATTGAATTTCAAACCTTAATCAAAGAAGGATTTTTAGAACAGCCCCACACTTCAGCGGGAAGAGTTCCGACCGACAAAGCCTACCGATTCTTTGTTGATTCTTTAAAAGAAAAAAGAGAAGAAAGAATTGAAGAAGAATTAGAAGATATTATTAAAGGAGTGGAAGATAAATTCAGAATGGCTTCAGAAATAGCCAAGTTTATCGCCGATAATTCATCAAGCTTTGTTAATTTGTATTTTGCTAAAGAGGGATTGAACTTGAAAGAAGGATTGGATGAAATATTTAAAGAACCGGAGTCCAGAGATGAAAATTTCATTAACAGCTTTATTAATTTTTTAGCAAACTTTGAAAAAAATGTTGATAAACTACAAGCCAATTCAAAAACACAAATATTCATTGGAAAAGAAAATCCGATTGTTAAATCTAAAAATATGACGATGATTTGTTCCGAATGCAATTTACCTTCGCAAAAGGTAATCATCACCATAATGGGACCCAAAAGAATGGACTATGAAAAAAATATTAAATTAATTAATTCATTAAATAAAGTATTAGAAGAACTAATATGAAAGAAGAACAAACAACAGAAGAACCAAATAAAGAATTGGAGGAGCTAAAACAGAAAAAAGAAGAATACTTTGCCGGGTGGCAGAGAGAAAAAGCCGACTTCCTGAATTACAAAAAACAAGAATTTGAACGATTGAAAGGCACTCTTTGTATTGCCAAGGAAAGCGTCTTTGAAGATATTATTCCTGTTTTGGATAGTTTCAGGTTAGCGGAAAAAGCCATTTCTGAAGAGGATAAAAACAACCAAAGCGTTATTGGTCTATTAATGATTAAAAAGCAGTTAGAGAGCGCTTTAAAGGCCTTAGGATTGGAAGAAATAGAAAGTGTCGGTCAGAAGTTTGATCCCAGTCTTCATGAAGCCGTAGAAGAAATAGAAGAAGGGGAAGAGGGAGTAATAATTGAAGAAATAGAGAAGGGATATTCATATAACGGTAAGATTTTAAGACCATCAAAGGTTAAGGTAGGAAAGTAGTATATTATCACTCTTGACAAGAGAGTGATAATCAAATAATATTGAATTATAAGAATAAAAATAAAAGAATTATGTCAAAGATTTTAGGAATAGATTTGGGAACAGCCATCACTAAATCCGCTTCAATTATTAACGGAGAACCAAAAGCACTAGAGAATAGAGAAGGCTCGATTTTAACTCCTTCAATTATTGCTCAGACCAAAGGAGGGGAAAGAGTGGTTGGAATTCTTGCCCAAAGACAAGCTATCACCAATCCAAAAAATACTATTTCGGCAGTTAAAAGATTTATCGGCCGAAGATTTTCCGATGCCGAAGTGCAAAAAGAATTAAAACTTCTTCCTTACGAAACCAGAGAAAAATCAGATGGCGGAGTTGAAGTTAAGATGGGAGACAAGTGGTACAACCCAATTGAAATTTCTTCGATGATTTTGCAGAAAATTAAAGCTGACGCTAAGGACAAATTAGGAGAAGATGTTAAAAACGTTGTTATCACTTGTCCGGCTAACTTCGATGACTCTCAAAGAAAGGCAACCATTGCCGCCGGAGAAATTGCTGGCTTCAATGTTTTGCGTGTCATCAATGAACCGACCGCAGCTGCCTTAGCTTACGGCTTCGGCAAGAAAGATGCTCAAAAAATATTAGTATATGATTTCGGAGGAGGTACGTTTGATGTTACCATTCTTGATGTTTCTCCCGAAGTGGTTGAAGTCTTAGCGACTAGCGGAGAACCCCACTTAGGAGGAAACGATTTCGATCAAAGAATAATCGATTGGATTTTAACTGAATTTAAAAAAGAACAGGGAATTGATTTAGTTAAAGATGCCTTGGCACTACAGAGATTAAAAGAAGCAGCGGAAAAAGCCAAGACCGAATTATCTAGTGCTATGGAAACCAACATTAATCTTCCTTTTATCACTTCTGATGCTGAAGGTCCTAAACACTTAGAATACAAACTATCAAGGTCTCAATTCGATTCAATGACCAATGATTTAATCGTGAGATCAATCGATAGAGTCAAAAAAACCTTGGAAGAAATCAAGATGGATAAAAGTGAAATTAATGAAATTATTCTTGTTGGAGGAACAACATTAGTTCCGGCGGCCAGAGATGCAGTTAAAAACTTCTTCGGCAAAGAACCGAATAAATCAATTAATCCTGAAGAAGTAGTTGCTATCGGTGCAGCTATCGAAGCAGAAATATTAACTGCCAAAGAAGAAGGCCGAACTCCCGAAGGAGATATTAAGAGCGTTTTATTACTTGATGTCTTGCCATTGTCACTTGGAATTGAAACCTTGGGTGGAGTCTCAACTCCGATGATCATGAAGAACACTACTATTCCCACTACCGGTTCTCAAACATTCTCTACTGCCGTTGATAATCAACCATCGGTTGAAATAAACGTTTTACAAGGAGAAAGATCAATGGCTACCGACAATCGATCTCTCGGTAAATTCGTTTTAGACGGTATTCCTCCGTCACCAAGAGGCATTCCTCAAGTTGAGGTTAAGTTTGATATCGACGCTAACGGAATCCTAACGGTAACCGCAATTGATAAGGCTTCAAACAAGTCTCAATCAATTAAAGTTGAAGGCTCAATCGGAATATCCAAAGAAGATATTGAAAAGATGAAAAAGGATGCCGAGGTTCATGCCGCCGAAGACCAAAAGAAAAAAGATTCCATCGAAGCAAAGAACATCGCTGACAACTTAATCTACCAATCGGAGAAAACAATCAAAGATGCGGGAGAAAAAGTTTCCGCCGAAGCAAAAAAAGAAGTGGAAGACAAGATTTCTGAATTGAAAAAAGTAAAGGATGGTGATAATATAGAAGAAATAAAAAAGAAAACTGAGGAACTATCCCAAGCCATTCAGAAAGTCGGTGCTGCGATGTATCAAACAACTCAAAATCAGGAACCAAAGAAAGAAGAAGGACCTGAAAGCGCACCCGAAGCTGAAACTGAAAAAGAATAATTTAAAGAATTATGAGAATGGCAAAATGAATAATTTTGCCTTTCTTATTTATTGCCATGTCAAAAGACTATTACAATATATTAGGAGTAGAAAAGAGTGCTTCGGCTGAAGAAATCAAGAAAGCCTACTATAAATTAGCTCATCAACATCATCCTGATAAAAAAGGAGGAGATGAAGCTAAGTTTAAAGAAATCAATGAGGCCTACCAAACTTTATCTGATAAAGACAAGAGGGCTCAGTACGACCGCTTCGGAAAGACATTTAACGGCGCTCAAGGAGGTTTTAATCAGCAGAACGTTAACTGGGAAGATGTCATGGGCGGCATGGGCGGTGACTTCGGCAATATTGAAGATATCTTTAATATGTTTAGCGGTGGCTTCGGGGGAGGAAGAAGAAAACAAAAAGATACCAGAAAAGGAAACAATCTGGAAATGATTCTTGAGCTTGATTTGGAATCACTTCTCCATCCTCAAGAAACAGAAGTGATTATCACTAAAAAGTCTACCTGTGAAAGATGTAGTGGAAGTGGCGCTGAACCAGGAACAACAGTTAAAGAATGTTTTACCTGCCGAGGAACCGGAAGGGTTCAAGAACTTAGAAGAACATTCTTGGGAACCATCAGCCAGTATGTTATTTGTCCTGATTGTCACGGCGAAGGGGTAAAACCGGAAAAACCGTGCAATGTCTGCCACGGAGAAGGAAGGATTAAAAAAGAAGAAAAAATAAGGATAAATATCCCGGCTGGTGTTGACAATAACCAGATAATTAAGGTAAAAGGAAAAGGTGAAGCAGGGAAACGTGGAGGCGAAGCCGGAGACCTATATATCAGAATATCCATTAAGCCTCACAAAGTTTTTGAAAGAAATGGAGACGATGTTTACCTAAAACAAACCATTACTTTTTCTGAAGCAACGCTGGGAGGGAAGATAAAAATACCGACCCTGGAAGGAGAAAAAATAATCGTCAAGGTTCCCAATGGAACTGAATCAGGAAAGATACTCAAGATTTCTAAAAGGGGTATTCCTCATTTTTCAGGCATTGGCAGAGGTAACTTGTATTTACAGTTGAATATTGATACTCCGGAAAAACTAACCAGAAGACAAAAAGAATTATTAGAAGAATTGAAAAAAGAGGGACTTTAAAATCCCTCAATACGCCCCAATAGCTCAGTTGGTAGAGCAACATCCTTTTAAGATGAAGGTCACAGGTTCGAGTCCTGTTTGGGGCACCAGCATTAAACTTTATTAAAACTGACTTTTGTCAGTTTTTTGTTTAATAAAAATAGTTTGACAATGGATTATTGAAATAGTAGGATGATGGCATAAACCTTAGGGAGGGTTTACCAATGTACATTAAAGCATTTGAGTATGGATACGAATGGGAACTTGTTCTTGATTTCCTTAAATGGTGGATTAAGAGCGACAACTGTTCAAAAGACATAAAGGTAGGTGATAACGTCAATGGCGGCAAGGCCGTCCGGAGCATATATCACACTATCTGTGTCACCCAACAGGGAAAATTTGAACTGCTAATTGAAAAAGATGCCATTATAAGCGACGAACCCAAAAGAAGCTTAAAGCCTGACGAGTTCTATTTAAACAAAAAATCACTGCTCGGCAGTACCGGCTTTGACAAGTCTGTCAAAAGAATCGAAAAATGGCTTAAAAAAACCGAGGATTATGATCCCCGGGCGATAAACTACGACGCAGCATGCTTGGAAGAACAGGAATTTGATATGGTAGGAACGGGCTTTCATTTCGAAACCGTTGATAAAAACTATAATAAAATTCTTATCTCTGCGGTCGTTGTTGGCATCCCTCAATAAATCTGGAAAAATTTCCAGTTTTTTTATTGTTATTTTCATTATCTTGTGTTAATTTATGATAAACAATGAATAAATACGTTTTCCCATACGAAGAGCAATTAGACCGAATAAAAAGATTGGAAGAAGATATCCAACGTTTTTCTGTTTCCTCGGATGATAATTTTGAAAAAGCGATTGATGCTTTTACTTCCTTCTTTATTCAATGCTATCACTTGCGGGACTGGTTAGTTGAAAGTCGCTATAGTCGAAGAGATATTGATATTTTTATTTCGGAAAGCTTTTCCTTGTCTCTTTGCCGGGATATCGCCAATAAGCAAAAACACAAAACGATTGATAAATATGAACCGCAAAATCATTTGGTCGAGCACAAGGTTGAAGGTTCAAATATCTTGTCACCGATTATCCGCTATTACGATCCTCACCGAAAAGAAAACAGATACGGCGTTGATGTTGAAGAATTTGGAACGTTGGTTGATGTAATTGAATTGGCAAAAAAATGCATTGATGAATGGCAAAGATTCTTGTATATCTATTCAATATGAAGACAAAAAAAGAAACAATCATTGCAGTTGGAATGAGCGGAGGAGTTGATTCAACGATGACCGCCTTAATGCTAAAAAACAAAGGATATAATGTTATTGGATTAACAATGCAGATTTGGGATAACAATCCTAATATTAAGGGAACTAGTGATGGCTGTTACGGACCAAATGAAAAATACGGTATTATCGATGCCAAGAAAGCTGCTAAAATGATTGGGATTGAACACTATATTATCAATCTGCAAAAGGAATATCAAAAAGCAGTAATAGAATATTTTAAAGAAGAATACCAAAAAGGAAGGACTCCCAATCCCTGCGTGATGTGCAATTCAAAAATAAAGTTCGGATTATTAATTGATAAAGCATTGAAAAGCGGAATTAAGTTTGATTATTTTGCCACTGGGCATTATGCCAGAGTTTCTTTCGATAAAAAAAGAAATCTATATCTTTTAAAAAAGGGGTTAGATAAAACCAAAGACCAGTCATATTTCCTTTACCGATTGAAACAGAATCAATTAGCAAAAATAATATTTCCTATGGGAAATAAAAAGAAGGCTGACATTAAATTATTTGCCAAGAAACACGGATTTAGCGAATATGTTAATAAAAAAGAAAGTCAAAACTTTGTAGAATGCGACAGTTATTCAGAACTACTTCCATCGGGAAAGCCGGGAATGATTATCGATTACAACGGCAAGGTATTAGGAGAACACAAAGGAATCACCAATTATACTTTAGGACAGAGAAAGAATATTAATATCGGAGGATTAAAAGAACCGTATTACGTTCTTAAAATAAATGCTAAGAAAAATAGCATCGTTGTTGGACCGAGACGCCTTGCTTTCTTTGATAAAGTTTCAGTCAAAAATGTTAATTGGATAATTCCTTTTGATTCAATCAAAAAGAAAAAGATTGATGTTAAAGTAAGATACGGAGCAAAATCAGCTCCGGCCGTATTCGTTTCAAAAAATAAAGATAAGGCTGTTTTAAAATTCGATAAACCCCAGTTTGCAGTTACGCCAGGACAATCAATTGTCTTTTACGACAAAGACTATGTGGTTGGAGGAGGAATAATTGATAAAAATGAATAACAAAAAAAGACCCTCACGGGTCTTTCTTGTTTTATCTGAATAGATAAGTGATGCTGACGTTTGAAGTAATCTTATTTTCTCCAGTTTGTATTGTTGGAGCGGTGACTCCAGCACCAGATGCTGATTCTAATTTATAAGAAGAGGTTAGATCGTATGATATGTAAGGATTATAAGAACTGTCTGAGAAGTTCATGATTTTCACCATTTTAATTCCCAAAGCTTTTTCTAAGTTCTTAGCTTTTTCCTGAGCATCTTTGATGGCCAAATTCTTAGCGTCTTCTTTTACCTTTTCATCATTATCAACGATGAATGAAAGACTGCTGATATCATTGGCTCCTTTTTCTGTTGCTCCGGAAATAATGGTTCCGATTTTGCTCAAGTCTCTAATCTTTACATTAATGGTCTGAGTAATTTCATATCCGGTTAATTTTCTTGCTCCGGTCTTGTCGCTCCATTCATAGAAAGGATTAATATTAAAATTAGTTGTTTTAATATCCTTGTCTTCTATTCCTTGGCCTTTAATGAATGATAGAATTTCATTCATCTTTACCGTATTTTCATCGGTGGCAGTGGCAACATCTCTGCCTTCTGTCTTAACCGATATGTTTATTAAACCGACATCGGGAGTGGCATAAACCTCTCCAGTTCCAGAAACGGTAATTATTTGATTTTCATTGGCCTGGCTTTTCTCGTTAATTGAAGCAGCGAGGAAAGCAATAATCATTATTACTAAAACGATTATTAAAAATTGAAAGAATTTGTTTTTAAGTATTTCCATATTTTTAAATTATTATTTATTATATACTTCTGAGTGGACGAGAACGTTTCTATTATTAAAATACATTTTTGTCATCGTTCCACCATCGACCATTTGCAATACATTTGTTTTTTCTCCATTAAATGTTTCCTCTCCCATACCGCTGACGCTGGGACTACTCTCTATTGTTTTATAAAAATCATTGCTCTCCAGAGTTACTTGATTACTATTTCCGCCGGAAGAAATAATCGAAACTGAAAAGATAATGAGTAGGGCTGAGAAAGAAAGGGAGGAGAAGGTAAGCTTCCAGTCCCAGTATTCTTTTTCCATATCAAAATACTCGTTCTTTAGAAGAACTGCTTTAAGTTTTTCTTTATGTCCTTTCAATTCTATTCTGTCCTTATTCGCTTTTTGAAATAATTCTTCTATTGTCATATGTTTACTAAAAACTCACTGGCATCTTTTTCAAGAATAATTCTTAATTCTTCTTTGGCTCTTTTAGAATACACCCGGATTGTTGATTCGTTCTTATTCAAAACTTGGGATATTTCTTCGTAAGACATTTCTTCAAAATATTTCAAATGAAGAATATCCTGATAGATCGGCTTTAATTGTTTTATTGCCTTATTCAAAATCAGAAGGTGTTTGTCGTTATCAATCTTCTTTTCTATTTCTTCAGCTATCTTATTATTATCTCCCAATTCTTTAAAATCAGGATCATCGATAGTTAATTTGTATCGGTTCTGTTTTCTAAAATACTGATTGACTTCGTTAGTGGCTATTTTAAATATCCAGCCATTGAAACTGAAAGGTCCGTTCCTCCATTCAAACTGATCTAAATTCTTCAAGGCCTTCAAGAAAGTATTAGAGGTAATGTCTTTAGCGTATTCGGTGTTCAAGACTCTTCGGAAGACGTAATTTAGGACTTTGTCGTAATACAAATCAAATAGACTGCCGAAAGCATCTCGGTCTTTATTCTGCGCTCTTTCTACCAATTCTTTTACATCTGTATCCATACATCTATTATAATACATTTAAAGAAATAATGTTACAGTTCTTTATTGAAAAAAGGGCAAAAATACCCTAAGATTGTATTATTAGCGAGATTAGTATAGTGGCAATACGTTTGCTTCCCAAGCAAAGGACGCCAGTTCGATTCTGGTATCTCGCTCATGAATTTCTACCTTAAAACATACGGTTGCAAACTTAATCAGGCTGATTCAGAACTGATTAGGGGACTATTATTAAAAGACCACAAAGAATCATCAAAAGAAGAGGCTGATTTTGTCGTTTTAAATACTTGCGGAGTAGTTGAAAAAACTGAAAGGAAAATTCTAAAAGAAGCTATTGAATTAAAACAAAAGGGCAAGAAGATTATCATTTCCGGCTGCCTGCCTTTAATCTCTTTTGATGAATGCAGTAAGGTAGCCGACGGAATCATCGGACCGACAAATATTTCTTCTATTTCTTTGATTGTTAAAAAAGTATTAAAAGGAGAAAAGGCAATTGATATTAAAAAGAAGAAAATTGATAAATCGGATCTTTGTTTAAAAAAGAAAAGAGGAGAAAGAGAATCTTGTTCGGCCATCATTTCTATTGCCGAAGGATGCTTGGGCTCCTGTTCTTATTGCGCCACCAGATTGGCAAGGAAAGAATTATGTTCTTTCGATATTGAAAACATTATCAAAGAAACAAAGTCTGTCATTTCTTCCGGCTTCAAAGAAATACAATTAACCTCCCAGGATCTTTCTGTTTACGGAATGGAAAAAGGAAAACAGATGCTGCCCGAATTACTGGAAGAATTGATAAAGATAAAGGGTGATTTTAGAATTAAATTGGGAATGATGAATCCGGGCCATGCTTTAAAAATGATTAAAAAACTTTTAAAAGTATATGAATCGGATAAGATGTATAAATTCATTCATATTCCTTTGCAGTCGGGAGACGATGATTTATTAAAGAAAATGAACCGAGGATATTCTGCTTCTAATTTTATAGCCGTCGCCGAAGCTTTTAAAAAGAAATTCAAAGACGGAGTAATTGCGACCGATATTATTGTCGGGCATCCTTTGGAAACCGAAGAGTCTTTTGATAAAACAATTAAGGTTATCAAAAAGATAAAGCCAGATATCATCCATATTTTCAAGTTTTCTAAAAGAAAGGGGACTCCTGACTTTAAATTAAAAGACTATCCCGACAGAATCAAAAAAGACAGGTCAAGAATTGTTTCTGAATTATTTGAAAATTTGAATATGGAAAAGAATAAAAAATATTTAGGGAAAGAATTGAAAGTTTTAATTGTTGAAAAAAGAAAGAACAAATATTTAGCCAGAACCGATTCGGGTAGGGCAGTGGTCTTAGATAAAGGAGAAATTGGTTCTTTTGTTAAGGTTAAAATAACAAACTACCACTGGAATTATTTACTTGGAGAAATCATTGACAATGCTTAATATTATGTTATACTAAAGTCAGTTCTTACTATTATGATAAGAACCGAGGCTTTAAAATGGAATTTATCAAAAAAATCAACGATCTTTACAAGGAAGGAAGATTCGAGGAGGCAATGAACGCCATCTCCTCAAAATACCCCTTGATCGACGAAAAGCCCGTAGATGTTCTCGAAGTCGAAGCGTGGTGCCTTTTCCGGTTCGAAAAATACGAACTGGCAGCAAAGGCCGCGCTCATACTGGCTGAAAAGGGAAGCCAGAAGGGATATGAACTTCTCGCCCAAATTGCCGGATATGTGAACAAAGATGACGAGCTGCTGGAGAAAATTTCTCAAAAGCTACCTGTCAACGTCAGCGTATGCAATGCGTACGCGATACGTGCACGAGACCCAGATAGCCATATCGAGGCAAGGAAAGTACTCCTGTCGGCTATCTTATTCATGAACGACGAAGAAATCGCTGCTGCCCATCTCCTCAACAACACTGCCAGACTGTTAATGGCAAAAGGTTACGAGGGTACGAACATGGACATCGTGACAGCGATTGGATTCTGGCAAATCGCCTTGCAAAAATACGGTGATACAAACTATCATCACCGAGCAGCCGTCCATTTCTGGCTATCTAAAGCCTACGAAAAACTGGGCGACAAGCAACTGGCGATAAAGAGTGCTCAAAAATCGCTAACCCTTTGGGTAAAGCAAATCAGTCTTGACCCAAACAATCCAAAGTTCAACGAAAATCTTACCGGAGCAGAAAAAAGACTCGAAGAGTTAAAGCGCTAACTCTAAAAAAGCGCACCCCAAGAAATAATTTCTTGGTTTTTTTATTGTTTTTTAAAAGTTGTTTCATTTTTCAAAATATGATATTCTTTAAGTATTAAATAACAAACTTTATTATGCCAAACTTCAATAAAAACATTCTCGGACTGATTCTTATCGCTATCTCTTTTGTTGCCGGCTTTTACTACCATGAATTTATTTTCCAACAATACTACAAAGCCGCTTACTCTTTTGACCAAATCGATTTTTCATTATTGAAAAAAGTTTGGGATCAAGTTTCAACCGATTATGTTGACCCGGGCAAAATTGATAAAACAAAAATGACTTACGGAGCGATTGCCGGAATGGTTGAAGCAATCGGCGACCCTTATACCGAATTCTTTAATCCGGAAGAAGCTAAAAAACTGGAAGAAGATTTAGCCGGAAGTTTTGAAGGAATCGGATTACAAATAGGTGTTAAAGACGATCAAATTATTGCCATCTCTCCGATAAAAGGAACTCCCGCTGAAAAAGCTGGATTAAGACCAGGGGATTTAATTTTAGCAGTTGATAAAACACCGACTACCGGTTTATCAGTTGACGAGGTCGTCAACATAATCAGGGGACCAAAAGACACCAAGGTTACTTTAACTATTTCTCGAGAAGAAACCGGAACCAGAGATATTGAAATTACAAGAGCGGTAATCAAGGTTCCTTCCATGGATTACGAAATAAAAGAACTTGCCGATGGGAAAAAAATAGCTCACATTACTCTTTATCAATTTTCAGACTCTTCATCTCAAGATTTTAAAAACTCAGCAATTGATATTTTGAACAATAATGTTTCGGGAATCATTCTTGATGTCAGAAGCAATCCCGGAGGATTGGTAAATCAAGCCACCAGCATTGCCGGATGGTTCTTGGAAAGAGGTCAATTGATTGTTATCGAAAAAGACAAGAACGGAGAACAAGTAGAATTGAAATCAAACGGACCGTCAAACTTTGCTTCGCTACCTTTGGTTGTCTTAATTAATGACGGCAGCGCCTCTGCTTCGGAAATATTAGCCGGAGCATTGAAAGATGATAGACAAGTACCAATTATCGGAACAAAATCATTTGGCAAGGGGACTGTTCAGCAAATAACCAGTCTTGATGACGGCTCAAGCTTGAAAATTACCACCGCTAAATGGTATACTCCTTCAGGGGTAGCCATCCAGGATACTGGTATTGAACCGGATATTAAAGTTGATTTGACCCAGGAAGACTACGACCAAAACAAAGATCCTCAATTCGATAGGGCGATGACGGAAATACAAAAACTAATAAAATAAAAATATGAAAGTAATATTATTAAAAGACGTGCCGAATACCGGACGCAAGAACGACCTTAAAGAAGTTTCTCCCGGCTTTGCCAGAAACTTTTTAATCTCCAAGGGATTAGCAGTTATTGCCGATGCTGATTCTTTAAAGAAACTAGAGCTCAAAAAGAAAGTAGACTCAGAGAACTCAGCTAAAGAATTAAAAGAAGTTGAGGCTATTGTTTCAAAGATTGACGGACAAAAAGTTGAAATCAATATTAAGACTGGAAAAGAAGGACAGCTTTTCGAATCAATTAACAAACAAAAGATTAGCGAACACCTAAAAGAAATGGGATACAATGTCGATAAGGAAGATGTTGTTTTGGAAGCACCCATCAAAGAAGCAGGAGAATTTCCAGTCAAATTAAGATTCGGCCACAATTTGGAAGCCGAGGTAAGAATAATAATTAAAGGTTCAGAAGAGAAATAGTTTTTATTTCTCTTTTTGATTAAATATATATAGATATGGCATATTATATTTTTGTCGGAGGCGGAGTAATGAGCAGTGTCGGGAAAGGAGCGGCTACCGCTTCAATCGGAAAAATACTACAAGGCAGAGGATTTAAAGTTTCGGCTATTAAAATTGATCCATATATCAATGTTGATGCCGGCACTATGAACCCCATTGA
Organism: Minisyncoccota bacterium; assembly: GCA_041657325.1. Lineage (GTDB taxonomy): Bacteria > Patescibacteriota > Minisyncoccia > Minisyncoccales > Minisyncoccaceae > UBA2211. The sequence goes on from JBBACA010000005.1 coordinate 47,232, forward strand.
ACATGGAGAAACTTTTGTCACCAACGACGGCACCGAATGCGACCAAGACGTAGGCAATTACGAAAGATTCTTGAATATCGAATTATCAACCGATAACTACATGACGACTGGTAGAGTTTACCAAACCGTTATTCAGAAAGAAAGAAATCTTGAATTCAACGGCCGCTGCGTCGAAGTTGTTCCCGATATTCCCAATGAAGTAATTTCTCGAATTGAAAAAGTAGCCAAGAAAGACAAAGCTGATTTTGTGATGATTGAAATCGGAGGAACAGTGGGGGAATACCAAAATCTTCTTTTCTTAGAAGCGGCCAGAATGATGAAATTGAAATATCCCA
>JBBACA010000006.1:0-34916 GCA_041657325.1 Minisyncoccota bacterium
TTTCGAACTTTGTCCAACAAACACCGCCAAAAATCGAAATCGCATTTTGAAGCCGAAATGGGGTCGGCACGAAGTGCCGACCCAAATGTATTCCCCCCAAAAAATCCTGAATCTGAAAGGGTTCGCCACGCTCCGCGTGGCTCCTCGTTTGCCAATACAATTATGAAAAATCAAACCAAAAAGTTTTTTATTTATACTCGCAAGTCTACGGACGACAAAGACAGACAAGTCCGCAGTATTTCTGACCAACTAGCGGAACTGAAAGATTTAGCGTTGAAAGAGCAACTGGAAGTGGTAGATGTCTTTGTCGAAAAGCAGACCGCCAAAATACCAGGTCGCCCTGTGTTTAATGAAATGATGTTGAGAATGGAAGCGGGCGAAGCGTCTGGTATTTTGGCGTGGCATCCCGATAGACTTGCGAGAAATAGCGTTGATGGCGGAAAAATTATTTATCTTGTTGATATCGAAGTTATCCAAGATTTGAAATTTTCAACTTTTTGGTTTGATCCGACACCGCAAGGAAAATTCATGCTTTCAATCGCTTTTTCGCAATCCAAGTATTATGTCGATAACTTGTCGGAGAATATCAAACGAGGTCATCGCAACAAAGTGAAAGACGGAATATGGCCTCAAATGGCTCCGCTTGGATATGTAAACAAAAATAGAAAAATTATTCCCGATGAAAATATCGCACCTTTAATCAAGAAAACATTTGAGGCATATTCGTCTGGGTCTTTCACTTTGCGACAACTTCGAGACAAATTTAACGCACTTGGATTGAAGCGAAAAAGCGGAAAGGAACTTGCGGTGTCGAATTATCAAAAACTTTTGAAAAATCCGATTTACACGGGTTTGATGTTGTATAACGGCGAAATCTACGAAGGCAAACACGAACCGATTATTTCAAAGAAACTTTTTGATTCTGTTCAGGAAGTGATGATGAGAAAATCTAAACCGCACTCAAAAGGTCTAAAACCATTTTTGTACAGAGGATTTTTCCGTTGCGGAGAATGTGGTTGTTTTATTACGACAGAAACACAAAAAGGACACAACTATTTGCGTTGCACCAAACGGAAAAATCCTTGCTTACAAAAATATACTCGTGAGGAAATCATCACTTCCGAAATTCAAAAGGAAATCAAAAAAGTTTCTTTGCCAGACGATTGGGCTAAGTGGATGTTAGCGGAAAACGAAAAAGATAAATTGGTGGAAGCCCAATCGTCTACGCTTTTTGCAGATTCAACAAAAGCCGAAATTTCTCTTTTGGATTCCAAAATTGAGAAGCTGATGAACGCGTATCTCGAAAATGCTTTGTCGCTAGACGAGTATCGTGATATGAAAAACAAACTTGTGAACGAGAAACAGCTTCTCAAAGAGAAATTATCGGCTTTTGAGCAAAAAGCGAATAATCGGTTCGAACTTACCGAAAAGTTTTTGAAATACAATATAGAATTGGCAAACGAGGGAATAAATGAAAAGAAACTTCATTTATTCAAAAAAGTCGGTTCGAACTTTATTATTGAAGCTCGAACCGTACTTTTTGAGCCACGCGGAGCGTGGCGAACCCTTTCAGATTCAGGATTTTTTGGGGGGAATACATTTGGGTCGGCACTTCGTGCCGACCCCATTTCGGCTTCAAAATGCGATTTCGATTTTTGGCGGAGAGGGAGGGATTCGAACCCTCGAGTCGCTTTCGCAACTAACACCTTAGCAGGGTGCCCCATTCGACCACTCTGGCACCTCTCCAATATGTTGTCATAATATACAAAATAGCAGTATTGGTCAACCCAATTCTATTTCTCTTGCGATAGTTATTCCCCAGACTTCTTTGGTTCCGTTTTCCTTTAAAATTTTAGCGCATTCATCCATGGTCGTGCCTGTGGTATAGACATCGTCCAAGAGAAGAATGGTCTTGTTTTCAATTTCTTTTTTATCGATAATTGTAAAACAATTTTTAATATTTTCAAGCCTTTCTTTTCTATTCAATTCCATCTGCGGTTTTGTTTCTTTTATTTTTATCAGCGTTGTTGATAATTTGATGCCGGTTGTTTCGGAGATTAATTTTGCAATTTCTTCCGATTGATTAAAGCCTCTTTTTCTTTTCTTTTTTATATGCATCGGAATGGGAATAAGAACAAAAGAATTATTAATTTGGCAATCAATGATTTTAAGATGATTCAAGATAAGCCAGGCGAGGGGAATGCTTAAATCTTCTATATATCCGTATTTTAGTTTATGAATAGCTTCTTTGACAATTTTATCATTAAAGGATGTGGCCGACAGTATCTTGTCAAGATTTTTGCTTTTGCAATTATTGCACTTATTTCTTTTTTCCATTTTTTCACACAAACAATATTCAAAGGGGTTGATTGGAATCAAAGAAAGACAATCTTCGCAAAGATGTTGTCCTTCTCTTCCGCAGATTATGCACTTTTTAGGGAAAACTATGTCCCAAACTGCCTTCAGGTATTTCATTGTTTTTTTAAAAGTGGTATTATACAAGTATAACATTTGTCAACTAATTTAAAAATGCTATAATATTTTTAATATGATTTTTGCAAAAAGAAAAAAGCAGAATAGTTTAGGTATCGACATTGGAACAAAAGTCATTCGAGCAGTTGAGATATCAGAAAATAAGGGGCAAATAACCTTGGAAAACTACGGAGAGGTTAATTTGGATGTTGCCTGCAAACAATTCTTCAGGTCTTTTGATAGAAAAAATTTAAATCCAGCGGTTAATAATATTTCTATAGCGATAGCGGGAATAATAGAAGAAACGGGAATCAAGACCAAGAAGGTGGTATTTTCTTTGCCCGACTTTGCAACTTTTTTTACAACCTTTGAATTGCCACCGATGTCTAAAAAGGAGATCGCTAATGCGATCGGTTTTGAAGCAAGAAAATATATTCCTTTACCTTTATCGGAATTGGTTTTGGATTGGCAATTAATGAACAAAGAATCTTTGAAAGAGAATAATAAAGTTTTGGTGATGGCTGTTCCTAAGATTATCGTTGAACAGTATAAGACGATTGCTGAGCAATCTGGATTGGAATTGACTGCCTTAGAAGCCGAAGCGATGGCTTTAAAGAGAGCAGTGATTAAAGAAAATGATCCGCCGACCTGTTTATTAGAAATGGGATTTCAGAGCACTAATATTAATATTATCGATAACGGTTTCATGAAAATGAGTTCTAGTTTTGATATGGCGGGTAAAGATTTGACCTATAGTCTTTCTCAAACTTTAAATATTCCAGCCGGAGAAGCAGAAGTAAAGAAAAAGGAAGAAGGATTGACTGATTCTGGTGATACAAAACTTTCTCATATTTTAACTCCCATTTTATCAATTATATCTGAGAGAACTAGAACGGTGATAAGAAACTTCGAAGAAAAAGAAGGGAAGAAGGTTGAGAAGGTTATCTTAGCTGGAGGAACTTCATTGTTGCCAGGATTAGTTGATTATCTTACCAAGAATTTAAACCAGGATGAATCTCGTACTTTGGTTGTTGAAATTGCCGAACCATTCAAAAATATTATTTATCCGAAGGTATTGGAGAAAAAAATGAGAGAAATAAATCCTAATTATGCTATTGCACTGGGCGAAGCCTTGAGAAAATTTGAATAAGCAAGTATAATATACTTAAGAATTAAGAAATAATTATGGCAATTGAAATAGCGCCAATTAAAAAAGAAACAGACCTTAGGGAAAACCTTATTTTGGTTTTTTCAATCATTGTTTTTTTAATCTCTTTGGGTATTTATTTTTATTTTAATAACGTAATTCTCAGCCAAAATAAAGCAGAATTATTAGCCACTAATAATGAATATACTACTCTTGCCGGAAGCGACGTGAGGGTTAAGGAAAGTGAATTGGCTTTAGCCGGTAGATATATCGGAGACTTTAAGGTTCTTTTTGAAAACAATCCTAAGGTTTCTAATTTCTTTACTGCTTTCCAAAAATGGACTCATCCGAAAGTGGTTTATTCCGGATTTATTTTTGATATTGCTTCCAGAAAGGTTACTATAGCTGGATCAACGAGCGGATTTCAGAATGTTATGCAGCAGATAGCTATTTTGAATATTGAATCAACTATCGAAAGTTATCAAATTTCGAATGTTGCTCTGGCCCAAGATAATTCGGTTAATTTTAATTTAGAATTAACCATAAAAGCAGAAGTTTTAAAATAATATGGATATTAAAAGAGTAAAACAAATAAAATTATTAATATCGGTATTAATTTTCATTGCCGCTATTTGCGTAGCGTATTTATTAGATACTTCTAAATGGAAAGAGATTAATAATATTAAAAGTCAGATAAGCCAAGTAGAGTCGTTGATTAGCGCAAAAAAAAGTTATTACGCCATTATCGATTCTAAAATAGATGCTCTTAATAGCGCTGGCTGGACAGAAAAGAGAAGCAGTATTGCGATTAATTTTGATTCATCCCAATTTTTTATTCCTAAGATTAACAGCTTTTTTAAGACTATCGTTGCTTCAAGTGGAATGGATTTGAGCAGTATGACCAGTTCGACTCAAGAGTCAGTCGTTTCTTCGGCGCCAACAACAAATCAAACTGAAGACGGAGCTAAATCCAGCACTCAAGATACACAAACAGAAGTTCAATCAACTAGCAATTATCTTAGTCAGCTGCAGGGGCCGGTTAAAAAAACAACGATTAATCTGAATGTGACGGGAACTTATGCCGAATTTAAAAATCTATTATCTTTATTTGAAGGTCAAACAAGAATAATTACGATTAAGAGTGTTACCGTTTCTTCCGCCGGACAGGAAGTGAAGGGGAAAGCTACGGTTAATAATCATAGCTTTAGTGTGATATTAGATATTTATTCTTATTAATATGGAATCAACAAATCAAAAAAGCAAAACCACTTTAGAAAAAATAGCACCCTATGTTTTAATCGTGGGAGTTATTATTCTTGGGTATTTTGGTTTAACAAAAATTAATATCACTCCGGCCGCCACTAATATTTTACCGATTAATGGAAGCGAAACGATTCAGGTTGAAGTTGATACTAATTTTCTTGCTTCCGCTGCCTTTACCGCTTTAAAATATATTCCCGATTCATCAATTTTTGATGAAGTTAATGGAGAAGTTCCTTCGGGAAGAGATGATCCTTTTGCTCCTGTTAAATAAAATTTAATATGATTTTTTTACAAAAACTAATAGAGAAAAAAATAATAACCAAAGAGCAAGGAGAGGAATTGCAAAATGAATTCAAAGCCTTCAAGGGAAGCGAAGAAGAATTCATCGTTTCCAAAAAGTTGCTCAAAGAAAGCGATCTTAATAAGATTAAGGCAGAAATATTTAATATGCCTTTTTTTGAGAACGCCGAGGTTTTGGAAGTTTCCAATAATGTTTTGGCAATGATTCCCGAAGAATCAGCCCGATTTTATAAAGTAGTTCCTTTGACTCTTCAGGGAAATGTTTTAGAAGTTGGAGTTGTAAATCCTGATGATATCAAAGCCAAAGAAGCTTTAAACTTTCTAGCCAGACAAAATAAAATAACTTACAAAACATATCTTATCAGTGCCAATTCTTTTGATGCCTTTTTAAAGCAATACAGGAACGTCAGGGAAGAGGTGGGTAAGGCTTTGAGCGCCCTAGAAACAGAATTGGGAGAAGAAGAGGGAGGAGGTGTTGAGCTTTATGCAACTGACGCTAAACCAAAAGCGGAAAGACTTTCTGAAGAGGCTCCGATTATTAAAATGGTGGCGGTTATCTTAAGACACGCCGTTGACGGCAACGCTTCTGATATTCATATTGAACCGGAAGAAAATCAATTGAGAATACGTTTTAGAATGGATGGAAGTTTGTATTCATCTCTGTTTTTGCCGATTCACACTCATCCTTCAATCGTCGCTAGAATTAAAATCGTTTCTAATTTAAGAATTGATGAAACAAGAATTCCTCAAGACGGAAGATTTTCAGCTAAAATAGACACCAAAGATATTGATTTCAGAGTTTCAACTTTCCCGACTAAATTGGGAGAAAAAGTTGTAATCAGGGTTCTTGATGCTACTGAAGGATTGAGAAGTTACGAAGAGATAGGATTGTTGGGATATAATTTAAGAGCACTAAAGGAAGCAATTCTTAAACCCTTTGGATTGATACTTTCAACTGGTCCGACCGGTTCTGGTAAAACAACCACTTTGTATTCTATTCTTCAAGAATTAAACAAACCGGATGTTAATGTGGTTACCCTTGAAGACCCGATCGAGTATTTCGTTAAAGGAGTTAATCAGTCACAAATCAGACCGGATATCGGATACGATTTTAGCCAGGGATTAAGATCAGTAGTCAGGCAAGACCCGGATATTATTATGGTTGGTGAAATCAGAGATGAAGAATCAGCTTCTTTAGTTACTCATGCTGCCTTAACCGGTCATATTGTTTTATCTACCTTGCACACCAATAATGCTATCGGAGCAATTCCTAGATTGATTGATATGAAAATTAAGCCCTTCCTTTTACCGGCAACCGTAAACGTTGTTATCGGTCAAAGATTAGGTCATCGTTTATGTCCTTATTGCAAAGAGAAAGTAAGGCCGAATAAGGAGGTAGAAAAAATGATAATGAAAGAAATGACTCAATTACCGGAAACGGCTAAAAGTTATTTCACTGTTCCTAATCCGATTTATGTTTATAAACCAAAAGGATGTGCTAAATGTGGCAATAAAGGAGAAAAGGGAAGAGTCGGTATTTTTGAAGTATTAAGAATGACACCTGAATTAGAAAAAGCGATTATTGAAGACCCGTCGGAAACTAATATTGCCGTAGAAGCCAAGAAACAAGGAATGATAACAATGAGACAGGATGCAATGATTAAAGCGCTTCAAGGATTGATTTCTGTTGAAGAAGTATTCAGAATAACCGAAGAACAACAGCAATTGGAAATAGAACAAATTTAAAATGGAATACCAAACATTTCTTAAACAGCTTTTAGAGGCGACCATAAAGAATAGTGCTTCAGACCTTCACATTTCGGAAGGTCATTCTCCCATATTAAGAATAAACAGAGAGTTAATTCATTTAAAAGGAGAGGCTTTGACGGCTGCAGAGGCAGAGGGAATTTCTTTTGCCCTAATGAGTGATGAACAGATAGAAAACTTTAAAAAAAATAAAGAAATAGATTTTTCATACGATTTTGAAGGAAGAGCCAGATTCAGGGTTAATGTTTTTTATCAAGTAGGAACAGTTAGTGCAGCTTTAAGATTGGTTCCGGAAAAAATAAGGACTATGGAAGAGTTAAGGTTGCCGGTCAGACTTCATCAGTTTTGTGAATATGCCCAAGGATTTGTTTTGGTTGTCGGACCGTCAAGTCACGGAAAGAGCACGACCTTAGCGGCAATGGTTGATGAGATAAATCATACTCGAGCTAGCCACATTATAACCATTGAAGACCCGATTGAGTATATTTTTAAAGATGATAAGTCGATGATCAATCAAAGAGAATTACATCTTGATACTTTATCTTTTGCTCAAGCATTAAAATCAACATTCAGAGAAGACCCCGATGTTATCATGGTGGGGGAGATGAGAGATCCTGAAACAATGGCAACAGCCATTACGGCAGCAGAAACTGGACATTTGGTTTTTGCAACTTTGCACACCAATTCGGCGGCGCAAACTATTCACAGAATCGTCGACAACTTTAACGGAGATCAACAGTCTCAAATCAGAGCTCAGTTGGCAAGTTCTTTGATTGGAATAATTTCACAAAGATTAGTTCCTTCAACTGACGGAAAAGTAGTTCCGGCTTGCGAGATAATGCTCAACACTTCCGCTATTTCTAATTTGATAAGAGACAATAAGATATACGAAATACCTTTAGTAATAGAAACATCTTCTGAGTCGGGAATGGTTTCCTTGAACCGGTCATTGTCTGAATTAGTCAGAAAAGGATTAGTAACTCTTGAGAATGCTTCTAAGTTTTCTAATAATCCTAGAGAATTAAGGAAATTAATATGAAATATCTTTATCAAGCAAAAGATATGCAAGGGGTTGCCAAGTCGGGCGTGATAGAGGCTTCTTCAAAAGAAGCGGCTTTAGAAGTTTTAAATACTAACGGTCTTTTTCCTATCGAAATTAATGAAGAGGACGAAGCGGAGAAAAAAGACGTTTTAAATAAAAAAATTAGTATTAAGTTTCTTTCTCAAGTTTCAATGAAAGACGTTGCGATGTTTTCAAGGCAGCTGGCAATCATGATTGATTCAAATGTTCCTCCGGCCGAAGCGATCGATGCCTTGGGTGACCAAACTAAAAATCAAGATTTTAAAGAGAAAATATACAGCATTGCTAAAGATGTAAGAAGCGGTAATCAGATGTCGAAAGCTCTTGGAAAATATCCTGAAATCTTCTCCGTCTTTTATATCAACATGGTTAAGTCGGGAGAAGTTTCCGGAAACCTTCCTTCTATTTTGGATAAAGTAGCCGACCATTTAGAAAGTGAATATGCTATTCGTTCTAAAATGATGGGAGCAGCCATGTACCCGATGGTTATTATGATCATCTTCGTTTTAATTTTTATCGTTTTAATGATTTTTGTTATTCCCGGATTGGTAAAGGTTTTAGTTGAGTCGGGACAGGAACTTCCTATCGCGACAAAAATGATTATTACTATTTCCGATTTCTTTGTTAATTATTGGTATTTAGTTATAGCGATGTTGTTGGGAGCGGCTGGATTCTTTATTTATTATCCGAAAACAAAACAAGGAAGAGATATTTTTGACAGGATTTCCTTAAAAATTCCTATTTTCGGACCGTTCTTAAAGAATCTTTATCTGACTCGTTTTGCCGAGAACTTTTCTACCCTTATCTCTGCCGGTATTACCATTAATGAAGCCTTAGAGGTGGTAGCAGATTTAGTAGGGAATAATGTATACAGAGATGCAATTAATAAAACTAAAGACAGGGTCGTTAAGGGTGAGAGTGTGAGTGCTGTTTTAGCCCAACAGACCGAGGTTATTTCTCCTCTTTTTGTGCAAATGGTATCGGTTGGAGAAAAAACCGGTAAACTAGATTCTTCTTTAGTTAATGTGGTGAGGTTCTATAAAAGAGAAACAGATATTTTCGTTGATTCATTGTCCAGTATTATTGAGCCGATACTAATTATCGGTTTGGCATTAATGGTTGGATTTTTAGTCGCGGCTGTTTTGTTGCCGATTTATCAAATCAGTACAACCGTTCAACAATAGAATTGTTGACAATAAGGGTATTATCTAATAAAATTAGAATATAATAAAAAAAGATAAAAGGTCGTATACTAACTATTTTAAAAAATATGCAAAAAACAAAAGGTTTTACTTTAATTGAGCTATTGGTCGTTATCGCCATTATTGGTATTTTATCCGGCCTTATTATCGTTTCCATGAGTGGTGCTCAGAATGCTGCGAAAGATGCTAGAATTAAATCAGCGATGGATCAATTCAGATCAACAGCGGAGATTTACAAATTAAATAACAACAATTCTTATGGTAGTCCTGTAGGTCAAGCTAGTTGTACTTCGGTAGACACCTCTATTATTACTACTGGCACCGACGGAGCTGCCCTATGTGCTGATATCGAATCACAGGGTGGCAGTACGTTGGCAATATATATAACTTCAACCGCTTACTGTCTTTCAAAAATTTTGCCAGGAGGAACAACTTGGTGTGTTGATTCTTCGGGTTATGCTGGTGCTCCTGCCGGAACTTGCGACGCAACACCGTCCTGTAACTAATAAACAAGAAATTAGCACCCCTTTCAGGGGTGTTTTCTTTTACTTAATTATGGTAATATTTACTTATGATGTGGTTAATTCTAATCTTTATATTCGGATTAATAATTGGCAGTTTTTTAAATTGTGTTATTTGGAGACTATATAAAGGAGAAAGTTTTGTTTCTGGAAAATCATATTGTCCTCATTGCCGTCACAGTTTAGGATTTTGGGACTTGTTCCCGGTTCTAAGTTATATTTTTTTAAGAGGGAAGTGTAGGTATTGCAAGGGAACGATTTCTTTTCAATATCCTTTAATTGAATTAATAACTGCTACTCTGTTTTCTTCCGTATTTATTTATTTGGGTTCAATAATCTCTTTAGGATTATTTTTTTGGCTGACTATTATTTCTTTTTTGATAGTTATTTTTGTTTTTGATTTAAAGTATTTCATTATTCCTGATGAAGTTATTTATCCCGCCATCTTCTTATCGATTGCTTGGTTATTGTATTCTTTTTTTACAGGAACAATTAGCAGTCACGAGATGATTTTATCAATTTTTTCATCCCTCGGAGCATCATTATTTTTCTTTTTAATCTGGTTTTTTTCAAAAGGAACAGCGATGGGATTCGGAGATGTAAAGTTGGCTTTATTAATCGGACTTCTTTTAGGTTTTCCCAATACTATTGTTGCGCTCTTTTTAGGTTTTCTTTTGGGTGCTATAATAGGTTCAGTGATGATATTATTAAAGAAAAAAGGATTAAAGTCGGAAGTTCCTTTTGCGCCGTTTCTCGTGGCAGGAACAATTATCAGTTTTTTCTTCGGCAGTAATATAGTCAGTTGGTATCTTTCGTTAACGATATAATTATGAAAAATACTAAAGGTTTTACTTTAATTGAATTGCTGGTCATAATTTCGATTGTATTTTTAATGAGTATTGCTGTTTTTTCGAACTACGGAAAAAACAATGAAATTTTTGCCCTAGAAAGATCGTCTCAAAAATTGGCTCAAGATGTAAGGAGGGGACAGGAAATGTCAGTTTCGGGGCTGGTCGGGAGCGCCACTACTTGCGGCTACGGACTGTTTTTTGATAAAACAACAGAACCATCAGCTGTGGCCAATCAATACAAATATATTATTTACGAAGAAAAAGATGCTGATTGTAATGTTGCGGTTAGATACTGGCAAAGCGGAACAGATGCGGTGAAAGAAACAATCTATCTTGAAACCGGAGTTAAGATTTGCGATATTTTATCGGACGGGGTAACTATCGCTTCCCGCAGTATTTCTTTCGAGCCTCCCAATCCTTTAACATATATTGGTGGCATCTCTTCCGGACACACAGCCGCGATTGTTCTTTGTGTGGAAAAGGATACCAGTATAACAAGGACGATAACAATTAATAATGCGGGTATGGTTCAACTTACCAAATAATCAAATGAATAACGCTTTCAAAAAAGAAAAAGGTTTTACCTTATTGGAAATGCTTATCTCTATCATGATTATAACGATAGCGGTTTTGCCTATTTATCAAGCGGTTTTTAAATATACTAGGAATACTCAATTCGAAAGAGAAAGTTTTATTGCTTCCTATCTCTGTCAGGAGGGAATAGAGTTTATTAAAAATATCAGAGATACCAACTGGATTCAGGGATTAGCTTGGGATAATAATCTTAGTATGTGTCTGGGCAGTGGTTGTGAGGGTGGACCTTTTGGATTGAGAGCCTGGACAGGGAATAAATTAGTTATTGATGAAGTTACCGGGGCATCAGGATTTTATAGACAAATTGATGCTCCTCTTTCGGGAGATATCGTGACTTCTTTCACAAGAAAGATACAGATCACCCAGCCGACCGCCGACGAAATAGATATTACGGTTACGGTATATTGGGGAAACAATACCATGGTGGTAAAAGAAAATATATTTAATTGGAGATGATAAACAATAATCAAAAAACAAAAGGTTTTACTTTAGTTGAAACATTAGTTGCGCTTCTTATTTTTGGTTTTGTTTCCGTTATCTTGGTAAATATTTTTGTTTCAGTTTTAAATAGTCAGAAAAGAATTTTGCAGAATCAAGAATTAATGAATCAATCGAGTTATACTTTGGAATACATGTCGAAAGCAATCAGAATGGCGGAGAAAGATATGACGGGAACCTGTTCTGGGGCAGCGGGAGAAAACTTCCGCGTGGGAACCAGCCCTGTTTCTATAGCTTTCTTAACATATGATATCAAAGATGATTCTTATAAATGTGTTCAGTTTTTAATTGAAGGTAATGCGGTGAAAGAGAGAAGGTCAACAGATGAAAGTCTTCCTGTTGGAACCGCTTTGCCTATTACTTCTTCAGCAGTGAGTATCGACCGCTTGGAGTTTTATGTTACTGGTGATGTTCTCGGGGATAATATCCAGCCAAAAGTTACCGTGATGATTAAAATGAAATCGCTTTCTTCATCAACCAATGCGCCGGTGGTGATTGTTGAAACAACAATTTCTCAAAGAAAATTAGATATTTAATATGATAAACGAAAATCAAAAAGGAATATCGGTATATATAACGGTAATAATACTGGCGATTCTTTTAGCCGTTTCTTTGGGATTATCCAGTATTATTGTCGGGGGAGCAAAAATAGTGGAAAATTTAGATAATGCCGTCAAAGCTTTCCATGCTGCCGATACAGGAATAGAAAAGACATTATATAATATTAGAATTCTTGGTAGTTGTGCGACACCAGTTACGGGAACTCTAGGGACAGATTATACCTATAGTGTTACCATTACTTATACGGGAGCGAGTTGTATGGAAGCAGGAACTACCATTGAATCAATGGGAACATATAAGACAACTAATAGGAAAATAGAAGCTTCTTATTAAAATGAATAAAAACGAAGTCCAAAAGAGAATAGAAAAGCTGAAGAATTTAATTAATCACCACCGTTATCTTTATCACGTTTTAAATAAAGAAGAGATATCGGAATCAGCTTTAGATTCCTTGAAAAAGGAACTTTTTGATTTAGAGCAAAATTTTCCTGAATTTGTAACACCCGATTCTCCGACCCAGAGAGTGGGAGGCAGACCTATCGATGCTTTTAAAAAAGTTGAGCATCAGGAAATGATGCGCTCACTAAATGATGCCTTCTCAAGAGAAGATATGGATAATTGGGAAAACAGGAATAAAAAACTTCTTCAAGGAGAAAAGATTAAATATTATTGTGAGCCCAAGCTTGATGGATTGGCGATAGAATTAATTTATGACAAAGGAATATTAAAAACCGGAGCAACGAGAGGTGATGGAAGAATAGGAGAGGATGTTACTCAAAATATTAAAACAATTGAAGCGATTCCGTTAAAATTAAGAGAAGAAAAAGATATTATTGCTGATTTAAAAAAAGAAGGATTACCGTTTAGACAATTCAATAATATTGTGGTTAGAGGAGAGGCGATAATAACGAAAAAAGAATTTGAAAAAACTAACAAGGAAAGAGGGAAGATGGATTTGCCCTTTTATGCTAATCCGAGAAATTTAGCCGCCGGCTCTTTGCGTCAACTTGATTCAAAAATTACTTCCGAAAGAAATCTCGATGCCGATGTTTATGATTTGGTAACCGATTTTGGGCAAAAAACTCATGACGAAGAACATAGAATATTAAAAGTTTTAGGATTTAAAACAAACAATAAATACAATAAGCTTTGCAAGAACATGGATGAGGTTTTTGATTTTTATGCTTATTGGCAGAAGAATAGAGAAAAACTTCCATATGAAATTGATGGTCTTGTTATATCAATAAACAGCAATGAAGTTTTTGATAAATTGGGAGTAGCCGGTAAAGCTCCTCGCGGAGCAATTGCTTTGAAGTTTCCTTTAAAACAATCAACGACAATCGTTGAAGATATTAAAATTCAAGTCGGAAGAACGGGAGCAATGACGCCGGTGGCAATTTTAAAACCGGTTGAAATTAACGGAGTTGTTATTAGTAGAGCAACATTGCATAATGATCAGGAGATAGAAAGGCTGGGATTGAAAATTGGAGATACGGTTGTTGTCGGTAGAGCCGGAGATGTTATTCCTGAGGTAATTAAAGTTTTTCCAGAATTAAGAACCGGCAAGGAAAAGAATTTTAAAATGCCCGTAGATTGTCCGTCTTGTGAAACAAAATTGGTTAAGCCCGAGAATGAAATCGTCTGGAGGTGTCCCAACTCTAATTGTTTCAGCAGAAAGATTGGCTGGTTCAAACATTTTGTTTCCCGTTCCGCCTTCAGTATTGATGGCTTGGGGCCGAAGATAATTGAGAAGTTTATCGAAGAAGGATTATTATCCGACCCAGCAGATTTATTTGAATTGAAAGAAGGAGACATTCTTCCCTTAGAAAGGTTTGCGGACAAATCAGCCAAGAAAATAGTTTTAAACATTCAAAACAAGAAAGAAGTTTCTTTCTCTCGTTTCATATATTCTTTAGGAATAAGGAATGTGGGACTAAAAACATCTTTTGATTTAGCGCTTAATTTTAAATCTATTGAAGAGATAGCTGATGCTTCGATTGAAAATCTAGAAAACATTTCTGATATCGGACCAACGGTCTCTCAGTCGATTCATGATTGGTTTTCTTTAAAAGAAAATAAGGAATTTTTGAAAAGATTAAAAGAGAGGGGAGTGAGGTATTTTATCGAAAAAAGAAGCGGTAAGTTATTAGGCAAAAAATTTGTTATCACTGGAACTTTGGAAAAAATGAGCCGTGATATTGCCAAAGAAAAAATAGTTTCCTTGGGTGGAGAAGTTTCCGATGCGGTTTCTAAGAATATTGATTATTTGATTTCGGGAGAAAATCCGGGCTCAAAATATGAAAAAGCGAAAGCTTTAGGAATTAAAGTATTAAAAGAAGAAGAGTTTTTAAAAATGATAAGCTGATATGTTTTTTTTAAATCACATTAAAAGAATGGATTGGACACTAATTATCGTCAGCTCTTTGTTGGCGGTAATAGGAATGGTTTCAATTTATAGTTCTTCGTCATCAGGAGATTTTTCTAATTTATACAAACAAATCGGTTTTTTTGTTTTTAGCTTGTTTTGTATGTTTTTAGTTAGTTTTGTTGATAACCGAACGATAAGAGAAAATTCTTCAATCATCCTTACTTTGTATTTTTTGTGCATTATAGCTTTAATCGGTGTGTTCTTTTTTGCTCCAGAAATTAGAGGAATTAAATCATGGTATAAAATAGGAATATTTTCTTTTGACCCGATTGAGCCGACCAAGATTGTCTTAATTTTGATACTGGCCAAGTATTTTAGCAAAAGGCACGTTGAATTATATAGAATCAGACATATTGTTTTATCGGGTATCTATGCTTTTATTCCTTCGGTTTTAATATTTTTACATCCGGAATTCGGTTCAGTAATGATAATTATTTCCATTTGGATAGGAATACTTTTAGTTTCGGGAATAAGAGTGAGAGATTTTCTTTTAATTTGTCTGGCTTTTGCCCTGGTCTTTGCCGGGACATGGTCTTTCATGCTTAAAGATTATCAGCGGCAAAGAGTTTTTAATTTTATTGCTCCCCAAGATGATCCGCTTGGAGGAGGATGGAATCAGAATCAAGCGAAGATAAGTATTGGCTCGGGAGGATTATTGGGAAAGGGAATAGGTAATGGGTCGCAAACCCAATACGGATTCTTGCCCGAACCGCAAACCGATTTTATTTTTTCTGCAATCGGAGAGGAATTGGGTCTTTTGGGAACATCAGCTATTTTTGCTCTTTTCGGGTTATTATACTGGAGAATATTAAAGATTGCTCTTGATGCCCGTTCTAATTTTACTAGGTTGTTTGCTACCGGCTTGGCTTTGTCTATTTTTGTCCAAATGGTCATTAATATTGGAATGAATATCGGTTTTTTGCCGGTAATTGGAATTCCTTTACCGATGGTTAGTTATGGAGGCAGTAACCTATTATTCACTTTTATTGCTTTGGGGATTTTACAGAATATGAAGGTTAATGAGTCTTGAGGGAGAGGGGCAGAGAGGTAAAAAGAATCGTATCTATTGACAATTATTTCATTTGTGATAGGATATATTTAATTTGCAAAATAATTACTAGGTATTTTGATTTCATCACACATTTTTCAGTAATTAATTGTTTTCTTTT
Source organism: Minisyncoccota bacterium (assembly GCA_041657325.1). Classification (GTDB taxonomy): domain Bacteria; phylum Patescibacteriota; class Minisyncoccia; order Minisyncoccales; family Minisyncoccaceae; genus UBA2211. The sequence continues at coordinate 15,855 of JBBACA010000006.1, forward strand.
AACCCTACCAAAAAATAATCAATTGGGGTATTTTTTTGTTTTAATGCCGAAATTTTTAGTCTTTAAGTTAAGCACACATAATTAAAATTATGAAAATCAAAACCAAAAGCTTTGCTAAAAGTAAAATATCCTATCCTTTGCCCAGCTTAATTTTTATGCAGCAGGAGAGCGGTAGACAATTTTGGGAAGAGGAGTTGAAAGACCTTTTCGCTGAGGTGTCTCCCATTAAAGATTACACTGGTAAAGAATACGAACTACATTTTATAGATTACAAGTTAGGTAAGCCTAATTATCTATCAGGTTTTGACGCCAGAGAAAATAATGACTCATATGTTGCTCCCTTAAGAGTTGTTGTTAAATTAAACAACCTAAAAACTAAGAGAAGTCAAGAACAGGAAATCTTTTTTGGTAATTTTCCGTTATTAACCGAAAAAGGAACTTTCATCCTTAACGGAGTTGAGAGAGTTGTTATTTCTCAATTGATTCGTTCTCCGGGAGTTTTCTTCCCTTTGAATATCAATAAAGGAATTAGATGCTTTGCCGCTAAAATCATTCCTAATCGTGGAAGCTGGCTTGAATTTGAAACTGAAGCCACCGGAGTTTTATCGGTCAAGATAGACCGAAAGAGAAAAGTTCCGGCCACAACCATATTAAAAGCTTTGGGCGGATTTAACGATGACGACATTAAGGGTATGTTCGTCGGTTTTGACAATGGAGAAACAGCTTTTATCGAAGAAACATTAAAGAAAGACCCAGCCCACAATCAAGAAGAAGCATTATTGGAGATATATCAGAGACTAAGAAGCGGAGAAATGGTAAATCCGGATGCCGCCAGAGAATTGATTTTCAACATGTTCTTTAATTTTGAAAGATATGACCTATCAAAAGTAGGAAGATGGAAGATGTGGTCAAGAATGCCAGAATTAAAACCAAAGAAAGACCGAGAAATCACTAAAGAAGACAGGGTTTTGTCAGTTAATGATTTGGTGGCGGTAATGAAAGAGATTATCAGAATGAACAACGATGAAACAGCTGTTGCTGATATGATTGATCACTTGGGGAACAGAAGAGTGAGAACTATCTCTGAATTATTATCTAATAAATTAAGAGTCGGTATTTCCAGAATGAGCAGAATCATTAAAGACAGAATGTCGACTTTAGATTTTGAAAACTTATCACCGACACAATTAATTAATCCCAGACCATTCTCAGCTCAGGTAACTCAGTTCTTTACCGCCAGTCAATTCTCTCAATTCATGGATAACACTAATCCTCTTTCAGAATTGGAACACAAGAGAAGATTAACCGCGACTGGTCCTGGAGGTTTGACTAGGGAAAGAGCCGGCTTTGATGTCAGAGACGTACAACCTTCTCACTACGGCAGAATTTGTCCGATTCAGACTCCGGAAGGTCCGAACGTAGGTTTGGTTACTCACTTATCTCTATACGCCAGATTAAATCCATACGGTTTCTTAGACACTCCTTATTACAAGGTTATAAACGAAAGAATTACCGATGAAGTTTACTACATGGATGCCAACGAGGAAGAGAGATATAATATTGCGTCAGCCAGTGTGATTTTGGATGAGAAGGGAAATATCGTAAAAGACAGAGTTGAAGCCAGAATCAAAGGAGAGACCGGAGAAATTGAAAAAGAGAAGATTGATTACGTTGATGTTTCTCCTCAGCAATTTATTTCTATGGCTACCGGTTTAATTCCGTTCTTGCAGAACGATGATGCAAACCGTGCTCAGATGGGTTCGAACATGCAAAGACAAGCCGTTCCTTTGGTAAATCCTGAGGCTCCTTTAATTGGAACAGGATTAGAAGCTATCGCGGCCAGAGATTCAGGTCAATTAATTGTCGCCGAAGAAGCAGGAAAGGTTGTTAAAGTTGACGCAACAGTTGTTGAGGTCAAGGGAACAACTTCGGGCAAAACCAGAACATATCCGGTTAGAATTTTTGATCGAACCAACCAATATTCATGCTTCCACCAAACTCCGGTAATTAATAAAGGAGATATTGTTAAGAAGGGAGATGTTTTGATTGAAGGAGGTTCGATTAATAAAGAAAGATTAGCTTTAGGAAGAAACCTACTAGTTTCATTTATTTCTTGGAGAGGAAACACATTTGAGGATGCGATTGTTTTGTCAGATAGATTGGTAAAAGAAGATGTTTTTACTTCTGTTCATATTGAAGATTTTTTCTGCGATGTCAGAGAAACTAAACTTGGACCTGAGTTGACTACTTCCGATATTCCTAATGTTGGAGAAGACAGATTGAAAGATTTGGATGAAGACGGAGTTGTCAGAATCGGAGCCGAAGTCGGACCGAATGATATTTTAGTCGGAAAGATTTCTCCTAAAGGAGAAGCCGATTTGTCAGCCGAAGAAAGATTATTGAGAGCAATTTTCGGAGAGAAAGCCAAGGAAGTTAAAGATACGTCATTAAGATTGGAACACGGTAAGAGGGGAAGAGTAACCAACGTTAAGGTTTTTGACCGCAGCGAAGGTTATGCTCTTGAGCCGGGAGTCATTAAAAGAATCAGGGTAAGAATTTCCGAGGTAAGAAAGATTCAAGTGGGAGATAAGTTAGCTGGAAGACACGGAAACAAAGGTATTATCGCCAAGATTCTTCCTGCTGAAGAAATGCCGTTCTTAGAAGACGGAACTCCAGTTGATATTATTTTGAACCCGTTATCGGTTGCTTCGAGAATGAACCTGGGACAAATCTTGGAAACTCACTTCGGATTAGCCGTTAAGAAATTAGGATATTTGGCCGAGACTCCATCATTATCAGGTGCGACTGAATCCGATATTAAGGCTGAATTAAAAGAAGCCGGATATACACCCGATGGAAAATTAAGATTGGTTGATCCTGAAACCGGAGAATTCTTCCCGGAGAAGATTACCGTCGGATATATTTATATGATTAAATTGGCGCACATGGTTGAAGATAAAATCCACATGCGTTCAATCGGACCATACTCGCTTATCACTCAACAGCCGTTGGGAGGTAAAGCACAGTTCGGAGGACAAAGATTCGGTGAGATGGAAGTATGGGCTCTTGAAGGATACGGTGCCGCTTATGCCTTACAAGAAATGTTGACTATCAAATCAGATGACGTTGCCGGTCGTGCCGCCACCTACGAGTCAATATTAAAGGGGGAGAAAATCAAGAATCCAAACATCCCCGCATCGTTCAATCTATTATTAGCAGAGTTTAAAGCCCTTTCCTTGAACCCAATTATTAAGGGAAAGACTGAGGAAGAAGACTAAATTAAAAATACAAAAATATGTTTGTCTCTAATTTAGAATCAATCAAAATAAAGTTGGCTTCTCCTCAAGAGATATTAAATTGGTCTCATGGAGAGGTGACTAAGCCGGAAACTATCAACTACCGAACACAAAGACCGGAAAAGGATGGCTTGTTCTGTGAGAAGATTTTTGGACCGACTAAAGATTACGAATGTTATTGCGGTAAATACAAAAGGGTGAGGTATAAGGGAATTATCTGTGACCGCTGCGGAGTCGAAGTTACTAAATCGTCAGTGAGAAGAGAGAGGATGGGTCATATTAAATTGGCTACTCCTGTTTCACATATTTGGTTTTTAAAAGGAGTTCCTTCAAGAATAGGAATGGTTTTAGGTATTCCGCTTCACAAGGTTGAAGAAGTTGTTTACTTTGTTTCCTATGTTATCACCAAGGTTGATGAAAATTTGAAAGAAGGTGTTTTTGCTGATATTGAAGAAGAATTCAAAGTAAAAAGCAAAGAGATTAAGAAAAATACTGAAAATGAAAAGCAGCAAATTTTAGCTTTGGAAGAATTGAAAAAAGCTAAAGACAAGGCTAAACAAGAAGTTGCTTCAATTAAAAACCTAGAGGTTTTAACCGAGCTTGATTACCACCGCTTATCTTTGAAATACGGTGAAATATTTGAAGCGGGAACAGGAGCGGAAACATTGAAAGAGCTTTTCATGAAAGTTGATATTGATAAATCAATTGAGAGGGTTAAACAATTGGTTGAAGAAAAGAAATCAACCGAAGAAAAGAAAATCATCTTAAGAAGGTTGAAAATGTTTAAGGATATGAAGTATTCCGGAGTAAGACCTGAGTGGATGTTTATCGATGTTCTTCCGGTATTGCCCCCAGACTTAAGACCGATGGTACAATTAGACGGAGGAAGATATGCTTCTTCTGATTTGAACGATTTATATCGAAGAGTAATTAATAGAAACAACAGATTAAAATATTTGTTGGAGATTAATGCTCCCGATGTTATCGTCAGAAACGAAAAAAGAATGCTTCAAGAAGCAGTTGATGCTTTGATTGACAACAAGATGCGTAAGAGTACCACAACTCAAGCTTCAACTGGAGGCAGAAGATTATTGAAGAGTTTGGCTGACATGTTGCAAGGAAAGCAGGGAAGATTCAGACAGAACTTATTGGGAAAAAGAGTTGACTATTCAGGCCGAAGCGTAATCGTTGTCGGTGCCAATTTGAATCTTGATCAATGTGGTGTGCCGAAGAAGATGGCTTTGGAATTATTCAAACCTTTTGTAATTAAAAAGATTTTGGAAAAAGAATTGGCCTTTAACGTCAGAGGTGCTTCAAGATTAATTGAAGAAGAAACCGATGAGGTGTGGGCTTCTTTGGAAGAGGTGGTTAAAGAAAAATTAGTTCTATTAAATAGAGCCCCAACTTTACACAGACTTGGTGTTCAGGCTTTCCGTCCGATTTTAATTGAAGGAGAAGCAATTAGATTGCATCCTTTAGTTTGTACTGCTTTTAATGCTGACTTTGATGGAGACCAAATGGCTATTCACGTTCCTTTATCTGATGAAGCTCAACAGGAAGCCAGAGAAAGAATGCTTTCCAGTGTTAACTTGTTAAAGCCTTCAACCGGAGACCCGATTATGATTCCGACCAAGGATATGATTTTAGGTTGCTATTATTTAACCAAAATTGTTCCTGGACTTTCAGGCGAGGGTAAATTCTTTAGTGGTAAAGATGATGCTTTAATTGCTTACAATCTAAAGATGATTGACTTACGAGCTTTGGTCAAAGTTAGAATGAACGAGGAATTTGTCGAAACCAGCGTTGGCAGAATTATTTTTAACGATGTTTTGCCGGAAGGTTTTGAATATCAGAACGATATGATGGATTCAAAGACGATGAAGAAAATGATTAACAAGATTATTGATATCTATGGAATCGAGGCGGTAAAGACTTTGGATAAGATTAAAGCTTTAGGATTTAAGTTTGCTACTCGTTCCGGTATCACTTGGGGAATGGATGACTTAACGGTTCCATTAGAAAAACCAGCTTTGATTGCCGAAGCGGAAAAGAAAATCAAAGAAGTTGAGAAGTATTACGAAAAAGGTTTGTTATCGAGAGACGAGAAATCAAGCCAAGTTATTGAAATTTGGAAAAAGGTAAAGAACGAAATTGAGAAATTGGTTCCCAAGGCTATTTCTTCAAATAGCCCGGTATTCAATATCGTTGATTCTGGTTCTAGAGGTTCTTGGTCTCAACCGGTACAGATGGCTGGTATGAAAGGTTTGGTTGCTAACCCGGCTGGAAAGATTATTGAGTTGGCGATTAAGAATTCTTTCAAAGAAGGTTTTGATGTTTTGGAATACTTTATCTCTACTCACGGTGCCAGAAAAGGTACTGCCGATACTGCTTTAAGAACTTCAACTTCAGGATACTTAACCAGAAGATTGGTTGATGTCGCTCACGATATGATTGTTAATACTGAAGATTGCGGAGACAAAGAGGGAATAACGGCCTATAAGAAAGATGCCAATGAAATTAACCAAGATTTTGTTCAGAAAATATTCGGTAGAATTTCTTTGGAAAAAGTTGAAGACCCTGAAACAAAAGAAGTTATTCTTAAATCAGGACAGGCAATTGATTTGAAAACTGCTCAAAAGATTAAAGAAATGAAGAATATCGAGAGTTTGAAAGTCAGATCTCCTTTATCTTGCAAATGCACCCGCGGAATTTGTCAGAAATGTTACGGACTTGATTTAGGATGGAAAGGATTGATTAAGATGGGTGAAGCAGTGGGAGTCGTTGCGGCTCAAGCAATTGGTGAACCGGGAACTCAATTAACTATGAGAACCTTCCATACTGGAGGTGTGGCCGGAGAAGCGGATATTACTCGTGGTTTACCGAGAATTGAAGAAATTTTCGAAAAGAGACCTCCCAAAGGAGAAGCAGAAATGGTTACCAAGGATGGAAAAGTTGTTGAGATTGACGACAAGAAGGGAGTTATTAAAGTTTCAGTTTTGAAAGACGAGAAAAAGAAAGAAGAAGAAGAAATGGAATACAGAATTTCTCCCAATATTGAAATATTGGTAAAAGTTGGAGATGAAGTTAAAAAGGGAGATGCTTTGTGTGCCGGTTCTCTTGACTTGAAGAAATTATTAAAACTTCAAGGAATGAAAGTTGTCCAAGATTACATCATTAAAGAAATTCAGAAAGTATATGTTTCTCAAGGTGTTTCGATTAACGACAAACACGTTGAATTAATCGTGAGACAAATGTTCTCCCGAGTGAAGATTAAAGATTCCGGAGATAGTCGTTTCAGTTCCGATGAAATTATTTCCAAAGCTAGAATGCTTGAGGAAAATGAAGTTTTGGAAAAAGAAGGCAAGAAGCCGATTAAGGCCGATGATTTACTTTTGGGAATTTCAAAAGTTGCATTGAATACAGACAGCTTCTTATCAGCCGCTTCCTTCCAAGAAACTTCAAGAGTTTTGATCGAAGCATCTTTAAGAGGAGAAGAAGATAAATTAAAAGGACTAAAAGAAAACGTCATTATTGGTAAGCTTGTTCCAATTGGAACCGGTTTAAGGTATAATAAAGAGGATAAGTAATAATACTTTTCTCATACCATGAAAAAGAAAAAGGGAAGCACTCGAAAGAAAGCAAATAATTCTAAAAAAAGAATTGAAAGAGAAAGAGAAGTCGAATCAAGATTTCATTTTTCCCTACCAGACAAAACTAAAAGATACTTATTCTCATCTTTAGCATTTCTTCTCGCCGTTGTTTTTTTATTTTCTTTTTCGGGTAAAGCCGGAGCGATTGGAAACTCTCTAAAAAATATCTTTGATACTTTAATCGGAAATGTGATTTACATTATTCCGATTATTTCCGCTATTTACGGAATAGTTTTACTGAAAGGCAACGATTCTTTCAAGGATAATAAAAATTCTTTGATTGTTTCTACTATTCTGCTTATTTTAAGTTTGAGCGGAATTTTTAGTTTATTGGAATTAAAAAATAACGTCGAAATAGTTAATGAATTTGTTTGGGATTATGCTGGAAACGGGGGATGGATCGGTTATGCAATTTCCTGGCCGTTATTAAAAGGATTTGATTATATTGTAACTTTTGCTTTATTCATCATTGCTTTAATCGTTTCTTTGTGGATTATCGTTCAGCCGTTTAGAAGGGCGATTGAAGAATACGAAGACGAAGAAGATGAAGAAGTTAAGGTTGAAATTAAGAAAGAAAAAAAATTGCCGACTGTTTTAGAAAAAATTATTCAAAAGAAACCGGAAGAGATAAAACCTCCGGTAGAAAAGAAGGAAGACAAGAATTTAAAAACATTCGAACAGAAAAAGCAGGAAAACAAAGAATACAAATATCCGCCACTTGATTTATTATCTAAAAAAGGAGGTGCTCCGGAAGGGGGAGACATCACTTATAACTCATCGGTTATTAAAAGAACTTTGCAGACTTTCGGCATTCCGGTGGAGATGTCGGAAATCAATATCGGGCCAACCGTTACTCAATACACTTTAAAACCGGCTGAAGGAATTAAGCTTTCTAAGATCACTACTTTGCAGAATGATTTGGCCTTGGCTTTAGCCAGTCCGACTATTCGTATCGAGGCTCCTATCCCCGGAAGGTCATTAGTTGGAATCGAAATAGGGAACAAAAAGAGGGCTGTTGTTGGTCTACGTGAAATATTAGACACTGACGAGTTTAAAGCCTCTGCCGCACCCCTTTTAATGGCTTTGGGAAAGGATGTAAAGGGTATACCATCGTTTGCTGACTTAGCAGAAATGCCTCACTTGTTAGTCGGTGGAACAACCGGTTCCGGTAAGACTATTTGTTTGAATTCCATTATTTTAAGTTTATTATACCGAAACAGTCCTGAAGAGATGAAATTGGTTTTGGTTGACCCGAAAAGAGTCGAATTCCCGGTCTATTCCAACCTAGAACATTTATTATGTCCGGTCATTTATGATGCCACTCAAACCTTGGTTGCTTTGAAATGGCTGGTTGGTGAAATGGAAAGAAGGTTTACCGTTTTAGCGGCGGGACATAGCCGAGACATCGGTTCATATAATGAAAAGATGGAAAAGAAAGAAGAACCAAAACTTCCATACATTGTTTTAATTATCGATGAGCTGGCTGACTTAATGAGTGTCAAGGGAAAAGAAATTGAATCATACGTCGTGAGACTTGCTCAAATGTCTCGTGCCACGGGAATACATTTGATTTTAGCGACCCAAAGACCGTCGGTTGAAGTTATCACCGGTTTGATTAAAGCTAATATTACTTCCAGAATTGCCTTGAAGGTCGGTTCTTTAATTGATTCAAGAACTATTCTTGATGCTTCGGGTGCGGAAAAATTGTTGGGTCGAGGAGATTTATTGTTATTGTCTAAAGAATATTCAAAACCGAAAAGAGTCCAGAGTCCGTATATTTCTGAATTGGAAATTAAAAAAGTTGTTAGCTGGATAACCGATTCCAATACTGAAGTTAAAGAAAAAACAGAAGAAGCGGTAGAACCGGGACTAATTGAAACAGAAACAGAAAAAGAAGAAAATTCATTAATGGGAGAATTAACGAGAGTCGCCGAAACCCCGGAAGCTCAGATGGATTCATTTTATTCAAAAGAAGACCCGATGTACGAAGAAGCAAAGAGAACGGTTATTCAATCTCGCAAAGCTTCCACTTCTTTACTGCAAAGAAGATTGGGATTGGGGTATGCTCGAGCTGCCAGATTGATGGATATTTTAGAAGAGCGGGGGATTGTCGGTCCGCAAGAAGGAGCAAAACCTAGAGAGGTTTATGTTTCTGACGAATCTTCCAATACTGAAAATAATGAACAGGAGCTTTAATTCCTGTTTTTTATTTGATACAATATATTCATAATTTTTTAATTAAGAACATGTCTCAACAAAAAGCATTTACATTGATAGAAACAATAGTTACCGTTTTTATTGTTGCTATTCTTGCCAGCTTTGTTTTTGTTCAGATAAATGATTCTATCAATTCAGGAAAAGACGCTAAAAGAAAAGCAGATATTGCATTATTGGCTAACGCAGTTGTTTCTTATTCGGCCGATCATTATAGTGGGAAACCGATTGATGAAGATGGATGTGATATCGAAGGCACTTGTTCTTCCGATATAGAAAATTCTTTGAAATTATATTTATCAACTTTTCCTAAAGATCCAAATCCAGCGGCTCATTACAAATATAGGTCAGACGGAACCAATTGTTTTATTTCTACTGTTCTTTCAAGTGGCAAAACTTTTGAATATGAATGTGATATTGATGCAGTAGCAACCAGTCTTCCGGTTCCCGGTGCTTGTGGTGTTGCCGCTAATACTTCAAGTAATGGGTATACTTCCAGTATCACCGAATGGCCTACAAGTAATTTTTGTGCCACAGGAACAACGAATCCGGTTAATCCTATTTTTCCAAATCAGGGAACTTCAACAACCTGGTCTTGCATCGGAGATTTTCTTGGAGTAACAGTTTCTTGTTCTGCTTTCCGTGCTCAGGATGCAGTCTGTGGAACTAGGGAAAAGAGATATGCTGATGCCGCCACTTCATACGGCACGGACACAATTTGTACTATCGGAACTGCTTCTCCCGCTTCTCCCGCTTTCCCAGCTAAAGGTGCTTCAACCACTTGGTCTTGTTTAGGTATTAATAATGGAACGACTGATACTTGTATCGCCGAACACACCGGTAATGCCGTCTGCGGTACGGCTAATCGAACCACCGCCACTGCCTACGCTGACGCCGCGACTTCATATGGAACTGACACTTTCTGCGCTTTAGGAACTACCACCACTCCCGCTTTCCCGATTAAGGGTGCTTCGACTTCTTGGACTTGTACCGGACTCCTTGGCGGAACATCTGCTTCTTGTGTTACATATCATTCCGCTAACGCTGTTTGCGGAACGGCTCAAAGAACTTTTGCCGATGCTGCGACTTCATATGGTTCATATACCTTTTGTTCCACTGGAACTACTACCACTCCCGCTTTCCCGGCTAAAGGTGCGTCTACTTCCTGGACTTGTGCCGGAGTGTATACTGGAACGTCTGCAACTTGCACGGCTCAACATTCTTTAAACGGTGTTTGCGGTTCTTCAAATGGGGGATCTTTTGTTTCTGCTCCGACTGCCAATCTTTGTTCAACGGGAACTGCTTCTGCTGTTGCTGGTTCCGGTCCTTGGACATGGACATGTATAGGATTATTGGAGGGAACCACTGCTTCTTGTTCAGCGAATAAAATAGATATGTGTAATGGTGCTCATACTTCTCAACAATGTTGGAATGCTGGAGGAACAGTAGTTTCTACTGGTTCATGTAATATATGTAAATTTGCAACCACTTGTTATGGTGGCGGTATTTCTTCTGGCGGTTCGGCCGGTGCTTGTTGTCCTGGCGGTTGGACAAGATATCAATTATATACTCAAACCAGAGCTGTGAAGTGTCAATATGTTGGTTGTGGTAGTAACGATCCATCAACTGGTTGCACTGCAGGGAGAAATGATTCATATGGATGTGGACACCCCTGCATAAGTTCTGGTGCTGGATGGGGATTTAGTGGCAGTCATGGAGAAACTGATGGGTGTACGTCTGATACAGAGTATACCTGGACTGCGTCTGTTAATTCTTGTGTCAGCTGTTCTGTGCTTTGTTGTCCGATTGTAGATTATGTTGGTTGTTATTAGAAATATTTTTTCTAGCCCGAGGTTTTCCTTCGGGTTTTTGTTTTATTGCAGTATTTTTGATATTAAGGTAAAATTAAGATATAGATTTTCATAATCTAAATACAATAAACATATGGCCAGAAAAAAAATAGAAGAAAAAGAAAAGATAAATTTAGCCGAAGCGATATCTGAAATTAAGGAAAAATTTGGAGAAGGGGCGATAATGAAATTGAAAGATGCGCAGAAAGCTAATGTTGATGTCGTTCCGACCGGCTCTCTTTCGATTGATTTGGCTTTGGGAGTAATGGGAGTTCCTCGGGGAAGAATTATTGAAATATACGGAGGAGAAAGTACCGGTAAAACAACTTTATCTTTAAGTATTTTGGCCGAAGCTCAGAAGATGGGCGGCATATGTGCTTTTATCGACGCTGAACATGCGTTAGACCCCGATTATGCTAAAAGAATAGGAGTTAATACAGATGATTTATTAATTTCTCAGCCGGACTCAGCTGAGCAAGGATTGCAAATAGTTGAAAGTTTGGTTCGTTCAGGCGAAGTCGATATTATTGTTATCGATTCAGTCGCCGCTTTGGTTCCTAAGGCGGAAGTAGCTGGAGAGATGGGAGAGATGCAAATCGGGTTGCAAGCTAGATTAATGTCCCAGGCTTTAAGAAAATTATCCGGAATTGTTTCTAAAACAAAAACCATCATTATCTTCTTGAATCAAACCAGAATGAAGATCGGTATTTTATTCGGCAATCCAGAAACCACTCCTGGCGGTTTGGCTTTGAAATTTTACAGTTCAGTTAGGATTGAATTAAGGCGTATTGCTCAGATTAAAGTAGGGGACAATATTGTTGGTAATAGAGTAAAAGCCAAGATTGTTAAAAACAAAGTTGCCGCTCCATTTAAAACTGCTGAATTTGATATTTATTATAATGAAGGAATTTCTAGGATGTCCGAAGCCATTAATCTGGGAGTAAAGGAAGAAATAATTAAAAAATCGGGAGCTAGCTTGCAGTATGGAGAGATAAAGCTGGGAATGGGACTAGAAAAAGCCAAGGAGTTTTTAAAAGAAAATCCTAAGATTTTAAAAGATCTTCAAAAAGAAATTATAGAAAAAAGTAATGGAAAGTAGTGTAAACTTTAAGAGAGTAGCTTTTACCTTGATTGAACTATTGGTAGTTATTGCTATCATTGGTATTTTGTCTGGTCTTATTGTTGTTTCTATGGGTGGTGTGACTGAAAAAGCTACAATTGCTAAAGCGCAAGTGTTTTCTAATTCTCTTAAAAATTCATTATTACTTAATTTAGTTTCTGAATGGAGATTAGATGAAAATACGGGAACAACAACCGCTGATTCTTGGAGTGGAGGAAATACAGGAACTTTAAGTGGTCCAACTCATCTTCCTGTTTGGAAAACAGGAAATGATTGTGTGAATGGTTCTTGTGTCCAATTTGATGGAGTAGATGATTATATTAGTTTTGGAAGTAATTCTAATTTATCTATGGGATTGGGAGATGCTACGGTTTCTTTTTGGGTTAAATTTGATAATGCAGTTCCATCAGCTACTGAGGGTTTATTGTCTTGTGGTGGGGGTGGAACGGCAGCGGGATATAGATTTCAAAGACTTGCTGGGACATCAAGTCAACTGTGGTGCGGATTTACCGACGGAACAGTTTCATATATTAGCGCATATTTATCCGCTACTGGTTCTTTAACTTCTAATAATTGGTATAATATAGTAGTGGTTTTTGATAGGGATTCCGTTGCTCAAGCATATATAAATGGAACAAAACAAACAGGATATTCGTTAAATATTTCAGGATTACAGGGGAGTATAACAAACTATTTTAATTATGTTATTGGAAGCTACACTGGAGCGAGTTATCATCTTGCTGGTAAAATGGATGAAATTAGAGTATATAATGCAGCGGTTTCTATTTCTCAAATTAGACATCGATACTATATAGGATTGAATAGTTTATTAGCTAATGGCAGTATAAGTTTAAAAGAATACAAAGAGAGGATTGAAGGAATAGCAATAAGTAATAATTAAAAACAGCCCCTAAATGGGGCTGTTCTTTATTTTGCAACGAAAGGCATTAAGGCCATTATTCTTGCTCTCTTAATGGCGGTAGTTAATTCTCTCTGATGTTTGGCGCAAGCGCCAGTTTTGTCTTTAGGTTTAATTTTTCCCGACTTGGAAACATATCTTGAAAGAGTTTCTGTGTCGTGGAAATCTATTTCCTGGACGTTTTTTTTACAGAAATAACAATACATATCTTTTCTTAATTAAATATATTAAAAGGGGATATCTTTGACGTCGATTTCGTCTCCGTCTTCAATGATTGGAATATCCTCATCTTCAGTTTGTTTTTTAGGAGCAGAGAAGTTTTTAACTGGTTCACTTCCTCCTTGCATCCTTGGACCCATTTGCATACCTTCACCGATAATTTCGGTAGTGTATCTTTTGACTCCGTTCTTGTCATCCCAGCTTCTATTTTGAATTCTTCCTTCAATCAAGACGAGAGAACCTTTGGTTAGAAACTGTGAAGCGATTTCAGCTAATTTTTGCCAGAGAACAATGCGATGAAATTGCGATTCTTCTTGCTTTTGTCCATCTTTACCTTTCCAGGTTCTGTTGGTAGCAAGGGAAAAAGTACAAACACTTTGTCCAGAAGAAGTAGTTTTCATTTCAATATCTGTAGCTATTCTTCCGATTAGAAACACTTTATTTAGATTCATATTTTTGCTAATTTATTATATTTAGCTTTAAGTGTTTATTCTCCTAGCATCTCGCTTAACTTTTCGTCGATTTCTTCCAACTGAGCTTTTTGCTTTTTAGGTTTTTCTTCAGTGGCAGCTTCTTCTGTTGTTGCAACCTCTTCAGTTTTTTCCTCTTTGTGAGGTCTGGTTCTTTGAGGTTTAGCCGGAGCTTCTGTTTTCTTAGTATCTTTTTTGATAATCAAGAAACGGATAACTTCTTTTTCTTCTTTCAGTAGTTTTTCTACTGCATCAAGCATTTCTTTCTTATTTTGAACTTCAGGGCGAAGTTGCAAGAAATAGAACCATGCTTCGATTTGATTTTCTACGGAATAGGCCAGCTTCTTTCTTTCGGCTTTCTTGTCGCTGACGATTTTTCCGTATTTTTGCAGATCCGCTTCCATTTTGGCAATGAAGGCAGAGATTTCATCCTCGGTAAAATTGGGAGAAATCAGCAAATTTATTTCGTAAAATAACATTTGTTTATATTAATTATTATTCCTTATATTACTTGCGAAGGCAATTTAAGGTATTGATAATATAGCAATTTTAGGGGTTTTGGTCAAGATTTGATTAATAGGGGAAGATGCGAAAATTTAATGAGCTTTTTTTGATGTTTTTCGCTTGCATAACTAAACAATACTTGTTAAAATATATTTAATATTATTTTAAATAAAATATATGTCTAAAAAAGCGTTTACCCTGATTGAAATGTTAGTGACGATCACTATCATTTCCATTCTTGCCGGTTTCGTTGTTGTCAAATTAAATGATTCGAACAACCTAGCTAAAGATACGCAAAGAAAAGCTGATATTAATTTGTTGGCTAATTCAGTTGTTTCCTATTCTTCCGATCATTACAGCGGAAAACCAGTCACCGATGAAAACGGTTGTACGATCGGCGGGGGAACTGACCGCTGTTCGACCGAAATCGAGGACGCTTTAAAAGCATATTTACCAACCCTTCCTTCCGAACCTAGTTCCAACTCATACTACATCTACTGGTCTAACGGCAATGACTGTACCGTCACCGCCAACCTTTCTTCCAGTAATCCGGACGACGCATACGTGTATAGTTGTACTCCTGACACTGCTTCCGCCGGAGACGCTGTTAATGGTGCTTGTGGTTCGGTCATTAGGGCTCAAGATAACGGCTATGCTTCTTCAATTTCCGACTGGCCAAGCTCTAACTTCTGCAATGCTGGAACACTTCACACTTCTCCCGTATTCCCGGCTCAAGGCGGTTCAACTTCTTGGACCTGCGTTGGAGAATATCTTGGCAATAACGTGACTTGTACTGCCTACCGGGCTTTAGATGGTGATTGTGGTACGGCTGATTACAATACACATGTATTTGCTGATGCTGAGACACCCTTTGGAACGTATACGATTTGTGATGCCGGAACACCTGCTCCTAGTCCTACACCACCAGCCAAAGGAACTTCCATTACTTGGACTTGCGCCGGAGTAAATGGTGGAATTTCTCCTTCTTGTACGGCTAGACATTCTGCTAATGGTGTCTGTGGTACATTTAACAATACTAATTCTTACACCATTCCCTCAGGTAACCCGGCTCTCTGTAATCCCGGAACTGCTGGTACGGTAACTCTCGCTTCTAATAATTGGACTTGGACTTGTGCTGGATTATTGGGTGGAACATCTAGTGGAACCTGTACTACTCACAAGAAGGTAGACGGTGTTTGTGGTTCGGCTAATAACAAGACCTATGCTTACAATATTACTCTATACAGTCCAGATAAGCAGTGTGCCACTGGAACCGGAACAGCTTCTAATACTGCTTTCCCACCTCTAGGCGGTTCAACTACCTGGACCTGCAGTGGTTTAAATTCAGGAAATCCTTCTGTTGCTTGTACGGCTTCGAGAGCACCAACTCCTGTTAACGGTGTTTGTGGGTCTAATGCTCAAACCTATGCTTACAATGTTTCTGCTTGGCCTTCTGCTACCGACATAGCTTTCTGTGCTACCGGAACAGCTCCTTTAACTACCCCTGGTTTCCCAGCTGCCGGAGGTTCAACTAATTGGACTTGTGCCGGATCAGCTGGCGGAACCAATGCTTCTTGTTCGGCTTCAAGATATGCTGCCGCACCAATAGCTGGAGTTTGTGGTTCGGCTAGTCAAAACTGTGCTTCAATTGCTACTACTGTTGCTCCGACAACCAATCTTTGTTCAAAGGGTACTGCATCTGCTATCAGTGGCACTGGTCCTTGGACTTGGACTTGTTCCGGACAATATGGTGGAGCTGCTTCTCCTACTTGTGTAGTGTATAAAGCTGATTCAACTTTGTATGGCAACAGGCACTCAGCCGCTCAATGTACTTGCATGGGGGGCTCGGTAGCTGCTTGGGGTGGACAAAATTTTTGTAAAATGTCGATGAATTCCTGCACTGGTAACTGGCTATGGTACGGAGATCTCTCAGAATCTGGCGGTACTCCGTGCTGGGGAAGCTCTGGATGGGTTGCAACTAATTCTTATTGTCAGGGTACTTCTTGTACAACGCCGGCAAAAGCATGGGGAACTGGACCGACAGGAACCTGCACATTTACTGGGGCTAATTTTCCATACTTTGGCTCAATGGATGGTGCTTTTTGTGATTATTATGGTACTTGTTACGGTCAACATCAACTGAAAGGCTGCTACTAATAAAACTTTCTTGTTTTTTGCCCGAGGAAAATCCTCGGGCTTTTGTTTTATTGCAGTATTTTTGACTTTAAGGTAAAATTAAGATATGAATTCAAAAATATTCAAAGCCTACGACATCAGAGGTATTTATCCTGAAGAAATAAATGAGGAAGCGGTTTATAAAATAGGGGCTGCTTTTGCTGTCTTTATCAAAAAAGCTTCAAACAAGGAAAAACCGCAAATAGTGGTGGGACGTGACAATAGAAAATCATCTGACAGCCTTTTTAATGCCTTATCAAGGGGCTTAACCGAGCAAGGTGCAGATGTTGTTGATATCGGGCTATCAGCCACTCCAACCTTCTATTTTGCCGTTGCTAATTATGCATACGACGGAGGAATTAATATTACCGCCAGCCATAATCCGAAACAGTATAACGGATTAAAAATGGTCCGAGAAAAGGCAATTCCTTTAAGCGGGGATACAGGAATTGGAGAGATAAAAGAAATGGTATTGGCTGATTATTTTCCTGAAGCGGAAAAGAAAGGAGAGATTATCAAAAAAAATGTGTCCGATGATTATATCTCAATTAATAAAATCAAGGATAGTTTTGATTTTAAAATGATTGTCGATACCGCCAATAGCGTTTCGGGAGTGCTTATTTCTAAAATGTTTGAAGGAGTTGAGATTAATCATATTTTCAGCGAGCTTGATCCGGATTTTCCCAATCACGAACCCGATCCTTTAAAAAAAGAAAATATTGAAAAGCTTCAAAATAAAGTAATTGAAGAAAAAGCTGATTTAGGAGTGGCATTTGATGGTGACGGAGACAGGGTTTTCTTTATCGATGAAACGGGAGAAATAATTTCTTCCGATATGATATTAGCCTTGCTTGCTTCAATAATTCTTAAAGAAAATTCAAGCAATAGAATATTGTATGATATTCGTTGCAGTAATATTGTTAAAAAAACTGTTGAGAGTTTGAGCGGGGAAGCGATAGTAAGTCGAGTTGGTCATTCTTTTATCAAGGCCTTAATGAAAGAAAAGGATATTATTTTCGGAGCTGAATATTCCGGTCATTATTATTTAAAACAAGGAGACAGTTATTATGAATCTCCTTATTTTGTTGTTTTTAATATTTTAGAAGAAATGAAGAGGTCTGGAAAGAAATTGTCTCAATTAATCGAACCTTTTAAAAAATATTATCATTCAAGGGAGATTAATTTCAAAGTTGATAATAAAGAAGAGATTATTGAGAAAGTTAAGGAGAAATATATCAATGGAAAATTATCAACAATAGATGGAGTTAGAATTGATTTCGATGATTGGTGGTTTTCCGTTCGAGCTTCCAATACCGAGCCGATATTAAGATTGATTATTGAGGGAAAGACTAAAGAAATAATGGAAGAAAAATTAAAAGAAATTCAAGACTTGATTCTTTCCTAATTTTATTATATATATTCGTTAGTGTATTTTTATGGAGTTAGTCAACGTTGAAGCTGTTGAAGAAGCTGGTTATGACAGAGATTCTTTAATCGGCGTTGACCTGGTTACTGGTTGCCCCGATGAGAAAATTTTCTGTCAGCTATTCCCTCAAGCTTTAAGCGAAGGGAAGGCAGAGATAAGAATGGCTGAAGATAATCGGCTTGTACTGGAGTACATCGGTTAAGGGCAGGAGACCAGAACTTTTAAAATGAGCAAGAAGCAAGCAGAAAGAATCGGAATTTGTCTTTCCGACCCGAACTATAAAAGGCGAGTATGCTTTTTAAATGATGGCTACAATGCCTTAGCGATTCGCTTTATCAGGAAGGGTTCTACTAAGCAGTCTTTACTCATTAAAAAACAAGAGAGGAATTAATCCTCTCTTGCCTTGTTTTTAAACGATATTATTTTAGCCCCATTTTTTTTCTCACTTCGGCCATTTTTTTAACCGCTACCTCTCTGGCCTTTTTTGCTCCTTTTTCTAGAGCCTTGTAAACATCTTCGGGATTGTTTTCCAACTCTTTTCTTTTCTGTCTTATCGGTTCTAATTTTTCAACCAATAAATCAGCTAAAGCCTTTTTGAAATCACCGTATCCTTTTCCTTTAAATTCCTTTTCAATGTCTTTAAGTGATAGACCGGAGAAAAGGGAATAGATAGTCATCAAATTAGAGACACCTTTCTTGTTTTTGATATCATACTTAATTTCCTTTCCCGAATCGGTTGTCGCCGACATTATCTTTTCTTTTATTTCTTTCGGTTCGTCAAACAAGCTGATACATCCTTTTACGTCATCGGTTTTTGACATTTTCTTTTCAGGAAACTGCAAAGACATAATGGTTGCTCCTTGTTCAGGAACCATGGCTTTGGGTAATTTGAATACTTCTCCATATTTTTTATTGAATTTTTCAGCAATATTCCTGGTTAATTCAACGTGTTGGGTTTGGTCTTTTCCGATCGGAACAACATCAGTATCGTATAAAAGAATATCAGCGGCCATTAAAACCGGATAATTAAAGAGCCCGGCATTAACATATTCAGGATGTTTCTTTGATTTATCTTTAAATTGAGTCATGCGACTAAGTTCTCCAAAAGGAGTGATGGTTCCTAATAACCAAGCGAGCTCGGTCACTTCTTTTATATCCGATTGGATGAAGAGAGAGCATTTGTCAGGATTTAAGCCAACCGCTAAATAGGTGGCGGTTA
>JBBACA010000007.1:0-31461 GCA_041657325.1 Minisyncoccota bacterium
AGTGAAGAAATTAAATTTTTTTAGTGTTTTGCTATTGACAAATTTTTTAATAAAGAGGAAAATATAATTAGTAGATAATTTTTTGAGTAATGAAAAAGGTCGACTAATTAAAAATCAAACTTTTTCTAAATAAAATGGCTACAAAAAAGAAAGCTGCAAAAAAGAAAGTTGCAAAGAAGGTTGCTAAAAAGAAACCTGCAAAAAAAGCAGCAAAAAAGAAGACCGCTAAGAAAAGAAAATAAATTTTCTCTAAGACAACTCACTGTGAGTTGTTTTAGTTATAAAATCTTTTTTAATATGAATGTAAAAATAAAAGGGACTAACGTTGAATTAACAGATTTTTTATTTAAATTAGTTAATGAGAAAGTTGAGAGGTTTGAAAAACTACTTCCAGATAATCCAGATTTAATTGTTGAGGTTGAATTAGAAAAAACAACTAGACATCATCAGAAGGGAGATTTATTCCGTGCAGAAGTTCAAGTGGAGGTTCCCGGCGGAAAGATGTTAAGAGCTGTTTCCGAGAAAGAAGATTTTCGCACAGCTTTAACCGAAGTTAGAGATGAGATAGAGGTTCAGATAAAAAGACATAAAGATAAGATATCTTTAGAACAAAGAAGAAAAATCAAAGAATAAAAAAAGAGCACCTATTTGGGTGCTTTTTTAAATGGAGGATATTCGTATCCGGGCCATTCAGTTATTTTTGTGATGACGTGGGCGAACAGTTTTTTGCTTCCTATTTCTAGGATTGGGATACTGCCGTCGTGGCCAATCAGTTTGATGGTGGAGGTTTCCGTTGTCTGAATCGGTTCAGGCTCTTTTTTAAATAAGCTGAGGAAGCGATTCGAAAGATCGTTTTTCATGAATGTCCTGACAAAGACCCTTTGTCCGAACAGTTCATCAAGATTTTCAACCTTCTGTACGTTTTCACCCCATATTTCTATGTGGTCGATATTGTAGCAGCGGGGTTCTATCACCCAATGAATAATCCCTTTTTTGGGATATTTTTCTTTTCTGCAAGATCCTTGTCCATCAGATATTGCCATTATATGACTCCTTTTAGGTACTATCTCCATTTACGGATTGTTTGTTTATTAACATGTTTTTATGTGTTGGTAAAGTCTTTGACGTTTTATCTTTCTTAATATAGTATGGAATGGTATAATAATTAAAACATATGGCATTTCTAGAAAGCCTTTTTGGCAACGCAAACACTAAATACGCAAACGGTTTAAAACCAATAATCAATCAAATCAATGCTTTGGAAGCCGGGATTTCGGCTTTAAGCGCCGAAGAGATTAAAGTTAAAATACAGGATATTAAGAAAAGAATAACTGATGGAGCAACTCTGGATGATGTTTTACCTGAGGTTTTCGCTTTGGTCAGGGAAGCCGGTAAAAGAACATTAAATCAAAGGCATTTTGATTGTCAGTTAATCGGAGGAATGGCTCTTCATCAAGGTAAGATTGCCGAGATGAGAACTGGAGAAGGAAAGACATTAACTGCCACCTTGCCCTTGGTCTTAAACGCTCTTTCGGGCAAAGGATGTCATTTGGTTACTGTTAATGATTATCTATCAAGAAGAGATGCTGTTTGGATGGGTCAGATTTATAATTTTCTTGGTTTAACTGTTGGTTGTATTAATCACGACCAGTCTTTTGTTTACGATCCTTCTTTTAAAAAAGATGAAGAAGAAAAGGATAAGGTCAGAGATGAGTTGGGAGGATTTTTGGTAGTTGAAGATTTCTTAAAGCCTTGTACTAGAAAAGAAGCCTATGACTGCGATATTACTTACGGAACAAATAATGAATATGGTTTCGATTATCTGAAGGACAACATGGTCTACGATTTGAAACAGAGAATGCAAAGAGGATATAACTATGCGATTGTTGATGAGGTGGATTCCATCTTAATCGATGAAGCCAGAACACCTTTGATTATTTCTGCTCCTGATGAAGAGGGTTCAAAATGGTATACAGAGTTTTCAAAGATTATCCCCAGACTGAATAAAGAAGATGATTACGAAGTTGATGAGAAATTGAGAGCCGTTACTTTGACAGAAAAAGGAATTGATAAGATTGAAGCGATTTTGAATGTTGGTAATATTTATGATGAAAGAGGAATAAAATACCTTCATCACATGGAGCAGGCTCTTAAAGCCGAAATACTTTTCAAGAAGGATAAAGATTACGTGGTCAAGAACGGTGAAATTATTATCGTTGATGAATTTACCGGCCGAATGATGCCGGGAAGAAGATGGTCCGGTGGCTTGCACCAGGCAATCGAAGCTAAAGAAGGAGTGAGGATTATGCCCGAATCGATAACTTTGGCTTCAATCACTTTCCAGAATTATTTTAGGATGTATAAGAAGTTGTCCGGAATGACGGGAACAGCTGAAACTTCAGCTGAAGAGTTTGATAAGGTATATCATTTGGATGTAGTTGTTATCCCAACTAACAGAAATATTGTTAGAAAAGATTTGGGAGACAAGGTTTATAAAACAGAAGAAGCTAAATTTAGAGCTGTGGCCGAAGAAGTTAAAGAGAAATACAAGACAGGTCAGCCGGTTTTAGTTGGAACAACTTCAATTGAGAAAAACGAATATTTAAGCAAATTATTATCAAGAGAAGGTGTTCCACACAAAGTTTTAAATGCTAAGCATCATGAAGAAGAAGGTGAAATCATTGCTCAAGCCGGAAAGAGATATGGAGTGACTATTGCGACCAATATGGCCGGTCGTGGAGTTGATATATATTTGGGAGGAAAACCGTCAACACCGGAAGAAAACGAAGAAGTTAAGAAATTAGGCGGGTTGCATGTTATCGGAACCGAAAGACATGAAGCCAGAAGAATTGATAATCAATTAAGAGGAAGAGCCGGAAGACAGGGAGACCCGGGAACAACTCAGTTCTTTGTTTCTTTGGACGATGATGTTATTAGAATCTTCGGAGGAGATAGAATCAAAGCTTTGATGGAAAGATTTAATATTCCTGAAGATACTCCGATTGAAAACGGAATGGTTAGTAAGAGTATTGAATCAGCCCAGGGAAAGATAGAGGGATTCAATTTTGATGCCAGAAAGCATATTTTGGAATATGATGACGTTTTGAATAAACAAAGAGAAACTATCTATTCAAAAAGAATCGAGATATTGGAGAAATCAGAAAAAGGAGAATTAAAAGAGATGGTTTTACCTTTACTCGAGAAATACAATTATTCCGAAGCAGATTATGAGAAAAAGGAAAAAGAAGTAGGAGTAGAAAATATGAGACAGATTGAAAAAGTAGCCAGTTTAAGAGTGATAGATAATCTTTGGATTGAGCACTTGGAAAACATGGATAGTTTAAAAGATTCAGTCAGATTGAGAGCCTATGGACAAAGAGATCCTTTAGTTGAATACAAGAAAGAAGGATACAAGATGTTTAAGGAATTATTAGAGAATTACGAGAGAATGCTGATAGAGAGCATTATGAGAGCATCAATCAAAGTAGAAAACACTCCCAATCAAATGCAGGCTGTTTCGGAGAATAGAGGAAACAGCGTTCCTAAATCAGAAATTGGCAGAAACGACCCTTGTCCTTGTGGTAGCGGGAAGAAGTATAAACATTGTTGTGGTAAGTAGAATTAATTAAAAATACCATGACAAAAAATTATCAATTCTTAAAAGACGAGCTTTCAAAAGTTGGTACATCAAAAACGAAAGAAGAAATGATATTTTTATGTTTTTTGTTGTCTAAAAAAGAAAATATAGAAAATATAGAAGAATTGACCGATTCTATATATAATCAATATTTATATATAAGAGCCGTAGATTTAGTATTTAGCAATAAGGAATTTATTTTAAGTATAGATAGAATTTTAAAAGGAAAAGATTCTGAAGAAGATAGATTATTCATATATTTCGGATTGATTTTAATAGGGTTTTTATTGTCTTTAATTTTTAAAAAACTTACAAAGGATAAAATTTTATTATTTAAAAAAGCTTTATCAATGTTCCTAGGTCGTATTTCAAAAGAATTAAATACAGAAAACCTAGCATATTTATTAGAGAAAGTAATAAGAGAGGAGTATCCTCATTATAAATATCCTTTTAAAATTGTTAATGATTTTTATTATAAAAATATCAAAAATGCCCATTCTATTATGGGTTCAATTTTACTGATAATGCCGAGAGTAAAAATGCTTAAAAAATCTTTAAAGCTTAAAGAAAAAAATGGGAAAAGCGTTGTTTTTAAAAAAATTGATTCAATATATGGTAATATATACAAGACAAGAAAAAGCTTAGAGAGTTATTGTAAATGTGATATAGATATTAATTATTTTATTGATATCCTTGTGCATAAAAATGAAAAGAACACTTTTTTGTTAATTGAAAAAGTTATAGAAGACTTAAATCATGTAGAAGGAAGAAGTTTTCATGAAACAATTATAGAAAAAATAAAAAAAGCTAAAGGAGAAATAAAAATTATTGATGATTATGCATTAAATAATTTTTCAGCTTTTACGGAAAGTGATGTAAATGATGATTCTGAATGGTCAAATAAAATATATTTAGTTTCAAAAAAAACTTTATCAATATTCGATGTAATTAATGAAGCAAAGAATCAAAACTGGAAAGTAAAAGTAGCAATGTTTGAGCTAAATAACTGGTTAAATGAAATTCATAAAATTATTAATAAATTTGAAATAGAGGATGATTGGGAATTAATAAAAGATTTAACCGATCAAGAAAATAATAAAATAGAATGGAAATCTACCTTCTATACATCAACTGAACATTTATTTACCAATGAAGAAAAAGAAAAGGAAAGAGAAAAAGAATTAATGGATATAGTTGCTACGACCATTTTAAGTATGATAAATACTGATGGCGGAAATATTTTAGTTGGTCTTATAGAAAATCCAGACAGAATAAGAAGGGATAATGTTAAAAAAAATACAATAATTAAGAAAGGGATTTCATTTTTTAATGTAGATCACGAATTTCTTATGAAAAATAAAAATATTGATTATGCTAAAAGAGAGCTTTTAGAGATACTTTACAATAAAACTGGATATAGTTCCGAAAAATTTAATCAATTATTTAGTATAAAAAAAATTGTAATTAAAGATGAAGAATATAATATATCAAATATATATTTAATAGAAGTAAATAAAGCTGACGATCCAATATTTTCTCGAGAAAAAAGAGGCGAAGGAACTTGGATAAGCATATTAAAAAGAGCTAATGGAAAAACAGTAAACGCCGATCCGAGAGACTATTTATAGTCACATATTTGACAAATCTTAAAGGTTATATTAATATTCTTCATGTAAACAAAAACCTCCTGCTCTGACGTATTATATACTACGGTATATATATACCAATAAAAACTAAGGTTTTTACTGGTGAATGTACGTTGGAGCAGGGGGTTTTATTATTCTCAAATTCTTGCTTAATTATTTCTATGGGTATAAAATAAATTTATGAAAATTATTCATAAAAATCAAACAGAAAAGTTTAAGAATGGAGATAATTGTACGGCAATAGAATATCCTATGGGAGACAAGGATATAAATGGAGCCATTGTTGAATTAACTGGCAGATATCCGACCAAAGGAAGAGTTGTAAATTTAGGCTGTAAAGAATTAGCATATATAATCAAGGGCTCTGGCAAGGTTGTTGTTGAAGATAAAGAAATTAATCTTGAAGAAGGCGATTTAGTTTTGATTGAAGCAGGAGAAAAGTATTTTTGGGATGGAAATTTAACGGTATTTCTTCCTTGTGCTCCGGCTTGGAATCCAGAACAATACAGAGAAGTAGAATAGTAATTAATTATATGGCCATAATTAAAAAGAAAATTCCTCCAGACTTCTACGACTTAGTTAATTCTAATAAAAAGAATTTTGAATTGAGATTGAATGAATTTGAAGTCAAAGAAGGAGATACGATTATTCTTGAAGAATGGGATCCTAAAATAAAAGAATACACCGGAAGAACAATAGAAAGAGAAGTTGGGTACGTTTTAAAATTCAAGTTGAACGATTTCGGACAAGAAGAATTGATAAAAGAAAAGGGATTGGTAGTATTTTCTTTGAAAAACAAGAAGATTGAATAAAAACAGTATAGTATGATATACTGTTTTTAGTTCACAAAAAGGAGCGTGAAATGTATGGGCTTAGATAATGGGTTTATAGATTTCATTTCCAAGTTTTCTTTATCACTCAAAGAAGGCTTAAAACAATTGCAAGAAGAACAACAAGGAAAGTTTGAAGCCAATTACTTTATGCGAAACGGAAAGTGTAGTGGCTGCTGCTTCTCTTGTCTTAATTCTCTTTGTAAATCTTTTGAAAAACCTGCTTTTTGTAGCAACTGTATGGTTGTAAGTTGTTACTATAATAGACGTTTCGAAGATTTGAATCATATGTGCAATCAGGAATGCCTTAATTGCAAGAATATCGGTTGCATCGATAATTTAAAATTCAATATCAAAGAGATCACTAAACATATATAATTTCAGTCCTTGCGGCTGTAATTTTTTTGACAAAAAATTAAATCTATTCTATATTAGTATATACGTAAAAAGCTTTCTGCTTCTTAGCAGATTTTTTAAATTATGGAAATAAGAAACATAGCCATTATCGCCCACGTAGACCACGGTAAAACAACACTAACAGATGCTTTAATGAAGCAGACCGGGGTAGCCGAAGAGGGCTTTACAATGGATACAAATGAATTGGAAAAAGAGAGAGGAATTACCATTTATTCAAAGAATGCCTCTGTCTTCTATAAAGATACCAAAATTAACATCGTGGATACTCCCGGACACGCTGATTTCGGCTCGGAAGTAGAACGTGTTTTGAGATCAATTGATTCTGTTTTATTGGTTGTTGATGCTCAGGAAGGTCCGATGCCTCAAACTAAATTCGTTTTAAAGAAATCATTGGAATTGGGCTTGAAGCCGATTGTGGTTATCAACAAGATTGATAAACCAGCGGCCAGACCGGAAGAAGTTAAAGAAATGGTTTTGGAACTATTTATGGATTTAGGAGCTAATGATGAACAGCTTGATTTCGAATATATCTATGCTATTGGCAGAGACGGAATAGCTAAAAAAGAATTAACAGATGAATCAAAAGACTTAACTCCGTTATTGGATTTAATCTTGGAAAAAGTTCCGGCTGCCTCTTCTGAAGAATTAACTGCTAAACCATTAAGAGCTCAGCCTTTTAATCTTGCTTATGATAATTTCTTGGGCAGATTGGCTGTATGCAGAGTTTATGAAGGAAAGATTAAGAAAGGAGACGAAGTATATGTTAAAGGAATTAAAGAAGAAACAAGAAAAGGAAAGATTATTAAAATATATACTTTCTACGGATTAGACAGAAGAGATTCTGAAGAAGCGATTGCCGGAGATGTTATTATGATTGCCGGTATCGCCGATATCTTTATCGGAGAAACTATTTGCAGCAATCCGGACCAGGAAGCATTACCGGTAATCAGCATTGATGAACCGACTATTTCCTTAAACTTTTTGGTTAATAATTCTCCTTTTGCCGGACGTGACGGAAAGTATGTCACCAACAGACAGATAAGAGAAAGATTGGAAAAAGAATTGGAAGTTAACGTCGGATTAAAGATCGATTTTTCTGCCACTGATTCCTACAAAGTATACGGCAGAGGAGAATTGCATATTGCCATTCTCTTGGAAAAGATGAGAAGAGAAGGATTTGAGTTACAGGTTTCTCAACCGCAGGTAATTATCAAAGAAGAAGAAGGAAAGAAGCTTGAACCTTTTGAAGAAGTTATTATTGATGTTCCCGATGAAATGTCCGGTGTGGTTATCGAAAAGCTTTCTAAAAGAAAGGGAATTATGACCGAAATGAGGCCGGAACAGGGACACACTAGGATTGTTTTTGAGATGCCAACCAGAGGTCTATTGGGATATAAGCCAGATTTCGTTATGGATACCCGCGGAGAGGGCATTTTAGCCAGCCGAGTGCTTGGTTTTAGGCCATATGCCGGTGAAATAGAGACCAGAAATACCGGTTCCATGACTTCCATGGTTACTGGTAAGTCTTCAGGATTCTCTCTATGGACTTTACAGGAAAGAGGAGTGATATATATTGGTCATGCTGAAGATGTTTACGAAGGAATGGTTATCGGAAATGTTTCTAAAGGAAATGATTTAGCGGTTAATCCGACTAAAGGAAAAGAGCTTTCAAATATGAGAGCTTCCGGTTCTGACGAAGCAATTAAATTAACTCCTCCGGTTAGAGTAACCTTGGAAGGTGGATTGAGTATTATGAAAGATGATGAATATCTAGAAATCACTCCCAATAATATTCGTTTGAGAAAACAGTATTTATCTGAAATCGAAAGAATCAGACAGAAGAGAAAAGAAAATAAGTAATTAAAAAAGAGACCATTGGGTCTCTTTTTGATTAATCGATAACGATAAAGTTAACTTCGTTTCCATGAGGGTCAAGCATCTGTGCCCATACTTTTTCAACCACTACATCGGGTAATATTTCTTTGATTACCGCTTCGGACTTTTTCATGTCTTCAATCTGTTTCTGTTTTTCTTCTTCAGGAGAATTAAATTTATAACAGTTGTTGTAAACTCCGCAATCACTGTGGTGAATGAGGACAACCTTTCTTGATTCGTGAAGATCGTGTGATAATTTTATTTGTCGCAGAAGATAATTTCTAAAAATTTCATTATCATCGGCAATTCCTTTGCCTGATCCGGCGACGGAAACAATATCGCATTTTCCGATACCGTATTTATCGGCGATGAACTTCATCGTTTCTCCGATTAATCTGAAATCAATACAATGAAAAATAATGGTTGGGCAAATGTGTTTGCTCATGTTTTTCCTCTTCGATTAATTTGTTTATAATAACTATATATCTTATTGCCGTTATTTTGGCAAGAAGGCTAAATACTTGTAAATAGTGTAGAAGTGAGAGGCGGTTCCTAAAAGAACAAGGATGTGGAATATTTCATGAAAGCCGAATCCTTTTGAAATGTTTGGCTTTTTCATTGCATAGATTACCGCTCCGACAAGATAAAAGATTCCACCGATTAAAAGCCAGATAACAGTTTGAAGGTTTGTTGCTTGAAATAAGGGATAAATAAAAAATATAATAATGGATCCCATCATCATATATAGTCCAGTTGCAAACCAGCGAGGAACTTTAGTCCAGAATGATTTAAAAAATACAGTTGATATTCCAGCTGCTGCTACGGTCCATATAGTTATTAGAATCAATATTCCCCAAAAACCTTTTAAGGCAATTAAGCAAAAAGGAGTATATGTTCCGGCAATCAGAATGTATATCATGGCGTGGTCTATTTTTCTAAAGACATCAACTTCCTCGGGAGAGTGTCCGAAGAGATGGTAAATAGCACTCGAGGTGTATAGGAAAAGCATACTTCCTCCGAAAATAAAAAAAGAGACTATTTTTGTTAAATCATTTTGTTGATAGGCGGAATAAAGAAGGAAAATGGTTCCGACTAAAGAAAGGATTGCTCCGATTAAGTGGCTTATTCCGCTGATTGGATCTTTGATTTTCATGTTGTTAATTTTATAGTTTTGTGATATATCAATGGTAGCATTTTTTATAATATTTTTCACTAGAGTACTAAAGGAGGTTAAAAATGATTGCAAAATTGTTATCACGATTAGGATGGAAAAGAGAGAAGACCTTAGCTGACCACATTGAAAGGCAGCTTAGGTGCTTTGATTATTCTCCTCAATTGGAAATCGTCAAAGTGGATCTTAATTACGGAAGACGAATTTATCTTTCTGACGGAAGGCACAGTTGTCCCAAGAATCCGACGATGTACGTTCTTAATACCCGTACAGAATCTTCACCGTGGTATGACGACGAAATAATGGCAATCATGGTTGCCATGAGATGGGTTCGTCGGAGAGCTCAAAGCGGAGACGATAAGCCGCAACCGTTTCCTTACATCATCGATCCGGGTGTTTATAAATGGATGGATTCACTGCTTTTCAATTCATGGGATGAATATGAAGCAGATGCTGAAGTTGTCGGAAGGATAGCAGCAGCAATGAAGTCATCGGGACGGTTTTCGACTAAAGAGATAGCCGAGATTGCGAGAATGCCTGCAGAGGAAATTCTGAAAAAAGTCGGATTGGAAATATTCCAATCACCAGTTTTTAACAAATAAGGATTAAACCTTATTTTTTTGTAAATTGACAAAATTAATAATAAGGATTAATTAATCATTAATAGTATTTTTACAAGAGGTTGTTGTTATGAACGTAGCCGAACAATTAGGAGATGTTATTGGAGTTGTAGATATAAATCCGAAACTTCCGATTTGTATCGACGAACTTCCCGTACCGGATATGAGCATCTATCTTTATATTGAAGGTAGAAAACCTAAAGCCTATTACATCAATTATCTGCTGGAAAACAAAGAAGCCGATGATTCGACCAAGATGACTGCCATTCATGAATCTTCTTTCGGAGCAAGACTGAGGGCACAGGTTCAGTTTCCCGATATGGAACTTTTTCCCAGTGTTGAAGTTAAAAACATTGGCAATCTTAGAAACAGCGTCTTTCAATTACTTGAAGAAGGTAGTCGAAGCGATGAATTTATCGATTGCAGTATTTTTTCAAGACTGGCCTGCTCTTTATATAAAAAAGGCGGAAAGTATGCTTTTCCGACGATAAGGAGACTGGTTCCTAAGGATGCAAAATACATCGCTCAAACATCGACAAATTTAAAAATAGAAATATAAGGAGTAATCCTTATTTTTTTATTCCGTATTTTTCTTTTAAAGCTTGGATTCGATTGTAAGAATCGTTAATTTGTTCGATAGATATTTCTCCGTCCTTTACGGCTTTTAAAATAATATCAACTGCATCGTAAGGAGCTTTTTCGTCGTATGTTTTTCCGTTGTTGGAAATAATCAGCATGTCGCAGCCGGCATTGATAGCTTTGATAATCGCTTCATCGTATCCGTAATTATCAACAATTGCTCCCATTTGCATATCGTCGGAAACAACAACACCGGTGAATTTCAATTGGTCTCTTAAAATGTTTTTAATAAATAGGGGAGATAATGTTGCGGGGTAAATCGGGTCAATATTCGTATTAATGATATGAGCGGTCATGACCATATCAGAATATCCATTTTCAATTAGTTTCTGATAGGGAATCAGTTCGTCTTGCTGGTAGGTGTTAGTCACATCAACTATTCCTAAATGAGAATCAGAAGTGGAACTGCCGTGGCCGGGAAAATGTTTGATGGCGGTGATGATATTATTTTGATGAAGACCTTCGATAAAGCTTGAAGCGTGTTCGTAAACTTTAATTGGGTCAACACTAAAAGATCTTTCTAAAAATCCTATCACCGGATTTTCCGGATTAACATTAACATCAACATCGGGCGCAAAGTTCATATTGAATCCGAGAGCATTTAATTGTTGGCCTAAAATGTCAGCCTGGTTTTTTGTTTCTTCAGTAGTTCCTTTTCCCATTTGTTCGGCCGAGGGAATGTTAGTAAATCCGTATTTTGTTTTTAATCTGTTTATGTATCCTCCTTCAGCATCAACCGAAATAAAAAGAGGAGTGGGTGAATATCTGTTCAAGTCTTCAATCAGTTTTTTTGTCTGATTGTAATCAATAATGTTTCTCGGAAATTCTCCCGAAGGATTGTCTTTATCAAAAAGAATCACTCCTCCGATATTTAAGATATTAATGGCTTTGGAAATATATGATGTTCTGTCAATTTCAGTTCCCCTAAATCCGATAATCAACATCTGTCCGATTTTCTGTTTTAATTCGTAATCATCTTCCTGGTCCTGGTAATAGAAGCTACCGAGGTAAGCAATTGCCGAGATACTAACGATGATTAAGAAGATTTTTAAAATGTTATTCATATATTTATATTGTATTTATATCATAAATAGCATTTTAGAAAAACATTGACATTTGGATGTGTTTACTGTATCCTTATCTTATACACACATGGTGTCGTGCTCTTCTCTACAGAGTAGTGAGAGTAGGTCGTTTATTAATCAATTTTCAAAATCAAATGGAAAAGAAGTTATACGTAGGAAATCTTCCTTACTCAACAACTGATGCTTCTCTAAAAGATATGTTCGCAGCCGCTGGCAACGTAGCCGCAGCTTCAATCATTATCGACAAGTTTAGCAAAAGATCAAAAGGATTCGGTTTTGTTGAAATGGCCACTGAAGAAGAGGCTGCTAAAGCAAAAGAAATGTTCAACGGATCTGAGGTAGAAGGAAGAAAGATGATCGTTGACGAAGCTAGACCAATGAAGGAAAACAACTTCAAAGGTGAATAATCGTTAATAATTCAAAGGACCCCCGCTTGGGGGTCTTTTCTTATTTTCTTTTCAATGTTAAAATATTTGTATATGACAAAACAAAAAGAAATATATAAATGCAATATTTGCGGAAATATTGTTGAAGTGGTTCATACTGGCGCCGGAGAACTTGTTTGCTGCGGTCAGCCGATGGAACTTCAAACAGAGAAAGAAATTGATGAAGGAAAAGAGAAACATGTTCCGGTGATTGAGAAGACGGAAAAAGGAATTTTAGTTAAAGTCGGAGAAGTTCCTCATCCGATGGAAGAGAATCATTATATCGAATGGATAGAAATAAATAATTGTAAGGTATTTTTGAAACCGGGAGATAGTCCTTCTGCCGAATTTAATGTTTCGGGAGACGTTTCGGCAAGAATATACTGTAATATACACGGGCTATGGAAATCAAAAGCGTAATTAATTTTGAAGAATTTGAAAAAATTGATTTGAGAGCGGGAAAAATATTGGAAGCGGAAAGAGTTGAAGGTTCGGACAAGCTTTTAAAACTGCAAATTGATTTAGGGGAAGAAAAAAGACAAATCTTGGCAGGAATCGGTAAAGCATATGCTCCCGAGGAATTGATTAATAAGACAGTCATTGTTATAATCAATCTTGAACCCAGAATGTTAATGGGTCTTGAAAGTCAGGGAATGGTTTTGGCCGTCAAAGACAATAATAATTTATCGGTTTTAGTTCCGGAAAAAGAAATAGTCCCCGGTTCTAAAATCAGCTAAAGGTCGTAGAATAACAAATTAATTTATTTTTTTAAAAAAATGGAAGCACAATATTTCGAAAAAGAAACACGAGCAGAGAATCCCACAATTAAAGTTTTAATGATAGTGGGAATAATTTTCTTGCTCGTTTTAACAATTTACGCTGTTTTTGGAATTCAAAACGTTTCAAAATCAACTAAGTATATAGGCTCTTCAAGTGGAGAGAACACAATCAATGTTTCTGAAACAGGAACAGTTTATACCGTTCCCGATGTTGCCTTGGTTACTTTCACAACAATCACTGAAGCAACAACCATTGATGCCGCTTTAACCAATAATCAAGAAAAGACAAACAGAATCATAGATTTCTTAAAGAGACAGCAAGTTTCTGAGACAGACATGAAAACTGTTGATTTCAATATTTATCCTCAATACGAATGGCAGACTAAGGGAGTTGATTTAACTGTTTATCCTTTGGGTAAAAGAGTTATCGTCGGTTACGAAGCTGTTGAATCAGTCGAGGTAACAATGAGAGACAGTCAACAAATCGGAAGAAACATCCAGGGTTCTTTGGAAGCCGGAGCCAGCCAAGTTTCAGGTTTAACCTTTATTATTAGCGATGAAGAAGAATTAAAGAAACAAGCCAGAGAAAAGGCTATTGCCAGTGCCAAAGCCAAAGCAACTGAAATTGCCAAGAATCTAAAAGTAGGATTGGGTGATCCGGTAAGCTTTACCGAATCTTATTATTCACCGATTTTTAATTCTAAGGGAACAGCCACTTCTGGTTCAGGAAGTAATCTTCAAATCGTTGTTGGAGAAAACAAGATAGAAGTAACAGTTAACATTTCTTACGAAATTCAATAAATATGGCAGCTAGAAACAAGACCGCTTTAATAATAGTAATATTACTGATTATTGCTTTCGCCATTTTCTTTTTAATGAAGCCAAAGGATTCAATGGCTCCAAGCAATGAAGAAAATACAGAGCAAAATTACAGTCAAATACAAAACATGGATCAAGTTAAAATAGAAGTACTACAAGAGGGAACAGGAGAAGTTTCAAAAACAGGAGACACTCTTACTGTTAATTATACAGGGACATTGACCGATGGAACTCAATTTGATTCAAGTATCGGAAGAGCACCATTTTCTTTCACCTTGGGTCAAAACAGGGTTATTCAAGGTTGGGAAATAGGAATGCTTAATATGAAAGTCGGAGAAAAAAGAAGGTTGACTATTCCTTCAACTCTGGGCTACGGTGCATCCGGTGCCGGTGGAGTAATTCCTCCCAATGCTACTTTGATATTTGAAGTCGAATTGTTGAAAATAAATTAATTAAAAAGGTCCTGCTCTCGGGACTTTTTTGTTTCCACAAACTATGTTAATATTTTCGTATGCAGAGCAAAAAAGAGAAAGAATTTGAAAGGATAAATAAAGACGCTTTGTCGTGCAAGAAGTGCATTTTGTATAAGAAAAGAATATCTCCGGTTATCGGACAAGGAAGCTTGAAAGCTAAAATAATGTTTATCGGAGAAGCGCCGGGCGCCAAGGAAGATGCGACCGGAATTCCTTTTTGCGGAAGATCGGGAAAGTTTTTGGATGAATTATTATCATCAGCCCAAATAGACAGACAGAAAGTATATATTTGCAATATCATTAAATGCCGACCCCCGGAGAACAGAGATCCGGGAGAAAAAGAAATTAAAGCTTGCAGTCATTTTATCGAAAAACAGATTGAAGTTATTTCTCCCAATGTGATTTGTCCTTTGGGTAGACTGTCGATGAAATTTGTTATGGAGAAGTTCGGTTTAGAATCGGAGATTGATGTTATCGGAAAGATTCACGGCAAAGTTTTCAAAGGCAAAGAAACAATCATTCCTTTTTATCATCCGGCCGTGGCGTTATATAATCCGAAGATGAGAGATGTTTTAAAGAAAGATTTTAAAATATTAAAAAAGTATGCTGATTAAAGTTAAAGCTTTTCCCAATTCAAAAGAAGAAAAGATAGTGAAGAAGAGTAATGACAGCTTTGATGTTTTTGTTGAGGAAGAAGCGGAAAGAAATATGGCTAATAAAAGAATAATTGAATTAATTGCTGGTTATTTTAATGTTCCCCAGCACAAAGCAAAGATGATTAAGGGCTTTAAAGAGTCGAGCAAGATTTTTGATATTAAGGACTAAATCTGGTAATATATATACATATGATACAAGAATTATTATTAAATAAGGCATTGGCTTCAGGGTTATTGGGCTGGTTTGTCGCACAAACAACCAAAGCCATTGTTCTGACAATAAAACAAAAGAAATTTAGGTTTGATTTGTATTCCTTGCCGGGAGGCTTTCCTTCTTCTCATAGTGCTACCGTTTCGGGATTAGCAACGGCAGTGGGATTGATTTCCGGCTTTGATTCAATATCCTTTGCTATTGCCGCAGTTTTGGCCTTTTTCATGATTTACGATGCCAAGGTTATCAGAGGAGCAGCGGGAAAACAGGCTCAATCATTAAATATCTTAATAGAGATGTATAATGAGGAAGAAGGAGAAGAGATGAATAAGTTGAGAGAAAAATTGGGACACAGCGTGGTTGAAATCTTGGGCGGAATTACTATCGGAATATTATCGGCTATTTTAATTGTCGGATAGTATGGATTTGCCAGAAGAATACAAACAGGGCTTTAAGGATTTCTTGGGAGTGAAAATTGATTTATCAAAAAGACCGTTGATTCCAAGAGAAGAAACCGAATACTGGGTTAGTATTGCTCTTAAAGAAATTAAAGAAGGATCGGAATGTCTTGATTTATTTGCCGGTTCGGGGTGCATCGGAATATCAATTTTAAAGAATATTAAAGATTCTTTTTGTGATTTTGGAGAGAAAGAAGATTTATTCTTAGAGCAGATAAAAATCAATCTTGATTTGAATGATATAAACAAAGAAAGATATTCTTTGATTAAGACAGATGTTTTTTCAAATATTGAAAAGAAATACGATTACATTTTAGCCAATCCTCCTTACGTTGCCGAAAGCAGAATCGATGAAGTAGGAGAAGATGTTAAGATGTTTGAACCGGCAATCGCTTTATATGGTGGTGCTGACGGAATGGAATATATCAAACTTTTTTTAAATGAAGCCGTTAATCATTTAAAAGATAACGGAATTATTTATCTGGAGTTTGATTCGGAACAAAAAGAATGGATTGAAGAAATCGTTAAAGATAAATATTCAAAATTTGAGTTTTTAAAAGATCAGTTTAATAAATACAGATTCGTTAAAATAGAAAAATAATATGTGGGATTATATTTTATTAGGATTTTTACAGGGAATATTTGAATGGATACCAATTTCAAGCGAAGGAGTAGTCGCTATTTTTTCCAGCTATTTAGTTAAAGATTACAACAGTGTTGATTTGGCTTTGTTCTTGCACTTAGGAACAGTTCTAGCGGCAATAGTATATTTCTGGAAAGATTGGATTAATCTGGCTCAATTTAAAGACAAAGAATTTTTAAGATTCTTTATTATTGTTACTTTTATCAGTGGAACCTTGGGCTTTTTTGTTTATAAAATGGCCAGAGATTTTTCGATGGGTTCAGGACTTTTAGCTTTAACCGGATTAGGTCTTCTTTTAACTTCTTGGTTCCAGAAGACCAATATTAAACTGAATATCAATAAAGATGTGTCTTCGATTATTGTGGGATTATTGCAAGCAATATCAGCTATTCCTGGAGTTTCTCGTTCCGGTTCAACCGTGTTTGGATTGTCTTTAACCGAAAGTGACCCGACGGAAATATTAAAAAGGTCATATATGATTTCGGTCCCGGTAGTTGTCGGTTCTTCATTGTATTTATACATTAAAGATCCGGTAATAGCTTCGTCATCTTGGATTGCCGTTATTTTCAGTTTTATCTTCGGAATAATATCATTAAAACTTTTACTTGATTTTTCAAAGAAAGTTAATTTTTCTAAGTTTACCTTAATCTTCGGACTCCTTTGTTTGTTGGGAGCTTTATTCCAATTTTTAGCGTAAGATGATTGATAAAATACTTAAAGAATTGAAGTCTAAAAAGAATCCTGCTGATGCGAAGATTCTGACTTGGTTTTTTAAAACCGGAAAAGGCCAGTATGGAGAAGGAGATGTTTTTTGGGGAATCAGAGTTCCGGTTATAAGAGAAATAGTTAAGAAATTCAAAGAAGCTTCCTTAAAAGATATTCAGGAATTATTGAACAGCAAGGTTCATGAACATCGACTTACCGGATTATTGATTTTGGTTGAGAAATACAAGAAGGGGGAAAACAAGAAAGAGATATACGATTTTTATTTAAAGAACACTAAAAATATTAATAATTGGGATTTAGTTGATTTGACTGCTCCCAATATTGTCGGTAAATTTATTTTAGAAAATAAGAAAGAAAGGAAGATATTGTATTCTTTGGTTAAATCAAAGAGTCTATGGGAAAGAAGGATTTCTGTTCTCTCCACCTTTACTCTTTTACGGGACAAAGAATACAAAGATGTTTTGAAGATTTCAGAAATGTTATTGGATGATAAGCACGATTTGATTCATAAAGCAGTTGGCTGGATGTTAAGAGAGTTGGGCAAGAGAGATAAAGATGTTGAAATAGAATTTTTAGAAAAATATTGTAAAGTGATGCCGAGAACGATGTTAAGATATTCGCTGGAAAAGTTTAGTCCTAAAGAAAAAGAAAAATATATGAAGAAAGGAGCCTGATTGGCTTCCTTTTTTATTTTATTCATTATATAATAAATGCAAGGTAATATGTTTGATTTTAATAATTACTATATTTATTGTACTTTCTTAGCATTAATTATTATTTTGCTTATTTTTGTATTTTTATTAAAGAAAAGAAACAAGTCTAGAGAGCTAAAAGAATCATTGGAGTTTGTTTTGTTCTCGGTTAAAATGTCCAGAGAATCTATTGAAGAAGCACAGAAATCAGGAAAACAGGAAAAAGACTGGATAAGGCTGATGGAGGATTTTTACAGCAGTTTGACTTCTTTTAATAAAGAAAGCGTTTTGGGAATAGAACCGTGGATTGCTTTGGAAATCGGGAAAATCAAAGAACAGATATTTTTCTATGTCGCTGCTCCGAAAAGATTCGAGGGTTTTATCGAAAAAGAGATATACAGTATTTATCCCAATGCTCAAGTTGAAAAAGCAGATGACTATAATATTTTTTCTCCGACCGAAAATGTATCTTGCGGATATTTAAAAACCACTAAGCCGTATTATCTTCCCATTAAGACGTATAATTATATTGAAACAGATCCTTTATCAAGCATTACTAATATTTTGACCAAGCTTGATGAAAAAGAAGAAGCGGCGATTCAGGTGGTGATTAAAAAGGGCAATAATGATTGGCACACCAGAGCTAAAATGATTATCGATGAGGTTGCCCAGGGGAAAGGTTTCAATCAGGCTATCGGAGCCACCAGTTTTTTAAGCGCCATTAAAGGAAAAGAAGAAAGTAAATTAACTCAGCCTAAAGTTGATGAGGCGCTTTTAAAAATGTTGGAAGAGAAGATAAGCAAAGATAGTTTTGAAGCTAATATTCGTTTGGTTGTTTCGATAGAGGATAAAAAGAGATGCGAAGATGTCTTTATTCAAATGGCTAACTCCTTTGAGCAATTTAATTCTCCTAAAACAAATAATTTCAGATTGATAATGCTTAAAGGAAAAAGTGCCAGCGATTTAATTTATCAATACAGTTTCAGATTATTTGATGGTCTACAAAAGAATATTTTAAATTCAGAAGAGTTAACCAGTATTTTTCACTTTCCGACTCCTTTAACTTCAACACCTAATATTAAAGGAGTGAAAGCGAAGAATGCAGCTCCGCCAACTGATTTGCCCCGAGAAGGATTGTTATTAGGATACAATGAATACCGGGAAGAAAAGAAAGACATTAGACTAAAAAGTGATGACCGCAGAAGACATACTTACGTCATTGGTCAAACCGGAACCGGTAAATCGGCCCTTTTGTCTAATATGGCCTTGCAAGATATTAAAAACGGAGAAGGTATTGGATTGTTAGATCCTCACGGTGATTTAGTCGATGATATTTTAAGCAAGATTCCCAACGAAAGAATTGAAGATATTGTTTTGTTCGACCCGACTAATTTAGAGAGGTCGGTTGGTTTGAATATGCTTGAATACGACAAACGTTTTCCCGAACAGAAAACCTTTATCGTTAACGAGATGATAAACATCTTTGATAAGTTATACGACTTGAAACAGACCGGAGGTCCGATGTTTGAGCAATACACCAGAAATGCTTTAATGCTTTTAATGGATGACCCCAATGAAGTATATACTTTGATGGAGGTTCCCAAGGTTTTGTCCGATACGGAATTCAGACACCGATTATTGGCTAAATGTAACAATGTTTTAGTTAAAGAGTTCTGGGAAAAACAAGCTGAGCAGGCCGGAGGTGAAGCAGCTTTAAAAAATATGGTGCCGTATATCACTTCCAAGTTCGATACTTTTATTTCCAACGACTATATGCGTCCGATTATCGGACAAACGAAGAGTTCGTTTAATTTCAGAGAGATCTTGGATAACCGAAAGATATTCTTGGTTAATTTAAGCAAAGGAAGATTAGGAGAAATGAACAGTTCTTTATTGGGTTTGATTATGACAAGTAAATTAGCTATGGCGGCATTTTCAAGAGTTGATACGCCGGAAGCGGAAAGAAAAGATTTCTATCTATACATCGATGAGTTTCAAAATTTTGCCACCAATAGTATTTCTCAAATATTATCCGAGGCCAGAAAATACAGATTATCGTTAATAATCTCGCATCAGTTCATTGGACAGCTGCCTGAATTAATCAGAGACAGTGTTTTTGGTAATGTTGGAACGATAGTATCGTTCCGAATCGGAGCCGAAGACGCTCAATTCTTGGAAAAAGAGTTCGCTCCGGTCTTCAATGCTCAGGACTTGATAAACATTGACAATTTCAATTTTTACGTCAAAATGATGATGAACGGACAGATTTCTAAGCCGTTTAACGTCAAGACTTATCCTCCGGAAAAAGGAGATTTTGAGAGGATTAAAGATATTAAAGAGTATTACGCCTTAACTTATGGAAGAAGTAAGGAGGTGGTAGAATCGGAGATAAGACAAAGAAGATTATAATAATATAAAAATATGAGTGAAGGAAGCTATGAAGAAGGTTTTGAGCCTAAAAAGGTAGAAGATAAAAAAGAATCTACTGAAATAAAAAATAAGGAAAATCCTTATGTTTCGGAGGATTTTTCTGAAGAGTCTTTGCCTAGCGATTATGCTGATGCTTTAAAGAAGGACAAAAAAGAAGGCGAAGAAGAATTAAAGGAATTATCTAGTGATTATAAGGTTGGCTACGATCAATACTTAAAAGAAAAAGATAATCCTAAAAAAGAAGATGATGAGAAAGATGAATTAATTAGAGACTACAGATCTGGTCTTGATTTGGGTAATAAAGAATCTGTTCCGGCAGCTCCCAAAAGAACAGTGATAATAAAAGAAGAGCCGATAGAAGCAGAAGAAAAGAAAGAAGTTGAATCTAAACAAGAAGTTATAAAAGAAGAAGCCAAGGCTACTCCGGAAGAAGTTAAAGAAGAGATAGTAGAGAACAAAAAAGAAGAAACAGAAGAGAAACCCGTTGAACAGGAAGAAAAATCATCTCAAGAAGATATAAACGCATTATTTAAAATGCTTGGTAGAAAACCAGAAAAAAAAGAAGAACCAAAAGATGAAGAAAAAGAAAAGAATCTAAAAGAAGTAGAGATAGAAAAATTAGCTACTCAATTGGGATCTTTATTTGAAAAGAAGAATATTTTATTAGCTAAAAAGAATGCGCAACAAGGATTAGCGTATAGATTAGGAATTAGAAAACAGGACTCTAAAATAAATGATGAATACAGTGAAAAGTTTAATGAGTATAATGAAGTATTAAAAAAACTAGAAAATCTTACCGGTTATAGCGGAAAAGAAATAGAAGAACATTATTTTGGCGGAAGAGAGAACGAAGAAAAACAAGAAAAATCTCCTGAATCCGAGGGCAGACTTGAAGGAATAAAAGATTTCCTTTTTAAAGAAACAAAAAAAGTAAACGAACAGATTAAAAACTTGGAAGGTGGAAAGAAAGGATCTTTTGAAAAAATAAAAGCTCTAATGAAAGACAGAAAATTCCAATTTGTAGTTGGATTGGCTATTGTTGGAATTGCCATTGCCGCTCCTCCTACTGGCTTTATCAGTATGGTTACCTTTGGAATGCACGCTGGATTCTTACCAGCCGCATATGCTACTAAGGCAACAGCCTTAGCTGGAATGGCTGGCGGAGCCTTTATTATGCGAGGATTTTCCGGATTTGTTAATGATTTAAAAAAGGAGGGAAAAGAAGAGATTGATTTAACAAGCGATATTAAATAAATCAAAACATATGGAAAAAACAGTAACAATTAAATGTAGGGATATGATAGAGGCTTTGGGCCTTAACAATCTTCCCTTAGAAGAAAAAGATTCTTTGGTGAGTCAGATGAGCGACATTGTTTCCAGTAAAATCATCTTGAAAGTAATGGAAACAATCAGCGGAGAAGAAGCAAATGAGCTTAACGGTTATTTAGAAAGCGGATTGATGGGCAAGGTGGACAGCTTTTTAAATCAAAAGGTTCCTAATTTTTCAAGTATTATTCAAACAGAATTGAATAATCTTCAAGAAGAGATGCTTAAAAAGATTGGAGCATGAACGAAAAGATAAATGAAAATCTTGAAGGAGCTGTTTTTGAGAAAGAACAGAAGGAAATAGTTGCGCCTCAAGAAAAAATAGAGGAGACTGTTCCGGCAGAAAAAAAAGAAGAGCTTCTTCAAAATATATACAAGAAATCGGCAACAGTTAAAGAGAAGGATGAAAAAAATCCAACCCAAGACAAGAAGGTTTCTAATTTAATTAAAGAATATTTCAGTGTCGGAATAGACAAGACGGTTAAGAAAGCGAGGAAAGTTCTTGATGCGTTTGGATTGGATATGTTTCATGATGAATTGACCAAGAAAAACAAGAGCGACAAGAGATAAATCAATATTTTAAAGGGGGACCGGTGGTCCTTTTTTAGTTTTGTAAATTGAGATATAATGGTGAATATGGAGTCCGATTTATTATCTAAACTGAATAAAGAACAGAAAGAGGCTGTTACCTTTGATAAGGGGCCTCTTTTGATTGTTGCCGGAGCAGGAACCGGTAAAACTACTGTTTTAACTCACCGTATTGCTTATCTAATTAAGGAAAAGGGAATCAAGCCGGAAGAGATTCTGGCTGTTACTTTTACCGAAAAAGCAGCCAGGGAAATGGAAGAAAGGGCGGAAAAGCTTCTTCCTTTCGGTTATTACGATTTTTGGATATCAACCTTTCATTCTTTTTGTGACCGTGTTTTAAAGAAATATGGATTAAGTATCGGGATACCGACTAATTACAAATTATTGGAACAGACTGGTAGTTGGATTTTGATTAAGAAGAATTTCGATAAGTTTAATTTTTTAAAAGAATACCGCCCCCTTGGAAATCCAACTAAATTTATCGAAGCCTTGGTTTCTCATTTTGGTCATTGCAAGAATGAAGGAATCTATCCGGAAAACTATCTGGAACATGCCGATTCTTTGAAATTGAATATGGATGATATTCCGGTCGGTTCTAAGTCGGTAAAATCAAAGGATAAAAAAGATTTAAGCAATAAACAGAAAGAGTACGAAATGATTAAAGAGGTGGCGGAAGCTTATCACGTCTACCAGAAACTTTTATTGGATAATAATGTTTTGGATTTTGGTGATTTGATAAATTATACCTTGAAGTTGTTTGAGAAACGACCGGAGATTTTGGAAAAATATCGAGAGCAATTCAAATATGTAATGGTTGATGAGTTTCAAGATACCAATTGGGTCCAATATGAATTGGTTCAAAAATTAATTTATCCCGAGAACAATATTACGGTTGTCGGAGATGATGATCAGTCGGTCATGGGTTTTCAGGGAGCATCATTTAATAATGTTTTAAGATTTAAGCAGGATTATCCCAAATCCAAAGAGATTGTTTTGGTTGAGAATTATAGGTCTCCGCAAAACATTCTTGATTTGTCATATCAATTTATTCAATTGAATAATCCTAATCGTTTAGAATATCAATTGAATGAAATTGAGGGAATCAGTAAGAGAGCAAAAGAAAGAGGAATAGATTTAAAATCTTTTAAAAAGATTGATAAAAAACTTAAAAGTAATCAAGGAAAATCGGGAGCGATAGAGTTACTGGGTTTCGAAACGGCTGACGATGAAGTATCGGGAGTTGTTAATAAAATATGGGAATTAAAAGAAATTGACAGTAAGGCAGAGTTTTCTGATTTTGCTATTTTAACCAGAACTAATGAGTCGGCCAACAGTTTTAGTCGAGCCTTGGAAAGGGCCGGTATCCCTTATCAATTCGTGTCTTCTAAAGGTTTATACACCAATCCTTTAATCCTTGATTTGATTTCTTATCTTAAGGTTATTCTTAATTTTTACGATTCTCCTAATTTTTATAGAATATTAAGAATGATGGACTTTTCTCCTGAAGAAGTTTCAAGAATCATTCAATACAGTGATAAAAAAGGGATTCCGATTTTTGAAGCGATTACTGACAGCCATCTTTTGAGTAAGTTTACTTCCGATACGCTTGTTAAATTAAGAAAAATTGTTGATAACTTAAAGAGACATTACAAGTTTTCAAAAGAAAAAAGTGCCAGCGAGGTTTTCATTCACGTTATCAATGATTTGGAATATGCAAAATATATTCCTGAAAACAATGAAGAGAGTTTTAAGAAGTGGGAATTGATTGACCAGTTTTTTGAGAAGATAAAGAGCTTTGATAATTCTCAAAATGATCCGACTCTTCTTTCTTTTATGGAAAACCTGCAAATGGAATTGGAAGCAGGAGAAGAGGGGGCAATCAGAACTGGCATTGATTCAAGTTTCGATGCGGTCAGAGTAATGACAATACATTCTTCAAAGGGGCTTGAATTTAAATATGTATTTTTAACCAATTTGGTTTCCCGAAAGTTTCCTTCTGACCAGAGAAAGAATCCGATAGAAATACCAGAAGCTTTAATTAAGGAGGTTTTACCGGAAGGAGAGTCACACATTCAAGAAGAAAGAAGATTGTTCTACGTTGCTTTAACTCGCGCTAAAAAGGGATTGTTTTTGACTTGGGCGGCTGATTACGGCGGTAAAGATTTAAGAAAGCCGTCAAGATTTTTAGTTGAATCGGGCTTAATCACCGAAGAGGTGTTGAATAAACAGAAGTTTACCAGAAGTTCTGGTTTTTGCATTAAGCGCTCGATGAGTTTTAAATTGGAATCAAATGAAACCAACGGTTCAGGGCGTGACCTAAGAATATTCCTTCCCGACCACTTTTCTTATTCCCAGGTGGAATCTTTTAGAAAGTGTCCTTTGGGATACAAATTTGGAAGCATTTTTAAAATACCGATCAGGGGAAAGTCAGTTTTCAGTTTTGGAAAAAGTATTCACCAGACACTGCATCGTTTTGTTCTGGAATCGTTAAAAGCTTCTTCGGTTGAGCAGAAGACTCTTTTCGGCAAGAATGCCAGCTCAAACACATTAAGCTTTGATGATTTATTAAAAATATATGAAAAAGAATGGATAGAAGACTGGTACGAGTCATCGATAATCAAAAAAGAGTTCTACGAAAAAGGAAAAGAAAGTCTTAAGCTTTTTTATGAAGATTTTATTAAAAATAAACCGGAAGTTCTTTTGATTAATGATGAACCGGCCTTGGAAAAGAATTTTAATTTGAAATTAAACGGAGATGTTTTTATCGGAACGATAGACAGGATAGATAAATTGGGCGACGGAGTGGAGATTATTGACTACAAGACCGGTTCGCCGAAGAAAACATTAGCCAAAGAAGAAAAATTACAATTAATGATTTATGCCGTTGCAGCTAAGAAGGTTTTAGGATTGAATCCTCTTAGATTAACCTATTATTATCTTGATGACGGGACAACTTGTTCTTTTGATATCAAAGAAGATGATATTGATAATACAGAAGCTGAAGTCAGAGGGTTATTGGAGAAAATCAAGAGGAGTAATTTTAAGCCTACTCCGGGATGGCACTGTCAGTATTGCGACTTTAAAGATATTTGCGCTCACAGGAAGATT
The DNA here is from genome assembly GCA_041657325.1 of Minisyncoccota bacterium. Taxonomy (GTDB): domain Bacteria; phylum Patescibacteriota; class Minisyncoccia; order Minisyncoccales; family Minisyncoccaceae; genus UBA2211. The sequence continues at coordinate 25,255 of JBBACA010000007.1, forward strand.
TGAGGTATAATTAAACATATGAAAAAAACAAAATTAACAATTTTAGGCGATGGAGCCTGGGGAACAACCTTAGCTATTTTATTGTCTAAAAACGGTCATCAAGTTACGGTTTGGAGCGCTTTTCCTGAATATTTGGATGTTTTAGATAAGGAAAGAGAGAATAAAACATATTTAAAAGGGATAAAGATTCCTTCAAACATTGTTTTTGAAAAAGATTTAGGTAAAGCGATAGAATTCGGTGAATATATTGTTTTCAGTATTCCGTCTAAATTCTTTAGGAGTGTGGCTAGGAAAGTTAAAGAAGAAAATGTTTCTTTGAAGGGAAAAGTTTTTATCAATGTTGCCAAAGGATTAGAGCAGAAAACATTAAAAAGAATGACAGAGGTTTTGAAGGATGAATTGGGAAATGTTCAAACTGCTGTTTTGTCCGGTCCAACGATTGCGATTGAAGTCGCTCGTGAATTACCGGCTTTGGTGGTGGCTGCTTCAAAAAATCATGCAATTGCTAAAAAGATTCAAGATATTTTCAGTAATGAATATTTCAGAGTGTATACTTCGACCGATGTTATCGGAGTTGAACTGGGCGGACCGTTAAAAAATATTATTGCCGTAGTGGCTGGAATATCAGACGGGCTTGGTTTTGGTTCTAATGCTAAAGCCGCCGTATTATCTCGAGGAATAGTTGAAATACAAAGATTGGGAGAAAAGATGGGAGCCAAGAAAAAGACTTTTTACGGATTAGCCGGATTAGGAGACCTTTCTACAACTTGCATCAGTCCTGAAAGCAGAAACAGAACCTTAGGAGAAAGAATTGCTAAGGGAGAGAAACTAGAAGACATTGTTAATTCAACTGCCAGCATTATTGAAGGAGCAACCACTGCCGAGGCGGTCTACCAATTAAGCAAGAAATACAAGGTAGAAATGCCGATTGTTTCTTCGGTGTTTAATATTTTGTACAAAAATAAGACTCCAAAGGCCGCTTTAATTGAAATGATGAAAAGGAAAAGAAAACCGGAATAATCTTGAATAAATTACTTTTTTAAGATAAGGTTAAATAAAGAATAATAAACAAAAAAATGAAATTGAATATTTTTATCGAAAATCCAAAAGGCAGTTCAAATAAATACGAATTAGACAAGGAATCAGGAAAGATAATGCTTGATCGAGCATTGTATTCTTCTGTTTTCTGGCCTTTTGAGTATGGCTTTATTGAAAATACTTTGTCGGAAGATGGAGATCCTTTGGATGCCGTCGTCTTAGTTAACGAGCCAACTTTTCCGGGTTGCGTTATTCCTTGCAAAATCATCGGAATGTTAGACATGGAAGACGAGAGCGGAATCGATTATAAAATTATTGCTGTTCCCGATGACAAGATTGATCCGAGATTCAAACATATTAACAGTATGGATGATTTAACCGAACATCAGAAAAAAGAAATTCAAGAATTCTTTGAAACATATAAAAGGCTTGAGCCAAATAAATGGGTTAAGGTGGTAGGATTCAAATCAAAAGAAGAAGCAGAAGCAACAATAGAAAAGTGTAAAAAATAAAACCATGGAAGATACAAAAAAGACTTATAAAACTTATAAGGTAAATAAAGAAATATGTATCGGTTGCGGAAGTTGTGCATTGGCTTGTCCTGAAGGATCAGAAATGGATACTGACGGTAAGGCCAAGATTATCAGCTCGGCCAAGGTTGAAGAGTGTGGCGGCGTTGATTTATGCCCCTACGGAGCGATTGAAATTGAGAACGGAGAGGAGGTAGAGGACGAAGAATAAAGATAAAAAGCAGCCGATAAAAAGGCTGTTTTTGAATGGACTTTTTTATTCAGTTGGAATATAATAAAAAACATGAAAAGAATATATTTAGACTATGCTGCTACCACACCGGTTGATCCGAGAGTGGTTAAGGCAATGGCTCCATATTTTAATAAGAAATTCGGAAATCCAGCTTCGCTGCACGGTTTTGGCTTTGAAGCTGTCGAAGCTTTGGAGAATAGCAGGGAATTTATTGCGAAAGCAATGAATGCTGATGCTAAAGAGATTATCTTTACATCTTCGGCAACCGAGAGCAATAATACCGCCTTAAAAGGTGTTGCTTTTGCGAATAAAGAAAAAGGAAAACATATTTTAATTTCTCCAATAGAACACGATTGCATTTTAAACAGTGCTGCCTGGTTAAAAAAACAGGGCTTTGAAATCGAAAAGCTGTCAGTCGATGAGTACGGATTAGTCGACTTAGAAGAAATCAAAAAGAAGATAAGAAAAGATACTATTTTGGTTTCGGTGATGCATTCCAATAATGAAATAGGAACAATCGAACCGATTGAGGAAATAGGAAAGATTTGCCGGGAAAAAGGAGTATATTTTCATACTGATGCGGCTCAGAGTTTTGGAAAAGTTCCGATTGATGTTAAAAAATTAAATGTTGATTTATTAACCGCTTCTTCTCAAAAAATGTATGGACCGAAGGGGATTGCTTGTTTATACATCAGAAAGGGAGTAAGGATAGAACCGTTATTGCATGGTGGTGGACAGGAATTTGGAATGAGATCTTCGACATCCAATGTTGTTTCAGCGGTAGGATTTGCGAAAGCAGTCGAGATATGTCTTTCAGAAATGAATAAAGAAAGCAAAAGATTGATTAAATTAAGAGACAAGATAATCAAAACTGTTTTAAAGAAAATTCCTGATTCTCATTTGAATGGCCATCCTGAAAAAAGGCTTCCCAATAATGTAAATGTAAGATTTTCTTTTATCGAAGGAGAATCAATTTTATTCCAGTTGGATTCTTTGGGAATAGCGGTCTCTACCGCCTCGGCCTGTTCGTCTCCCAAATTGGAACCATCGCACGTTTTGATGGCGACGGGATTAAAACATGAAGAGGCTCACGGGTCATTAAGGATAAGTATGGGAAGATGGACGACCGATAAAGAGATTGATTATTTGTTGAAAGTTTTGCCGGAAATAATAAATAAATTAAGGAGGATTTCGCCTCACAAAATACATGGTTAAAAGTTTTTATTCAAAAGAAGTTATAAAGCATTTCAATAGTCCGCACAACTACGGAAAGATTAAGAATTACGACGGATTGGGAAAGGTTGGCAATATGATTTGCGGAGATGAAATGTGGCTATACATCAAGATAGCTAAAAACAAAAAAGGAGAAAAGATTATTAAAGACGTTAAGTTTGAAACTTTCGGTTGCGTCGCCGCTATTGCCACCAGCAGTGTGGTAACAGATTTAGTTAAAGGAAAAACAATTGAAGAGTCTTTAAAGGTTACCAAAGAGGATATCGTTAAAGTTTTGGGAGAATTGCCTCCGATAAAGCTGCATTGTTCTGTCTTGGCGATAGATGCTTTATCCGAAGCAATCTACGATTATTTTAAAAAGAATAAGATTGAAATTACTGAAAAGATGGAAAAAATTCATCAAACAATATTAAACAGAAAACATGACCATGAAGATCACTAAGAAAACAAAATTATCAAAACTGATTGACGATAAGAAGGCCGGAGTTATTTTAGAGAAATATGAGTTTCCCTGCATTTCTTGTCCTCATGCCAGATATGAAATGGAAAGTTTGGAATTGGGAAATGTTTGCGAGATGTATGACATTGATTCGACCAAGTTAATCAAGGAGTTAAATGAAAAATTGAACAAGAAATGAAGAAATCGTTCTTTATTCTTTTAACACTTCTAATTTTAAATTTTTTAGTTTTTCCTTTCGTTGTTATTGTCTCTTTACCGGCTTACCTTGAGGTAAGTTTTTTTGATGTCGGACAAGGAGATTCTATTTTTATTGAAGCGCCGGGCGGTTATCAAGTTTTAATTGACGGTGGTCCCAGCTATTCTAAAGTTTTAGACGGTCTATCAAAAGAGATGTTTATTAATGACAAAGAAATAGATTTAATCATTTTGTCTCATCCCGAGAGCGATCATATGACAGGATTGTTTTCCGTTTTGGAGAATTATAAGGTAGAGAATATTATCTGGACGGGAATAGAAAAAGACGGAGTTAAGTTTGAAACCTGGAAAAGAATGATTAGCGAAGAGGGAGCTAATATTTATTATGCTAATTCTGGAGATGTTATTAATGTAGGAGAAGTGAAATTAGAAATAATTAGTCCCAAGGAATTAATAGCCGGAAAAGAATTTGAAGAGAGTAATAATACGGCGATTGTTTCAAAACTAACCTACAAAGACAGTTCTTTTCTTTTTACCGGAGATATTTCTTCAAAAATAGAAAATGAATTAGATGATATAAATGTTGATGTTTTGAAGGTTGCCCATCACGGTTCGAAGTATTCAACTTCCGAAGATTTTCTTAAAAAGGTGAATCCCTTAGTTTCAGTGATTCAGGTGGGAAAGAATTCATATGGCCACCCGACAGAAGAAGTTTTGACACGCCTTGATAATTTTGATATTAAAGTATTAAGGAATGATACTAATGGAGATATTAAAATTGTCTCCGATGGTTTGAATTATAAAATAATAACTAGTAAAAAATAAACATATGGATTTTCCAATTTTCAAAACCAAAATGGGAGGGGACAGAAAGTTTAATTTAGCCGATCCGAAAGAGAGAGCGGAATATTTTAAATTAAAATGCGGACCGGAAATAGAAAAATTGAAAGAGTATTTGGAAAAGAATACTTTCATCGCCTATCTTTTGGGTAAGAAGAATTCAGGAAAGGGAACTTATTCTAAAATGTTGGCCGAAGTTTTAGGAGCTGACAAAATAGAACACTTATCCGTTGGAGATATGGTCAGATCGTTAGACTCTGAAATCCAAGATCCGGAAAAGAAAAAAGAATTGGTTGAATTTTTGGAAAAGAACTACAGGGGATTCTATCCTTTAGAAGAATTGATTAAGAGCATGGAAGACAGAGATACTAAGACTCTTTTGCCCGATGAATTAGTTTTAGCTTTGGTTAAAAGAGAGATTGCCAAGAGAGAAAGAAAGGTTATTCTTCTTGATGGCTTTCCAAGAAATATGGACCAGGTAAGCTTTTCTTTATTCTTCAGAGACTTGGTTGATTACAGAGACGACCCGGATATTTTCATTATGATTGATGTTCCGATGAATATCATTAATGAAAGAATCAAATGGAGAAGAATTTGTCCTAAATGTAATGCTTCAAGAAGTTTGAAATTGTTACCGACTTCAAAAATAGGATATGATGAATCATCTAAAGATTTCTATTTGATTTGTGATGAGGCTGGTTGTGATGGTGGGAAAATGGTAATGAAAGAAGGAGACGAGAAGGGAATTGAGCCGATCAAAGAAAGATTATTAATGGATGAAGAAATATTGAAGAAAGCCGATACACTATACGGCATTCCAAAAGTTAAATTAAGAAATGCCGTTCCGGCTGATGTTGCTCGTGACTATGTTGATGAATACGAAATGACTCCTGGATATTCGTTTAAATACGAGAACGGAGAAGTGAAAACCATTGAAGAGCCTTGGATTGTAGCTGACGATAGCGGAGTTCAATGTGTCAGCTTACAAGCAGCTCCGGTAGTGGTTGCAATGATTAAACAGTTGGTTGAAGTATTGAAAATTTAGAGGTATAATATACTTGGTCCTATCATTCAAAATTCCGAACAACTTTCAATCGGGAGACCATATATTTATCTGCCTTGGCAGATGAATGAGGTCACCCACGTGGATTCATTCGGATTCACTTGAAGGCGGTAGGACCCTTGGAAAGCACTGCTAAAACAGTGTTTTTCTTATATAACAAAAACACTGTCGAGAGACAGTGCTTGTTTTTTTGGTCGGGCTGCTGGGAGTTGAACCCAGGTCTTACGCACCCCATGCGCAAATACTACCACTATACTACAGCCCGAAAAGGGCTCAACAATTTATTTCTTTCCAAGAGATTTGATGCATTTGGTGCAAGCATAAATTCTCTTCCCGGCGAATTCCTTGAATTTTTTGTTGGTTGTATTAGCGGGAACTATTACCCATTGTAGATTGGGGCGTATTCTTCTTTTAGTAGAAGGATTGTATCTCGAAATAAGCTTGTAGTAGCTTCCTCCCATTGAAGATGATTTTCCGCAAATTGTACATTCTTTTTCCATATGTAATGTATATTACCAAAAAATTAAATAATTGCAACCCCCTCGTGTTTTATGTTAATATTATCGCATGGATATATTAATGATATTTACATTATTGATTCTTTTGTTCTCGATTA
>JBBACA010000008.1:0-24078 GCA_041657325.1 Minisyncoccota bacterium
TCAATTTCGCCATTCTATTTTTTGTTCTTAAAACATTGATTTACAAGCCTTTTCTTACTCTTCTAAAAACCAGAAGAGAAAAGATAGAAGAGGGAATTAATAAGTCTATCGAAGCAGAAAAAGAGCTTAGTAAGATTGGAGAAATGAAAGTAGACTTAGGAAGAATTAATGAAGAAGAAAAGAAGAAGATATTAATTAGGGCGGACGAAGAGGCGAAGAAAAGACTAGAAGAAGCGAATAAAAAAGCAGAAGAAGAAAGGTCTGCTGTTTTAGCTAAGGCTCAAAAAGAAGCTGAAGCGATAAAAGAATCAGAAAGAGAAGAAACAAAAAAGAAGACAATTGAAAATGCATTTTCTTTAACCGAGAAGCTTTTGAAAGAAAGCATTGATGATAAGAAAGGCAAAAAGATTGCCGAAGATTTTTTAAGCAAACTTAAGATATGAAGACAGAAAAAGAGATTTCATCTTGGGCTCGCGCCCTATATCTTTCCCTTGAAGAGCATCCCGAAGATACTAAAAAGATTTTTGCTAATCTAAAAAAATCATTAGAGAAGAAATCTGTTTTTATCCCTTCAATCATTAAGAAGCTTCAAAAGATGTATTTGAAAGAAAAAAGAGCTGAATTATTTTTAGCTCAGGATTTCAGCGAAAAAGAAAAGAATGAAATCAAGAATAAGATTAAAGATATCGTTAAAGGAATTGAAAAAGTCGACGATGTTTTAGATGAAAGCCTTTTAGCCGGTTTTCGTTTGAAAACAAAAGACGTGTTAGTTAAGGCTTCAATGAAAGATGTTCTATTGAAGTTAAAAAACAAAATATATGGATATAATTGAACAATTTAAAAAACAATTAGAAGGATTGGAAGTTTCTCCAGAAATGGAAGAAGTGGGTGAAGTTGTCGAAATCAAGGATGGAGTTGTAAAGATTTCCGGACTTAGGGGAGTTGAAAACTTCGAGATGATTGAATTCGATGAAGCTAATGTTATGGGATTGGTTTTGAACTTGGAAGAGTACGAAGTCGGTGCCGTAATTTTAGGAAGTGACAAAAATATTAAAGAAGGAACAACAGTAAAAAGGACCAAAAAGGTTTTCTCCGTGCCGGTGGGAGAGGGACTTTTGGGTCGTGTTATTGATCCTTTAGGTCGTCCATTGGACGGCAAAGGTGAAATCAAGGCTAAGGAATTTTTACCCTTGGAAAGAAAGGGACCTTCAGTTATTGAGAGACAGCCGGTGACAAAACCTTTGCACACTGGAATTAAAATGGTTGATGCTTTAATTCCGATTGGCCGAGGACAAAGAGAATTGATTATTGGAGACAGGGGATTAGGAAAGACGGCCGTTGCCCTGGATGCCATTATCAATCAAAAATACGAAAAGAATAGACCGTACTGTATCTATGTTGCTTGCGGACAGAAGAAAGCTAAGGTGAGAAGATTGATTGCTACTTTGGAAAAAGAAGGAGCAATGGAATATACAACCGTAGTTTGTGCTTTCCCCGATGATCCAGCTAGTTTCATTTATTTAGCTCCCTTTACTGGAGCAACGGTTGGAGAATATTTTAGAGATAAAGGACAAGATGCTTTGGTTGTCTACGATGATTTAACCAGACAGGCCTGGGCATGGAGAGAAATCTCTTTAATTTTAAGACGTCCGCCAGGTAGAGAAGCTTATCCCGGTGATGTTTTTTATCTCCACTCGAGACTTCTTGAAAGAGCAGCCATGATGAGTGATGAAAAAGGAGGCGGTTCTCTAACTGCTTTGCCGATTATTGAAACTCAAGCCGGAGATATTTCCGGATACATTCCGACCAATGTAATTTCTATTACCGACGGTCAGATATTCTTGGATTCAACTTTATTCAGAAAAGAACAGAAGCCAGCTATCAACATCGGAACATCTGTTTCGAGAGTAGGTTCATCGGCTCAAATGAAAGCAACTAAAAAAGTTGCCGGAAGATTGAAGCTTGATTTGGCTCAATTCCAAGAATTGGAAAGATTCTCTGAGTTTACCGAAGAATTGGATCCTCAAACTAAAAAGACAATTGAGAAGGGTAAAAGAATGAGAGTGCTTTTGCGTCAGATTGATTTGAAGCCTCTTCCGATTGAAAAAGAAGTTATCGTTATTTTCACCGGAGTTAATAGCGATATCGAAGAGGTCCCAATGGCTAAAATCAGTGAATTCGAAGAAGAAGTTTTGAAGACTGTTGAATTAGAAGCTCCTCAAATATTGAAGGAGATTAAGGAAACAGGAGATATGTCAGACAAGAATAAGGAAAGTCTTTTAGATTTAATTAAGAAGGTTAAAAAGAACTATGGAGCTTAAAGAAGTAAAAGCTAAAATAGGTTCGGTCAAGAACATTTCCGAAATCACTAGTGCGATGGAAACTTTTTCGGCCTTGAAAATGAAGAAGACTCAGAAGAGATTTTCTGAATCAAAACCTTTTGCCGAAGAAATGGCCAGAGTGCTGAAGAATATGAAGAAGGCTTTACAAGAGCACAAGTCAGTGTTCTTTGAAGAAAAGCCGGTGAAAAATATTCTGGTTTGCGTAGTTGCTTCCGACCGTGGCTTTTGCGGATCTTTTAATGCTGGTATTTTAAAGTTTGCCGATCGAGAGATTACGAAGATAAGAGAAGAGGGGGAAGTAGAAATCATGCCGATCGGCAAAAAAGCAGTTAAGCATTATTCAAAAACAGAAAGAATCAGATACAGTTTTTCCGGGGTTGGAGATTATTGGGGCTTTAAACAAACTAAAGAAATTTCAGATTTCTTGATTAAAGCATTTTTAGAGAATAGATATCAGAAAGTATATATTTTCTATACCCACTTCTATTCTTCTTTCATCCAAAAACCTTCCGTTGCTCAACTCTTTCCGATGGAAGACCAAACCGTTGAAAGCTTTTTAAAGAAAGAAGACAAAGAAGAAGTTAAACCCAGCGGAGTAGATTATTTATTAGAACCATCTCCGGCAGTAATATTGGACGAGGTGATTCCAGTCTTTGTCGAATATCTTATCTATCAATTCATTCTTTCCGCCAATACTTCTGAACATTCAGCCCGAATGATGGCAATGCGAAATGCGTCGGATAATGCCAGGGACTTATTAGAAGGATTGAGACTGGTATATAATAAGGCAAGACAGCAACAAATAACTTCCGAGGTTTGTGAGATATCATCGACCAAAGAGGCAATGGAATAAAATAAAAAATATATGGCAAAAATAACACAAGTTATCGGGCCGGTGATAGACGTCGAATTCGAAGAAGGAAAAGTTCCTGCTTTGTACACCGCGCTCAAAATTAAAGCAAAAAACCTTGTTCTAGAAGTAGAACAAGAGTTAGGTGAGGGTAAGGTAAGATGCCTCGCTATGGGTCCAACAGAGGGCTTAAAAAGAGGTGATATAGTCGAAGATACAGGTAGGCCGATTGAAGTTCCGGTAGGTAAAGATGCCTTGGGTAGACTATTGAATGTTTTGGGTGAACCGATTGATAATGGCCCAGAAATTAAAACTGAAAGAAGGGAGTCTATTCATAAAAAGGGACCGGAATTAAAAGACCAAAAATCAGAGGTTGAGATTTTGGAAACAGGAATTAAAGCGATTGATTTATTATGTCCACTACCTAAAGGAGGAAAAGTGGGATTATTCGGTGGAGCCGGAGTAGGTAAAACAGTTTTAATTCAAGAATTGATTACCAATATCGCTAAATTTCATAACGGTTATTCAATCTTTGCCGGTATCGGAGAAAGATCTAGAGAAGGAAACGATATTTTCAGAGAAATGAAAGAAGCTGATACATTGAAGAATACCTGTTTGGTTTTCGGACAAATGAACGAAACTCCCGGAGTGAGATTGAGAGTTCCTTTTACCGCCATGACTATTGCTGAACACTTTAGAGATGTGGAAAAGAAAGATGTTTTATTGTTCATGGATAACATCTTCCGTTTTGTTTTAGCCGGTTCTGAAGTATCAGCCTTATTGGGAAGAATTCCTTCTCAAACCGGATATCAACCGACTCTATCTTCTGAGGTTGGAGCATTACAGGAAAGAATTACTTCTACTGAAGACGGTTCAATTACTTCAGTGCAAGCTATTTATGTTCCGGCTGATGATTTAACCGATCCGGCCATCGTTGCCACTTTCTCTCATCTTGATTCATCTTTGGTATTATCGCGTGCGATTGCATCTCTTGGTATCTTCCCAGCGGTAGATCCATTGGAATCAACATCATCATTATTGAATCCGAGAATCGTTGGAGAAAGACACTATAAAGTAGCTACTGAAGTTAGAAAGATTCTTCAGAGATACAAAGAGCTTCAGGATATTATTGCTATTTTGGGAATTGAAGAATTGGCCGATGAAGACAAGATTGTGGTTTCCAGAGCCAGAAAGATTCAAAAGTACTTGTCTCAGCCGTTCTCAGTAGCCGAGGTTTTCTCAGGTATTCCCGGAGTGTATGTTAAAATTGAAGAAACAATCGAAGGATTTGAAAAGATTGTTTCTGGAGAATTAGATCATAAGTCGGAAGGAGACTTCTTTATGAAAGGAAACATTAATCAAGTTATTGCATGAAGGTAGAAATATTAACACCGGAAAAGAAAATATTTGAAGGAGAAGTAGAAATATTAACCGTGAAAACTCGTGCGGGTAATATTTCGGTTTTATCAAATCATGCTCCTTTAGTTGCCGCTGTTGATTCGGGAAATATTATCTTACAAACCAAAGAAGGTAAGAAGGTTTTTGAAAACGAAAAAGGGGTTTTAAAAACCAGAAATAATCGAACCAGTCTGCTTTTAAGAAAGTGCAAAGAGAAATAAGGAACGGGGCTTAGCCCCGTTTTTAATTACTTGTATTCAGATAGCCATTTTTTGTATTGTCGAGCCATCGCTTCAAATCCCTTTTTGCTATTTGCTATTTCTTTTTTTCCGTGGACCATGTGTATCTCGGCATTTAGATTTACCGGTGAAGTGTAAGGTTTTATCAATTTCATTTTTTCAATCTTTGTTTTCGCTTTTTTAATTATTTCTTCTGGAGAAAGAGTAATTTCTTTTAAAAACGAATCAATAGAGAGTTCTTTTTTTGTTGCTATTTTAACAAATTCTTTAAAAGTTTTTTTAGCTCCTAAGTTCCAAACCTTAGCCATTTCTTTACCCACTTCTTTATTATCAATAATGTATCCGTATTTTTTTCGGAAATAGGAACGCCATTGATAGACTGCTAATTCTGCCAAGCCGTAACCGTGATAGGAAGCCGAAGATTCCCATGAATAAATATGGGGAATATTTAGAGCGTTAAGAGAATCAACTGACATATCAAAGTATTTTTTGTAATTCTTTTTGGCGGTAGATAAGACTTTCTTGGGAGTGAGATTTTTTGTTTCGTATATTTCTTTTTCAAACTGAGAAACAAAGAGAATAGAATTCATTCTCTGCGGAGAAAGAACAGATAGCTTTTTTACCTTTCTTTCAAATAAATCAAACGGATATCCGTTACCATCTTTATTTTTTCCGTAGCGTGTTTTCCATTCAATGCTTGAGAATAGGGAATCTAAGAACATACTTTGTGTCTCTGCCCACGGTGTCGGCATGGGATAGTATTCGTGATTTAAAATGACATCTTTTTGTTCCGAGTTTAGCATGTGGGCGGCATGTCCTCCTTCATGGAAAAGAGTATTGTATCCCTGGATGCCGGATCCGACTTGTCCCAAAACAACAGTGCAGGTAAAGTTTGATTTTCCGGGAATCCTTTTGTTGTTATTGAAATGGACAAGGTCTGGCCAGTGGCAAAATCCGTTATTGTATTTTCCTTTTCTATCCAAAAGGTCGAGAGTCAAGCTTCCTTTCTTAAAATCAATTCCCAGTGCGGAGAATGATAATCCCCATCTTAATAGGGCATCATCAAATTGGAAATAAGGGTCTTCTTCTTTGGTGAAGTCTCCGGAGAGTAAATAGCTGAAATTCCACGGTTTTCTGAGTCCCGGCATTTTTTGTTCGAGATTTCTAATATCAGAAAAAGAATATTTAGTTTTTTCATAGATTGAATCAAAAAGAGAAAACAGTTCTTTTTTGGTCATCCCATCATCGGTTTGTACTTTGAAGTCGTAAAAGTCGTCAAAGCCTAAAATTTTAGCATATTCATTACGTAATTGAATTATTTGGACATATTCTTTAATAAGAATTGTCGCCATTTTTTCTTTAGCATCAAAACAGGCCTTACGTATTTTTTCGTCCGGATTAGTGCTAATCATGGTCCTCATTTTAAGAGATGATGCTGCAACGAATTTTTTGGTATAAGGATCTGTATATCCTTCTTTTTGACTAGATCTTATTTTTAGTATCTTAGATTCAAGCTGATTGATTCTGTTTTTTAATTTTAAGGTTTTAGAATCTAATTGATAGTTCTTAAAGAAGTTAATCCAGACATTAAGACGTTCTTTGGTTTCAGTATCAGCATCTTTTAATAAAGAATTTACTTTACTATAGTATTCATTATTACTCAGAAACGCATCTTTTGCCTTATGAGCTTCATTTAATTCTTTATCCACTGAATGATCACCCATATAGGAAATCCAATACAACTCTTCATATTTTTTATGGAGTTTTAAATATTCTTTATTTAATTGGTCGATGAATTTTAAAGCTTGATTCATATTTATAGTTTTTTAATCATATAACCGTCCTTGAGTTTGTATCCTAATTTTTCTTTGTAGTAATTCCTGACTCCAACTCCGGAAATTATCGCTACTTTCTTTAGTTTATATTCTTTTTCGATTATCTTTTCTGCTTCTTTTACTAGTTGTTGTCCCAATCCTTTATGTTGGATATCAGAGTTTCGTTTTGAGATGGAAGCGGCTTGGCCGTAGACGTGAAGTTCTCTGATGATGCCCGCATCTTTCAAAACAGGGAGAGTATCTTCATTATTAGAGTTTATCCTCAATCTTAAAAGAGCATAAAGGTTTTTTCTTTTCTTATCTTCAAAGCTTAAGAATATTTCTTTACCTTGAGAGGCATTGTAATTGTCTCTCATTAAGTATGTTTTTTCTTTGCTTTTTGAATCTTTGATCTCTCGGCATCTGATGCACTGGCATTGCCAGTTTTCTTTTTTCATTTCAGCATCGATGATTTGTCTCAGGTTCGATATTTTTGCTCCGCCTTCGACAATCAGGGGGGAGGGAATGTCTCTGACGATTCTTTCTATTCTCACATATCGGGGAATTATCTTTTTGATTGCTTTTATTGTTTCAATAAGTTCTCTTTCTTTATACGGTTTGTATTTTTTCTTTAAGAATAATTTATACAATGGAGCTTCTTTGACTAGAGCGCAAGGATATATTTTAAGGGAGTCAGGCTTAAAGTTTTCATTACTAAATAATTCTTCAAACATTTCAATGTCTTTTTTGGGATTCGATTCTGGCAGATTAAGCATCATTTGATAGGCCACCTTGAATCCGGCTTTTTTCAATAATTCAGTGGCCACAACGGTTTCTTTTATCCCGTGGCCTCTTTGGTTGAATTTCAAAACGTCATCATAGATGGATTGAACTCCCAATTCAATCTTAGTTGCTCCTAATTTTTTTATTTCTTCGATTTCTTTAAGGTTTATATAGTCTGGTCGGGTTTCAAAAGACATGCCGATGATTCGGTATTTGGCTTTCTCATTTTTCTTTTGAGCTGTTTCCAGTTCTTTCCATAGTTCTTCAACTTTTTTTGTTTTTAAGTTTTCTTTCTCATTTTTTTGTCCGTTGGCCGCTTCAAAGCATTTTTTTACAAACCAGATTTTGTATTTCAAATCATAGAAAGACCAGGTTCCGCCAATCATCCTTAATTCAATCTTGTCGGTATTATGTCCGGACATATCTAAGACTTCAATCCTTTTTTGAGTCTGCAGATAAGGGTCAAAATCAAGCTTTTTAGCTCTTTCAACGGCCGGTTCTCCTGATAGGTAACTCTTGGGAATATCGGTCTCTGTGGGGCAATAAAGGCACTTTCCAGGGCATTCATAGGGCTTGGTTAGAACGGAAACATTAACAATGCCGGAGAGCGATCGGACTGGTCTGGTTTTCAATAATTCTTCCAGTTGATCGCTTTTTTTAATTCTTTTTTTTAGGGCCAGAGTATGGTAGGATTGGAGTAAAGAGATGTTTGAGGGGCACGAAATCTTGTATTCTTTGGAGATTTTTCTTTTTACCGACGACAAATCTTTCTGGGTTTTAGCCTTTAATTTAAGTAATTCTTTAATTATTAATTCGTTTGATTCCATATGGATAGTAAATATGCCAAAAAAATATTAGATAAGGTTGTCTTGGATTATAACAGCATTGCCGATAAATATTCAAGGGTGAGGGAAAAGGACTGGAGAGAGTTCAATTTTCTTTTTGATAAATATCTTTCGCCAAATGATAAGGTTTTGGACTTAGGTTGCGGTAACGCCCGTTTTTATCAATCTTTCAAAAATAAAAATGTTGATTATTTAGGAATTGATGTCTCTTCTAAATTAATCGAAATTGCTAAAAATAATCATCCGGAGGGAAAGTTTGAAGTTTCTTCTGTTGAGTCTATTTTAAGCGATTCTTTTGATAAGGTCTATAGTATTGCCGTTCTTCATCACATTCCTTCGCGTGAATTTCGTTTGAATTTTTTAAAAGAAATTAAAAGAGTTTTAAAGGGTAACGGTTATTTGGTTTTAACCGTTTGGAATTTAAAAGAGAAAATGAAAAAAAGAAGTTTTTTTGATTGGTTTAGATTGGATAAGGGAGATGTTTTTCTCCCGTGGTATGGAAGTCGCGACACATACTTCCATTGTTTTAATTTAGAAGAATTGATACAATTAGTTTCAGAAGCCGGGTTCGACATAATTGATAAGGGAGAAATATTGGTCGGAGAAAGGCCTTATTCTAATTTCTATATCGTGGGACGAAAAAATAAATAATTATATATTATGGCAAAGAGTAAACAGAGAACAGAAGTTAAATATAATATCGTTGTTTCTGGTGCGGCTGAAGTCGGGCATTGTTGTGAAAAAATAGAAGAAATATCAAAAGAAGTCGGCCGAGAAATTGCTCGTCAGGGACATACTTTAGTTAGTGGAGCAACGACCGGTGTTCCGTATTTTGCCGCTATCGGTTGTAATGAAGAAGGAGGATATAATATTGGATTTTCTCCTGCGGCCACGGAAAAAGAACACATGAAATCATACAAGCTTCCTTTAGAGCCTTTTGATATGATGATTTATACCGGAGGAGATTATGCCGGTCGTGATATTATTATGACTAAATCAGCCGATGCGGTAATTATTGTTTGCGGAAGAATAGGAACTTTGCACGAGTTTACCACCGCGGTTGAAACTAAAAAAATTATCGGTGTTCTTGAAGGAACGGGAGGTACAGCGGATAAGATAAGAGGAATTGCGGAAAGTTATTGCAAGATTGCCAAAGAAATTATCTATGACAGAGATCCTAAATCTTTGATTAAAAAAGTAATTAAAGAAATAGAGCTTCAAAAAGGTCATAATTTAAAAATACTTGATAAATAATATGGCAACAAAAAAGAAGACAATTAAAAAGAAGATTGTTAAAAAACCGATTAAGAAAACTGTTAAGAAAGTTGTTAAGAAAATTATCAGAAAGGAAAAAAAGATTGGTAAGATTACTCATTATTTTGATAAGATTAAAGTCGTGGCAATCAAACTGAGCGATAATTTATCAGTTGGTGACACGGTTAGAATTGTGGGAGGGGAGAATACCGACTTCAAACAAAAGATTGTTTCAATGGAGTTCAAGGGAGAGAAATTAAAAAAAGCTAAGAAAGGAAAAGAGGTGGGAATAAAAGTAAAAGACAGGGCCAGAGAGGGATACAAAGTTTTTAAGGTATGAAATTCATCGCCGATTTTCATATTCATTCAAAGTATTCGAGAGCAACCAGCGGACAAACAGACTTGGAAAACATTTCTAAGTGGGCGGAAATTAAAGGAGTTAAAGTAATTGCGACGGGTGATTTTACCCATCCGCAATGGATTAAAAATATTAAAGAAGAATTAAAGCCGGCTGAACCCGGTTTATTTCAATACAAAAATTCTGAGACCAGATTTTTATTAACCACGGAGATAAGCTGTATTTATTCTAAAAAAGGAAAGACGAGGAAAATACACATTATTGTTTTGTCTCCCTCAATAGAAATTTGTGAAAAAATAAATGAAGAATTATCTAAAATAGGCAATTTAAAATCTGACGGGAGACCGATCTTGGGTCTTGATGCTAAAGAGTTGGTTAGGATTGTTTTAAATGTTTCTCCTGATTGTATGGTTATTCCGGCTCATTGCATGACTCCGTGGTTCGGTTTATTCGGCTCTAAGTCGGGATTCGATTCAATGGAAGAGTGTTTTGAAGAATTATCTTCTTCAATCTATGCCGTTGAATCCGGATTATCGGCTGACCCGGCCATGCTCTGGAGATTGCCGGATATAAGAAAGATTACGGTTATTTCCAATAGCGATGCTCATAGTCCGGAGAAGATTGGGAGAGAGGCTAATGTTTTTAATACGGATTTAGATTATTATTCAATCACTGAAGCAATTAAAACTAGAAAGGGATTCTTAGAAACAATTGAATTTTATCCGCAAGAAGGGAAGTATTACGGAGATGGACATAGGGCCTGTAATATCTATATGGATTCTAAAGATTCATTAAGATACAATGAGATTTGTCCGGTTTGCGGAAAACCTTTAACCGTCGGGGTGATAAATAGGATTGAAAAGTTGGCTGATCAACCGGAAGGGTTTATCCTTGAAAACGCAGTTCCTTTTAGGAGTATTGTTCCTTTGAAAGAAATAATCGGAGAAGCTTTGGGTATCGGTTCAGGAACAAAGGGAGTTGATAAAGAATATCAGAAATTAATTTCAGCTTTCAAGTCAGAATTCAATATTTTATTAGATGTTCCTTTTGAAAACTTAAAAGAAGTTATCTCTAGTAATATAGTCGAAGGGATTAAAAGGGCAAGAGAGGGAAAGGTGAATATTTCACCGGGATTTGACGGAGAGTACGGAAAAGTTAAGATATTTTCCGAAGTAGAGGAGAGGGAAGCGATAAGACAGAAGACCTTGTTTTAAAGATTAATAGGTGATAATCTTTTATTATAATAATAATCAAATAAAGATATGGACTTTTTTATATTCATCGCCATAATCGTAGTAATTCTATTAACTTCGATTAGGCAAATCAATCAATACGAAAACGGAATTATTTTCACTCTAGGAAAGTTTACCGGAACAATGAAACCGGGCTGGAACATCGTTCTTCCTGTTATTCAGTTTTATAAAAAGGTAGATATGAGGGTTAAGGCGGTGAATGTTCCTGATCAGGAGGCTATTACTAAAGATAATATTTCGGTTAAAGTTAATGCGGTTATTTATTACAAGATAAGTTCAGCTGAAAAAGCTATTCTTGAAGTAGAAGATTTCTATTATGCAGTTTCTCAGTTAGCTCAAACAACAATGCGTAATGCAGTTGGTCAAGTTGAATTAGATGAGCTTTTATCTCAAAGAGCAACCGTTTCTAAGAACATTAAGGATATTATCGGCGAATCGGCTGATAATTGGGGAGTCAAAGTTGAGAACGTTGAATTGAAAGATATTACTTTGCCTGAGGAGATGAAAAGAGTTATCGGAAAACAGGCCGAAGCAGAGAGAGAAAAGAGAGCTGTAATTATTAAAGCAGAAGGAGAAGTAGCTGCAGCTGACAATATGGCTAAAGCGGCTAACATTCTTGCTAGTTCTAACGGAGCCTTGCATTTAAGAACCTTGCAGTCGATTAATGATGTTAGCTCTGATCAATCAAATACAATTATCTTTGCAATACCTTTAGAAGTTTTGCGAGCATTTGAAAAAATAGGAGACAAGAAATAAACAAAGACCGGGGGTTGACCCCGGTTTTTTATTTCAAGTATTTGATTTTATTGTTATTGTGTTCTTCCAGTGTTTTAGCCCAGATTGTTTTTCCGTCCGGAGCCGAGAGATAATAATAGTAGGCGGTTTTAGTTGGATAGACTGCAGCGATAATACTGTCGATGCCCGGATTACTGATTGGTCCCAAGGGAAGTCCATCCTCTTTATATGTATTATATGGAGAATCGATTTGAGTGTCCTTGGTGTAAACTTTTAATCCTTCTTTGTTTTGAGCATAAAGGACGGTAGCATCAACTTGTAATCTCATTCCGCTAACCATTCTTTTCCAGAGAATTCCGGAAACAATCTTTTTGTCTTCCATGGTTTTGACTTCTTTTTCAATTATCGAAGCCATGGTAATTATTTCGAATAAAGTTTTGTTTTGATTTTTAATTTCATTTTTCAAATCAGAAGTTATTTTATCATCAAAATTAATCAGCATTTTATTAACAATGCTATCCAGGTCATCCGATTTATCAATGTAGTAGGTATCGGGGAAGAGATAGCCTTCAAGGCTTATGTCGGCTGGTTTATCAGAAAGAAAACTATAATCTTCCACGTTCACTGTTTCATTTTCTCCGGTTGGATTGCCGGCGATAGCATAGAAATCTTCTTCTTCAGCAATATTTTTATCTTTTAAATATTTGGCGATATCTCTCAAGTCCCAACCTTCAATAATGGTTAGGCTTTCTTTGGCCGTTTCGCCGTGAGTGAAAATGTTTATTATTCTCGAAATACTCATCTGCGAAGAAAGAAGGTATTCTCCAGCCTGCATTTTAGAATATTTGCCAGTGATAGCGGCATAAACGATGAAAATATTTGAACTTTTAATCAGTTTTTCTTCTTTAAGGTTTAAAGCTATTTCTTTGACGGTTTGGCCTTTTTCAATGGTAAAAAGCTTGGCATCAATCTCCTTGTTTGATGGCATAAAAACCGAACTGATTAAAAAAATAATTAAAATTAATAGAAAGACAGAAACAATATAGAAGGTATTTTTATTTATTTGCATAAATATATCATATTTTACAATTGCGGTCTTGACAAGTGTATGGGGGAGAGTATAATTTAATCGTGAATATGGAAACAAATACTACAAAACAGTTTTATACGATTGTAAATGTCTGGGCCAAAAACAGAACATTCTTTTTGGCTATGATTTCAGGAAAACTTAAAAGGAGAGGATTTTAATCTTAATTTAAATATAAAATAAAACAAAATCCTCTCCACAACGGAGAGGATTTCTGCTTATAAAACAAAAATATGATAAAAACATTTTACTTAACAAAAGAAGGTCTAGAGAAGATAAAGAAGGAATACGAAGATTTAAGGTCGCTTCAGCGGAACGAGATATTAGAATCGGCTCCTTCAATGCTTGAAGGTGATGCTTTGAATCCGGATTATTCATTCTACAAAGAGAATTTAGATGAGCTTGAGAAGAGAATCGAAGAATTAGATAATATTTTAAAGAATTATAAAATTATCAGAAAGCCGGAAAAGTCGGAACAGGATAAGGTTTTTTTGGGTGCAAAGGTTGTTTTGAAAAACGGTTCAACCATTAATGAAGAATATAAAATTGTTGGAACCCTTGAAGCAGATCCTTTTAAAGGATTAATAAGCAATGAATCTCCATTGGGAATGTCTTTTATTGGAAAAAAAGTTGGTGAGTCTGTTTCTTTTAATGGAAATCACAACTACAAGATATTAAAAATACAATACGAGGAATCTTAATATGAATAAAAGAGCAAAAATATTAATAGGTATTTTTGTGATACTTTCTCTGGCTTCTTTTTTGTGGTTTGATTTTATTTTTCTGAAATACAACGGAGAGAATTTTGAAAGAGAATTAATGCGGGCGGGAGAAATCAGTGACGTGGTTATTGTTTTTAATTCTGGGGGATGGGGAACAGTTCCTTTTGAACAGGCTTTTGATTTCAATCCGATTATTAACGAAACAAAAGAGTTGATCGAAAGTAAGAATTACAAAGTTACAATTGTTCAATATTACAGAACTCAAGAAAGCCTTTTCGGCAAATTAGCATCTTTAAGGGAAGTATTTTTTAACTTTCCGGACAGTTCAAAAGTTTTTTCTGATCGGATAAAAGGATTTTTAGAAAAGAATCCCAATGATAAGGTTATTATTGCCGGATTATCTAACGGAGCATCTTTTATCGATGCGGCCATGGAAGATTTGAAAGATAGGGATAATAATGTTTGGGCCATTGAATTGGGAGCTCCTTTTTGGAAGAATAACACTGAAAGCGACAATATAATTTCTTTAAACAATCAAGCCGACATTTTGGCTAATGGAAGATTGGGTAAATTAATCCTTTCTTTGATTAAAGCTCCTTTTGTTTGGGCATATAGTAATATCTCCGGTAATCATATTTCTTTTACCCAGGCGATGCACGTTAATGGGCATGATTATTCCTGGTCTCAGGTAAAAGATGATGTTACTTCTTTTATCGATAGGGAATTCTAAAATCGGCTTGTAAAGCCGGTTTTTTTATACTAAAATAAGGTATGAGTTTTTCGGTTAAACAAAAAATATTGTTTGGTTTTTCATTGATTTTAGGTTTGGTTATTTTTATCCAGTTAGGAAAAGTTATCGGCTGGCAAGAAATAGGAAGAGCTTTTGCTGTCTTTACCGGCTGGCAAGGTATGGTAATTATTCTTTTTTCATTTTTGATAGCGGTGATTGGTAATTGGAGATGGCAGGAAATATTAAAAGATTCGGGGATAAAAGTTTCTTTTTTCAATCTTTTTAAAATTTATCTAGGAGGGTATTCGATGATGTATCTGATGCCGATATTAATCTGGGGCGGAGAAGCCTTTCGAGTTTACGGGTTAACCAAGGAAAGCGATGTTTCTTGGAAGAAAACATTTGCCTCGGTGATTATCGAAAGGATACTCGAATGGACCGCTAATATTTTAGTTATCTTCTTGGGATTAGCATTCTTTCTGTATAATGTTTATCTTCCTCCCAAAGAATTGGTCATCGTTTTTGGAATATCTCTTACTTTCTTTGTTTCAATCATTTCTTATTTTTATATCAGAGCTTTGGGAAAGAAAAGTATTATTCGCGATATTGTAAAAAGATTCTGGAAAAAAGAGGTAAGTGATGATAACGGATTTATTTCGGTTGAAAATGATGTTTTTAAATATTTTCAATGGGGCAAGAGTTTTAATAAAGGAGTTGCTCTTTCAATCTTAAGAGCGGTGATAATGCAGGCCCGGGTCTGGATATTAATAGTTTTCTTGGGTAATGCCATCGGATTCTTTCCTTCTTTATCAATTTTAGGGTTTTCTTATTTATCATCAATGATTCCGATTCCGACTTCGCTCGGTTCGCATGAAGCAATCCAATTTTATGCTTTTACATCTTTGGGATTATTGGGTTCAACGGCTACCGTCTTTACATTAATTTTAAGAGCTGCCGAGATTGTTGTTTCTTCTGTCGGTATGGCATTTCTTTTAAGAACGGGATTTAAATTAGCAGAGAGTAAGATTTTTAATTATGGCAAAGGTAAACAAAATAGTTAAATATTTAATATTGGCTGATATCTCTTTTTGGACCGGCTGGGGATTGGTGAGCCCGGTTTTCGCTATTTTCATTGTTGAAAAAGTTCAAGGAGGAACTGCTCTAGTTGTCGGTATTGCTACCGCCGTCTATTGGCTTTGCCGATCATTATTGGTTCTCCCGGCTGGAAGATTATTAGATAAGTATGCCGGAGAGAAAGATGATTATCTTTTCTTGGTAGCCGGTAACTTTATCGCCACCCTGGTTTTATTCGGGTATATCTTTGCTGTTTATCCTTGGCACATCTATATGCTTCAGGCTTTTTACGGTATTGGTATTGCCATGGGCCTATCTGGTTGGCGTGCAATCTTTACCAGAAATATTGATAAGGGGAAAGAGGCCAGCGAGTGGGCGCTAGATGATACATCGTTAAGTCTGGGAACTGCGGCCGCAGGAATTACAACCGGATTATTGGTTACAAAAATGGGCTATGCCGTTACTTTCGGTCTGGCCGGAACTTTAGGACTTTTAAGTGTAGTCGTTCTTCTTTGTTTGAGAAAAGACATTGAAGGAGTTTTTAATCGAAGATTCCATTCTAATTTAAAAGACATTTTCAGAAGCAAACAATGAAAAATCAAGAGGTAGCTCAAATTTTATTTGAAATCGGTGAATTTCTTGAATTGCAGGAAATTCCCTTTAAGCCTCAAGCCTATCAACAAGCAGCGATTGTGATTGATAATATGGAAGAGGATATTTTTAGTTTGTACAAGAAAGAAGGAATTGATGGCTTGAAGAAAATTCCCGGAGTCGGGAAAAGTATTGCCGCTAATATCGAAGAATTTTTTAAAACCGGTAAGATTAAATATTTTAAAGAATTAAAAAAAGCTTCACCAATTGATTTGGAACAGTTAACCAGAGTGGAAGGGTTGGGAGTGAAAAGAATCAAGAGGCTGTGGAAAGAATTAGGAGTGAGGAATTTGAAAGATTTGGAAAAGGCATTGGATGACCACAAAATTGCTCCTTTGTTCGGATTCGGAGAAAAAATGGAAGAAAATATTTTGGAATCGATTCAATTCTTAAAACAAGGAAGAGGAAGATTTCTTTTGCGGGAAATTATTCCCGAAGTAGAACGTATTTCGGAAAAGTTTAATAAAATCAAAGGAGTCGTTGCTTTATCAGTAGCCGGATCAACTCGAAGAAGAAAAGAAACCATCGGTGATGTAGACTTCTTGGTCGCCATTAAAGATACGACCGATAAGTATTTGGTGGAGAAAATAATGAACACCTTTGTTTCCATGGATGATGTAGTTAAAGTGGTGGGCAAGGGAGAAACTAAATCTTCAATTAAAACCAAGAAAGGGTTGGATATGGATTTAAGGTTGGTTAAGGACAGTTCGTTCGGGGCGGCTTTGCTTTATTTTACCGGTTCAAAGGATCATAATATTGCTTTACGTCGTATTGCGATAAAGCAGGGATACAAACTAAATGAGTACGGATTATTCAGAAACGAAAGAAGAATCAAGGGAGAAACCGAAGAAGAGGTATATGAGAAATTGGGAATGGATTGGATTCCTCCGGAAATAAGAGAAAATCAAGGAGAATTGGAAGCAGCAACTAAAAAGAGTCTGCCAACTTTAATCGAATTAAAAAATATCAAGGGAGATTTTCACTGCCATACTTCTTGGGACGGGGGAGAACATTCAATTAAAGAGATGGCGGAACGGGCTATCGAATTAGGGTATGAATATTTGGGAATTGCCGACCACACTCAATCATTAAAGATTGAAAACGGTCTTGATGAAAAAAGATTGCTGGAACAGAGAAAAGAAATAGATTCATTAAACAAATCTTTTCTTGAGAAAGGAATTAATTTTAAAGTTTTGCAAGGATCGGAAGTAGATATTTTAAAAGATGGTAGTTTGGATATTAATGATAAGACATTAAAAATATTAGATTATGTTTCCGTGAGCGTTCATTCTAATTTTAAAATGGGTAAAAGAGAGATGACTAAAAGAATCATTAAAGCAATTGAGCATCCTTTAGTTAAGATATTAAATCATCCGACAGGCATGATCTTGGGAAAGAGGGGAGAATACGAAGTTGATATCGAAGCGGTATTGAAAGCGGCAC
The DNA here is from genome assembly GCA_041657325.1 of Minisyncoccota bacterium. Classification (GTDB taxonomy): domain Bacteria; phylum Patescibacteriota; class Minisyncoccia; order Minisyncoccales; family Minisyncoccaceae; genus UBA2211. Next base: position 17,579 of record JBBACA010000008.1, read on the forward strand.
AAAAAAATAATGTTGCCTTGGAAATTAATTCGTATCGTTCGGATATTGGCTATCAGACGGCGAGAAGAGCAAAAGAGATGGGAATCAAATTAACTATCGGTAGTGATGCCCATAACCGGAAAGAATTAGTGGATATTCAATTCGGAGTCTATCAGGCCAGAAGAGGCTGGCTAGAAAAGAAAGATGTTTTAAATACTTTATCTTTAAAGGATTTAGGTTTAAGATGGAAGTAATAAAAAACAATGAAACAATCTAAAGGTAAATGTTTGGTTTTAATGTCGGGAGGTCTTGATTCAATGCTTTCGGCTAAAATCTTAAAAGAAGAAGGAATCGAAGTAACGCCTCTCTGTTTTGAGAGTTTCTTTTTTTCTTCAGCTTCGGCGGCAAAAGCTGCCAAGCAGATTGGATTAAAATTAAGGGTAGAAGACTTCAGTCGCGAACATTTGAAAGTAATTAAGTCTCCCAAACACGGAAGAGGTAAGGGAATTAATCCTTGTATTGATTGTCATTTGTTAATGATTAAGACGGCCGGGAAAATTATGAAAAAAGAAGGCTATGATTTTGTTGCCACCGGAGAGGTTTTGGGTCAGCGACCAATGTCTCAAAATATTAATTCACTTAATTTAATTGAAAAAGAGTCGGGCTTAAAAGGATTAATCGTGCGTCCTTTATCAGTTAAAGTTTTGCCAATAACTATTCCGGAAAAATTAGGAATAATTAAAAGAGAAAACTTTTACGATATTTCGGGACGGGGTAGGGGGAAGCAGATAGAATTGGCTGAGAAGTTTAAGATTAAGGAATATCCCAGTCCGGCCGGAGGATGTATTTTAACAGATGCTAATTATTCTAAGAAGTTATTTGAAATGTTTATGCGGGTTCCCAAGTTTGTCGGCAACGATGCTGAAGCAATCAAATTCGGTCGGGTATTCTGGAAGAAAGATTTATTGGTGATTGTAGCCAGAGATGCCGGTGAATGTATTAAATTAACCGAATTAAGGAAAAGAGGGGATGTGGTCTTGGAACCTTATAACTTTTCTGGTCCGACAGTTTTGGTTCGCAAGTACAAAAAATCACCTCAAGATGAGATGATTGATTGCGGGATTGAATATGTTTGTGAATATTCTAAGAATATCCCTGATGATTTTATTCTGAAACTTTTACCTTCTCCAAAACCTTTATAAAGATTTCGGGATTCTCTTCGGCTAACTGAGATAATATCTTTCTGTCTAATTCAATGTTGCATTTCTTTAGAGCGGGAATGAACTTACTGTAAGTCATTCCGTTTTCTCTTAAGGCAGCATTCATTTTGACAATCCATAGAGACCTCTTTTCTCTCTTCTTTACCTTTCTGTCTCGGTAAGCATATGACCATGCTTTCATCAAAGCCTGTTTGGCAGCAATGAATTTGGACTTTCTGCTCCATTTGTAACCTTTTGCCGCTTTAATAACTTTCTTTCTTCTTTTGTGGGCGGCAACACCCCTCTTTACTCTTACCATATGTTTATTTTCCTAATAGTTTTCTAATAATCTTAGCTTCAGATGGAGACATTTCTATCATCTTCTTTAAAGATCTTTTCTTTTGAGAAGATTTCTTTGATAAAAGGTGGTCTTGTCCGACAGCCCTTCTCATGACCTTTCCCGATTTTGTTACTTTAAATCTTTTGACTAAAGATTTTCTTGTTTTTGCTTTCATGTTATTTTTTTGAAATAATCATTGATAAACCTTTCGGCTCTTTTTTTAACTCTCTATCAATCTTTATTTCTAATTTACTTTTTAATATTTCGATGAATTTATTCACTCTTTTAATTCCGAAGTCGGCTAATGATTTTTCTCTTCCTCTTAAACGCAGTTCGATGTTTATCTTATCTCCTTTGTTTAAGAATTTTTCAGCAGCATTAACTCTGGTTAAAATATCGTTGTCTGAAATATTGAAAGTCAGTCTGATATTTTTTGTTTCCGATTGTTTACTGCCGGCAAGATTCTTTCTTTCCTTCTTCTGAAGCGAATAGAGATGTTTGCCGTAATCTCCTAGTTTACAAATAGGGGGGCTAACCTTATCGGTAATCATGATGAGATCAATGCCTTTCTCTCGAGCGATTTCCAATGCCTGGGGCAAAGTAAAAACGCCCAATTGCTGGCCGTCTTCTGCGACTAGCCTCACTTCGTTCGCTTTTATTTGATTGTTGTATAATGGTTTATTCATTATTGTGGAGGTGGCGAGTAATGAGCTCGCGTCCAAATATTATCCGATAATAATTCTACAAGCGTATTCCAATCTATTTTACAAGATTAAAGCTTTAGACTGGAAAGAATACTTTAACCTCGAATCCTTCTTTTTAAACAATACATACTGGATTAGAGCTGCATTGTCGGTCTCGCGATTTTAATGCCCTTTACTGCCCAGCGAGAATCGGCAGGAGGACACCGCGTTAAGCGTATGCTAATGCGGGTTGTTCAAATAAGTTTTTGGCACTTGATTTGAGTTCTCTAAGTTTAGCGAGATTTGAGAATACTCGGCTTGCATATTATTTTCAAACATCTGTCGAAGCGAATTCACCCCCTTACTTTTAACTCATTTCTTATCTTTCTATCAACTTCTCTTTTCTTGATAGATTCTCTTTTGTCAAACTTCTTCTTGCCTTTGGCTAAGCCAAATTCAAGCTTTATTTTGTGTTTTTTAGTATAAACCGAAATAGGCACTAAAGTCAAGCCCTTTTCCGTTGATTTTTGAAGCAAATAATCGATTTCTTCCTTATTTAAAAGCAGCTTTCGGTCGCGTCTTGGGTCATAGCCTTTAAGAGCATTTTCCGGTTGATAAGGGGGAATATTGCCTCCAATCCAGAAAGCTTCGGCTAAGCCGCTTTTGTCACGCCTAATGAGGATATAGGTGCCTGATAGGCTGGTGCTTCTGGTCCTCAATCCCTTCACTTCTTGTCCGTTCAAGACCAAACCGGCCTCGAACTTCTCGAGGATTTCATAATCGAAATATGCTTTTTTATTTTCGGCAATATGCATACCTTTATATTATATGATTTTTGTAGATATTAAAAGGCAAAGAGGGAAAAGGCTTCAATTTTTGTTAATTTACTTGCCTTTAATTTTTTAAAGGTATAAAATTAAAAATAACGAAGAGTTGATGCGTGTTTTATGAATTGTTAATAATATTAGGCAAATCAATAAATAATTTTATGATTAAAAGGAAAAATAATTCCTCAACAATCAAAAAAACAATAAAGAATAAAAAGACAGTAGATGTTTTGCAAAAAAGTCAAAAGGAAATGATGGATATCATTGAATTTTTACCGGATGCAACTTTAGTTATTGATAAAAATGAAAAAGTTATTATTTGGAACAGGGCAATTGAAAAAATGACTAGGATTCCGGCTTCCAAAATAATAGGCAAAGGAAACTATGCTTATTCAGTTCCTTTCTACGGAAAGAGAAGACCGCAGTTGGTTAATTTAGCATTTAAAAAAAATAAGAAAATTGAAAAGTTGTATCCCAATATTCATCGCGACGGAGATGCAATTATCGCTGAAGTTTTTGCCGATAATCTTTATAATAAAAAAGGAGCTTGGGTTTACGCCAAAGCATCTGTTCTTCGTGATGATTCCGGCAAGATTATCGGAGCAATTGAGAGTGTTCGTGATATTGATGACCGCAAGAAAGCAGAAAAGGAATTGAAAGAGAGTGAAGAGAAGTTTTCTAAGGTTTTTCAAACCTCTCCTTATGCCATTGTTCTTACTCGACAAAAGGATGGGCGCTTTATTGAAGTTAACGATGCTTTTCTTTCTTTAACGGGATATTCTCGAAAAGAATCTTTATCCAATACTTCTATTGCAATGAAGTTATGGGTTGATTTGGAAAATAGAAAAAGCATGATAAATGATCTTATCGCTAATCGTGCTGTCATGAATCGAGAATATTTGTTTAAGACTAAAAAAGGTGAAATTCTTACCGGATTATATTCGGCTCAATTAATCAAGCTGAATTCAGAAGATTATATCTTGTCGAGTATTGCTGATATTACAGAAAGAAAAAAATCAGAACAACAGATATATAATATTAAAATGAGAGACGAGGCAATATTAGCCTCAATCGGGGATGCTGTTTTAGCTTGCAATACAAATGGTAAAATATTGTTATTTAATAAAATTGCTGAAGAGATTACGGGTTTTTCAGCCAAACAGGCAATTTGTAGTCATTATAATAAAATTATTAATCTGATTACGGAAAAAGAAGAAAAGCCGGAAAACGATTTTATCAATGAAGCCATTAAGTACGATAAGAGAACCGAAATGGCTAATCATATTTTATTAATAAAGAAGGATGGAAACAGGGTTCCGGTAGCCGACTCGGCGGCTCCAATTAAAAATTTAGCCGGCAAAATTATTGGCTGTGTGGTGGTTTTCCGCGACGTAACCAAAGAGCGCCAACTGGATCAAGCAAAGAGAGATTTCATATCTTTATCTTCCCATCAGCTCCGCACGCCTTTGGCGACCAACAAGTGGGTTTTAGAGTCTATGGCAAATGATCAGAATCTTTCTCCTAAACAGCAAAGCAAATTAGCCAGCTTGATTACTTCTAATGAGAGGCTTATCCATCTAGTTAATGATTTGTTGAATGTGAACAGAATTGAATCAAATAAATTATTAATTCATAAGCAAATTATAGACCTTAGGGAATTGGTCGATAATTTAGTGGAGATATTAAAACCTTTAACCGGCAAAAAGAATAAAAGTATAAAAGTTAATGCTCCATTAGAAATAAAAAATGTATACTGCGACCCACTTCTGATTACCGAAGCCATAGAGAATATATTAACCAATGCTATTTATTATTCTCCGGAAGATTCTCAAGATATAGACATTGCAATTGATGTTCGAAAAGATGATTATTTAATTTCTATTCACAATGGCGGAGTTATTGATCAATCAACAATAGAAAAAATTAAAAATTTTGAAAGGTTTGTTCGTGGAGATAATGCTCCGAAGCAGCAGCCATCGGGCAGCGGTCTCGGATTGTATATTACAAAAAAGGTGGTTGAGGCTAATGGCGGTAATCTTTGGTTCGAATCTAATGACAAAATCGGTACTATTTTTTACATAACAATAGTTAAAAATAAATAAAATATTATGGAAAAAAAATATTCAGTATTAGTGGTTGAAGATGAAGCACCTTTAGGAGATTCTTTAGAAGAAAAACTATTGGAAGAAGGTTTTGATGTTATTAGAGCGTCTAACGGAGAAGAAGGATATAAGTTGGCTTTAGAAAGACATCCCGATTTGATTTTATCAGATCTTATCATGCCTAAAATTGATGGCTTGACAATGCTTAAGATGTTGCGTAAGGATGAATGGGGATCACAGGCAGCCGTTATTATTCTTACTAATATTAGCGATGAATCAAAGGTGGCCGAAGTTTTATCTTCCAGCTTGTCTAATATTAATAATACTTATGAATATTTAGTAAAAACTGATTGGTCTCTTGATGCCGTGGTTGACAAAATCAAACAAAGATTACAGATAAACAAGAAATAATAGACTTATCATGGAACAAGAAGCTTGGGTGATATCAATTAATATGGGCTACGGGCATCAGCGAACCGCTTATGCTCTAAGAGAAATAGCAGTAGATAATAAAATAATTTGCGCTAATGATTACGAGGGAATCCCGAATAGAGATAGGGCTTTTTGGAACGGTTCCCGAAAGTTTTATGAAACCATTTCCAGGTTTAACGATATTCCGCTGATTGGAAAAAGAATTTTTAAGATTTACGATAAGTTGCAGAAAATCGGTGATTTTTATCCCAAAAGAAATTTATCTAAGGCCGGCTTTACTGAATGGTTTACTTATCAGATATTTTCTTTTCACTGGGGAGAACATTTGATTAAAAATGTTTGTTGGCCGAGCGCAAAAGAAAAAGCTAAGCCGTTTATTTCGACTTTTTTCATTCCGGCTTTCATGGCCGAACATTATAATTATCCGGGAGAAATATATTGCATCGTCTGCGATGCCGATGTTGCTCGCGGCTGGGCTCCTTTAATACCGCAAAAATCAAGAATTAAATATTGTGCTCCCAATGAAAGAACGAGACAAAGATTGGCTCTTTACGGTGTACCTAAAGAAAATATTTTTTTAACCGGTTATCCTTTGCCGATGTCTTGTATCGGAGACAAAACCAGAATGATTTTGAAAAACGATATTAAAAGTCGTTTGATTAATCTTGATCCGGAAAAGAATTACGAAAAAAACTATGCTTCTTTGATAGATATTTATTTAAAAGAGACAACCGTTGTTTCTACGCATCCTTTAACGATAATGTTTGCGGTCGGGGGAGCAGGGGCGCAAAAAAATATCGGCATTAAGCTTTTAGCCAGTTTTAAAAAAGATATTGAAAAGAATGAAGCTAAGGTAGTGTTGGTTGCCGGAACAAAGATGAAGATTAAACAGTATTTTGAAGAAGAGATAAAAAAACTGCAAATGGAAAAGATTAAAA
>JBBACA010000009.1:0-20422 GCA_041657325.1 Minisyncoccota bacterium
AGAATTCTATAAAAATACGGCGGGATGACTATTTTCCTCGCCCGCTTTATTCCGATTATCAGAACTTTTGCTCCCTTTGTCGCCGGATTAGGAAAAATGAATTACAATAAATTTATCATTTACAACGCCACCGGAGGATTAATCTGGGTTTTGCTTTTCACTCTCTCGGGATACTTCTTGGGCAATATTCCGCAAATAAAAGAGAACTTCTCAATTATCGTTGTTATTATAATCTTATTATCTTTCGTCCCAGTTTTATTCGAATTCATTAAAAACAAAAAACATGTCTAAAAAGAAATACTACGCCTATTTAATAAACGGGAAAAAAGGAATTACCGATAACTGGCCGGAATGCCAAAAGCTTGTTTCAGGCATGGTCAACACAAAATATAAAGGATTCGAAACAAAAGATGAAGCCGAAAGATGGCTTAGCGCCGGGGCTGATTATTCCTTAAAACATACCGCTTCAAAAAAAGGAGTGTATTTTGATGCCGGAACCGGGGCCGGCAAAGGAGTCGAAATCAGCGTTACCGATGAAAACGGGAATAGTCTTTTAAATATCGTTATGAAAAAGAAAGATATTGATGAAAAAGGTAACCATTTGATTACCGATGATGTCACCAATAACTTTGGAGAATTATTAGCTTGTAAATACGCTTTAGAAATAGCTTTAAAGAAAAACATTAAAAGTGTCTTCGGGGACAGCAAGCTAATCCTTGATTATTGGTCAAAAGGATATATCAAAAAAGAATTACCCGAAGAAACTATTTCTTTAAGTAATGAAGTCAAAAAATTAAGATACCTATTTGAAAAAGAAGGAGGAGAAATGGAACATATTTCCGGGGGAAGCAACCCGGCTGATCTGGGATTCCATCGCGGATAACAAATTGACAATTGTCTCCTTTTTATATATTATTTCCCTATCACGGAGGGATGCCAGAGCGGTTGAATGGGATAGTCTTGAAAACTATTGTGGGGAAACCTACCGAGGGTTCGAATCCCTCTCCCTCCTCCATAAAAACATTAAAATGGAAACTCAAAGACCAAAAGTAGGTGTTGCCATTATTATTGAAAGAGACAATAAAATTCTTTTGGGTAAAAGAAAAGGTTCTCATGGAAACGGGTCCTGGGCTTTTCCCGGCGGACACTTGGAATTCAATGAAAGCCTTGAAGACTGCGCGATAAGAGAAGTAATGGAAGAAACCGGATTAACTATCAGTAATGTCAGAAAAGAAACCTTTACCAACGATATAATGAAAGAAGAAAATAAACACTATGTCACCTGCTTCGTTAAGGCTGATTGTATTTCAGGAGAGCCAAAAATAATGGAACCTGAAAAATGTGAAGCCTGGGGCTGGTTTAACTGGAATGAATTACCGAGCCCACTCTTTGCCCCTTTTCAAAACTTTTTAAAAGACACTAAACACTGCTAAAAGCAGTGCTTTCTTTTACTTGTTTTTAATCTCTTTTTTGTATAGTATAGAAATACGCCCTCGTAGTTCAATGGATAGAACGCCAGCTTGCGGAGCTTGTAATAGAGGTTCGAATCCTCTCGAGGGCACATATGAATTTCTCAACTAAAATAGAAGAAATTCCTCACGTCGGAAAAGTTTACGGCAAAAGACTCAAAGCCATAGGTATTAAAACTTTGGCCGATTTAATTTACTATTTTCCGAGAGAATACAAGGACTTCTCTAGAATATCCAAAATCAAGGATATAAAAATAAATGAAAAAGTTTGTGTTTTGGGAAAGATAATCTCAATTAATCAAAACAAGACCTGGGTCAAGCGAATGATTGTCACCACCGCTCTAATTCAAGACGACACCGGAGCAATAGAGGCTGTTTGGTTCAACCAGCCGTATCTGAATAAAGTTTTGAATATCGGCGACGAAATCATCTTAGCTGGAAAATTATCTATCAATGACAGAACCATTCAAATCTCCTCCCCTATCTATGAAAAGGTTTCTTCAAAAGAAAGTATTCATTTAGGAAGAATAATGTCGGTCTATATTGAAAGCCAAAGAGTATCTTCAAAATATTTAAGATACATTCTTAAACCGATTATTGAAAACATTAAGGATAAGATTCCTGAAACTCTGCCCGATGAATTATTAAAAAAATACGAATTATTATCCCTAAAAGAAGCAATTGAACAAATCCACTTCCCCGACTCATTAGAGTTGGCTGAAAAAGCCGAAGAAAGATTTTCCTTTGAACAAATATTCTTCATCTCTCTTTTTAATTTAAAAAAGAAATTAGAAATAAAAAAAGAAGAATCTCAATCGATTCTAATAAACAAAGAACTGATAGAAAGAGTTAAGGCTTCCCTTCCTTTTGAATTAACCAAAGCCCAGAAGAAAACATTGGACGAAATATTGAAAGACATGGAAAAACCGAATCCCATGAACAGATTATTACAGGGAGATGTCGGTTCGGGAAAAACCGCGGTAGCCGCTTTAGCTTCAATCAACGCGGTCAAAGCTAAAACCCAGGTTGTCTTAATGGCTCCGACCGAAATACTGGTAAAACAGCATTTTAAAACCTTTTTCCAAATGCTAAAAAGCTTTAACTTGAACGTTGGACTACTAACCGGCAAAGAAGATAAATATTACTCAAAAAAGCTTCATTCCGATACGATTGAAATATCAAGAAAAAAACTATTAGAAAAAGTTGAAGATGGTGATATTGATATTTTAATCGGAACCCAGGCTTTAATCGTCGGCAATAAAAAGAAAAAAGAAGAACAAAAGGTAAAATTCAAAAATCTTGGATTGGTGATTGTTGATGAACAGCATCGCTTCGGAGTCAAACAAAGAGCCGCGCTTCAAAAAAACCGAGAGAAAATCCCTCACCTTTTATCTATGACTGCCACCCCTATCCCCCGAACATTAGCTTTAACGGTCTGGGGAGATTTGGATTTATCGATCATTGATGAAATGCCAAAAAACAGAAAAAAAATAATTACCGAAATTGTCTCGGAAAAACAAAGAATTAAAAAATACGAATTCATTAAAAAAGAAATAAAAAAAGGAGGCCAAGTTTTTGTGGTCTGTCCAAGAATAGAATCGGAAGAAGAGGAAGAAGAAATGAAAAATGTTAAAAAAGAATATGATCATCTTTCTCGTGAAATATTCCCTGATTTTAATTTAGCCATGCTTCACGGAAAAATGACTAGCAAAGAAAAAGATAAAACAATGAAAGATTTTCGAAGTAAAAAGTATGACATCCTTGTTTCCACTTCTGTTATTGAAGTAGGTATTGATATTCCCAATGCCACCGTCATGATGATTGAAGGTAGCGACCGATTCGGTCTGGCTCAATTGCATCAATTTCGTGGCCGCGTCGGACGAGGAGAACAACAATCATACTGTTTGCTTTTCACCAACTCAAGAAGCAAAAAAACAAGAGAAAGATTGGAAGCCATGATTAAATACGACAGCGGATTTAAACTCGCCGAAATGGATTTAAAATTAAGAGGTCCGGGAGATTTCTTCGGGGTAAGACAATGGGGGTTGCCCGACTTCGCCATGTCCGCCCTAAAGGACATAAAGAGCGTAAACAGGGCTAGAGAAGCAGCAATAGAGATATTTCCTCAAATACAAAAATACCCCCTTTTAAAAAGGAGGCTAGAGGCATTTGAAGAGAAGGTTCATTTAGAATAAACTATTTCCTCACCTTCGGCGTGACCCAAAATCCCATATACTTGCCAAAGACCCAGTGCATCTGAGCATGCAAGGCCGGCAAAGAACTGAAGAATATCATTACGAAAGGAATTAAAATCCATTCTAAGCCCATTAAAACGTACTTAAAACGTCCATAATTGACCGGCTTCGGAGGAAGCAATAGCATGCTTACCCAAATAGAAATAATCAAACTCGACATAGTGATGGTTAAAATGACACTGGTGATTTTCGGTAAATTATACGACACCAATGACTGAGCAAATTCATTTCCCCCTAAATACAAAGGTAGCCAGCCGAGAGCAAAAATTAAAATCGAAGAAATAGCCCAAGAAACGTGTCCCTCAACTAATTCAAAACCCATAGAAAATTTCTTCTGAAAAGAAATCTTTTTGTCTTTCAAGGAAGCAAAGATAAAGAAAGGAACCTCCCCTACTCCGTAAGCCCATCTTTTTTGCTGCTTGTAAACATTCTTTAATGTTTTAAAAAATGTTTCGGCACAATTAGCATCCATTGAAATCGGATAATACATCGGCTGAACCTTGTAATCTCCGTTATATTCAAAAAAACATTGCCAAAAAATTCTTGAATCATCAGAAACAACATTTCTCTGTTTGAATCCGACCTCATATAAAGCCTTAAACGGCATTGAGTGTGAAGAAAAAGTAACCAACTTCTCCGGCCTCTCCTGATTCATAGTGTGCCAAAAAGTTGAAGAAAAAGAAAATACTCTCGACAAAGGAGGAGACTGCCAAACATTATTCAAATACAATGGAATCGGTTGAAAGCTGGTTCTTAGCGGCTTATCAACCGTTAAGTAATAATAAGTTAAACAACTGAAATATTTAGGATAAACACAGGCATCGATATCAAAAGAAGAAACGATAACGTTTTCGTAAGGAATGCTTAAAGGATCAATAATCAATTCTTTAGCTTTTCGCGCTGCCCAAGCATCGTTTGCTCCGTGACCGGCAATCTCCCCTTCCAAACCCATCGGATGACAAGTGACTAATAGTTTATAAAAACTGTTGCCGTATTTTTCTTTAATCTTTAAAGCAATTTCTTTGGCATTTTCTTTATCCGCTTCCTCACAAGCTAAGACAACAATCATTTTTTCTTTCAAGTAGTCGGTAGCTAAAAGACACTTAAAAGTTGATTCAACAATTTCGAGAGGTTCTCCATACATCGGTAAAATTATCAAATGATAAATATCTTTCCAGGACGAAACATTGATTCCGTTTTTGGGGACTCCCAAAGTCTCTAATTTCTTAAGCCAATCTTCTTCTTCATTTTTTTTCATCTGAGAATATCCCGTCTTTAAATAGAAAGCAAAATAAATGGTTCTCAACAACCAATAAATATCAAAAACAATGATAAAAAAAGCTACCAACACCGGGAGCTTGTAAGAAAGTAAAACCGACAAAAATAATACTGAAAGGCTTAAAAGTCCGGTAAACATTTCCAAGAAACGGTACAGACCCCTCTCTTTCCTATCTTTCAAGTCTGCCGCTCTTCCTATTTTTAAATAGTATTTTTCTTCCATTGTGACCCCACAGGGAATCGAACCCTGATTACCAGATTGAAAATCTGGTGTCCTAACCGTTAGACGATGGGGCCAAAGATAGATTATATATATCAAAAAGAATGGAAAAAGACAAGTCTATTTGCCCTCCCGTTCTTTAGCCATTAAAGATAAAAGCTCCTCGGCCAAAGCGGCGTGTTCCTTGTTAAAAACAAAAGATCCATGATTTCCTTTGGTTGAAAGAAAATGATCAATTTTTTTCTCATCAAGACTCTTCAAAACTCTTTCTATTGGAAAAACCTGATCATTTACTCCGCAAATTACCCCTACTCCGACACCCTTCTCTTTTAGATATCTAGTCATTTCAAAAATATCAGCCTGACTTATCTCCTTTATTTCCTGATGAGCCAACAACGGATTATGAGCCATATATTTCAAAATACCTTTCATGTATCCAAAAAATGAATTCATGTTGGACTGCTCCCTCATTTTAAATTCTTTAATTCCCTCATCAATAGTGAATCTTTTTACTAAATCAAAATAAGAGTCTTTTCCTACCATTCCTGCAGCGCCGACAAGGACGATACTCCTAAATTTTTCGGGATGAAGACTAGCAGCCAAAGCCAGATTCAATCCTCCTTCGGAGTGTCCGATGGCATCAACCTGGGATGCTCCCGACTTATCAATCGCTTCAATAATTGTCAAAGCTTTCTGGAATTCAGCGATAAAACCATTTCTTTCTTCTATTTTTTGCTCCCGACTGAAAGGAACACTGATTACTTCTCTCCCTTCTTCAGCTATCGCCTCTAAATTTTCCAGATGCATTTTAGGAATAGACCCCCAACCTGGCGAAACAAAAACAGGAGTTTCGTCTTTAAATTTTTCTGGCTTAATCTGAATAATATCCTCCTTCTTAATAAATTCGAAATTATGGAGCATAACATCAGCCTCTTCTCTGGCGGCAAGATAAGGATCTTTTGGCTGCTCCTCTATTTTTTCCTCTTCAATGTATTGTTCAAACATTGTTTTAAAATTTAATAACTTCTCCGGGATTGATAATTCCTTTTTCTTTAGCTTCTTTCGACTCTTCGGTTCTCTCTTTTTTCGCTTCTTTGATAACCTCCCTCAATCCTTGAATATCTATTTTCTTTTTTGTTTTATTCGTATCAACAATTTCTGGTTTTACCACCTTCTCTACCCTTTTTTCTTTTTTAGCAGGAACAAATTCCTTGGCGGTATCTTCAAGACTTATAAACGGTAATTTTTCAAAATTACTCTTTGGTTTTTCTTCGGTATCAGTATTAATATTAGTATTAGTATTGGTATTGGTACTATTATTACCATTACTCTTTCCCAAACAAGACTTGCAATATACTGGACGCTTTCCGTCTGGCTTAAAAGGAACCTTAACCTTCTTTTTACATCTCTCGCATTCAGCATCGAACAATTCAGAAGCTGTTCTGTTGTTTACCCTAGCTTCAATTTTAGGCATATCTTCCACTCCAGCATATTTAGAAATTTTCTCTTCAACAATCTTCCTATCTGTTCCGTATTTCTTTCTTGAAAATTCGATAATTTCTTTTTCAAAGTCATAATCAGAAACAGCCGGGGCAAGAGTTTCGGCCGAAAAAGGCCTAGAAGTCAAACCGTCAATCATTAATTTAACATATATATTCTGTTTAGGAAGATTCACCAGGTCGTGAGTATAGAACTCGGGAGAAAATTCTTTTTCCAAAAATTCTCCGTCTTCGGCTCCGACTCTGAATAAAATCATTGTTCCCACGTTTCCAAAAACAGCATCTCTTACCTTTTCTTCCATTTGATTAATGTATTGATGAGCTAAAACTAAAGACAATCTATACTTTCTGGCTTCGGATAAAATACTGGCAAAAGAATCGGTTGAAAAATTCTGGAATTCATCAATGTATAAGATAAAATCGTTTCTATCTTTTTCGGGAGTGTCTACTCTCGACATCGCGGCTAATTGCAATTTGGTTACCAATAAAGCTCCCAACAATCTTGAAGAATCCTCCCCTACTCTTCCTTTGGAAAGATTCATAATCAAAATCTTTTTCTCATCCATTATCTTTCTAATATCTATCGTTGATTTTTCTTGTCCGATAATATTTCTAATCAAAGGAGAAGAAATGAATTGTCCAATTTTATTTTGAATGGCTGCCGTCGCTTCTATTTCGTATCTCTGACTGTAGCGGGCAAACTCTTTAACCCAAAAAGCTTTGACCACTGAATCTTTAACGTTTTCCAATATTTCATTTCTCCATTCTACATCGGCCAATAATCTGTTAATACCCAATAAGGTTGAGCCAGGAGTTTCAAGCAAGGCTAAAATAGCATTATTTAAAATGTATTCCATTCTCGAAGACCAAACATCGGGCCAAATCTTTTTGAAAACTCCCATCATTCCACCGGCGATTAAATGCCTGTATTCGGCATCAACATTTTCCATAATATTAAAAGCAATCGGAGTATCGACATCAGCCGGATTAAAATAAACCACATCCTTTATCCTTTCCTCGGGGATAAACTTAAGAATCTCTTCCGATGCTTCTCCGTGCGGGTCGACAAAACCAACACCATTACCGTTTTTAATGTCTTGGATTACCATGTTTTTCAAAAGTTCGGTCTTACCCATACCGGTCTTTCCGACAACATAGATATGACGCCTTCGATCATCGGTTTTAATACCGAATCTTTTCCTTTCTCCTCTGAAGGTCGTTTGACCGAAAAATATGATTTCTTGTTTTTCCATAATATTATTCTACTGGTAACGTTGAGGGAGGTGCTCCCTTCTTCATCTCTACTCTCTTTAAGGCTGAGGTTGGTACGGCTGCGCCTGGGAAATGCCAAAGAGTAGCCAATTCTTCACTGTTTAAAAAGTATGTTGATCCTTCTACAGAAAAAGGATCGAAAGCCGGATCTCTGGTTCTGTAATTCTCGATTAAGTCTCTTTTTCTTAAATACAATCTTCGAGCGGTAAAAATATCGGGCGACTGAATTTTAGTTGTCGTCATTCCCCACGGTTTCATATTATTAAAGTTCTGAGTTCCAAATTGAGCAAAAAAACTGACTCCGAATCCTTTCGCTCCGCCAAAGAAAACTTTTCTTTCGGCAACGTAAACATATTTAATAAAAGAAAGGAAGCAATGTTTTGATTTTTTTCTTTCAATCGCTGTGACAATATCTCTTTCACCGGATGTTAATTTCATTTCCGGAGGCAAAACAGTTTCTTCTTTCTTTTCTTCCGTGGGTATCTCTCCATGGATTAAAAGATAAAAGAAATCTGATAATAGAGTTCTGCCTTCTTTTTTCTCCGGTCTCTTAACCAGTTTATCAATTTCTTTTTTCGCTCGCTCAAAAAGAGAAGATTCTTTTGGACCTCTCGGTTGAGCAAATATCTGTATCCAAATCTGCTCCCCTTTCGACATTCTCGATATTACTTCAAATAAAGAAGCCAAAGGATCGATTCTCTTTTCCTCTTTGGAAACCTCGGGCTTTTCTTCAAAAAACTGCTCGTAGGTTCTAATCGGATAAACATCCGATTTTATTAATTCAAAATCCGTTCCCCACATGTCCCAATCTTGATTGGGAATATCCATTGGAACCTGCTTAGTATAATCAGGGACTTCAACAATTTCTACTTCCGGGTATTGAGCATATATAGACGACTCGATTAATTTTCTATTGCTGGAAGGAATCCTAATGTACATATGTGGAACTCCGTCAATTCCCGCTATTTCAAAAGAAGCACCCAATATCACCTTTCCTTCAAAATGTTCGGCTCTCCAGTCCTTGGGCGGATCGTAAGAACCCCAAATAGAATTAAAGACATTTTCCATGGCTCTTAATGGCCTGAGAATTTCTTGAGGTACCCTAACTTCTAAAACTACCGGTTTCCTTGTTTTATCACCGGCCCATTTATTATTTATAAATAGCTTATAGGTAAATTTTAATTTTTTAAACAAATAAAATGGAACGATTGTCCACCAAAATTGAAAGATTAGAGCTTTTAGTGCCAAAAGATAAGGGAAAATAATTTTCCAGAACGCGGAAAATGCTTCAATTATAAACACTATTTCTGCTGGCATTAATTAATTTTAAACTTATGCTTCGCGAACCTTGTACTTTCCTTCTCCATCTCTGGTGAAGAATTTTTTGTTTTGTAAATTAAGAAGAATCGTTGATTCCTTAACCATTCTTTGCTGTAATACAGATTGAACTATAGTCTCCTTAGACATTGACTGTTCTGAACTGTTTAAGACCTGATAAATAACATCTTTAACTTGTCCAGGATTATATCCCCAATCTTTCAAAGCATAATATCCCCTTCCGACCAAAACAAAGTCTTGGTTTCTGATTAATTCATTGTGTACTGTTTGAGGATGTAATTTTTTAGCTCTATTAGATCTACCAATCAAAGATTCATTTAATCCAAAAATCATATCTGCAATTTCTTTGAAGTGCAACGGCTTTTCACTCTT
Source organism: Minisyncoccota bacterium (assembly GCA_041657325.1). Classification (GTDB taxonomy): domain Bacteria; phylum Patescibacteriota; class Minisyncoccia; order Minisyncoccales; family Minisyncoccaceae; genus UBA2211. The sequence goes on from JBBACA010000009.1 coordinate 9,704, forward strand.
CTTCAATATCAACTTGATTTTGTCTTTTACCGTTCTGGGATTAACTTCCGGCCATGATTTCAATCCAAGCTTATTTCCGTCTATTGTTTTTAAAATATCTTTTGATATTTCCAAATATGAACAGAAAGATTCTTCATTAGCCTTTCCTCCATTTTCTTTATATTTCAAAAATAATGTTTTAATTGTTTCGGGAGCACCAACCTCTTTTAATTGTTTAATAAAATCAGCGGCAATCTTTTTAGATGAAGAAACTAAGTCTTTATTGGTTGTCCAGAAAGAATAAAAATTGTCGTCTTCTTTTTCTTTAACAAGAGTGTCTGCTAAAGAAAGCAAAAATAAGATATAATTCTTATCCTCATTTGAACCAATTTCTTCTAATAGTTTTTCTTCCTTTTTTACCCCGCCGGCAGCATCGATTTTCTTTTCAAAAAAGGTTTTAATCTTTTTAAATTCATCCTTAATTTCAGAATTATCCAAAACCTTCTTTGCTCTTTTTACTCCATCAACCTCAATCTGTCTTACCCTTTCTCTGGTGATGTTATAGCTTTTACCGATAGCTTCCAAGGTTTCCGGCTTTCCCGACTTTCCCAACGAAAATCTGCGAGAAATAACGGTTCTTGTCCTGTCTGGAAGGTTTTTCAATATATTTTGTGTTATTTTTTTGCAGTCAAATTCCATAGTATTTAACTTATAACATTTAATATGAAAACTGTCAATAACCTACTTGCCTAGTTTCTTTTGTTTTAGATTATTCCAAGAAACCAATAAAGGACTAGCTAAAAACACTGATGAAAATACTCCGACGATAACCCCGATTCCCATGGTCAAAGTAAAGTACTTTAAGCTCTCTTCGTTGCTGAAAAAGTAGTACAAAGGAACTAAAGCAATCAATACAGTTAAAGAAGTATTAACGCATCTGGCCAATGTTTCATTTAAACTCTTATTGACGATTTCGACATAAGAAGACTTTCTGTCTTTCATTAAATTCTCCCTGATTCTATCAAAAACAACTACATTATTATTGATACAATATCCAACAATGGTTAATAGGGCGGTAATGACCGGAATAGTTAATTGAGCTCCGTAATATTTACCTAAAATCGCCAAAACTCCCAAAGGAATAACAACGTCATGGAAAAGCATTAAGGTTGAAGAAAATCCGTACTGGAAGGAACTAATCGGCTTTGATACATTTCTGAAAGCCAAAGCGATATAAACAAGCATTGCTAATAGTGAAATTACTACCACCAACACTGTCTTATCTTTCAGTTCTCTTCCAATCAAAGGACTAATAGTTTCAACTCCCGAAGCACTTTCATCAATTTCCCCTGTCTCCTTTATTTTTGATAAAACATTATTATAAACTTCACTGGAAATATCTTTTTTATTAATCTTTAAAATAACTTCGTTGTTTCCTGCCGGCTGAACTTGAACATTGTTTAGTCCTTCAATCTGAGAAACAGCTGTTTTTATTGTTTCAATATTGGGAGCGCTGTTTTTATAAACAACATTCAACGAGCTACCTCCTTCAAAATCTATTCCTAAATTTAGTCCGAAAGCGAACAAGAAATAAATACTTGCTCCGACTGTTAATATTGCAATTGCAAAATATATTTTTGAGTATTTTAAAAAATTCATATTTTTATGACCATAACCATTTAATCTTTCCTATCTTTCCCTTGGCAACAAACTCCAAGAAAACCCTTGAGACAACCATAGCCGAGAACATACTGATTAAAATACCGACAATTAAAGCAAAGGCAAAGGCTTTGATAAAGCTGGTTCCCAAGAAATATAAAGTAAAAGCAACGATAAGAGTAGTAAAGTTTCCATCTCTAATCGAAGGCCAGGCACGGTTACATCCCTCTTCAATGCTGCTCATAATATCTTTTCCTTGAGCCAATTCTTCTTTCATTCTTGAGAAAATCAAGATATTAGCATCAACGGCCATACCAATGGAAAGAATAATTCCTCCGATACCGGCTAAAGTCATTGTTACCGGTATTAGCTTGATTAAAGATAAAAATATTAAACAATAAATAATCAAAGCAAATGAAGCTAATAAACCGGGCAATCTATAAAATAACACTAAAAAGATAATAATACCGATTAAACCGTAAATACCGGCCCATAAAGCATTATTTAAGGATACAGAGCCTAAAGTCGGTCCAACTTTCTTTTGAGCGATAGGATCACCTAATGGAACTGGCAAAGCTCCTTGATTCAACCTCTGAACCAGAGTCTTAGCTTCCTTTATATCTGTCTGTCCGGTAATAATTGCCTCTCCTCCGCTAATCTTGTTCTCCACCTTAGGAGCATAAAGATCTGAACCGTCTGTTTTTCCGTCTCCGTTAGTATCAACAATCGATACTTCATCTAATGTTATGGCTATTGTCTTATCGATATTTCTTTCAGTAATAGCTTCGAATATTTTTGCACCCTCATCATCAAATTTTAATTCAATAATCGGAGCGTAAGTTGTTTGATCAAAATTCAAAGTGGCTTTCTTTAAATATTTTCCGGTTAATTCTGTTTTTTTGTAAGGACTTTCAAAAGCAACCTGCCAGTCAGCAACCTTTTGTATTTCTTCAAGAGTGGTTAAATCTTTTATCTCCTGCCTCTTGGCATTAATTTTTTCTATCTCTTCCTGAGACTTTTCTTCCCAGAACTCCAATAATGGAGTTTCTCCAATCCAGGCAATCGCCTCATCAACCGATTCCACTCCCGGCAAATCAACGGCAATCCTGTCTGTTCCGTAAACCTGAACGACCGGTTCGGTTACTCCGAAGATATTAACTCTTCTTTCAATTACATCTCTTAATCCTTCCATCACGGTAGATTTGTCTTGATTTCCAATCTGACTCAAGTCAGCCTGATATTCCAAGTGAACTCCCCCTTTTAAATCTAAACCTAATTTAAATTCGGTTTGAGGAAAGTGCCATATCTTCCAGTTGTACTTAGAATTAACATTATCAATCATTTGATTGTATCCGTTCGGATAACAAAAAATCCCGGCAACTAGGGCCAAGGCCAATATCGAAATTAAGGAAATTACTATGTTTTTATTGTTCATAATCGTTAAAAGTATAGTTATAATATAAACTTAAAAATCTTTTTAGTCAACCCGGTTTGCGAAAATGTCTTTTATCGTTTACAATCTAGACAATAGTCCAAATAATGTCAAATATGATCATTCTCGCCATTGAAACAAGCTGTGACGATACCGCCATCAGCATCATTAAAACTACTGCCTCGGCTATGAAGAAAAAACAGCCTGTTTTCAATGATTTTGAAATACTTTCCGATTACGTCGCCTCCCAAGTAAAGATACATGCGGAATACGGCGGAGTCTTTCCCGCGGTTGCTAAAAGAGAACATCAGAAGCATCTTACTCCCCTTTTAATCAAAGCTTTGAAAAATTCGGGATTGTTGAAAAAAAATAAAAAATCAATCGATGTTAAAAAATTATTAAAGATTCAAAAAATCCTTGAAAGAAATCAAGACATCTTTAATGATCTAAAAGAATTTTTAAAAGAATATGATATTCCGGAGATAAACAAAATTGCGGTTACAATCGGTCCCGGCCTTGAACCCTGCCTCTATACCGGCATTAATTTTGCCCGAGCTTTATCTCTTTATTGGAATGCCTCTCTCGTTTCGGTTAACCATCTTGAAGGACATATTCTTGCTAACTGGCTCTCTCCAATTGAAAAAATTAGCTTCCCCGCCACCGCCTTGGTTGTTTCGGGCGGAAATACGCAAATTATCAATATCGATGAAATTGGAAAATACAAACTGATCGGAGAAACCCGAGATGATGCCGCCGGAGAATGCTTTGATAAGACGGCCAGAATATTAGGATTAGGATATCCAGGAGGACCGAGCATTGCCAAGGAAGCTAAAAAATTCAAAACCAAAAAATTCAATATTTCCCTTCCCCGACCGATGAAATATGATAAAAATTATGATTTTAGCTTTTCCGGATTAAAGACCGCCGTCCTCTATGATTTCAAAAAGAGAACTGATGCAGAAAGAAAATCCAAAGAGTATATTGTAGAAATGTGCTACCAAATCGAAAAATCAATTATTGATGTTTTAGTTTTTAAAACCATGAAAGCAAGTGAAGAATTAAAAGCAAAAACGATACTACTTGGCGGAGGGGTTTCGGCTAATAAAGAATTAGTCAAAGAATTTAAAAAACAATGCAAAATTAAAAAAACAAAGTTTGTATCTCCTCTACCCAGATTTTCTGGAGACAATGCTTCAATGATTGCTTTAACGGCCCTGTTTTCTCTAAATGCAAAAAAGACATCTTGGCAAAAAATAAAGCCTAATTCTAATTTAAAAATAAATGGATAACAATGTTTTAATCAATTTATTGTTCGCCATTGCCCCAGGAATTATCTGGTTACTTTTCTTTCTCAGAAAAGATAATCTCCCCGAACCAAAAAAACAGATACTAAAAGTTTTCTTAGCCGGAGCAGTTGCCGCCATTCCGATTGCTTTAGTTGAAATATTACTTTTAAACGAACTATCAACATTAAATCTGTCGTATAAAACCTATTGCATCATTAAAGGAATATTTGTTATCGGTTTGACCGAAGAAGTTTTTAAATACATAGCGGTCAGATATTCGATATTCAACAGCTCTCACATTGATGAACCAATCGATATTCCGCTATATATGATTGTCGGAGCTCTAGGGTTCGCCACTGCCGAAAATGCATTGTTCTTCTGCACTCAAGAATTCCTAATACTTAACGATCCTTTGATTCTTTCTTTTACCAGATTTTTCGGTGCGACCTTGCTTCATGCTTTGGCCTCGGGAACAATCGGATTATTCTTAGTTTTGTCTTTCTATAATATAAGATTCCGCCATTTCTTTGTCGCGGTCGGTTTTACAATTGCAATTTGTGCTCACGCCTTCTTTAACTTTTTCCTGGAATCGTCTATAATAAAGGAAACAATGTCTGAGGTAGGATATTCATCTTCCCTCTATGCCCTGGCAATTGTTTATCTGCTTTTCTTATTTCTCTCTATCTGCTTAAAACAAATTAAAAAATTAAAGGGCGTTTGTAAAATATAAAATATGGCAAAGAAAAACGAAGAAACTAAAATAGAAGAAAAAAAGAATTGGGACGGACCGAACGGCCAACTGGTCGTTGATGTTTACGAAACAGAAAAAGAATTAATTATTCAATCAGCGATTGCCGGAATCAAAACCGAACAAATAGATATTTCTCTTGAAAATGATATTCTTATCATTAAAGGAGAAAGAGATAATCCCAGCAAAGACAAGGGACAAAGATATTTCCTTAAAGAATGCTACTGGGGACCGTTCTCCAAAGAAATAATCCTTCCCCGAGAGATAGACACCAGCCGAATAGATGCCAAAGTAAAAGAAGGAATATTAACAGTAAGAATGCAAAAAATAGAAAGAGCCAAGAACAAAAAAATATCCATTGAAGAATAACAAAATCCACCTGATAAAGGTGGATTTTTAATATGTGTGCCGAGGGAGGGATTTGAACCCTCACACCTTGCGGCATATGCTCCTAAGGCATACGCGTCTGCCAGTTCCGCCACCTCGGCAAATAAAACACCTACCTTTTGTGTATACCAAAAAAGAGGTAGGTGTCAATAAGCTGTGTTAAAAACTAAACCCCGATAATCATTTTTACTGCCGGAGGAATGGCTCTTGAAAATAGAGCAACGGCAATACCAACTGCGGCAAAAAGTATAAGCTGTCTTGCTTTTGTCACAGAATCGGTGTTTCCCTGAGAAGTGGTGAACAATACGGCTCCGTAAATAATCATCAAAGAAGATACGGCCATTAGAACTACAAAAACCCAATCGGTAATATTGTAAATTCCATTTAATAAGCAACACATTCCACAATCACCATCTTCATACAAACAATAGGTTGCATTATTTACAGTGGTTGTTTCACAGTTTAAACCGGAAGGAAGCCTGCTCATTCTTGTAATTTTACAACCATCCAAGCCTGTTTCTGCAGCAGAAACAAAGTTTACTCCAAAGAAAGATACTACGATCGCACACATCATCAGGGCTAATATTTTTTTCTTCATAATCATATTTTTTACTTTTTATCCGACCTTTAGGTTGTTTACTTAGCTACTAAACCACTAACGATACTAATCATTCCCTTAGCCATTAATATAACAACTAATCCGATTGTTGTCGACATAATGATACTTTTGGCTATCTTCACTCTTTCTACATTTCCCGCATCACTCATCCATAAAAATCCTCCCACAATATACATCAAAGTTGCCAATCCTATAGAAATACTAACTATCCAATCCGTAATATTTTCTATAGTATCTGTTACTGCATCGGCCGAAGCAAGATACGGAACAAGTATTAACCCCATTAAAACAACGGGAATAATAAGATATTGTTTTTTCATATTTATTAATTAATTTTAATCTAAAATTATTTTACCACTAAATCCTTAAAAACGCCAACAAGGGACGAGGCCAAGAGTGCCAGCATGAATCCCAAGACAGCATAAAGGATAATATTTCTTGCTTGAGTAATCTTACTTGTATCCCCGGCCGCAGTCATATAAGTAAAACCTCCATAAACAATAACTAATGGAGCCAAGACCATAGCAATATCTAATATCCATTTTACCACCATATCAATAAGCTCAACAAAGGTTGTTGCCTTAATCGGATTATCTATTGTTGCTGTTGAACCAGCAGCGAAGATAAACAAAGGAGCCACAAGTAAACAAACGAAAATAATTAAAAGTATTTTTTTCATATTTTTCTTAAAATTAAACCCCAATGAAAATTACCAGCTTTAAATTCTTTTTCCGAATTTAATCCGACCCTTTCTGCTAATTCTTTAGCATCTTCAATTGAAATCCTCCCCTCCTTTGAACCTAAGGGAGCGTCTACTTCCCAATCGACAATCAATATCATTCCGTTCTTTTTCAATAATCTCTTGCCTTCTTCTAAAACTTTCTCTTTGTCCCCTACTTGAAATAAAAGATTGGTCATTAAAACTAAATCAAAATATTCGTCGGGCAACTTCAATCCTTTTTCTACGTCGCCAATTACCGTCTTGATGTTAAAAATCTTTTCCGAAGATATCTTTCCGTTCAAAGCCGAAATAGCGGTATCTAAAATATCTACCGCATAAATCATTCCAGATTTTATTTCTTTGGCTAAGGGTATTACCCATCCGCCAGAACCGCAACCTAAATCACAGGCAACCATGTCTTCTCTTAGAGAAATATTCTTAAGAATCTGTTGTGGATTTAAGAACCCTTCGTTCATATAAGAATATTGTATAAGATATTTTAATAAATGTAAATTATTCAGCCTCGGCTTCTTCGATAACACAGGCGGCTGAAGCCACTTTGTCTCCCGGCTTCATTTTCATTATTTTAACTCCTTGAGTGTCTCTTCCTAATTTAGGAATGCTTGAAATCTTAGTTCTGATTACTTGTCCTTTTTGAGAAATAACAATTAAATCGGCTTGGTCGGCAATAACCTCAATTTTAGCTAACTGTCCGGTCTTAGTTGTAATATGAGCAATCTTAACACCAGAACCTCCTCGGCCTTGAGTCTTATACTCAGAAACCAAAGTTCTCTTTCCGAATCCGTTGTCAGTTAAAACCAATAAATAATCTTTGTCTTTTATTCTTTCTTTTTTAACAATTTCCATTCCAATAACTTCATCCCCTTTCTTTAGTCTAATTCCTCTAATACCAGATGCCGGTCTGCCCATTTGTCTGACTTCTTTTTCAGCAAAACGAATTGACTGGCCGTTCTTGGTGGCTAAAATTATTTCATCACCGTCAGCTATTTTTTTAACATTACACAAAACATCATCCGGTTTTAATTTAATCGCAATCAATCCTCCACGTCTCACATTCTCAAAATCTTTCAAAGGAGTTTTCTTGATTACTCCGTTCTTGGTCACCATAATCAAATATTTAATCTTCTCTTCCTTGTCTTTTTTGTCTAATGGTAAAACCGAAAGAACCTTGTCTGAAGTTGATACTTCAAGGAAATTCATCAAACCTCGACCTCGGTTCGCTCTCTGACCCTCTGGAACCTCGTATACCTTCGTCTGGAAGACCTTTCCCGAGTCAGTGAAGAAGAACAATGAATCGTGAGTTTTAGCCGAGAAAAAGTGGCAAACAGCGTCATCTTCCATGGTTTTCATTCCCAACATTCCTTGTCCTCCCCTATTCTGCTTTTTGTACTCGGAAGGATTAATTCTTTTAATGTATCCGCCGGCAGTCAAGGTAACAATTGTGTCTTCCAAAGGAACCAAATCTTCTTCAGAAATTGTTTCCGGGCTATGGGCCACAATCTGAGTTTTTCTTTCATCGCCGTACATCTCCATTTCTTTTTCAATTTCTGCCTTCATCACTTTCTTCTGTTCGGCTTTGCTTTCGAGAATCTTCGCTAAAAATTTAATTTGCTTTAATATTTCGGCCAACTCATCTTCAATTTTCTGTTTTTCCAATTTAGCTAGTTGATGTAGCCTGATTTCAACCACCGCTTCGGCCTGAATCATCGTTAATTTAAATTCTTTGACTAAGTTCTGCTTCGCCTCTTCCTTGTCTTTCGATTTTCTGATTGTTTTAATTACCGCATCAACTTTATCCAAAGCCTTAGAAATACCTTCTAAGATGTGGGCTCTTTCTTTGGCTTTTTTAAGGTCGAATTGAGCTCTCTTAACTACTACTTCCTGTTTGTGATTCAAATACAGTTCCAAGACATCTTTCAAGCTCAAAACTCTTGGTTCGATTCCATTAACCAAAGCCAACATATTCAAATGATACATTTTTTGAACATCGGTATATTTGTATAGAATATTTAAAATTTTCTTTGGAGCAACTCCTTTTTGCAAATCAAGCACGATTCTCATTCCTTCTTTGTCGGATTCATCTCTAAGGTCTTTCACTCCCTCCATTCTCTTTTCGTGAACTAAATTAGCCATTTGAACAATTAAAACCGACTTATCAACTTGATAAGGAATTTCTGAAACTACTAATTGATATCCTTTTTCTCTTTCGACAATATCAATCTTTCCACGAGCCAAGAATGATCCTTTACCTTGAGAATAAGCAGAAAGAATATCTTTCTTGTTGTATATTATTCCGGCAGTCGGAAAATCAGGTCCTTTCACAAATTCGAACAAATCTTCGGTCTCGGCTTTTGGATTATCAATTAAATAAATTAAAGCTCCGCAAACCTCTCTCAAATTATGAGGAGGAATATTGGTAGCCATACCAACCGCAATACCGGTTGAACCATTCAATAATAGATTGGGCAAAGGACACGGCAAAACCATCGGCTCTTTCCTGGTCGTATCATAGTTGTCGCTCCAATTAACAGTTTCCCTATCAATGTCCTGCAATAATTCTTCTCCTATTTTTGACAACTTACATTCAGTATACCTTTGAGCAGCAGGAGGGTCTCCTTCAATTGAACCGAAGTTTCCCTGACCTCTAATCAGCGGATAGCGAAGCGAAAATTCCTGAGCCATTCTAACAACGGCTCCATAGATAGAGCTATCTCCGTGCGGATGATATTTTCCCATTACTTCTCCGGTAACCGCCGCTGATTTTCTGAATTTAGCGTCGGATCTTGCACCCATATCATACATGGCGTAGAGAATTCTTCGTTGTACCGGCTTCAATCCATCTCGAACATCCGGTAAAGCTCTTGAAACTATAACCGACATTGCGTAGTCGATATAGTTTTCCTTCATCTTTTGAGAAATTTCTACTTCTTCAACGCTTCCCAATATTATATTAGCTTCTTTTTCTTCTTTTTTTGCCATTTTACTTTTCCTCTAATATTACGATTTCAGCTTTTTCTTCGGTTGATATATTTTTCTTCTGAATACTTAATTTTTCCTGAGGTTCTTTCTCCTTCTCCCCCATTGCCTTTAAAAAGGGCTTCAATCCCTTTTCCGGCTTTTTACTATCATAGCACATTGGAATTACAATTGCAGGCTCGATTCGGGCAACAATTTTAGCTGCTTCGGCATAACTAATTGTCTTGTCTCCGTCTACCGGAACAATTAAAATATCTACCGTTCCCATTTCTTCAATTTGCTCTTCGGAAATATCCCCTTCTCCGAAATATCCCAAATGAGCAATTCTCACATCCTCTACTTCTATTACATAAATAATATTTTTCTGTTTTTTGTCCACCTGAAAAGATCGAACTCCCTGGATGAAAACTCCCTTTCTTTCGTATTCTCCGCATGAGGAAATAACGAACTGTTCGTCCGTTTCAAATCCATTCTCTTTGGAATGGGTTTCGAGTATAATATCAGCCTTGGCAGACTTTTTCCCCTCTTTGGGGTCGACAATAGTCAAAACATTGTCTTTGTCTTTAGAAACACTCGCTATTTCGAAACAAGAATCTCCGTGCCAGGTTATTTTCATATTTTATTTAAATATATTAATCTATCGTGGAGCGGGCGAGCAGAATCGAACTGCCGTCTCGACCTTGGCAAGGTCGCATAATAGCCACTATACGACGCCCGCATCTGAATTTTCAATCTGTGCCGAGGTCCGGAATCGAACCGGAATCTAATGTTTTTCAGACATTCGCCGTGACCGACTTGGCTACCTCGGCATATCGGTGGGCGATAGAGGACTCGAACCTCTAACCCCTTCGGTGTAAACGAAGTGCTCTACCAATTGAGCTAATCGCCCGT
>JBBACA010000010.1:0-19627 GCA_041657325.1 Minisyncoccota bacterium
TTTATTTCTCTTTTTGATTAAATATATATAGATATGGCATATTATATTTTTGTCGGAGGCGGAGTAATGAGCAGTGTTGGAAAAGGAGCCGCCACCGCTTCAATCGGAAAAATACTGCAAGGAAGAGGATTTAAAGTTTCGGCTATTAAAATTGATCCTTATATCAATGTTGATGCCGGTACTATGAACCCCATTGAGCATGGAGAAACTTTTGTCACCAATGACGGAACCGAATGCGATCAAGATGTAGGTAACTACGAAAGATTCTTGAATATCGAATTATCAACTGATAATTACATGACCACCGGCAGAGTTTATCAAACCGTTATTCAAAAAGAAAGGAATCTTGAATTCAACGGCCGCTGTGTAGAAGTGGTTCCCGACATTCCCAATGAAGTAATTTCTCGAATTGAAAAAGTAGCCAAAAAAGACAAAGCTGATTTTGTGATGATTGAAATCGGAGGAACAGTGGGGGAATACCAAAATCTTCTTTTCTTGGAAGCAGCCAGAATGATGAAATTGAAACATCCCAAAAAGGTTCTTTTTGCATTGGTTACTTATTTACCGACCATTAAGACAATCGGAGAAATGAAAACCAAACCATCTCAAACTTCAGCCCGACTATTAAATGAAGCGGGAATTCAACCTGACTTCATTTTAGGCCGAGCTTCGGTTTCATTAGACGAACCGAGAAAAAGGAAAATTTCTGTTTTTTGTAATTTAGATACAAAGGATGTTATTTCCGCTCCCGACGCCGATTCAATCTATGAAATACCTTTCAATTTTGAAAAAGAAGGATTAGGAGACAGAATCTTAAAGAAGTTAAAATTAAGATCCAAAACCCATGACATGAAAGAGTGGGATAAGATGGTTAAGACGATTAAAAAAGAAAAGGAAGATGTGAAGATTGGAATCGTCGGAAAGTATTTCGAATCAGGAGAGTTCTCTTTAACCGATTCATATATCTCTGTCATCGAAGCGGTAAAGCATGCTGCCTGGGCCAATAACAAAAACCCGGATATTCATTGGTTATCAGCTCAGAAGTTTGAAACTGGAGACAAAACTGAATTAAATAAGTTAAAAGAATACGACGGTATTATCGTTCCCGGAGGATTCGGTACCAGAGGAACGGAAGGGAAGATAAAGGTGATTGAATATTGCAGAAAAAATAAAATCCCTTTCTTGGGACTATGTCTCGGACTACAATTAGCCACCATTGAATTTGCAAGAAATGTTTGCGGTATCAAAGATGCAACTTCAAGAGAGTTTGATGCTAAAGCCAAAAACCCGGTAATTGATTTGATGGAAGAACAGAAAGATTTAATGAAGAAGCACAACTACGGCGGAACAATGCGTTTAGGTTCTTGGGATTGCAAAGTCATAAAAGGAACTAACAGCTACAGAGCCTATAAATCAGAATTGATTTCAGAGAGACATCGCCACCGCTATGAAGTCAATAATGATTACCGAGATTTATTGATTTCTAAAGGATTGATAATCGGAGGAATTAATGAAAAAAAAGACTTAGTTGAAATTGTTGAATTGAAAGACCATCCGTTCTTTGTCGGAGTTCAATTCCACCCGGAATTAAAATCAAGACCTTTGTCTCCACATCCATTGTTTAAGGAATTTATAAAAGTAGCGGGAAACAAAAAACCAGAGGCCTAAACCTCTGGTTTCTCTTTTTAATTTATTTAGCGTCTACATTCACTACCTTAGCCAATCTCTGTGAACCATCAAATATCTTCTTTCTCTTGGTTTCAAAAGAAACAAGACCGTCCTTTACAGCGTAAAGAGTGTTGTCTTTGCCCATCTTAACGTTGTGACCGGCAATGAATTTAGAACCTCTTTGGCGTATGATAATAGAACCAATTTTAGCTTTTTGGCCTTCGAATAGTTTAACTCCTAAATATTTTGGTTGGGAATCTCTTCCCAAGCGGCTTGTACCCGCGGCTTTGGTTGTTGCCATTTTGACTCTTTGTCGATTTTACCTTAATATATATGTATTAATCGGCAGTTATTATTAACAAAGAAATGTTAACAAAAATAATGGATTTTGTCAAAGAAAACCAGGACAAAATAGTCCTTATTGTCTGTATCCTCCTGATTGCTCTTTTGTGCTTTTTTCTAGGATATATCTTTGCTAAAACTCAAGAAAAAGAGCCGATAGAAATAATTGAAGGAAAGAGCTTAATACTAATACAAAATGAAAATTCCTAATCACGTCGCAATCATCCCGGACGGCAACAGACGCTGGGCCAAGAAGAAAAACTTAGCTTCGTTTGTCGGTCACCAGAAAGCTTTTATCGGCCACCAGAAAGGAGCCGGAACAGCAGAAGAAATAATCGAAAAAGCCTTGGAAATGAAGATTCCATATTTAACAATCTGGGGCAGTTCTTTGGATAATATTTTAAAAAGATCTAAGAGTGAAGTTAATTGCCTTTTAAAGATCTTTGAAAAAGAATTCGATAAATTAGCTGACAACGAAAAGGTTCACAAAAACAAGGTCAAGGTAGAAGTAATAGGGAAGTGGAGAGAATATTTTCCCGCGTCAACGATTAAGGCAATCGAGAACGCAATTGAAAAAACAAAAAACTACGACAAATATTTAGTTACTTTTTTAATGGCCTACAATGGAACCGATGAAATGATTGATTGCATTAAAAAGATAAAAGAAAAGAGGGGAGACGTGAATGAAAAAACTATATTAGAAAATCTCTGGACTAAAGATTTGCCTCCCGTTGATTTATTAATCAGGACCGGCTGCGAAAACGATCCTCATCTTTCCGCCGGCTTTATGATGTGGCACACTGCTTACTCTCAATTATATTTTACTAATAAATATTTTCCTGACTTTAAGGAGAAACAATTCGAGGAAGCAATAAAAGATTATTCCGAAAGAGAAAGAAGAGGTGGAAAGTAATCAATTGACTTTTTAGTATTTTATATTACTATATAGCCAGCCCATAACAACTAAATGGGAGTGATGACAATGATGGCGTTTTACTACGTACCTTTACAAGAGAACAGGATGAATTTCAGCTTGAGCCGTCATCCTACTTTCGAAAAATATATCGTCAAAGATGGCGTTGGAGTCCTTGTCTGTTATGACAACGAAAGCGACTACAATGAGGAGGCTATAAGAACAAACAACTACGGAGTTCACGATACCTGGACTATCATCGAAGGAGAGAATGTCAAAGACGTTATCAAAAAATTCTATCTTTTCTTTGAGGGAACACATATCGGAGGAAATCACATTGACTCCAAGGCTCTCCGAATAGACAGGGGAAGAAGGATTGTAAAAATTCCTTACTGCCACTTAATGGGAAGAAGTAAAATAGATCAAAGATTTACTTGCGGCCCAGATGGAATTTTCGGAGGATGCGTTCTTGGAGGAATCACAGATCTTCCAGACGGGGATTGTGCCATGAAAAGATTTTGCCACATCGGTGCATTCGATTTTTCAAAAAGACTTCCCAAAGGATACGTCATTAAAAAAGTCGTGGTTGAAAACATTGTTTACAACTTTGCCGACACGAGAGCATTAGCTTAAACCAGTAATTATTTTTCTGGTTTTTATTTTATTTATAACTTCTTGACAAAATATACTCCTCGTTTTATAATACTCTCAGTAACTATGAACGAGATAAGTAAAGATCCAAGACGGGGAACCACAGTTCCTCACAGAATGGTTTGCATATCGAACACCGGCCTTGTTCCTGTCAATGAGATCCCCAAGGATCCAAACCGGCAGGGAAACGAACTCTCCATCGCAATGGGGTTTCCGGTAGAAAGGCATGAATATCTTCTCCGGTTAGGAAGACTGAGGGAGATGGTAGAGAATGGTGACATTCGTCCAGCTAGGGACAACGCCATCAACATGGGCATCGAAGCATCTGATGCCGCAAGCGTTATCGCTTCGGGAATTCTGAAGTATAACGAAGAAATAAATTTGGGAGGCATGTTTCCAGAAGTGAGAACATGTTCCTCCTAAATTTTCATCAAACACAGCGAGGGGATACACTTGACAGGCCGCAAAGCCTGATATATTATTAAATCATAAACGTCGGACAATGTAGGTTAAGCGACATTTCAGGGGGCTTAAAAGCCCGTGTTACATATCTATCATTGTTTTACACGTTTTAGCCCTAAAATCACGACCTTTTAAAATGCGTTTATAGAAATCATTTGATAACTATATCACCTGTATTTATTCCCTAAAAATATTTTTGTGAAAAAAAATAAAAATTAAAAATAATTTGTTTAACAATACATCAATGTTTTACAATTAAGCTCTAATTTACGTTTCTACAATAATAATGATCATAACCTCATGCAAAAATCCAATAAACCAATCATAAAACATATTCCTGACTTCTTAGATTATTGTGAAATAGAAAAAGGTCTATCTGATAACACTCAGAAAAACTACGGCCGCTATTTAAAGAAGTTTACCGACTGGCTGAAGGCCACCAAAAAAGAAAATATGTTGCCGCATGATTTAACTCCCGAAGAAATTTGGAACTATAGATTGTTCTTAGCCAGGTTTAAAGATAAGAACCAGGACAAGCCGTTATCCAAGCTGACCCAAAACTATTACCTAATCGCCCTACGATCGCTTTTGAGCTTCTTCACTGATAAAGATATTATCTCTTTGCCGGCTGATAAGATACAATTGCCCAAGGATGCCAAGAAAGAAAAAACTGTGAAGTTTTTGACCTTGGACCAAATAGAAAAACTACTCCTTGCTCCCAATACCGAAACTAATGACGGGCTACGTGACCGAGCTATTCTGGAATCCCTCTTTTCGACCGGCCTAAGAATCGCCGAATTAGTAGCTCTTAATAAAGAGCAGTTTAAGGCCTTAAGTGATAAGAAAGACCTTGAACTTGGCATTATCGGCAAAGGCAAGCATCCCCGTACTGTTTACTTCTCGGAACGAGCCCTGGATTGGGTCAAAAAATACCTTAAAACCCGTGATGATGAGGATAAAGCTCTCTTTATTCATTATCGGGCCAGAACCGCCTCAGAAGGCCGTTTAACGGCTCGTTCCATTGAAAGAATCGTGAAGAAGTATGCCACGCTCGGCAATATTCCTTTCTTTACCACTCCGCATACTTTAAGGCATAGTTATGCCACGGATTTACTCGGCCAAGGAGTTGATTTAAGAACCATTCAAGAATTCTTGGGACACAAAAATATTGCCACCACTCAGATCTATACCCACGTGACCAATAAGAGACTGAGAGATGTTCACCGACAATTTCACAGCGGCAAAAACATGAAAAACTAATCTCGCCTCTTCCCCTTTAAATATGTTCTGATATAAATGTCGCACAATATTGTTGCATATTTATAATTTAATAGATATATTAAAAACAGTACATTTGTACTAGGAGGAAAACAGACACCATGACGTGTACCGTTGCAGTCGTTGGCTAAGTTGTGAAGCAGATGTGTGGGCGGACGAAACAAACAAGTTCGCCCCACTAAAATACCGCATTAGGCGGTTTTAATTTGCACTTTTTTTAATTAATGATATATTGAAAAAAGTACATTGTACTGGGAGGGATAAGCAAAACCATGTGTTGTATTGCACTCGTTTGCTGAGCACCGACACCCAATCTGCTCGTCAAGGTGTATGCCTTGATATGGTCTGAATCGGAGAAAACATTTCAATAATGTTTATCTCTTGAAACATATGCACTGCAAAAATAGGAGGAATAAGCATGTCTCCATCTCCTGGATATGGGTGCCTCGTCACCCGTTTCACAGCGATCGTCGTCCGATGATTGTTACCTGATCTAAAAAAGGACGACTTGAAAGCACTCGTACCGAATGGGAAGCACGATTTATACATCTTGCTTCCCCATGAACATCTTGCAAAAAATCAAAAAATAAGTATAATGATTTCAGTACACCAAAGGAGGTGAAGATTATTTCTTTATTTGAATTCATCGTCATAATGCGTGAAAACGAAAAGACAAGACCGGTATAGATTATCGAATAACTCACTCTTTTTTATGGAAGATACAATCTTCCGAATCTCACAAAATTGTTCCGCTTTAGGCGGATTTTATTAACTTCAAAAATTCATCAGCTTTGAGAGAAGCGCCTCCGACCAAAACCCCGTCCATTTTAGCTTCAACAATATATGAATGGACATTATTTGAATCAACGCTTCCTCCGTATAGAATCCTGATATTTTCAGCAACTTCTTTATTAAACTTCTTGATCAAGAAATCCTGAATAAAAGATTTAATTTCTCTAATATCTGAAACTTCGGCAAACTTTCCCGTTCCGATTGCCCAAACCGGTTCGTAAGCTAAAATAATTTTCTCGGGATTAGAAATATTATTCAAACAAACATCTAATTGTTCTGATAGGACCTCAAAAGTCTTGCCCTCTCCCCTCTCTTCCCCTTTTTCACCGATACAGAGAATCGGGGTTATTTTAGACTCTAAAACCTTAATTAATTTAGAATTGATTTCTTCGTTAGTTTCCTTGAAAATATTCCTTCTTTCCGAATGGCCCAGGATAACATATTTAACTCCCAAGTCTTCAAGCATGGAAACAGAGTTTTCTCCGGTAAAAGCTCCTTCTTTTTCAAAACAATTCTGAGCGCCGAATAGAATTCGGTCATCAATCAAAGAATTGATAAAAACAGACGGCGGACAAATAATGACCTCTTCATCATTAACTCCGTTAATTACTTTTTCCAATAATTCTTTAGCCTCGGCAAGGCTTTTAGGATTACACTTCCAGTTGGCAACGATTAATGGTTTCATATATTTTTATTTATTTTGATTTCTTAAAAATAAAGCTTGATCTTCAGGATAGATTGATAAGACTTTCATTTGTGATTCTATCTCGAATCCGGCCAGAATCGATACTCTCGGAAAAATAGAAAAATACCAATGGAAGTATGGATATTCTTTATCCAGTGGAGCGGTATGCAGATAGAAATTATATGACGGATTATTCAATCCTTTATACATTCTTAAAAGAACTTCTTTAAATATTTCTGCCAAGCTTTCTTTTTCTTTTTCAGTAATTTCTTCAAATCTCGAAGCATGTTTTTTGGGAGAAATAATAGTCTGATATACAAGCTTGGGAGCAAAAGGAATATAGGCGATAAAATCTTTATTCTCAAAAACAATTCTTTCTTTTAGATTCTTTTCTTCTTTATTGATTTTGCATCTAAGGCATTCATTATTTTTTTTAAAATAATCGTTGTGCTTATCCAGCATTACTTTCAAATCTTTATCAATTAACGGAGCGGTAAAAATCTGAGAATGAGGATGGGGTTGACTACTAGCAGCTTCTTTTCCGTGATTATGAATAATAACGACATTCTTCACAAAGTCGTAATTCTTGAAATCAATGATTCTTTCTTGGAAACAAGTAAAGACTTCTTTGATTTTATCTATCGGCAAAAGAGCTAAGCTTTTTTCATGATCTTTCGTAATAACCAATTCATGAAATCCTTTAGATTTAATCTTGGAATAAATATCTGTTTCTTTTTCTTTTCCGCTTTCCTGAGAAGGGATAAAAATGGGATATTTGTTGGGAATAACAGCCGTTGTCCAATCATTGAGATCCTTGGTATCACTCTTAACTCCGTTTGAATAAACCAAAATAGGCTTTTCCTGTTTTTCAATATTACAAAAAGGACAATCAGATGACTTGTCTTTTAATCTTTCGGCCCGGAGCGGAGAAATAATGACCCAATCGTCATTTAAAGAATCGTATCTCAATTCAGTTTCTTTTTTATCCATACCGATATTCTATCATTTTAAATTTATTTTTACAAAAAAAAGAAGGGTACTAATTTTCTTTTATTTTAAAAGTAATTAATACCCATTAATGAGAAACATCAAACTCGCCGAGAGCACCGATATTTTGTACTTCTCTGAAGAATGATGATTCACAGAGAGATGATGATCCTACAAGAATCCTGCTTCCGCCACGGGAAGTTTCTTCCGGAGGAGGCTGAATTACTTGAACAATTTTTCTGGGTATTATTATACCCCTGAATGTTAAAGGAATTGCAGTTTCTCCTTTGTGCTGTTCAGTTGTTAAGGGAGCTTTGTTTTCAGCGGTGTGTTGTGAAACCATATTCCACCAATTAAAATTATAATGTTTTTAAAAAAATCTGTCAAATCGACAGATATTTTCCTTAATAATAAAAAGAGAGGGACAAATAGCTTATTCGGCTATTGGTAAACCTCTCTTTTCCATGTAGAGTATGGACAGAACGTCCAATTGCAGAGAAGAAGAGCTCCTCGGCATCTCCACTTGCTCCCGAAATCCTCGGGCGCTGCTGATAGGTGCGTTCAACGACTGTTCAATTCTTTTGGAAGGAATGGTCCTCCCTGCGACTTTAATGAACCCCTCGTTCATCATGTCTATATTATAAAACACGTTTTTTATTCTGTCAATACCCTAACTCCGTCTTTGGTAATTGCCACCATGTCTTCAAAGTGGGCCGACAAAGAACTGTCTTCGGTAATATATGCCATTCCCCTTTTTTTAATATCGTAATCTCCCATGGAAAGCATTGGTTCAATACAGAAGACCATTCCCTCTTTCATTACCTCTCCCCAGCTTTTTTTCCCGTAATTTAAAACATCTGGATCTTCATGTAGTTCCGCCCCGATTCCGTGGCCGCATAAATTCCTAATTGAACTAAATCCCTGCTGTTCGCTAAACTTGCAAATAGCCTCACCCAATTCACCAAATGTGTTTCCGGCCTTAACCTTGGAAATACCCCTCTTTAAAGCCTTTTTGGTGGCTTTAACGAGTCTTTGGACTTCTGGGTCAGCCTCTCCAACCAGGTAGGTTCTGGCCATATCAGTATGGAATCCTTTCTTTAAGTTGGGATATTTAGTTTCATCGATTTCTGCTACAAATTTATTCAAATGAAAAAAGATGCCTAAATCCAAAGTAACGATGTCTCCATTTTTTAAAACCCTCTTATCCGGAATTCCGTGAACGATTTCTTCGTTAATAGAAAAACAGAGACAAGACGGAAATCCGTCCTGTCCTTTAAAACTAAATTCTCCGTCATTTTCTGTAATCATCTTCTCAGCCATTTTTTCCAATTCTGTTCCCGAAACTCCAACGGCAATATGGCTCCCCAATTCATCAATAATTGATTTCAATATCTTCCCTCCTTTCGCCATCACTTCTATTTCTTCTTTTGTTTTAATTGTTATCATCTTTTTCAATTTCTTTCATAATGTCGTTAAAAACATTTTCAATTGATTGTTCACCGTTAATCTTTATCAATCTTCCGGCTGATTCATAATAATTGATTGTTTCTCCGACTTCTTCTCTGAACCATTCCAATCTTTTTTGAGTTCCTTCGACTGTATCTTCCGGTCTGATGATTAATTTTTCTCCGCATTCCGGACAAACGTCTAAATCATTTGAATCGGAAATGATAAAGATCTTTCCGCACTTCGGACAAATCTTTCTTTTGGCAATTCGATTGATCGCTTCTTCGTCAGAAATATCAATCAATAAAATCTTCACCCTCGAATCCCATTCGAACCAACCCAAAGCGTCATCCATTAATTGTGCCTCCAGTATTTTTCTGGGAGAACCGTCAAGAATAATTCCTTTGAATTCATCTCCTTTGTTTTTAAATTCATCGAACTTTTCCATCCATAGTTTAAAAACTACTGGTGGTGGAACAATTCCTCCATTGTCGATAACAGCCGAAATCTTATTAGCTGAAAAATCTCCTGCTTTCTTCCTTTCTCTTAATAATGCTCCGGTGCCCAAGAAATCCAATCCCAGTTTATCTTTCAAAAGATCGACCTGGGTTCCCTTTCCCGATCCGGACTTACCTAATAATATTAAGATTAAAGGAGACTTTTCCATATGTTTTCTTTTATGCTTATGTTTTATTATAAAATACAAAACAAAAAAATAGAAGACTGGTTTATCCCCAATCTTCTATTTCTTTAAATTTACCTATGAATCATATTCTCTCATTTCTAACTGAGAATTGATTTGTTTCATTGTATCCAAGGCTACCGAAACGATAATGATTAGAGCAGTTCCTCCGATCATAAAGCTGAATTGCTGAACTCCGGTCGCACCCTGAATAATTGATGGCATAACAGCGATTAATCCCAAGCTGGTTGCACCGACTACCAAAACTCTTGATAAAATTGCTTGCAAGAATTGAGCAGTGTTTTCTCCTGGTCTAATGCCTGGGATGAATCCTCCCATTTTCTGTAAATTAGTAGAAATACTTTTAGGGTCAAAAGTAACGGCAGTGTAGAAAAATGTAAAAATAAAGACTAAGACGAAATAGATTATTCCGTAAATCCAAGCATTATTTAACGCATCGGTTATAAAGCCCCAATTAAAGAATGAAGCCAACATTGATGGAATCATCAAAATGGAAATGGCGAAGATGACGGGAATAACTCCGGCCGGGTTAATATTCAAAGGTAAATAAGTTGAAGCACCGCCGTACATCTTGTTGCCTCTCACTCTCTTGGCATAAGATACGGGAATATTTCTTCTTCCCTCATTAATTAGAACCACACCGGCGATAATAGCCACTGATAATATTAAAAATAGAATGTATGAAAAGATCTGACTCTGGTCAAAAGTTAAAAACATCTTTTGAACGTTGTTTGGGAAATCAGCGACGATACCGGCAAAAATCAATAATGATACTCCGTTTCCAATTCCTTTTTCAGAGATTAACTCTCCCAACCACATCAAAATAGTTGAAGCAGCGGTAATCGCCGCTACGGCCGCAATAATAGTTACTGGGTCCAAAGCTCCGATTACTCCCTGAGCTTTCAAGTAGAACAACATAGCATAACCCTGAATCATCGCCAAAGGAATACCGGCAATTCTGCAGTATTGATTGAATTTCTGTCTTCCAGCTTCTCCTTCTTCTTTATACAACTTTTCCATTTGAGGAAAAATCATAGTTAAAAGTTGGAAAACGATGACGGCGGTGATGTAAGGTCCAAGGCCAAGCATGACAATCGATACTTTGTCCAATGCTCCTCCAGTAAACAAGTTCATCATTCCGAAGAATTGATTGCCAGCAAAGAATTGCTGAATTCTGGCCACATCGATTCCCGGAACGGGAATATTAGCCATTAATCTAAAAGTAGCAAAAACTCCTAAAACAAAAAGTATCTTATATCTTAAGTCTTTTGCCTTAAAAATTTCTGTAATCTTTTTGAACATAGTTTTTACTTTTTAGTTTTTGCTTTAGAAACTCCTTTCTTTTCAACTTCTTTTACCGATTTAGTTTTAACCGTTCCTCCGGCTTTTTCTATTTTTTCCTGGACAGTCTTTGAAACCAAGCAACCTTCAATAGTTAAAGCTTTCTTAATTTCTCCTGTTCCTAAAATTTTAATTGTTGGAAGTTTTCCATCAACTTTTCTGATAATCCTTTTAGCAACCAATGATTCGGGATTAACAAGAGCGTTTGTTTCAAATGCTTTTTCTAAAACATCCAAATTAACTGCTGAAACTTCGGTTTGAGTATTGAAATTATATCCTCTTAGCTTAGGATATCTTTTGATCCAACCACGGATAATCGGTTTGAACTTTGCACCGGCTCTTCCCTTCTGTCCTTTTCCTCCGCCGCCGCAATATGTTCCTTTCTTTCCTCCGCGACCAACCCTCTTCTTTCTCTTAGTGGTTGTATTCTTTTTTAATTCGTGTAATTGCATATTATTTCTTCGTCAATTTAGCCAAAGCTTGCATTGTCGCTTGTGCATTGTTTAATTTATTTCTTGTTCTAGATAATGTCTTAGAAGAAATATCCTGAATTCCGGCTAAAGAACAAATAATTCTCACTGTTCCTCCGGCCACCAAACCTTTACCTTTCTTTTGTGGTTTTAGTATAACGCGAGAAGGACCGAACTTAGCTTCAACTTCAAAAGGAATTGTTCCTTCAGTTGTCGGAATGTCTTTCAAATTCTTTTTAGCAACTCTGGTTGCTTTTTCAATGGCTTGAGAAACATCCAAACCTTTGGCAGCACCGATACCAACTTTGCCCATCTTGTTTCCGGCAACGATAACGGCTCTGAATCTCATCGTCTTTCCTCCTCCGGTTACCTTAGTAACTCTGGCCAAGTCTAAAAGCTTGGATTCAAATTCATCCTTTACTTCGTTCTTCTTATCAAATTTTGTGTTTCTTTCTCTTTTCATATTTAATTAGAATTTTAATCCGCCTTCTCTTGCACCTTCGGCTAAGGCCTTAACACGACCGTGATACTTATATCCTCCACGATCAAAAATCACTTCAGTTATCTTTTTCTCAACTGCCTTCTTGGCAATTTCCAAACCAATCTTCTTTGAAGAATCAGATTTCTTGTCTTTACCTTTAGTGGTTGAATCGTTTACAGCCAAAAGAGTCTTGCCGGTAGCATCGTCAATCAATTGAGCATAAATATGCTGGTTCGAACGGAAAACGCAAAGTCTTGGCTTACTAGCAGTACCATCAGCCTTTGCTCTTACCCTCTTGTGCCTTATTATTCTTTTTGCTTTTTTTTCTAACATGTATTTCAAATATATTATGCACCTGCAGCTGCCTTCTTGCCAAGCTTTCTCTTAATAATTTCTGTATCGTATTTAATACCTTTTCCTTTGTACGGTTCTGGTGGCTTAACCTTTCTAATGGTGGCAGAAGTCTGTCCGACTAATGCTTTGTCTATTCCGGAAACGGTGATAACGTTCTTTTCTACCTTAAATTCAATTCCAGTAGGAGCTTCAATATCCACTGTGTGACTTAAACCGACATCTAAAACCAACTTCTTGCCTTCGGTTCTAGCTTTAAAACCGACTCCGTTGATCTCCAATTTCTTTTCAAATCCTTTAGTGACTCCGTCAATCATGTTTGAAACCAAAGTTCTAGTTAAACCCCAAAGAGCGTTAGATTTCAAATCCAATTTCTTAGGAGTAAAATGAATTGCATTCTCTTTTATTTCGATTGCAATCGCATCAACAGCTTTCATTGATAAAGAACCTTTAGGTCCTTTAACCTCGATATCTGTTCCGTTGATCTTTACTTCAACTCCGGCTGGTATTAAAATTTCTTTTTTTCCTATTCTTGACATATTACCAAATTTCACAAATTATTTCTCCTCCGATCTTCGCCTTTCTCGCTTCTTTATTAGTCATTATTCCTTTCGATGTGCTGATTAATGAAATTCCGTGTCCTGATTTAACCGGCTTCAACTCATTGTGAGTTGAATAGATTCTCTGTCCTTGTTTAGAAATCTTCTTAATCTTTGTGATAACAGACTTTCCTTCTGGATCGTATTTAAAATCAACAACAATCTTTCTCTTTGACAATCTTCCTTTCTTATCAATACCCTCAATCAAGCCTTCTTTCTTTAAAACCTCAAGAATTGCATACTTGTAATCCGAGTATGGATAAAGAGCTATCTGTTTCTTTTCGACAGCTAAGGCGTTATTTATTGAACTGATCATGTCTGCTATTGGGTCCATTTTCGTTATATATAATTACCAACTACTTTTCTTAACTCCGGGCAACTCTCCTTTGTTCGCCATTTCTCTGAAGCAAATTCTGCATAGGCCGAACTTTCTGATGTAACCATGTTTTCTTCCACACTTAAAACATCTTCTTACTATTCTTGAAGAAAATTTCGGTGTCTTTGCTGATTTTGCTATTTGTGATGTTTTTGCCATAATTTAACACTTTTTGACTTTAACTTTTCTTAAAGGGAAAGTCAAGTAACTTAAACAATTCCAATCCTTCGGCTTTGCTCTTGGCAGTGGTTGTAACTGTAACTTCCATTCCTAAAATAATCGGAGACTTTTCTGGAGATATTTCCGGGAAAGCAATATGCTCTTTAATTCCCAAATTCAAATTTCCTTTCTCATCAATTGATTTAGGATTAATTCCCAAGAAATCTCTGGAACGAGGTAAAACAACGTTAACCAATTTTTCCAAAAAGTCGCTCATTTTCTTTCCTCTCAAAGTAACCTTTGATCCAATAATACTTCCTTCTCTTAATTTAAAAGTAGAAATTGATTTTCTGGCTACGGTTGTTACCGGCTTTTGTCCGCAAATACTGGAAAGATTAGTTAAGATATAGTCAACGAATTTTCTCTGTTCATCTTTTGTCTTCGGAGAAATAACTCTTCCAAAACCAATATTGATAACTACTTTGTCCAATCTTGGAATCGCCATAACGTTTTTGTATCCGAACTTTTCCTTCATTTGAGGGACGGCGATCTTCTTGTATTTTTCTTTAATGCTTGTTATTGCCATAATATTTTAATTAAATGCGTGCTCCACATTTCTTACAAACGCGGTATTTCTTTCCTTCAACTATTTCGTATCCGACTCTGGTTGCTTTTCCGCACTTAGAACAAACCAACTCAACGTTTGAAATATTGATTGCTCTGGGAGCAGAAACTACCTGTCCTTTCTGTCCGGATTTCTTGGGCTTAACATGCTTCTTTACCAAAGCAATTCCTTCAACAACAATTCGGCTTTTTGTAGGAATAGATTTCAAAACCTTTCCTTTTTTGCCTTTGTCATTGCCCGCGATTATTAAAACTTGATCGTCCTTTTTTATCTTCATATGTTTAAACTAAATCTTTTGTCATTGTTGAAATCTTTTCGAATCCTTTTTCTCTCACCTCTCTCGCAACTGGTCCTAAGATTCTTGTTCCCTTAGGTTCCTTTGATGCGCCTTCAAGCATAACGATAGCATTATCATCGAAACGAATATATGTTCCGTTGCTTCTTCTAACTGCACCTCTCTCTCTGACGATAACGGCCTTTAGAACTTGGTGCTTCTTTACTACCTTTCTCGGTTCGGCATCTTTTACGGCAACCACAATAATATCACCCAGTGATGCGTATCTTCTATATGTTCCGCCTAAAACACGGATACATTTAGCCATCTTGGCGCCTGAATTGTCGGCTACCTTTAATAATGTCTGTACTTGTATCATTTTCTTTTATTTACTTAGATATTTTGAAACCACTTCCCATTTCTTATCTTTTGACATCGGCTTTGCTTCTCTGATTACAACCTTGTCTCCCATTTTAAATTCTCCGGTCTCTGTGTGAGCCTTGTATTTCTTGTGAATCTTGTATCTTCTCTTGTACTTCGGATGTTCTTTAATTCTTTCAACCTCAACTACAACAGTCTTCTGCATTTTATCCGATACTATTTTTCCTATTAATTCCTTTTTTGGCATACTATTTTTTATTTAATATAGTCAAAATCCTAGCAATATCTTTCTTATCTTCTCTTAACTCTTTGGTATTCTTAATTCCTCCAGAAACAGCCTTGAAGTGAAGTTCTTCACATCTCTTCTTTTTCTCATTCATCAATGTTACCAATTCATCTTTAGATTTTAAAACTAATTCTTTACTTTTCATATTACTGCTTTTTAACAAATTTTGTCTTCAATGGCAACTTATCTCCTGCTTTTCTGAAAGCTTCTCTGGCATCGGCTTCAGGTATTCCTTCTAATTCAAATAATATTCTGCCCGGTCTGACTGGGAATACGTAGTGATCAAGAGAACCCTTACCTCCTCCCATCGGCACCTCTTGTCCTTTCTTAGTTCTAACCTTATCAGGAAATACTCTAACCCACAACTTTCCTCCCTTCTTTAAATATCTGATGATTGCTCTTCTGCAAGCTTCGATCTGGTTAGAAGTAATCCACTTATCAGTAGTTGCTTTCAATCCAAAGCTACCGAAACTAATTTTAGTACCTTTGCTTTCGAAGGTTCTGTTGATTCTTCTACCCTTCTGATGCTTTCTATGTTTTAATCTTTTTGGGGCTAACATGATTTTTATTCAAATTTATCTCCTTTGTATATCCAAACCTTTATTCCAATTGCACCGTAGGTACATCTGGCTTCTCCGAAACCATAATCAATATCGGCTCTGATTGTCTGTCTGGGCAATCTGCCTTTTTCTAACCATTCTGATCTAGCAATCTGAGCACCGTCCAATCTTCCTGAAACCATGATTTTTACTCCTTTAACACCTTTGTTGGCCATAACTTTTTCAATGGCCTGTTTAATGGTCTTTCTGAATGGTGTTCTTTTTTCAATCTTCTGAGCAATCCATTGATTAACCAAAACTGAAGAAGTCCAAGGATTAGAAACCTCTCTTACTTCTAACTTCAATCTCTTTCCCAATTCGCTTAATTCTTTTAAACCTAAATCATTCTTCTTGAAAACCTCTTTCAATAATTCCAATCTTATCTTTTCAATTCCTTCACCGCCACGTCCGATAATCAAACCGGGTCTGGCTGAATGAATGATAACGCTGGTTTTGTTGCTGTATCTTTCGATCTCAACTTTTTCCACGCTTGATTCTTTCAATTTGTTAGTCAAAAAAGTCCTGATGATGTAATCCTCTTTAATACTCTTCAAAGGTTTGTTGCCGTAAAAACCGTGTGACAACCAGTCTTCGATTCCTCTGATTCTAAAAATTTTAGGGTGGACTTTGTGACTCATTTTTTTATTTCTTCTTTGTTATTGTTTTCTTTACTTTTTTCTCAACTTTCTTTTCAACTACTTTTTCTTCCTTCGCTTCAGTTTCTTTCTTTGCCTTCTTGTCTTTCTTAACTTCTTCTCTCTTCACGTCTAAAACTAAAGTTACGTGAGAAGTCTTTTTCTTGATGATCTCTCCTCTACCTCTTGATTTGGGCAAAACTCTCTTTCCGGCTGGGCCCTCATCAACTGTAATCTTAGAAATAAATAAATCAGAAGCAGGAACATTCTTGGTTATCTTGGCATTAGTAAGGGCTGAATTCAATAATTTCAATATCGGATCAGAAGCTCTCTTGATTGCGAAATTCAAAATCACCTGGGCTTCTTCTGCCTTCTTTCCTCTTACCAAGTCGGCGACTAATCTGGCCTTTCTTGGAGCGATATGTAAATGATTTAATTCAACTTTGAATGCCATATTATTTTACTTTAGCTGGGGCAACTGCAGCGGGTGCTGGAGCGGCTCCTTTTTCCTGTTCTTTACTTGCTTTACCTCCGTGTCTTAAAAATTTAGTTGTCGGAGAAAATTCTCCCAACTTGTGACCAACCATTTCTTCGGTAACTCTTACCTGAAGAAAATCCTTTCCATTGTGTACACCAAAAGTAAAGCCGATCATTTCGGGAGAAATAGTACAAGCTCTCGACCATGTTTTAATGGCGGCCGTTTCGCTTGGTTTCTTTCCTGCAATCTTTTTAGTGACATTCGGATCGATATATGGTCCTTTTTTTAGACTTCTTGACATATTGTTTTTATTTTCTCTTCTTCTTAACTCTTCTTTGAATAATTAACTTCGCTGTCCATCTATTCTTCTTTCTGGTCTTAACTCCTAATGCTGGTTTTCCCCAAGGAGTCTTCGGATGCTTCAAACCGATTCCTGTTCTACATTCTCCACCTCCATGAGGGTGGTCACAGGGGTTCATAACAGAACCTCTAACGTGTGGTCTGATTCCTTTCTTTCTACTCTTTCCGGCTTTTGACCAATTGATAAATCTGTATTCAGAATTAGAAACCTTTCCAATTGAGGCAAAACATTCTCCATTAACCTTTCTGATTTCTGAAGAAGGCATTTTCAAGTTAGCATATCCACCTTCATAGTTTTGTAATACGGCTCCAGTTCCGGCTGATCTTACCAAGATTCCGCCTTTTCCCGGTTCTAGCTCAATATTATAGATCATAGTTCCTTCTGGGATATTTTTCAACTTCATTCTGTTTCCATTGTCGGCTTCAGCCTTGTCAGCACAGATTACCTTGTCTCCGGCTTTCAATCCTTCAGGAGCGATAATATATCTCTTTTCTTTGTCTTCGTATTGAACTAAGGCTAAAAATGCATTTCTGTTTGGATCGTATTCCAAAGCAAGAACTTCGGCCGGTATGTTGATTTTTTTCTGTCCAAACTCAACCAACCTTAAAAGCTTTCTGGCTCCGCCTCCTTTCTGCCAAGAAGTAATTCTACCATTACTTCCTCTTCCTCCTGTTCTCTTTACTCTTACTAGAAGACTCTTTTCAGGTTTCTTCTTAGATAAAGGAAGTAGGTTCTTCAATTTTAATGTTTTTCTTTGCATATTATTGTCCTACAATTTCAATTTTTTGGCCTTCTTTAATCTTCACAATGGCTTTCTTGTATCCACTTCTAAATCCAGTCTTTCTTCCTTTTGATATTTTCTTTCTGGGAATATTGATTGTTCTTATCTGAATCACATCAACTTTGTATTTAGCTTCAATCGCGCTTTTGATTTCAACTTTGTTAGCATCGGTCGTTACATGGAAAACATAAAAGTTTCCGGCAGCAGACATGTTAACCGCCTTTTCTGTAATGCAAGGTGACTTCAATACGCTTTTTATCGTTGTCGAAATCTCCTTGTTCTCTTTCTTAACAGTTTCTTTCTTCGCTTTCTCTCCTTTTTCTTTTTTGAAAATGTTTATTGCCATACTAGTCTATAAATGTTTTCTTAATTTCTGCTATTCCCTCTTTGTCGGTTAATAAATACTTCGATGAAACAACATCTAAACAATTCAAATCTTTAGCCTGAATGGTTGAAACCTTAGGCAAGTTTCTCATTGCGAGAATAACATTCTTGTCTATCTTAGGCAAAACAACCAAACATCTTTCTTTAATTCCGATATTCTTTAATAAGTTTCTAGCTTCTTTAGTCTTAGCTTCTTTCAAAGACAATGATTCGGCAACAACTAAAAATCCTTCTCTGGCTTTGTCTGATAAAGCAACGAATAAAGCTTTTCTTTTAATATTCTTCGGTAAAACTTTCTTGAAGTTTCTATCCTTTGTCGGTCCGTGAGAAACACCTCCACCAACCCAGATAGATGATGTATTAGATCCACTTCTGGCACGCCCAGTTCCTTTCTGTTTCCAAGGTTTGATTCCACCTCCAGATACTTCGGCTCTTCCTTTAGCATGAGCGATAACTGTTCTTCTGTTTCCCATTTGAGAAACAACAACTTGATGTATCAAATCAGAGTTCATTGGAACTTCAAATATTTCTTTCGGTAAATCAGTCTTAACAGTCTTGATTTCTACCACCTCTTTAATTTTTGTTTCTTTCTTTGCCATATGATTTATCCTCTAATTTCCAAAAGCGTTCCTCTTCTTCCAGGAATCGCACCTTTCAAAGCTATAATATTATTCTTCATATCAATCTTCATCACTTCCAAATTCTTCACACTAATTCTGTCGCTACCAGTTCTACCAGGCATTTTTCTACCTTTGATAACTCTAGCAGGAATAGAACAACCGGTTGAACCAAGTGTTCTGTGTTCGTGCTTGTTACCGTGGGTTGAAGAAAGTTTTCCGGAAAATCCCCATCTCTTTACACCTCCTTGGAATCCTTTTCCTTTAGATACTCCGGAAACCTTTATTTTATCTCCCGGTGCAAAAACGTTTGCCAAAATCTTATCTCCTGCTTTGTATGAAGCAACGTCTCCTTCAAACTCTTTCAAATATCTGAATGGTGTTCCTGTCTTCTTAATCTTTCTTTCCGGTAATACCTCGAAACCAATCTTAATGGCTTCGTATCCGTCTTTTTCTTTAGTCTTAACCTGAACAACACCGCATTCTCCAGTCTGAACAAGAG
>JBBACA010000011.1:0-17126 GCA_041657325.1 Minisyncoccota bacterium
ACAAGCTCTTTCTCTTTATTAAACACCTCAACGATGGCGATTCGCTGTTCTCCTCTCCTGTCCATTGGAGATATCCTCTCATCGATAAGATAAGAAGCAAATCCTTCGGGCATGGGTCCGGCAATCACGTTTTCTTGTGATACCAGTTCCCCTTTTGGAGAATAGACGATTTCGTCAATGATTTCTCCTGAAATGAAGATGATCGGATGTCCCTTGTCATTATGGTTTCCCCTAATGACTTGATCCATCTCGCCTTCAGCGTTCAGGACATTGATTTCGCAATTCAGACACCGACCTCTCCATGACTCAAAGAAGTTTAATTTTGCAATTGCCTTCTCTAGGTCAATAGGATACAGTTTTCCGGCAAAAATGTCTACCAGATAAACCTTTTCTGCGGGGTTTGACGTTGGCGTTACAGTAACCGTTGCATATTTAATACTTGCAACACCGTTTGCTGAATGTGTGTTCTCCTGCGGTGCATTTTCCTGATTGATCATTACATACTGACCAATAACCACAGCGACTAATATCACTGCTAATACGATTAATACAAGCTCTAATTTGGTTGCCATTCAATGTTCCTCCACCATGATATAAGCTCATGGCGTGTGATTATCCTCGTAGATACAAGGACAAACAGATGCCATGAGTATTTTAAAAGAGCTCATTTAAAGCTCCTGTATAATAACACCATTGTTAAATTTGTCAAGACCCCCAATAAACTACTCTGAGTCACACTCAGATCCTATCTTGCAGATATTAGTTTTGTTGCCAAACCTTAAATCTATATACTTTAAGCTGTTTAAATCTCCAGCATATTTCCCATCATTCAAAACAATACCCAATTTCTCGATTTGCCAATCCAAATCAGCATATCCTCTATCTTCTCCGATATAAAAAATAATTTCGCAGGATAAAACGGTCTGAATAATCGTTTTTGTCTTATAAATATCAAAATTATTGATATTGATGGAATATTTAGTAAGTCCTTCTTTAATTTTAGACAAATTTTCTAAAACGTTTTTTTTATCAATATTTTCAATCTCTTCTTTTTCATCAATCTTAATCAAAGAAGCATACTCTTCCCTATCTTCAAAGTTTTTAATATAACTTCCATTCTTATCAATTAAGTATTTTTTTGCATCATTAAAACTATCGGTCCAAACAGCATAGGGAGTCTTTTCCACTATTTGTAAAGAAACCCCGTTCGGAAAATCCTTTTTGACTGTAATTTTTTCTATTTCCGGAAAAGATTCCATTAAATCATTAACTCCGTTTCCCATTGAAAGAAAAATACTCTCTGTGCTGATATCAAATCCCAATAAAGAAAATGAAGTTTTAAATTTTTCTCCGGCAGCTTTTTCTAAGTCTTCGGTTAAAATATTATTATTTCCACTAATATTAAGTTCAGAAACTTGAAATCTCGGAGAAAACAATAAAAATCCGGCGGCGGATAAAACAATAATTGAAGCAAAGATAGAAAAAGAGAAATAAAAATTAGTGAAGATGCTTTTCTTTCTTCTTTTCATCGTTCTCCTTTTTGTCTTTATTCTTCTTTTCATTATAGGTGGCGTTTTCTTTTTCTTAATTCTTCAAAAATATAAGTTAGCCAATATATTGGAGATAAAATATAATCCTGAGTCTTAACATACTGTTTTTCGTTTCCTCCGAATCCTTTTTTAAACAAACTTAATCCAGCCCAAGGATGATTCTTTTCCGATTCCGGAATCACTCCCCAAAAATTATATATCTCGCAACCTCTTTTTTTTGCTTCTTTGATCGCTTCCCACTGTAATAAATAAGAAACCGGAATCTTAGCATATTTAGAAGACGAAGCTCCCTGATGATAAAAAGCTCTTTTACTCCAATAAACAATCATTGCCGAGGAAACCGTTTCCCCCTTGTATTTTCCAGAAAAGATAACAATCTCATTATCATTTTTGAAAGCATCCAATTCCCTCTTCAGATATTTAGGCGGAAAAGGAGTAAAAGAATGCCTGCCTGCGGTTTCCAGATAAACCCTTTCAAATTCAGATAAGTCTTTTTCGTCCATGCTCTTCACTATTTCCACATCCGGATTCTTTTCAGCCTGCTTAACCAGATATCTGGTTGTTTTTCTCATTCCTTTCAATAATTCTTCTTCGGTAGGAATAAGATTCAATTCCCAAGTTAATTCAGGATGCATGTGAATTGGAGCATTTCTAAAACCTAATTCTTTAAACATTTTAACATTTTCTTCGTTTAATGTGAAGACAGGACTAAAACGAATAAAGCTAGCTTTTTCCTTTATTCCTAATTCTTTTAAATAATCGAGCAATGTTTTTACAATCTCTTTATTATCGCCCGATAAAATAACCGGACCATGAGGAACAAAAAGAAAAGTTCCCCTTTTTGCTTTGATTTTAATAGTTTGCGCAACGGCAATCAGTCTTTCATTGTCAAATATCCCGAATCGGTATACCTTATCCCCCATTGTTTGATTAAATTCTCCCCAATTAAAAGACTGACAAAAAGTCTTCTCAACGCAATTCAAAAGGAAATCCTCCCATATTTTCTTTTCGCTTATCTCTTTGATTGTCATTATTCTATTATATTCTTAAAACCGAAAAAATCAATTTTCGCCTTTTATTATCGCCTCTTCGTTATAGTAATTAGTCGGACTCCAAAGCATGTAACCGTAATACTTATCAGTCAAAATCTCTCTAACCGCCTTAATTTGAAGATATACCTTTTCCGTATCGTATATTGCGCCCAAATTAAAGTCCTGAAGCCATGGTCTAAGCTTGGAATCGTAATCATTAATCCTAATTTTCGCTTTAGCCATTGAATACGCTACCACTTCGAATGGATGGTCAGCCGGATTATCAAATCCGATAAAACCGTCGGCATAGTGAGAGGGATAAACCATTGGACAAACAAAATCAAAATACTCGTAAGCATCTTCAATAATTTGACCGATTCCTAATCCGTCGAAGTTGACCGTCGTCAATCCGAACATATCGGCAGAAATTATTTCTCCTTTTAGTTCATTTCTCAAATACTGATAAAAACTTCTAATCACTTCTCTTTCGGTTGAAAAATCAACATCCATATCATTTAAGTTTCCGTCGGAAGGAAAACGAATATAATCAAAATTAACTTCATCGAATCCCTTACTTAATGCATCCTTGGCAATAGAAATATTATAATCCCAACCTTCTTTTTTGGTCGGGTCTATCCAAGCCAGCCCATTATAATCATACCAAGTGTCCCCGCTCAAAGTTTTAACGGCTAAATCGCTTCTATTTAAAGCCAAGACCGGATCTTGAAAAACCGTAATCCTGGCAATCACATATAATCCATTATTGTGTAGCCTCTCAATCAATCCGCTCATATCTTTAACGATTACTCTTTCTGCTCCGTAGTCTTTAACTAATTGAACATTGGTAGCATAAGGAATTTTTCCCGACCAATCTTTAACATCAATCACCACCGCATTAATTTCTGTTCTCTTAGCCAAATCAATAATATAATCTATTTTTGTTTGATTACTGGCTGACCAGCTAGTTAAATATACCGCCATGACTTTGTCGGGCACGACTTTTTCCTTCTTAATATTATTAATCTCGGCTTCCTTGGTTTTCTCTTTGGGAATAAAAATAAATACCCCGAGGGATATTAAAACTATAAAAAAAATCAATAAAAACCGCTTATTCATTTTAGTGCTCAAGCATTTTATTTATAAACTTGTTCCTCGCTCCCATAAATTCATTGATGTAATTTATTGCCTCCAACTGTTCTTTGATTTTATTATCCAATTCAATGGCGCAATAATCGGAAAAATAATTAACCGGATAATTTTTTAAATAATCCAATTCTGATAAATCCTCCATGTGATGGCTGTCGTATTTTAATTTTAATTTCTTGGCATCGACAAAAGAAAAATCTTTCTTGACCACACTCACGTGATTACATTTGATAGGAAATTTAGATAAAACTTCTATTTCTTTGTTGTATTTGTCTTTAGCTAATAATCTTAAATTTTCCAAATGAGCAAAATCCAAACAAATGCCTCCGTATTTCTTAATCTCTTCCGCATCCAAGGGATACCTCTCTGTATTCTCGATACAAATCAGCTCTCTGTATTTTACTAACCACTCATTATTAATCGAAAACTCTCGTTCCGAATGAGTGTTAAATATCTGGGTATCGTATTCCTTGGCCAAAAATTCCAACTCTTCAACATCCATATCTTCCCTTAAATGAACAAAAGGAATTCTTTTAATGCAAGAATTCTTTATCATATCGTAAAGAGTATTACGGTGTTCTTTTGTTAAACAAGTCGGAAAAAGAGCGATTTCTTCAATCTTTAGCTCTTGTATCTCTCTGAATTTCTCTTTCCAATTTGATCCCTTTGTAGTTGTAAGTGCGGGAATAAATTTCATAATTAAAATCCAAAACCGGTTATTTCGGCGGCTTTCTTGGCCATAATCATTTTGGCATCGCGAGAAGCCTCATTAATACACTCTTTTAAATATCTTTCTTGATCTTCTTTGCTTAGTTCCGCATTTAAAGAAATACTCTCGATTTCGGCTCTTCCGTTAACTACAACCCTAATACCGTTCTTCTCTTTTTCTACCCTTTCTTTTCCCAAAGAACTCTCCAAATCTTTTAACTTTTTTAAATCTTTTAGTTTATCAAACATGTCTTTTTCTTTATTATTACCCTCTTATTCTGCCTTAAATATTA
Organism: Minisyncoccota bacterium; assembly: GCA_041657325.1. GTDB lineage: Bacteria > Patescibacteriota > Minisyncoccia > Minisyncoccales > Minisyncoccaceae > UBA2211. The sequence continues at coordinate 4,729 of JBBACA010000011.1, forward strand.
TAAACAGTCAAATACCTTTTTTGCATCTTCTCTTGAAATGTTAATATGGGTAGGAAGACAAACAATTCTCTTGGCCACTTCCTCCGCCTTAGGACAGCTATTAGTAAAATAACAAACTTTTTTAAGTGAAGTTAAGGGAGGAACCACAGCTGAGCCAAACCATCCGTCGTTTAAATATATCCCTGCCTTTCTAGCTTCCCTTACCACCTTACTCGGATTAACATTTAAGACCGGATACTTTAAAAATATCGGCTCTTTATCTTTATCTTTCTTGAAAACAACCTTGAATTCCTTTTTATTTACCAGCATTGAATCGTAAATTTGAGCGATTTCTTTTCTATGCTCATTAAAGCGATCTATTTTTTTCAACTGATTCATTGCTAAGAACGCTAACTCATTAGGCATTCTTTTTGGAAAATAATTCGGGAGTTCGCCCTGATTTTCTTTAGAGGTTACCGCCTTACTTAAAATGTTCAGATTAAGAAACAGTGCCAAAAGACCTCTTCCTAATTTAGAACCATATAAGGGCAAGATTATTTTATTCATCAAAATCGGATGCAATAATTGCTGTAATGTCCAAAAACAAGAAGGATAATTAATCTCTTTCTGGAAATGAGATACTTTTTCCAACAGAACATCGTTATTAACCGTTACCATTCCTCCGTAAACCGAAGAAATAACCTTGTCTCTTCCAAAACTAAAGAAACTGGCATCGCCAAAGGAACCACAAAAAGAATCTTTGTATTTGGCTCCCAAAGCATGAGCGCAATCTTCAATCAAATAAAGATTGTTAGCCATGCAAATCTTTCTAATTTCATCAATATCTCCCGGATAGCCGAAAGTATGCTGAATCATTATTGCCTTGGTTTTTTTGGTAATCTTCTTAATAACATCATCGGGAGAAATATTTAAACTTTCGTCAATATCAGCAAAAACAGGAGTGGCTCCGACGTATATGATCGGATTGACGGCTGCATTACAGGTAAAAGCCTGAAGAATCACTTCATCTCCTTTTTCGATTTCCATCGCCTTTAAGATAGCGATTAAAGAACTCCTTCCGGAATTAAAACTGAAAGCATTTTTAAAACCAAAATAATTTCTGAACATTCTTTCTAAATCTTTTGTTGCTTTTCCGTTTCTCCATTTCCACGGCTGAAAAATCAAACTAAAAGCCAAAGATATATCATCTTTTTCCGTGTTGGGCGATAAAGAAATAGAAATAGTTTTCATTATTTTATCAATTTATCAATTAAAAGACGAGGAACTCTGCTTTCCAACAAAACAACACTATCTTCTCTGGCAACGGCAAATATCTTTTTTAATATCTTATCTCCGTTTTGAACAAACAAAACGTCTTCGGCCTTCATTCCCGACTCAACCGCTCCTTTTTCCAATTCTTTAAAATAGTCTTTTGAAGTAATAATCGCCAAATCACAAACTTCTCCGATTTTTCGACCAATCTTGCGATGAGTCTCCTTGCCTTCGTCTCCCAATTCAATCAAGCACGGCATCACCAATATCTTCCGGCCATTCCAATTTTTCAAATATTCGAGATGGGATATAATACCATCAAAATTAGAAGAATAAGTTGCATCAATCAAATCAAAATCATCAACTTTCTTAACTGTAATTCCTCCTTTAATTTCTTTAACTTTTTCGGCAATCGTTTCCAATTCCATACCTAATTTCTTAGCCACGGCAATCGCTAATAAAAGATTATATACATTATGAATACCGTGAATATTAGTTTTAAAGTTCTGGCTTTCTCCGGTTTTAAAAACAACCTTAAATGATACCCCCTCTTTATCTTCCTTGATTTCCTCCGCCCAAAGATCTTGCTTTTCGGAAATTGAACACTTAACGCTATTAATTGTCGAATTAAAATTATCTTTGATTAAATCATTGTCCCAGTTCAAAACCGCCAATCCTTCGCTGGGCAAAGAATCAATCAATTCTAACTTTCCCTTAACAATGTTTTTCTGCGAACCGAAAGTGGCCAAGTGCTGATTATTAATTCCCGTCAATATTCCGATTTTCGGTTTGGCAATATCGCATAATAATTTTATCCCGCCCCGATTATACGCTCCCATTTCGCAAATAAATATTTCGTATTCATCGTTAAGATGATTTAAAATACATTGCGATATTCCTATTTCCGAATTTTCGTTCCTTTCGGTCGAAACAACTTTAAAATCAGCCGACAAAATCTCTTTCAAAAATTCCTTAGTCGAACTCTTGCCGTAACTGCCGGTAATTCCGATAACTAAAAGATTTTCCAAGGCTTCCCTCTTCTTCATCGCTTGCTTGATTATTCTGTTTCTCATAAAGACGGTAATGGGCTGAAAAAGAAGAATAATAAAAGAAACTATCAAAGGAGTTAAAATATCAAAAGCCAGAATAGCGATAGCAAAATAAATCAACTCAAACATTATCCATTCCGTTGGATTCATATAGCTTTGATAGAAACCAAATGCGATGACCGCCGTGATTATTCCCAGAGGAATAAAAACAATTGGTAAAAGAAGAGATACCTTTGAAGTCATTTCCGGCATTTTTATCCTTCTTCTTAATAAACCGATGATTGATAAAAATCCTTCGATAATATAAAGAACAAAAACCACGGGAATACAAGCAATAATGAATAAGCTGACTTTATTTAAAAATTCATTGAGATAGTCGGGATACAAATAAACCGTTGAACCGATTAAAAACATTATTCCCAAAAAGACGAAACATTTGAAAAACAATCCCCAGTTTCCGATTATTTTCCTTCCGCCGTAAGTATCAAAATGCGCCAAGAAACGGCCGATATGATAATTCTTCAACTGCCACAGATAAGACCAAAACAAAAAATTCTTAACCTCTTTAAAAAACCAAAAGAAGAGAACTATCGAACCGGTTAAAATTATCATCCAAGGTTGTATGACCATATTATTTGTTTAAAAATTTAATAATAGATTCGCCGACTTCAACAGAATCTGTTTTATAGGGATTGTGTCTTGCTCCCTTTATTATTTTTAATTCGGAATTATCAATTTCTTGATGAAAAAGAACTCCATCCTCTACCGGAGTAATCGGGTCGTCTTCTCCCCAGATAATCAAGCAAGGCATGTCAACTTTGAGCAATAAATGAGTTAAATCCTCCCCTACTACTTTTTTAAAAATCTCTTTCATCAAAGGATTGGCTCGATAGTAATCATAGGTTCCGGATAATCTATAAGCCATCTTTTCAAAAAAAGAATACATTCGAGAATCTTCAGAAATAACCTTGGAACCTATTTTTGCCAAGAACTTCGAAATTCTTTGCCTCAAATTAAGCCTTTCTTCTCTGACTATTGCCGCATCGCAAAATATTAATTTCAAAGGTTTAAAATTCTTTTCAGTTGCCATCTTTAAAGCAATTCCCCCACCGAAAGAATGACCTAAAAGATAGAACTCGGAAAGATCCAATTTCTTAATAAGAGCAATAATTAAATCAGCATACTCGCCCACTCCCCAGACAGTTTTAGGCGGTTCTGTTTTTCCAAAACCGGGCAAATCAGGAATAATCAATTTAAATCCCTTACCTGCCATTTCATCAACCAGTCTTAACCAGGAAACAGAAGATGCTCCCCAGCCATGAAGAATTAAAAACGGCCTACCTTCTCCAGCAGTTTTATAATATAATTCAACACCATTAATGTTGATTTTGTTTTCCTTGAATTCAAATAGCTCCATTGACTATTTTCTTTTAATTTCCTTAAAATTCAAATACTTATGCAAAACCTTGGGAATCTTAATGCTTCCGTCTTTTTGTTGATTATTTTCCAATAAAGGAATTAAAATCCTGGGCGTAGCGATTCCCGTATTATTCAAAGAATAAGTATATTTAGTTTCTCCCTCCTTGGTTTTGTATTTAATTCCTAATCTTCTAGTCTGGAAATCAAAGAAATATGAAGAGGAGTGAGTTTCTCTGTATTTATTCTGCGAAGGAACCCAAGCTTCAATATCATATTTCTTCACCTGTCCCAATCCCAAATCAGCAGCACAGTTACGAACTACGTGGTAAGGAATATTTAATCCCTGCAATATCTCTTCCGCATTCTTAGTTATTTCTTCGTGTAATCTAACAGATTCTTCTTTGTCATTCTTACATAAAACAACTTGCTCAATTTTCATAAACTCGTGAACTCTTAAAATCCCTTGAGTATCTTTTCCATAACTGCCGATTTCCGTTCTGAAACAAGGAGAAAAACCCATATATTTAATCGGCAAATCTTCTTCTTTCAATGTTTCATTGGAATGATAACTCATCATTGCCACTTCTGAAGTTCCCGCTAAATATGTTCCATCATCATTTTTGTAAACTTCATCTTTTGATTGAGGTAAATATCCGGTTCCGGTCATGGCTGCCTCATTAACCAAAGAAGGAGCTCCAACTGGAATAAATCCTTTCTTGGTTAAAACATCTGTTGCATATTGCCAAATAGCCATACAGATAAGAAAAGCTTCTCTTTTTAAAAAGTATCCTCTGAATCCAACTACTTTAGCTCCTCTATCAAAATCAACTAAATCCAAATCTTTAGCTAATTGAACATGGTCCTTGATCGGAAACTTGAATTCCGGAATCTTGCCCCATTTTCTCACTTCAACATTATCGGCATCAGAATCACCGTCAGAAACTGATTCATCGGGAATATTGGGAACTAATAGCATAAGTCTCTCAAATTCTTCATTGACTTTTTTGTATTCATCTTCTTCATTGTCAGAATTTCTATCCAATTCTCTCATTTGAGCAATTACCGCTTCCCTATCTTCTTTCGTCTTAGCTTCCTGAATCCTTTTGTTCGCCTGATTTTTCATCGCACTCTTATTCTCGATCGCGATAATCAATTCCCTTCTTTTGGCATCAATTGATAAAAGATTATCAACGTCAAAATTAACTTTCTTTTTTCGGCAAGCTTCTTTGACTTTATCCGGATTTTCTCTGATAAATTTAATATCTAACATATGTTCAAATCTCTATTATTTTAAGTACATAATACCAATTTGAAGGAAAAAAAGCAATAAAAAAGGAGGTTTCATCTTTGTGATTCCTCCCGACAAGATTCGTCTTTAACGGTCTTGTCTTTTTCAAGCGAAACCCCGAGAGATTCCGCTATTTCTTCAATGGCTTTTTTAGAAAGCCCGCTTTTACCGCAACAGATAGAACACATACTAAGTCTCCGATAATATTCTATCTAAAATTAAAAATCGTGTCAAAATAAAAAAGTTAACTTTTTTTAGTTAACTCTGACCAGTGCTCTTTGGGCTTTAGCCTTTTAGAACCCTGCTTACACAATGGACATTCTTCCTGCGGAACAGCCCAGACCTCTTTCTCGAGAAGAGAAATGATTTCGATTCTTTCCTCGTCGAAAAAGTATTCGGTTGGCAGTCTTGCCGGACGATGAACAATAGTTCCGACAAAAGGATGGAACTTTACTGGATTCTTGTTTCCGGCAACAATAGCTCTCCTTACCGCTTCGGTAGTTTTGAAGGTCGTGATAAGGTCTTCAACCTGCAGGACGTATGCATCCTCAGGGATAGAAAATCTTCCTGTCCAGACCATTTCTCCGTTCGGTCCCTTCTCAACATATGCATGATTAGCTCCGAGAAACAAAGCCACCATATAAGAAGGAATAATTCCGGCATAGGCTGAACCTACAACCACAATGTCTTCTCCGCCGATCCTGGGCAAAATTTTCCTCATGAGATTATAGGACAATGCCTCCATGGCGATAGGATTTGAAGTAATCCGAGAAACATTGAAATATGCATTACTGCATAATCCGCTTGTCAGAACTGCGTGGGGATTTTCCGGGTTTCCGTCGTGAATCCATCCGGCATCAAACCTTTTAAAGATGCCCTCAATCTGTTTTTTCGAAAGCTTAGTTTCGTACCTCATTAAAATCACTCCCTCAATTAATGTGAAGGACTAAGAAAGTCATAGCAAAAAAAGAAAATAGTGTCAAAACAAAAACTCGGGTTTCCCCGAGCTTCATTTATTCTTTATCTTTCATTAATGGAAACAATATTACTTCTCGCAATGACCCTGAATCGGTCAACATTGAAACAATCCTGTCGATTCCCATTCCAAATCCGGCAGCTGGAGGCATTCCGTATTCTAAAGCTTCGATAAACTCTTCATCTGATCTTTGAGCTTCTTCAAATCCGCCTTTAAATAACTTTTCTTGTCCTCGCAATACATCTCCCTGATCTAACGAATCATTCTGTTCGGAAAAAGCATTAATAACTTCCGCTCCGGCAACAACCAACTGGAAATTAGCTAATTTTTCTTTATCCAATGCTTTAGCTAAAGGCTGGAATCCTCTGGGGTGATGAATAATGAAAGTCGGCTGGATAATATTCGGTCGGCAGTATTTTTTATAAATCTCATCGGCGATATTCGGCTTGTCAGCTCCCTCAGGAACATCGATTCCCATTTCTTTGGCTTTTTCAAGTAAAGACTTTTCGTTTAATTCTTCGTATTTAATTCCGGTATGCTTTTCCAATAAAGCAAAGAATTCTATTCTTTCAAATGGACCCTTGAAATTCAGAACACTGTCTCCGTATTTAACATCGGTTGTTCCTAAAACTTTAGTTAAAATAACCTCAAACATTCTTTCTGTCATTTTCATTAATTGTTTGTAGTCGGCATAGGCCCAGTAGAATTCAATCATGGTGAAGTCGGGATTATGGAATTTATCCACTCCTTCATTTCTGAAACACTTTCCTATCTCATATATCTTCTCGAATCCCCCGACCAATAGTCTCTTTAAATATAATTCCGGAGATATTCTCAAGAACACATCTACATCCATGGCGTTCAAATGAGTCTTGAAAGGCTTGGCCCTGGCTCCGCCGTATAATGATTGAAGAATCGGAGTTTCTACCTCAAAGAATCCGTCTTCATTTAAAAAGTTTCTTAATTCTTTGATAAAGTTGGAACGGATAACAAACTTCTGCTTTACCTCTGGAGAAAACATCAAATCGAGATATCTTTTTCTGTATCTCTCTTCGACATCTTTCAAACCGTGCCACTTTTCCGGCAACGGAAGCAAAGATTTACAAATCATTTTGTAGTCCGTTATTTGAATCGTCTTTTCTCCCCTCTTGGTTTCAAATAAAGCTCCATGGGCTTCGATAAAATCACCCATATCAAAACTATCTAAAAATGAATCGTAATTGACTTCGCCCATTTTATCTTTTGCCAACAATCCTTGTATCTTTCCCGTGCCGTCTTCAAAATCAATAAAAGTCAAAGCACCGTGAGTTCTGACAGTCCTCACTCTTCCAACCAAAATAACCTCTTCTTCTTTTTGTGACAAAGATGCAAAATCCTCTAAAACCTTTTTGATTTCGTGAGTTCGCTTGACTTCAATAGGATAAACATCGACTCCGTTCTTGCGAAGCTTATTTAATTTTTCAATCCTATTTTGTCTTATTTCGTCTGAGGTAGACATATTTTTATTCTATTTTTAGTATTTTGTATTTAAGAGATCCTTTGGGAGTTTTAATCTCCACTTCAGCTCCTTTAGGCTTATTCAATAAAGCTTGCCCTAAAGGTGATTTGAAAGAAATTCTGTTTTCCATTGGATTGGCTTCTTCCTCTCCAACAACATGATATCTTTCTTCATCATCGCCTTGTTTAATTGTAACATAGGAACCGATTTGAACCCAGCCTGTATTCTCATTATCTTGAATTACTTTAGCCGAGCTGATTAATCTTTCCAAATCAAGAATTTTTCCTTCGATAGCAGCTTGATTATCTTTCGCTTCATCGTAAGCGGCATTCTCAGACAAATCACCGAAAGAAATAGCTTCTTTCAATTGTTCGGCTACCTCAATTCTACCTTCTTTTTTAAGGTATTCAAGTTCTTTCTTTAATTTATCCAAACCTTCTTGAGTTAAATATTTACTGTCCATATATTTTTATTATTCCACGATTCCATTTAGTCAAAAGACAAAAACCGAACGGCGGATGTTATTTATTCAATTTAGAAAAAAGGCCTAATCGCCTAGATCAATCCTTTTGGTGATAGTATAGCATATATATCTCAGAAATCAAGATTCCTAATTGCCACCCTCGTTAATTATCTCTTCTTTATTTTGTTGAATTTCCTTTTCTCCAAAATAGTACCCCAAGGTCTCCCTGGCCACTAGGTTGGCTAAACCGGTGTTTTTGGGCACGCTTTCCACGATAATAGTCAAAACTATCTCCGGGTCGTCATAAGGGGCGAAAACGGTTATCCAGTTGTGATAAATCTCATTCTTTCCGGTCTGGGCAGTTCCGGTCTTGGCACCGGAAGTAACGGGCAAATACTGCAAGGAACGGGCGGTTCCTGCCGGAGACAAAACCGTTTCTCTCATTCCCTCTCTTACCGATTCAATTGCCGACAAAGAAACAAAATCCTTACTCACAATCTCCGGCTCAAATGTTTTAATTGTTTGATTATTGTTATCCAAAACACTCTTCACGACCTGGGGTTTCATTAGTTTCCCTCCATTGGCAATTGAAGAAATAGCCATGGTTAATTGCAAAGGAGTTGCTTTAAAATATCCTTGACCGATGGAAACATTGTAGGTGTCTCCTGGATACCATGAAGTTCCGGTTCTATCTTCCTTCCAAGTTGGATCAGGAACCAAGCCAACACTTTCTTCCGGTAAATCAATATTTGTTTTTGCTCCAAAACCAAACTTTTCTAAATACTTTTCAATCTTAGCGATTCCCAAACCGTTAAAATTCTTATACCCTCCTCCGATCATATAAAAGAAAACGTCGCAAGATTCGGCAATAGCTTTTTTCAAACTGGTCCAGCCGTGAGTTGCCCAGTCTTTTTTAAACGTATCATCGTTTAATTCAATTCCCCCTTCACAATATATCTCCTTATCAACAGTAACAATACCCTGCTCCAAAGCCGCAACCGCAATCATCGGTTTTAAAGTTGAACCGGTCGGATATTCTCCCGAAGTAGCCCGGTTATAAAAAGAAACTTTGGGATTTTTCAATAAATCATTAAATTCTTTAGTGGTTAAATCTTTAGAAAAAATATTATTATCAAAGGAAGGATAGGAAATCAAAGACAAAACTTCTCCGGTTTTGGGATTAACCGCCACCACTGCTCCACCCTTGGCATTATATCCCTCAACCGCGCTGGCTAAAAAGGCGGCAGCTTTTTTCTGTAAATCATAATCAATATTCAAAACTATATTATTCCCCGATTCCGAGGGCTTAATAATCTCCTCTTTAACTAAATTTCCGTGAACATCTTTTTCTCGATTAATCTCTCCCGGTATTTCCTTCAAAACATCGTTATACTGCTTTTCTATTCCTGATTCTCCGGTTGAACTGTCTCCCGAAACATATCCGATAATGTGAGCTAAATCGTATCCGCTCAAGTATTCCCTGCTTTTTTTCTTAACAATTTCAAAACCGGTCAACTCTTCTTCTTTGGTTTTCAAAATAATCACTTTATCTTTATCAATATCCCTCACCAAAGAAAACTCACTCTCCTCTGCCGCTTCCATTTCTTCAATATTTTTATTTAAATCTTCAAAAGGCATATCTAAAATACGAGCCACCTCTCTCACCTGTTTCTCTCTTAATAATTCATCTTCTGGTAACTTTAAAAGATTACAAACCAAATCAAATCCCTGGGTATTGATAACTAATTGTTTAAAATTGCGGTCATAGATAATTCCTCTTTGGGCTTCAATTTCACTGGAAAGAAACTTATTCCTTTCCGCTTTTTCATTGTAAGTTTTATAATCAAAAACTTGGAAAGAAAAACAACGGAAAAATAATATTCCGATTATTAGAATAAAAGAAGTGAGAACCAATTGAAATATTCTCTGCGACAAAGCCGTTTCTATCGTGTAAGAATTTTTGTCTTTTTTGTGCGTTAAAGCGTCTAAAAAAAGATCGTCTGTTTCGATGTCTGTATTCCATCTTTTGACTTTAAATTTTTGGTATCCATGAGAGCGATGGAATCCTAACATATTTGAATAGTATAAATTTTAATAACAGAGAAACAAGAGAAAAAGACAAAGCCATTAAACCGATATAATGAGCAGAATAAATATCGAGTATCAGTCCAAAAAAGAAAGCGGAAATTAATCCTATCCGCCCCTGCGGTTCTTCTAATACATTAATCACCAAAACAAAAAGGATAAGGAAACTAAAGGAAGTAAAAAATGACAAATAACTTACTTCGAAAATAAACAAATAATACATCGCTAATAATAAAATCAAAGTTTTGAAAATCTCCTTAATCATTATATATCTCCGCTATCTTAATTATAAAAACATTATTAATCACGCTCAAGTCAAAAACTTTCTCGATATCGGCCATCTGATATGTCTCATTATCGATTTTTTTAACATTCTTTACCTTTCCCATCAAAAGCCCAGCTGGGTAATTGCCGCCCAGAGCCGAAGTCACAACCAAGCTCCCCTCCTTTAATTCTTTCTCACGAGCCACCATATCTAAGGTTAGATTTAGGCTTCCCTCTCCTTTGCTTAGAGCAAAAATCTCACTATCCGGTATTTCGACGTCGATAAGATTATTCTTTTGAGTAATAAGCATTATTCGGGAATAAGATGGATAGACATCGACTACCTTTCCCAAGAGAACCTTGCCGGAAACAATCACCGGAAAGCCTTTTTTAACTCCGTCATTGGAACCGATATTCACTAAAAGAGAATCCGATAAAAGATCTTTTGATATTATCCGCCCAAGCATTAAATCAAAATCTTTTTCCAATCCCAAATCCAAACTATTTCTTAAAAATTCATTTTCCTCTTTTATATTTTGCAAATCAGCCAAATCAGAAAGAAGTTTCTGGTTTTCCTCGATTAATTTCTTATTTAATTCTTCTTGGTTTTTATTAGAAAAAGCCTGTTCGCTTCCCTTATTCCACAACGAGGCCATTAAACTCTCTGATTTTGAATAAACAAAATTTTTAATTCCGTCTTTCAAAAAAGAATTAACAATCAAAAAACAAAAAAGGAGAATGAGGAAAATAGTTATTCTTTTCTTGGTAAAAATCTTCATAAACTGATTATATCCTATCCCTATAAAAAAGACAAAATTGACAACCTGCCTTAAAAATGCGAAAAAAGATGTGTAATCTTTGTACATTTACATAGGGGTGCAAAATGGGAAATTGGGATCATGCTTTAACAGTAAATAAAACCGAATTATTGCGGCAATTAAAGGGAGATGAACTAGTCTTAATATACAGTTTATCAGACCTTACTGACCACGCAATCGTACCGAATCTTGAACAAACAAATACCAACATCAAAGATTGGTTTTCCTTGGCCAGCCTTCCGTGGCTCGAGAAAAAACCCTTCATCATAATCGCCGAGAAAATGGTAAGCTGCGCCAGAACCTCAAAAGAAATCAGAAAAATATTTTTAATAGAAAAAATTTGGTCTGATCGAGGCCACGGTGAATACAGCGATACAATCATCAAAGCAATGAATCAGCAAAATAGAATTACTCACGAAGCCTATATCGAAGTTCTATATTATTATCAAAACCACCTGAAAGAAGATGCAATGATCTATCCGCCATTAAAGATAATGACGATGAAAAAGGCTCTGCTCACGAGCAATTTATTAGAAGCTTTTCTAAATTCCAGCACAGCAGCTCGCTGGGAAACCGCAGTCAAGATGAGCCTTCAACAAATTGACTGGCCAATTGAAAAATGGAGAGACATTGCTGACTCTCATGTCCCAAAAAAATTCAAAACAATTGCACTACAGAGAATTGAAAAAATAAAAAAGACTGGATCAACCAGCAAATATCAAACCAAGCATAATTTTTAATTGCTTGGTTCTTTTTATTTAACAAAAAACTCCTTTCGATCTTTAATACGGGGGCGACCTACTTTCGCGGATACCACTATCATCGGCCTTAGAAGATTTCACTTCCGAGTTCGGAAAGGGATCGGGTGGAGCACTTCCAGTATAGCCCCCATATTAAAAACAAAAAGGAGTAAATAATAGGAAAATAGAATAAAGCTAGTAATTGCTAATCAAAGAGTTATTTTAATATTCAATTAGTATCGCTCGGCTGAACTCCTCGCGGAGCTTACACCTGCGACCTATCAAGGTCATAGTCTTTAACCTGAATAAGAGTTCTAATCTTGGAGTGGGCTTCGAGCTTAGATGCTTTCAGCTCTTATCCCTTCCTAACTTAGCTACTCAGCTATGCCCCTGGCGGGACAACTGATACACCAGAGGTTAGTTCACCCTGATCCTCTCGTACAAAGGGCAACTCTCCTCAAAACTCGACGCCTGTGGTAGATATGGACCAACCTGTCTTACGACGGTCTGAACCCAGCTCACGAACCACTTTAATTGGCGAACAGCC
>JBBACA010000012.1:0-15346 GCA_041657325.1 Minisyncoccota bacterium
GATAATTTCGTTTAAATGAAATTGAGTTTCCTCATTCGGAAATCCCCGGTTCATAGGTTGCTAGCACCTTCCCGAGGCTTATCGCAGCTACGCCACGTCCTTCTTCGCGTCTGGTCCCAAGGCATCCACCATTTGCCCATAACATAAATAACCTTTGATTAGCAAATAATAACTTTATTCTTATTTACTCTTCCTATTAATTTATCAAAATGCTTTACACGAAATAAAAAAGACGCTTTCGCGCGGCTTTCAGAAACAACTTAAATTAAGCTATTTTTTAAAACCGCCTATTTACTGTTTGTATCTTCTTTATATTTATCATGTATGTATTAATTTAGCAGATTAATAGGGATTGTCAAGTGCCCAAAACAATAAAAAAGGACCTTGATGAATTATCACCAAGGACCGTTTAAATTATTAGATAACCGTGCCTAATCTTATCACCTGTTTTTCCGAAATCCGGACTTTTCCTCGAAACATTTTTAAGTTGGTTTCGAGGTGTGTCAGATGTGAATTAATCGGTCTACGGTACCAAATTTCAATCAATTCTGCAGCCGATGCCGTTGTTTTAAGGCGGCTGTTTTCATCTTCTTCAATACAAGATTCATACAAGTACTGAGCGGTCAAAACGATTTGATTACTTTCAACTTTTTCAGCTCTAAGGCCGACAATGGTATGGACATATTGTCCGTTAACCAGTTCCGATTTAAGAATGATAATCTTCTCTCGGAAATCAATTGAAATAAAATCAAAAATAATTGACCGGGGCCGATCCTGGTCGTTCCCTTTGAAAAAACGAACCGGAACAATCTCCTTGCCGTTGTCTCGACACACGGTTTGAAGTTCTTGCAAACCTCCATCTTTATTCAGACGGATGCATTCGTTTATGTTGATGAAAACTCGCTCATCAACGAGGCTGTACGGTATCGTCACCCTCACTCTTGTAGTAGTACAAGTATTATCGGTGTACTGCCACTTTTCCGGAGTAAAGTATGCAAAATACTTTCCCGATTTCGTCTGCTTAATTTCGACTTTTTGCCGCTTAAGCCTTTCAACAATTTTCTCAGAAACAGGAATCGAAATTCTCAGTTCTGGTTCTTCTGTTTCGATTTCTTTCATAATAAACCTAGTGCCCCCAATTCGTGGGTAGCGCACTTGATACAAAAAATATCAAAAGCGCTACCTACGAAAACAATTTCCTTTTAAAGAACTATTGAAAATATAATACAATAATAGTTATATTGTGTCAATATTAATAAAAACAGACTGATTAACAGTCTGCTTCTTTTTTATCTTCAATCACTACTTCGGTGGTTGTAATTCTTCTGTTTCAACCAAGACATCGTGGAACTCATCAAGGTTTTCCAAAACCATTCCCGCCCCTCTCGCAACCGCCGTCATCGGGTCTTCGATAATGTAAGTAGGAATATTTGTTTCTTTGACAATCATTTTATCCAATCCTCTTAACTGCGCTCCCCCGCCCGATAAAGCAATTCCCTTTTTCATGATATCAGCCAATAATTCCGGCGGAGTCATTTCTATTGTATTTTTGATCTCTAAAACTATCTGATTGATAGATCTTTCTAATGCTTTTTTGACATCGGTCTGAGAAATAATCACTTCCTCGGGCAAACCGGTTACCAAGTTTCTTCCTCTCATCGGCATGGTTTTATTATCCTGCTTTAAAGGCTCTTTTTCAAAATATACCGCTCCGATATTTATCTTAATTTTCTCGGCTGTTCTCACTCCGATTAATAATTTGTATTTCTCCTGAGCAAACTGAATGATATCGTTATTTAATTTGTCTCCTGCAATTCTCAAACTTTTAGCAACAACTATTCCGCCCAAAGAGATAACCGCAACTTCGGTTGTTCCTCCTCCGATATCAACAACAAAATTACCTGAAGGATCTTGTACTGGCATTCTGGCTCCGATCGCTGAAGCCATTGGCTCTTCAATTAAAAATACTTCTCTTGCTCCGGCCGATTTAGTCGCATCTCTCACTGCCTTCTTTTCAACCTCGGTTACTCCGGAAGGAATACCGACAATAACTCTCGGTTTCAAGAAAGTGAATTTATCTTGTCTGGCTCTTTCAATTAAATATCTGAGCATTTGTTCGGTCACTTCAAAATCAGAAATAACTCCATTAACAAGAGGTCTGATAGCAACGATATGACTCGGAGTTCTTCCCACCATTTTTTCCGCTTCTCTGCCAATCGCTAAAACTTGTCCGGTTTTTTTATTCAAAGCAACAACTGAAGGCTCGGATAAAATAATACCTCGACCGCGAACATAGACCAAACAATTGGCTGTTCCCAAATCGATAGCAATATCCTGTGATAAATTAGAAATATATTTATTTAAATTAAATGTCTTGAATGTCATTTTTTAGAAAATCAATTAAATCTTTAATCTTCACTAATTCTGTCTTTTCCTCGCTTCTTTTCTTTACTTCAACGCTCTCTTCTTTTAGCGTCTTTTGACTGATAACTATACGCACGGGAATACCTATCAAATCGCAATCATTAAGCTTTTCTCCCGCCGTCTTATCATCTCTGTTGTCATATAATACTTCAAGATTTGAATTTTGTAAAATATCGTAAATTTCTTCTGCTTTTTGTTTGATTTCATTATTTCCCATATCAAGAGAAATTAAATGAACAAAAAACGGTGCCACATTTGATGGCCATATAATTCCCTTCTCATCGTTAAACACTTCTGTTACCGCTCCCATCAATCGGCTGATACCGATGCCATAGCAACCCATAATCAAATGCTTTCCATTTTCATCTTTCAAATCAAATATCTCAGAATACTTAGTTCCTAGTTTAAAAATATTACCAACTTCAATTGATTTTTCTTCGATAAAGTTTTTGCCTCCGCAAGAACACTTTTCATCAAACACTTCTTTATTGATTGCATTGCCGCAATCTTTACAGATATAAATAATATCTTCTCCAGCCGAAGTAATCATCTGAAATTCATGAGACGAAGAAGAAAATGTTCCTCCGCTAGCCAAAGTCAAATATGTTTTATCTTTCAATCCGCATCTTTCATAAACACGGATGTATGCCTTCTTGACCCTTTCATAATATTCATTCAAACTCTCTTCACTGTTATGAAAAGAATAAAGATCTTTCATTAAAAATTCCCGGCCACGCAAAATACCCGATTTGGCTCTCGGTTCGTTCCTGAATTTAGACTGAATTTGATAAACTGCTTTGGGCAAATCATGAGAAGACAAAATATGCTTCTTCATTAAGGGAGTAATAATTTCTTCGTGAGTCCAACCCAATCCCAAATTCTCATCGTGAATCTTATACATCTCTTCCACGTTCCAGCGACCTGTCTTCTCCCAGTTATCCTTAGGAAGAAGAGACGGCATTAAAATTTCCTGAGCTTCAATCTTGTTCATTTCCTCTCTGACAATATTTTCCACCTTGTTTAAAACCCTTAAACCCAAAGGAAGATAAGTATATATGCCACTGGCTAATTTATCGACAAATCCGCCCCTAGTTAAAAGTTTAGCATTCAAACTAACTTCATCTTTAGGATTTTCTTTGACTGTCCTTGTTAATAAATCAGCTTGTTTCATATTATTTAAATATTATATCTTTAAATTGAATAAAGTCTTTAAAAATTATTGCCACCGCCAAAAGAATCAAAAATATCGCTCCGATGCTTTCAATCTTAATCTGCAATTCCTTGCTGAATACTTTCTTGTTTGCCGATTCCAAACCGACATAGATTAATTTAGCTCCGTCCATTGCTGGAATGGGCAATAAATTACTTACCCCTAAAGCAATCGAAAGAATAGCGATCAAATTCAACATATCATAAAGACCCTTTTCGAGTGTTAATTTAGTAATAGCAAATATTCCCACCGGACCGGCCATCGAAGAAGCGATTGCATCTATCGATTTGTGCGAGATGGCATAAGAGAAAATATAGCCCATCGCAGAAACAGAATAATCAGTAATATTATAAGTATGCAAGAATCCCACCAAAGCTTTCTCGGGAAGGCTTGAATAATTCAATACGGCCATATCTCTCAAACCGACACCCAAGGGGCCTTCAGTTGAAGGATATTCAGCTCTCGGCGTAATCTCCACCTCTCTTCCATCTTTTAATTGAAGAATAACTTTCTGGCCTTTATTTTCATTAATAATAGAACTGAATTCTTTTGAACCGTTAATTATTTCTCCATTAACGCCAATAACTGTATCAGATGATTTTAATCCTGATATTTCCGCTGGAGAGCCAGGAGCAACTTGAGCAATCAAAACTTGATTGACTTGGTTTCCAAAAGGAAAATGATATTCGGAAAAAATTAATGCCTGCTCTGATCTGAATCCAGAAGAAGCAATCAGTCCGTAAAAAACAATCACCGCAAAAAGCAAATTAAATACTACTCCACCTCCGCAAATCCATAATTTCTTCCAAGCATTTTTAGATTCATAACCTCTTGAGTTTTTATCCTTTTCTTCGTCCATTTCATCCATGCCGAAAATCCTGGTCATTCCTCCGAAAGGAATCGCCCCGATAAAATACTGGGTTTCACCGATTGTTTTTTTCCAAAGTCTGGGAGGAAAACCGAGTCCGAATTCTTCAACTTTTACTCCCGAAGTTTTAGCCGCGATAAAATGGCCCAACTCGTGAACAAAAACAACGATTCCCAAAACTATTAAAAAAACTATGATATCTATTAAAAACATATTATCCTTCTACTTCAACTTTCTTACGGTCAATTAAATCATCAACCTTTTCATTATACTTATCGACTAATTCCTGCAATTTGTCCTTGGCTTTAAACTTATCGTCTTCCCTGATTAATCCTTCCCTGGTTTTATCCTGAATGTCTGACCAGGCTTCGTCTCTGTATTTTCTGATTGTTTTCTTCGCATCATCATTAATTTGAGAAAGAGCTCTTGATAATTCTTTTCTCAATTCCTCTGACATCTGCGGCATATTAATAAGAACGACATCGCCAGAAACTACCGGAGACAATCCTGCTCCCTCTCTTAAAATAGCTTTTTCGATTGCTTCGACATATGATTTATCCCAAGGTTGAATTGAAAGAACTCTCGCACTAGGAACCGAAATAGCCGCTAATTGCTTAATCGGCATCATTTGTCCGAAACACTCGGCCTGAATATTTTCAATCAAAGCCGGAGTGGCTCTACCAGTCCTGAAACTTGAAATCTTTTTAGTGACAAAGTCTAATACTTTGTCCATTTCCGGTTCTTTTTCTTTTATAATTTGTTCGTACATATATTTAAAAAATTATTATAATGTTATTAACAAATTTTCTAATGCCAATTTTTTATTAACATTCGTATTCTCTATTAAATATTTAGTTTTCTCTAATTCGTCAATCACCTCTTTTATCTTCTTTAAGGAGTAATTCTCCAGGCTTCCTTTATTGCCGTATACTTTCAATAGTATCTCCCGCCTCATAAACCTCTCCCATACATCTAATACATTTACAATCTCATCTTGATTCTCCTTGAATTCTTTGGCAAAGTCAAATCTTTTATACATCTCCGAGCGGGCCAAGGAAACAATATCTTTTACCGCCTTATTAAAAAAGTTTAATTTGTCTTCATTGTTAAAGAATTCTATCGCCTTGCCGATCTGCCCTGAAGAAATTAAAGCAATTTCTTTGGCTTTCTCTTCTTTGGCTCCGAGGGAAATTAAATAATCTTCTATTTCACGCCTCGAAACAATTGAAAATTTAATTTCTTCCAATCTTGAACGGACTGTCGGTAAAAGCATCTGCGGATAAGAAGTGATTAAAATTAGCAGCGTATCCCCTTTCGGCTCTTCCAAAACCTTTAAAAGTGCGTTCTGGGCGTCTTTCCTCATTAAGTGGGCATCATCGATAATCCCGATTTTAAGTGAATTGTTATATGACTTTAAAGATAATCTATTTTGTAAATCTCTCACCTCTTCAATTTCAATGTTTCTGTCTTTAGCTTCGATGATTGATAGGTCGGGAAAACTTGATGAGTCTATGCTTTTGCAAGAATAACATTCTCCGCAAAATCCTTTTTCTTTCTCGCAAAAAATACTTTTAATAAATTCAACGGCCACTTTCTTTTTTCCAATCTTCTCTACTCCGGAAAACAGCAAAGCATGAGGAATATTTTTACCTTTGGCCAATCTCTCCAACACTTCTCTCTGTTTTTTATGCCCGATTGTCATTTTAATCTTTTACTCTTTTAATATCGGCTCCTAATTTTTGAAGCCTTTCTTCTATTTTTTCATATCCTCGGTCAACCTGATAAATATTTCTGATTGTTGTTTTTCCTTCGGCAATTAATCCGGCAGTAATTAACGATGCTCCGCCTCTTAAATCAAAGGATCCCATATCTGCTCCGTACAATTTGGTAATTCCATTAATGGCCGCCCGGTGCGGGTCGGAAAAGAATATATCCGCTCCCATCTTGGTCAGCCCTTCCATGTATTTCAATCTTCCTTCATACAGCGGATCGTGAATCAATGTCACCCCCTTGGTTTGAGTTGCCAAGACTCCCAACACGGAAAGCAAGTCTGAAGGAAATCCCGGAAAAGGCAAACTTTGCATCTTTCTGATTTTAATATCTTTGGAGGGATAAACTTGAACATCAACCAAATCTTTTTTTCTCTTGATAATTTCAAATTTAGCTCCGCAATCTTCCAATTTCTTTAAAACAAATTCCAAGAAAGGATATTCCACATTCTTAACCAAAATATTTCCTTTAACCGCTAAAGCCATAATAATAAAAGTACCAGCTTCAATCGGATCGTGAATTAAGAAATGTTTAAATCCTTTCAGTTTCTTTTGTCCGTTAATAGATAAAGTGTGCTGTCCGAATCCCGAAATCTTGGCTCCCATCTTTCTTAAAACCTTGCAGAGTTCCTGATTTTGATAATCTCCATCGGCAACCTTAATCACAACCTTCTCGTTTAATAAGCTGGAAAAAAGTAAAACATTGGCGGTTGCAGTAACTGATAACTCATCCATAATCACCATATTGTCTTTTAACTTCTGAGGAGCAGTCATGATAAACTTTCCCCTCTTTTCTTTAATATCAACTCCCATTTGAGAAAAAGCATCCAAGTGAGTATCAATCGGTCTAACTCCGATAACACATCCACCAGGCTGAGGTAAATTCACCTTTCCAAATCTTGAGAGAATAGCTCCGAACAAAAGAACTGAACCACGAAACTTTAAAACCAAATCAGAATTGATTTTTGAAGGATCCATATTCTTGGCATTAATTTTGATTTTCCTTTTGCCCAACCATTCAACCTTAACTTTCATGCTTTCAAATATTTCCAACATTCTGAAAATATCTTCGACTAAAGGAATATTATCAATAATACAATCTTCACTGGTTAATAGTGTCGCAATTAAAACAGGAAAGGCTGCGTTTTTTGAGCCTCTCGCTTCTATTTCTCCCGACAATTTCTTGCCGCCCTGTATTACAAATTTTTCTTCGGACATATATTATTTTTTAGCCATTATACTTTTCTTGTATAAATCAAGGTTATCCAAAACCGCTCCAGTTCCTTTGGCCACGCAACTCAACGGATCGTCGGCAACAAAGCAAGGAACACCGGTTGTCTTAGACAACAAAGCTGCAATATTTCTCAAGCAGGCACCTCCTCCAGCCACCACCATTCCCTTGTCCATAATATCGGCTGATAATTCCGGCGGAGTTTCTCTTAACACGTTTTTAACACATTGAACTATTTCCGTTAAAGGCTCGGCAATAGCTTCGCAAATTTCATTTGAAGAAACTTTGATATTCTTCGGCAATCCGGTAATCAAATCTCTACCTCTGATTTCAAGATATTTGGGTTCCTTTTCCGGCAAAGCAGTTCCGATTTTCATTTTAATATCTTCGGCCGTCTGTTCTCCAATCGCCAAATTATGCTTATTCTTAATATATTCGGAAATAGCAACGTCTAATTTGTCCCCGGCTACCCTTAAAGATTGAGAACAAACTATTCCGCCCAAGGAAATAACTGCCACCTCGGCAGTCCCTCCTCCGATATCAATAATTAAATGACCCGAAGACGAATTAATTGGTATGCCCGCTCCGATTGCTGAAAGAATCGGTTCTTTGGCCACGAAAACTTCTTTTGCTCCCGCTAAAGTTCCCGCCTCAATCACCGCTCTTTTTTCGGTCGAAGTAATTCCGGCCGGAACCCCGATTAATAATTCCGGTTTGATGAATTTAAAAAATCCAGAATTAACTTTTGAAATGAAATGCTTAATCATGGTCTGAGTAATCCGATAATCGGCAATCACTCCGTCTCTTAACGGTCTGAAAACCTGAATTTCTTCAGGGGTCCTTCCGATCATTTCCTTTGCCTCCCTTCCGACAGCCAAAATTCTGTTTTCTGTTACCGAAACAGCCACCACTGAAGGCTCATTCAAAACAACCCCTTTGTCTGGAATGAATACGAGAGAATTTTTAGTACCTAGATCTATTCCTATTTTCATAATATACCCCATTCTAACACACCGAAACGGCAATTGGCAAGAGAGGCTTTTTGATGTATAAATGAAGTATATGACAAAAAGAACACGCACAGTTTTATTCATCTTAATGGTTTTGGTCTTTGCGGTAATCGCTCCCTCAATAATCATGTATTCGCAGGGATACCGTTTTGATATAAAGAAAATGAAGTTCCTTGAGACCGGAGGAATTTATATAAAAACGACGCCCAGTGATGCAATCGTCACCATTGATAACGATTACAAGAATAGAACTTCCGGTTTTTCTAAAGATGTTTTAATTCAAAACTTATTACCCGAAAATCATAATATAAAAATTGAAAAAGAAAATTATTATTCTTGGGAAAAAACTTTGGAAGTGAAAGAAAAGAAAGTAACCGAAGCCAAATACATCATTCTTTTCCCTGATGAAATGCCTTTTACTTCAATCGACAATGATGTTAAGAATTTCTATCCTTTTCCCGACAATAATAGAATACTTTTACTAACCGTTTCTAATGAATTGCTTTCCTACGATTCAGAAAAGAAAGAAACTCAGAAAATTCTTTCAAAAACTCAGACCCCTTATAACATTTACGACATCTCGTTCTCCGCTACCGGCAAAAGAGCCCTAATTAAAACATCAACCGGCCTTCACTACTTGTTAAATACAGAAACTTCAACTATTTCTTTAATTAAATCAATGAGCAGCAAAACTCAAAATGTTGTTTTTGATTCAAATAACGAAGGAAGCTTTTTTTACCAATCGAACAACTTGATTTACAGGATTAATGCCGACAAACAAGCCACTCCCAGATTGTTTAAAAGAGATACGGTGAGTGCTTTTGCCATCAACGGAAATGATGTTTATTCTTTCGAGAACGGATTGCTTTATAAGGATAATATTCTTCTTAACACCAACGAAACCCTATCCAAGGAACCTTTGGAAATAAAAGATAAAACATATGAATTGGTGGCAATGGAAAACGAAATCTTCCTAATTGAAAATAAAACAATCGTTTATTTATTCAATAAGGAAACAAAAATATTTGATAAAAAAATCGAAGCAAAAACAGAATTAAAATATACTCCTTTCTACGAACGAATACTGTTTGCCGCCGATAATGAGCTTTGGTTACTATTATTAAAAGAGACTGAGACTCCTTTCTTTTCCAAGGCTTATTCGGTTGTCTTCATTTCCAGATTTTCTCAAAACATCGGAGATATTAAATGGTTAAATGGAGATTATTTTGTTTATACCTTAAACGACAAAATCAACATCAGTGAAATAGATAACCGTGACCATATTAATTCTTTTGAACTTCCCCAATCAGGAATATCAAAAATATTTTTCAACGGAAACACTAAAAAACTATTCCTCTTGGATGAAGAAGAACTAATTGTTTCTGAAAATAAACTATTGCCGTAAAAGAAAACACCCTATTAAAAATAGAGTGTTATTGGTGCTTTTCTTTTAACAGCTTTATCGCCGTCAGCCTGAAATTTTTTCCAGGACAATCGCGGCTCACAAAAGCTCGTAAGATAAGAAGTTCTTGGCATCTATCAACCTTGCCTTTCTTGATGAGCCTTTTGAGTTGGTCGATGCTACAAAATCTGGCATCCTTGCTAACTACCTGGCAAGAATCGATTTCTCCGACAATGACTGCCGAAAATTCCTGTTCACGACCGAAATCGTAAGTTTCATAAGTCGCCGGTATCGGCTGGGTTTCTTGCTCAACGAAATAGGCAGCCAAGCCCGTCTGAATGGGAATTTTCTTAATCAAGAAATCCCTTTTCCATCTTTCATCGGACGATTTGGAAATATCTTCCCAGGAAACCTGTCCGCCGGGCAATCCAACTTTTAAGCCAGACTTAATCAACAAAACCCTACCGGTTTTTCTTTCAAAGAAAACCGCATAAAGAAATTTGTTCAATCTCAATGCTTTCTTCATCATGAAATCACCTACCATAATCCTCAGTTTTTCAAAAATCTCATATCACGATACGAGACTAACTCCTTTGGAGTTAACTGGCTAAAGTTTAATTCCGATACGTCTTTTTGTCAAACAGAAAACCAGAGCTTTCGCTCTGGCTTTGAATATTAACGTTTACTCCATTGTGGTGCTCTTCTCGCTCTTCTCAAACCAGGTTTCTTTCTTTCTTTCATTCTCGGATCTCTGGTTAAGAATCCTGCCTTTCTTAATCTCTTTCTGTAGTCAGGATTGAAGATTACCAAGGCTCTGGCAATACCATGCCTTACAGCCTCAGCTTGGGCGTTTACACCCCCTCCATTGACCATAGCTGTAACTTTGAACCTTTCCAATGACTTCATCTTGTCTAATGAAGATAAAGCGGTTGATTGCAACACTTTAGTTGGGAAGTATTTAGTAAAGTCCATATTGTTGACTTCCATTCCCTTGTCTCCCTTGGTGTATAGTCTCACTCTCGCAACTGCCGTCTTTCTTCTTCCGGTAGCTTCAAAATATTTATCTCCTAGATCTTTAAAATCATCTTCGTTTACAACAAAATCATCATCGTCATCGACTCTGGTCGGCAAACCAAAATCAACATTTTCAATCTTTGTTTCTGCCTTTATCTCCTTTACTTCTTCTATAACCTCGGCAACCTTCTTTTTGGTTTCCTTTTTAACAGGAGAAACTTTCTTTTCTTTTTTCTCTGCCGGTTTTTTTGTTATTTTTTTCTCAGCCATATGATTATTCAAACTTTAATCTCTTTAAGTGTTTTGCTCTTAATCTGTTCTTTGGTAACATTCCGTTAACAGCGAATTTGATAAGCTGTCCGGGATTCTTTTTAAATATTACATTCATCGGAGTGTGCTTATCGTTTCCAAGATATCCGGTGTGTCTGAAATATGTTTCATCCTCCATCTTGTTTCCGGTAACTTTTATTTTATCGGCGTTAGAAATAATGACAACATTATTAGGCTCTTTGTTGGGAGCATAAGAAGTGCTTTTCTTTCCCTGCAAAATAGCACAAATATCAGTCGCAAGTCTTCCTAAAACTTTGCCTGTTGCATCAATCTTTATCGTTTCTTTTACTGTTGTGATTGCTTTTTTCATATTCTTAAACTAATTGAATCATTGCCATTTTAGAACTGTCCGATTTTCTCTGTCCCATTTTTGTAATTCTAACATAACCTCCTTTTCTGTCCTTGTATCTGACTCCCAAATCATCGATTAATTTCTTAACTGCTTTAGGAGTAAAACAAGTGGCTAAATATCTGCGGGCAGACATATCTCCTTTCTTGGCTCTGGTTATTTTTCTTTGCACAAAAGGAGAAAGCTCTTTAGCTTTAGCTTCGGTAGTAGTAATCTTTTCTTTTAAAATCAAAGATGTAGCCAAAGTCTTTAACAATGCATGTCTCTGATCTCTTTCTCTATGTAATCTTCTGCCTTTCTGTATTTTTTTCATATTACTTTTCTTTCTTTTTGGTTGTCTTTTTTGCTACTTTCTTTTTTGGCTCAATTGCTTCTTCTTCGGCAACAGCT
Organism: Minisyncoccota bacterium; assembly: GCA_041657325.1. GTDB lineage: Bacteria > Patescibacteriota > Minisyncoccia > Minisyncoccales > Minisyncoccaceae > UBA2211. The sequence continues at coordinate 11,998 of JBBACA010000012.1, forward strand.
TCCGCCTTTATTCCTCCCATCTGCTCGGCCATAAAACCGAATTGAGCTAAAAGGGTTTCTAAAGATTCGGCAAAAGCTTCTTCCGGCTTGATTGTTCCGTCAGTTTCAATCTCCAAAGAAATCTTATCAAAGTCAGTTCTGTTTCCGACTCTCATGTTTTCAACAACATAGTTGGCCTTCTTGATCGGAGTAAATATTGCATCCATTCCGATAACACCAATATCCTTCTTTGTTTCTTTATCTTCAAAAACATAGCCGACTCCTTTTTCAATTTTGATTTCGATTTCCAATTCTGTATTCTTATCAGTTATTGTCGCAATATGCAAGTCTCCGTTAGCTAATTTCAAATCAGCTGGACATTCAAAATCCTTTCCAGTAGCCTCCTTCTCCCCTTTAATCTTCAAAGTTGCCAACTGAGGTTCATCGGTAAACAACTTAAATCTTAACTGTTTGATATTCATCAAGATGTGTAAAACATCTTCCTTTACTCCAGAAATAGTAGCAAACTCATGAGGAGCATTCTTAATCTTCACCTCGGTTACGGCAGCACCGTTTAGAGATGACAAAAGAACTCTCCTGATGGCATTGCCGAGAGTAATTCCGTAGCCAGGATAAAGCGACTCTATTTCGAAAATAGTGTTGTTGTCGCTCACCTTTTTTGTTTTAATTGAAGTTGGCAATGGAATCATATGTTTTAGTTATGATATTTATTTTATTACCTTGAATAGTGTTCAAAGATTGTTGAAACCTCAGATGGTAATTGTACATCTTCGGGTGTCGGGAATCTCATAATTTTACCTTCGATTTTGCTTCCGTCAAAGCTTAACCATTTTGGCAAGCTGTATTTTTTCATTGCTTCCGGTATTCCCTTCAAAGCTTCTCTGTTTTTAGAACCTTCTCTAATTGAAATTGTGTCTCCAACGCTTGTTCGGTATGAAGGAATATCAATTTTTCTTCCGTTGATTAAAATATGTCCGTGACTAACAAGCAATCTAGCTTGACCACGAGACTTAGCCCAACCCATTCTGAAAACAATATTATCGATTCTACTTTCCAATTTGGCAATCAATTGAGAGGCGATATCAACTCCAGAAGCTCTGTTGTCCATAACTTCGAATACGTAGTCTCTGAATTGTGATTCGGAAATGTTGTACCACTTCTTCACCTTCTGCTTTTCTCTCATTTCACGACCGTACTCAGTCAAATTAGACCTTCTTTTCTTGGCCTTCTGTCCTGGTGCAAACGGACGCTTAATCATTGCACATTTAGAACCCAAACATTTCTCTCCTTTTAAGAAAAGTTTGTCTCCTAACCTTCTACAAATTTTACACTTTGCTTGTTTCATAAATATATTAAAGATTATAACCTTCTGGGTTTCTTAGGCTTGCAACCGTTGTGTGGAACTGGAGTAACATCTTTAATAGAGTTTATCTCGAATCCCTGATTGGCGATTGATCTCAATGCCGATTCTCTTCCTGAACCAATACCCTTTACCACTACCTGAATCTTTCTGATTCCCATCTTTTCGGCGATCGCGCCGACGGTTTCAGAAATCTTTGAAGCGGCGAAAGGAGTTGATTTCTTGCTTCCCTTAAATCCAATCTTTCCGGCTGACTTTGAGGCTAAAACATTACCCATAGTGTCAGTTAAAGTCATGATTGTATTGTTGTATGAACTGAAGATATACATCTTTCCTTCTCTGGTCGCAGCAGCTTTAGAAACCTTAGGCTCCTTGCTTAAAGTCTTCTCTAACTGTTCACCCTCTTTGATCATTTCTTCTTCAGTTTTTTGTATGACGTGTTTTTTACCCATAATATATTAAATTCTATTTAGGTCCCGGAGCAGCCTTTCTTCCTGAACCGACTGTCTTCCTGACATTATGTCTTACTGTTCTGTTATTGATTCTAGTTGTCTGTCCTCTTACCGGTAAGCCCTTGGCGTGCCTCATTCCTCTCCATGAACCAATATCTCTCAATCTTTTGATGTTCATCATCACGTCTCTTTTCAAGTCTCCTTCCACTCGGTAATTCTTTTCAATATATTGCTTTAATAAACTAATGTCGTCCTGAGTTAAATCCTTGGCTTTCTTGTTTAAAGGAATATTACAATCAGTCAAAATCTTTTTAGCTAAAGACGGTCCTATTCCGTAAATGTAAGATAATCCGACTTCTATTATTTTTTCGTCTGGAATGTTAATTCCGATAATTCTTGCCATAGTGTGTTTAATTATGCACCTTGTCTTTGTTTGTGTTTAGCATTCTTTTTGCAAATAACATAAACGCGTCCTTCTCTGCGGACGATTTTACAATCTTTGCAAATTTTCTTAATTGATGGCTTAACCTTCATGTTATTTTTTTCTGAATATTATTCTCCCCCTTCTTGCGTCGTAGGGAGTCATTTCTACGGTAACCTTATCACCAGGTAAAATCCTGATTTTAAAGACTCTTAATTTGCCTGCCAAATGCGCCAATACTTCAGACTGGTCGTCATCTAGTCGCACCTTAAAAAAGCCGTCAGGCAAGCTCTCTGATACAACTCCTTCTTTTTTAATCTTGTCGTCTTGTTTTACCATTTGAAAGATAATAAGACAATAGCAAAACTTTCGCTTTTGGTCAAGAGATACAAGCGTTTTTGGCTATTATCTACTTTTTACCACGATTTATTATTTGTGTAAATATTAAAACTTCAGCTGAATATTAATTCCCTTCTCATTGTTGGGGATTTTAAGCTTAAACCAAGGAGAAAGCTTTATCTCCACTTTCTCTATTTCCGGTATATTTGATAGAATGGTTGTCGAATAATTAGCATCCTTACCTTTCAAGCTATCTAATAATAAAGCATTGTCTGGCATTGAATAAATCCTGCCCTTATAAGCAACTTTCAAAGTGATTGTTCCGTCCTTGTTTAATTTCTTTTCTTTTACCTCATAACTCACACTTCCCGGAACCATTGTTTTCAATTCGGAAATATCTTTAGATAGCAAGGACTCCCCTAATTTATTCACATCTTCATCTCTAAAAACAGTGACTTCGGTTTCAATGTGTCCCGCGGCATTAAATGAATCCAATTCATCTCCGGCAGCAGCGCTGACCGATAAATTACTAATCACCGGATTAATGTCTTCGGAAAAATAAGTATATCCTTGAGGAATAGTAGCGATTAAGGCCTGTTTTGATTCTTCGTCATATTGTCCTTCAAATTCATCCTTGGCCGCAAGAATATCGTTACTGGTGACAATCTTTACTTTTGATTCTTCCCCTCCGGTCATCGGGGTAACCGATTCGGCCCAAATATTTGAATAATATTCAGAACCATTTAAACCGGGCACAGAAAAAATCGTTGAAGAAAT
>JBBACA010000013.1:0-12961 GCA_041657325.1 Minisyncoccota bacterium
CTAATTTATGTAATTCACAGCATGCCAGTCAACAATGTACTTGCAAAGGAGGAACAGTGGTTTCTGTAGGTTCGTGCAGTGTATGTAAATTAGGAAATGCTTGTTCTTACGGTTATTGTTGTCCTTCTGGCTGGACCCGTTATGGAAGCTGGAGTGAGGGCCAAGGTGCTTGTTATTCATTTACCAATGAACAGGGTCAAACTTATAACTTAGGTACTTCTTGTGGTGATATTGCAGCGATACCTAATCCTATTGTTTGCGGATCATCAGGTATCGACTCGCATGGTTGTACATGGAGGACTTGCCCTAATAATGGATGGGCATGGGGTAATTCTACTCCTGCATTCTGCGAGGCTGGTACTCAGTGGCCTACATCATTTTGGGTTTCTAGTCTTAATAAATGTAATACTTATTATTGTCCTTGTTGCCCGTCAGCTCGTCTTGGTTGCTATTAGAGATATTACTTTTGCCCGAGGATTTTCCTCGGGCTTTTGTTTTATTGCAGTATTTTTAATATTAAGGTAAAATTAAGATATGGAAATATTAAGTTTTGAAGAAACAAAAAAAATTCTATTGAAATACAAACTTCCTTTTTGTAGAACGGAGATTTTTAATTCAAAAGAGAAAGCATTAGTGTTTGCGAAACAGATAGGCTTTCCGGTGGTATTGAAAATTCATGCGCAAAAAATATTTCACAAGTCTGAAATCGGAGGAGTCAAGGTGAATATTAAAAACGAGGAGGAATTTGGTGTTGCTTGGGATGAAATCGATAAAAATATTCGGGGAAAAAATATTGAAGGGGTACTAGTTCAAGAAATGGTTTCAGGGAACGAAATTGCTATCGGCATGAAAAGAGATTCTCAGTTTGGTCCCGTTTTAATGTTCGGCCTGGGCGGAATTTTTATCGAAATAATCAAAGATGTTGCTTTTAGAATTGCTCCAATCGGGAAAGAAGAGGCAATTAGGATGATAAAAGAAACTAAGGGATTTGAAATATTGAACGGGGCCAGAGGAAAGAAGAAGATTGATTTAATAAATGTGGCTGAAATGATAGTTCATCTTTCCAATCTTTCAATTAAAGAAGAAAACATCCAATCGATTGATTTTAACCCCGTCATGGTTACCGATAAGCAAGCCTTAATTACTGATTTCAGAATAATCATATGAAGAAAATATTTGAACCAAAATCAATAGCCTTGATCGGAGCGAGCGATGAATTGGGAACGGTTGGTTTGGGATTAGCGAATAATCTTTTAAGCGGAAAAGACTTAAGAAAGATATATTTTATCAATCCTAAAAGGAAAGAAGTTTTGGGAATTAAATGTTTTGATACTATTTTGGACATTAAAGAAAAGATAGACTTGGCTATTATTGCCGTGCCAGCAAAAATAGTTAAAAGTATTGTTTTAAACTGTTGCGAAAAGAAAGTTGGAGCGATTATCATTGTTTCTTCTGGCTTTAAAGAAGCGGGCAATGCCAAAGCAGAAGAAGAGATAAAAGAAATGGTTAAAAAATACAAGATTCTTTTAATTGGACCGAATTGTTTGGGAATAATCAATCCTTCTCTTAATCTGAATGCTTCTTTTGCTCCCCTTACTCCTAAAAAGGGAAGTATTGCTTTTCTTTCTCAGTCTGGAGCATTGTTGGATTCGGTTATTGATAGAGACAAACTTGGTTTTTCAAAAGTTGTTTCTTATGGCAACGAAGCCGATATGGATTTAAGTGATTTTATCGAATATTTAAAGACCGATAAAGAAACAAAAGTAATTGCTATTTATTTTGAGGGAGTCAAAGATGGACACAAGTTTATGCGTATTGCCAAAGAAGTTTCTAAGATTAAACCGATTGTCGCCATTAAATCGGGAAGAAGTGATAAGGGTAAGGCAGCGGCCGGAACCCATACTGGAACCTTGGCCGGAGACTATAATGTTTACCAGACCGCGATGAAACAATCAGGCGTTATTTTAGTTGATACCTTGGAAGAGTTATTTGATGTTTCTCTTGCTTTAAGTCTATCGCCCCGATGCGAAAACGGAATCGGAATCGTCACTAATGGCGGTGGTTTGGGTGTTTTGACGGTTGATTATTGTTCTGAAATGGGCATTGAAATTCCCAGTTTAAGCAAATCAACAATTTCTTTTTTAGAAAAGAATAAAGCAATGGAGAAAGTGGTCAGTAAAAACAATCCCTTAGATGTATTGGGAGATGCATTATCTGACAGATATACTGTTGCAATTGAGAGTTTGCTCAAACAAGATGACATCAATGGGTTAATTGTTATTTCTACTCCGCAATTAATGACAGAGCATGATAAAAATGCTAAAATAATAGCGGAGTTAAGAAATAAATATCCTTTAAAGCCGATTGTTTGCTGTTTTTTGGGCGGACAATCAGTCGCTTTGGCAATTGAGTATCTAGAAAAAAATGGAATACCCAATTATACCGATACAAAGAGGGCAGTGAAGAGTATTAAGGGTTTGATTAAAAAATGAACAGAGCAAAAGGCAATATAATAATTTTCATTTTAGATATCTTATTCGTGATACTGTTTTTAATAATTAGCATAATAAATCTTTTCGGAGGATTTTAATACAAAATGGCAAATACACTATTTTTTTCAGAAATAAGGAAGAAGGATGTCGGAGTTGTTGGAGGTAAAAATGCATCGCTTGGCGAAATGTACTCTTTACTGACTCCCAAAGGAATTAAAATTCCCAACGGTTTCGCTACCACCGCCGATGCGTATAAAAACTTTTTGGCTTTCAATGGAATTGATAAAAAATTGGAAAAACTATTTGACGGACTCGATTTAACTAAATTAGAAAACGTGCAGAAAGCGGGAAAGAAATCAAGAGAGTTAATTTTGAACGGAAAATTCCCCGATGACATTAAAAAAGACATTATTGCCGGATACAGAAAGCTTTGCGAGGAATACGGAGAGAATTGTGACGTGGCGGTGAGAAGTTCAGCGACAGCTGAAGACTTACCCGACGCTTCTTTTGCCGGACAACACGAGTCATATTTAAATATTAAAGGAGAAAAAGATGTTATTGAAGCAGCAAAATACTGTATTTCGTCTTTATTTACCGATCGAGCCATTGCTTACAGACGTGACAAGGGATTTCCTCAGTTGTCAGTCTATCTTTCAGTGGTAATTCAGAAAATGATCAGGAGCGATTTAGCTTCTTCGGGAATCATGTTCACTCTCGATACCGATACAGGATTCAACGATGTTGTTTTAATCAATTCAATTTGGGGAATCGGAGAAATGATTGTTAAAGGAAGAATTACTCCCGACAAGTTTTTTGTTTTTAAGCCGACGATGAAGCAGGGTTATAAAGCGATTATCAATAAGGAATTAGGAAGAAAGGACGGCAAATATATTTATCGGGAAAGCGGCGGAGTTAAAGAAGTGAAAACTAACAAAGAGGAGTACGAAAAATATTCAATTACCGATGAAGAAGTTTTAACTCTAGCTGAGTGGGGATGTATAATTGAAGAACATTACGGTGCTCCCCAGGATATTGAATGGGCTAAAGACGGAAAGACTGGAGAATTATTTATCGTTCAATCTCGTCCAGAAACAGTTCATTCTTTGAAATCAAAAAATGGAAATACCTATCAGGAATATCAAATTGATGCCGAAATAAAGCCAATTTTAACCGGTATCAGTATTGGAGGAAAAATCGGTAAAGGAATGGTAAGAGTAATTACCGATGTTAAAAAAATGAAAGACTTTAAACGGGGAGAAGTTTTGGTTACCAAAATGACTGACCCTGATTGGAATGCTATTTTGACAATGTCCGGGGCGGTTATTACTGACGAAGGAGGAAAGACCTGTCACTCGGCAATTATTTCTCGAGAATTGGGAATTCCTTGCGTTGTCGGAACCAAAGAAGCAACGACGAAATTAAAAACGGGAATGATGGTGACGGTTGATTGCAGTTCCGGAGCCGAAGGTAGGATTCTTGAAGGAGATGTTCCTTTTACGGTTAAAGAATATAATTTAGATGAAATTCCGCAGCTTAAAACAAAGATAACATTGAATATCGGAGCGCCGGATATGGCCTTCAAATCTTCTTTCTTGCCTAATGATGGAGTCGGATTAGCGAGAGAAGAATTTATTATTGCGGAAAAAGTCAGAATCCATCCTTTAGCTTTATACAATTACGAAAAGATTAAAAAAGGAGAGATTAAGATTTCCGAAAAAGATTTAAGTATAATCGAAGAATTAACCAGGGAATACAAAGACAAAAAAGAATATTTTATAAATGAATTGGCCGAAGGAGTTGCCCAGATTGCGGCTGCTTTTTATCCCAAAAAAGTGATTGTCAGATTTTCCGATTTCAAAACTAATGAATATAAGAATTTAATCGGCGGTAATCCTTTCGAAGGAGAAGAGTCTAATCCGATGATTGGCTTCAGGGGTGCTTGCCGATACATTGATCCTAGCTTCCAGCCGGCTTTTAAAATGGAGTGTGAGGCGATTAAAAGGGTCAGGGAAGAGTTTGGACTAACTAACGTGGCAGTAATGGTTCCTTTCTGTCGAACCGTTGAAGAAGGAAAGAAGGTGGTTGAATTAATCAGGGAATTCGGATTGAAAAAAGAAGAGATGCCGGTCTACGTAATGTGCGAAATTCCTAGTAATGTTATTTTAATCGACCAATTCTTGGAAGTTTTTGACGGAATGAGTATCGGTTCAAACGATTTGACTCAATTGACCTTGGGATTGGACAGAGATAATGGAGGAATTGCATATATCGGCAATGAAAAAAACGAAGCAGTCAAAGAACTAATCAGAAAAGTAATCAGAACTTGTAAGGAAAAAAATAAATACTGCGGCATCTGCGGCCAGGCTCCTTCTGATTATCCTGATTTTGCCGAATTCTTAGTTGAAGAAGGAATTGAGAGTATTTCTTTGAACGGAGATACGGTTTTGAAAACAATAATAGCTTTAGGAAAATTAAAATAATATGTTTGATATAATTACATTCGGTTCGGCAACATGGGATATCTATTTAAAAATAGATAAGAAGAATATTTTAAAAAACGACAGCTTTCCTTCTGGTTTAGGTGTGGCTTTTGATTTGGGAGCGAAAATAGATATCAATGATATGTATTTCAGTTTCGGCGGAGGAGGAATGAATTCGGCTTTTACTTTTCAAAAACAAGGATTCAAGGCTGCTTATTGCGGTTCAGTGGGGAGTGATATTCCCGGTAAGGAAATTATTGCGGAAATGGAAAAAATGGGAATCGGCACCGAGTTTATCCAGAAGAATGAAAGACCGACCAACAATTCGGTAATTTTGAATACTTCCGAAGAAGACAGAACGGTTTTAGCTTACCGCGGCGCTTCAGAAATGCTTGATAAAGAAGAGATACTTTGGGGAGGAATGAGTCCGTCATGGTTTTATCTGGCTCCCTTGTCCGGTAAATTAAGTTCGTTAACCGAAGACATCGTTGATTTTGCCAAGAAGAATAAAATCAAAGTGGCTATTAATTTGGGCAATTCTCAGATTGTTTTAGGTAAAGAAAAACTTGAGCCGATATTAAAAAAAGCCGATGTTCTTTTATTGAATCTGGAAGAAGCTTCTTTATTAACCGGAGTTGATAGTAAAGATGAGATGGGAATAATGAGAGAGTTGAACAGAATTCATCCAGGAATCAATACGGTAACCAAAGGTCCGGAAGGGGTTTTAGTTTCCGAACAAGATGTTTTATTCGAAGCAACTTCATGCAAAGTTAAGGTGGTTGATAAGACGGGAGCGGGAGATGCTTTCGGTTCCGGCTTTATCTCCGGCCTAATTAAATCAAATATGGACATTGAGTGGGCAATCCGATTAGGAATTGCCAATTCAGTTTCTTGTATTAAAGTCAGGGGAGCAATAAACGGACTGTTGGAAGAGGGAGTTGATGCCAAAAAAATCGGAGAGAAGATAAAGGTGGAAAGAACTAAAATTATTTAGCTTTATTGCCAAAAAGACAAAAACAGTATATATTGTAATAGTTTAGAGTCGACAATAATACATTTAAATGAAGTTGAAATAAAGTAATAAAATGACAAGTTTAACAGCAAAATTAAGAGAAAAGAAAGGCGCTGCTTTCAGAGCAGATAATGGTGCAGATGTGATTCCTGCCGTTTTGTACGGTTCAGACGTTGAAAACATGTCTTTAGAGATAGACAGAAAGAGCTTTGAGAAAGTTTTTAAAGATGTGGGAGAAACCTTGATTGATCTTGAGGTAGACGGAAAGAAATATTCCGCTCTAATTTACGATACACAGGTTAATCCTTTGACTCAGGAATTAATTCACGTTGATTTCTACCAACCTAACTTGAAAGAAGAAGTTGAAACCGAAGTTCCAATTGAATTAATCGGAGAAGCTCCAGCTTTGAAGCTTGGCGGAACATTGATTATGAATATGAAAGAAATTTCAGTTTCTGCTCTTCCTAAAGATTTACCGAGCAAAATCATTATCGATGTATCGGTATTAAACACTTTTGAGGATGCCATTACAGTTAAAGACATTAAACTTCCTGCCGGAGTTACTATTGAGATAGATAATCCCGAGGAAATAATTGTTCAGGTTGTTGAACCTGAAAATGTTGAAGAAGAGTTGGCTAAACCGATTGAAGATGTTAATAAGGAACCGGAAAAAGCAGAGGCTCCGAAGAAAGAAGAGGAATCAGCTCCCGAAGAATCAAAATAATTTTTAATTCATGTTTTTTAGTTTTTTCAAAACTAAGAGCTTACAAAAATTAATGTTTCTCGCGATAACAGGAATTTTATTTCCTGTTATTTTCGTATCAGCCGATATTTCTGACTTGGACGAAATGTGCGCCAATGAAGGATGGAAAACGGCTTGTGATACAATCTCCGATTCTGAATGTCAGAATCTATTGAATCAATGCCAGACTTATTTTGAAGAAAAGAAGAAAGAAATTGAGTCTGATATTACCAAAACCAGCGCCGAGAAAAATACCCTAAAGAATCAAATTACCACTTTAACCAAGAAGATAAAAGATTTAGATTATCAAATATATCAATCAAATCTTTCTATTAAAAGTTTGGGATTTCAGATTGTTGATACAACCAAATCAATTTCCGAAACAGAAAGAGAAATAGGATTACAAAAAGAAAAAATCGGACTGATTTTACAGGCCGTGGCCGATGAAGATAAGAAGTCTTTTATCGAAGTTTTAATTGAAAGTAAAACAATTTCTGATTTTTTTGATAATCTTGTTTATCTAGAAACATTAAATGTTAAAAACCAGGAGCTTTTGGATTATTTTCAAAAGTTACAAGAAACCTTGGAAAATCAGAAAGTTAGTCTAGAGGAAGATAAGGGAGAAACCGAAAGTCTTTTAAAATTGCAGAGTGTTCAAAAAACTGAATCGGCGGCAACTAAAGCCACCAAAGATCAGTTGTATACCTTAACCGAAGCTCAATACCAGGCGCAATTAAAGGAGAAGGAAGATATTGCTAAAAAGACGGCGGAGATTGCTGCCAGATTAATTCAAATGACCGGTTTGGTTGAAGACCAAAAAGCCCCCACTTTCGGAGAGGCCTTGGCTTTAGCAAAACAAGTTGGAGAGGCGGTCGGGGTAAGACCGGCATTCTTATTGGCCATTATTAGTCAGGAATCGGCAATTGGAAGAAACGTCGGTCAGTGTTATGTCACCGATGCCAAAACCGGATCAGGAAAGTACAGTAATGGAAATTTAATTTCAAGAATTATGCATCCGACTCGTGATTTGCCGGTATTCTTAGATATCATCAACAAATCGGGAAGAGTAATGGAAAAAACTCCGGTCTCTTGCTGGATTAATGATTGTGTTTCTCAGTACGCTGGTCGTCTTTATCACTGTAAAGCATATGTTTCTGAAACAGGAGCAATTACTTGTGCTAAATCGGGATACGTCGCTTACGGGTTCGGAGGAGCGATGGGTCCGGCTCAGTTTATTCCCAGTACTTGGAAATTATACGAAGAAAAAGTTAAAACTCAGACTGGCAAATCATATGCCGACCCGTGGAATATCAATGATGCCTTTAGTGCCGCTGCACTATACTTAAAAGCTTTGGGTGGAGGAACTCAAGCGGGGGAGTACAGAGCGGCTTCAAAGTATTACGGAGGTTCTTCCGCATATGCTTCAAGTGTATCAACCAGATCTTGGTGTATTAATGAATACATGACCAAGGGTTCAATGTCTGATTATTGCCAAGGATTAATCTTCTAAAACAAGAAAGAGCCACCGATTTTAAAAGGGTGGCTCATTTTTATTTTAGGAAGCTTTTATTTAAAAGGCCTCCAGATCTCGGTTTTTAGAAGACCGAAATCTTTTGTTCTCTTCTGTTCTTCCTGAACAAATCTCTCCAGCTTGTCAATGTTTTTACTGAGCTCGACATTGACTTCTGCTGGTAGGGTTCGGGAGCCGACATTAAGCATCAAAGAGCCGGTAAGGTCTTGGAAATCTTTTTGTCGAGAAGATGGAAGGTTGTTTGCTAAAGTCACCATGCTGTTCAGTTGGCCTATACGCGCTGCTAAGTCGCGTACAGCTATGTTGTTAGCCTTGTTCTCCATTCAATAATATTATACATATTTATGTTTAAAAGTCAAGAGGGGGTATAAAAAAGAGAAAACAGAGCGGTTAGCTCTGTTGGTTTAATTCTTTAGAAACTGTATCCATCATCTTATCTATTTTTCCATCCATTATTGATTCAATATCGTGGAAATTTTTTCCGATTCGGTGATCAGTGACCCGATCTTGAGGGAAATTATAGGTTCTCATTTTCTCTTCTCTCATTGCAGTTCCGATTTGTGCTTTTCTGGCACCGCCCATTTGTTTATCTAAATCTTCTTTTTGTTTGGCCAATAATCTGGCAGCTAAAACCGAGAGGGCACTTTCCTTATTTTGTTGCAGACTTCTTTCGGTCTGGCAGGTGACGACTTCTCCCGTCGGGATATGAATAATTCTAATTGCGGACATTCTTTTATTAACGTATTGTCCGCCCGCTCCCGAAGCTTTATAGTACTCGCTTCTTATATCCTGCGGTCTGATGTTGATTTGAGTGGAGGTTGGCTTTGCCAAGACAGCAATCGTTGCCGTTGAGGTGTGAATCCTTCCTTGTTTCTCGGTTGAAGGGATTCTTTGTACCCGGTGAACTCCGGCTTCGTTTTTGAATTTAGAATAAACATCATCGCCGGATATTTCTAGAGTCATATCTTTAATTCCTCCGATTTCAGTTTTGCTTTCATCTAAAATATTAACTTTCCAGCCTTTAACTTGGGCATATCGAGTATACATTCTGGCTAAATCGGATGCAAAAAGAGCGGCCTCTTCTCCGCCGACGCCCGCTCTTATTTCCATAATCACCGCATTATATTTTTGGTTTTCTTCTGACATAAAAGATTATTTTCTCTTTTTAGCAGCCCTTTCTTTGAATTTCTGGATTCTGCCTACCTGGTCAGAGCTTCTTTCTTTTCCTGTATAGAAAGGATGACACTGTGAACAGATTTCCACTTCCATGTTTTCAATAGTTGAACCAACTTCAAAAACATTTCCGCAAGCGCAGCGAATCTTAGCATTTTCAAAGTATTTTGGATGAATGTCTTTTTTCATATTCCGTAATTACCTTTTAATAATTAAGGTATAGCAAAAAATCGGCTTGAAATCAAGGGCTTGATATGATATTATCTTGATAATAGAATTTAAATAAAAATTATGAGTTTTGAACAACCGCCAGAAGAACAATTCAATAAAGAGGGGGTAGAACAGGAAAATTATGACCCGAAAGCAGATATTGCAGATAAGCTAAATAAAGGCTTTTTAGAAAGTGCAGAAATTATCGCTGAAGAGAGTGGTGTTAGCAAAGAAGATTTACAATCGTTGGTTAAAAAAAGGATTTTAGATGATTTTCCGAATCACAAAGATGTTTTACATATTGTAGACTATTTTAAAATCGGAGAAGAATTTTTAAAGACGAAGGAATTTGTTGAATTAGGAAAGAAAAGGGTAGAGCGGAAGCTATCTCAGGGAAATATTGCTGGCGCTAATGAAGTATTGGAAGGTTTAAAAATTGATAAAGAATTTTTAAAAAGCGAAGAAGCGAAAAAAGCAGCTGAATCCGGAATTAAAAACATATTAGCCGGAGATAAGACTGATAAGGCAATAGAGGTTCAAAAGATGTTTAATATTGACGACAGCTTTATGAATAGTGCAGTTGAAGATGAAATCAAGGTTCGCTTAAAGGACAATTTAGTTGTTGGAGCAGTTTCCCTTCAGGAGAAATTTAATATTCCTCAGGAGTTTATAAACGATGCAGTTAAGGAAGAAGTTTTATCTCGTTTTTCTGCCGGAAGCAGTCTTAGCAATATTGCCTCTTTTATCGAAAAGTTAAACATGGATGTTTCTTTTTTGAGTGACCCAAAAATAAAAGAAGCGACTAAGATCAGAATTAAGGAAATGACAGAGTCGGAAATCAGAGGTCAAGAAAAAATCCCGGAAATTTTTAAAGAGGTTAACGAGGTTAATTAAGGGGAGGTTATTGACAAATCTTCAATTTTATTCTATTTTGGAATAAGCAAAGGAGCAAAATTTAATATGTCTGACTATGAATCAGTTAAAGAGGCCTACCTCAAAGTTCCCGAAGACGACACAGGGAAACGCTTAGGCTTAATTGGTAGGCTGAATAAGCTTGCAAACACCAGCGCAGAGATAACAGATTTCTGGAAAATCGTCGGTGAGCTTGACAGGTTTCTGTCCAAACGTAAAGAATGTCGAGAAAAGATCCTAAAAACTTAGGGTCTTTAATTATGGCTCTTGCCTTTTTATTTTTCTCGTGATATATATAGAACATAATAAAATTAAGACAAATACGTTAGTTATGTCACTTCGCAGTTATGCGAATGTGATTTATTCAGTGCCAATATTATGGAAGAAATAAAAACAGAAAAAAAGATAGGATACAACATTTCAATCGACGATATGATTACCGCCGGTCTTGGTTATGGCCACGATAAATCAAAGTTGAATCCAAAAATGAAAGACTATATTGCCAAACAGAAAGATAGAATACATATTATTGACTTGGACAAGACAGCCGAGAAATTAACCGAAGCTTTAGACTTTTTAAAACAGTTAAAGAGTGAAGGAAAATCAATCGCTTTTGTCGGAACTAAGGTTGCCGTCAGAGATTTGGTAAAAGAGATTGCGATTAAGTGCAATTCTTCTTACGTAACTGAAAGATGGATTGGCGGAGTTTTCACTAATTTTAAAGAGATAAGAAAGAGAATCAATTATTTCAAGGAGTTGGAAGCGAAGACGAAAGAAATTGATTTTGAAAAGAAGTACGTTAAGAAAGAAAGATTGACCATGTTAAAGGAATTAGAAAGATTGAGATTGAAGTTCGACGGTGTGAAGAATATGGAAGAGTTACCCAAAGCAGTTTTCATAGTTGATGTGATGAAAGATGAAATAGCTTTAACAGAAGCAAGACAGTGCGGAATCAAGGTAATTGCCTTAGCCGACACTAACATTAATCCAAATTTAATCGATTATCCCATTCCGGGAAACGATGACGCTTATACTTCAATTGAATACATTCTCTATAAGATAGAGGAAGTATTAAACGGCAAATCTGCCGAATAAATCTAATTTATTAAAACACATGGTAGTAAACATAGATTTAGTTAAACAACTAAGAGAGGAAACAGGCATTTCTTTAGCTGAATGTAAAAAAGCTCTTGAAGAATCAGAAGGACAAATTGATAAAGCTAAGGAATATTTAAAAAAGAGGGGACAGGCTGTTGCCGCCAAGAAAGTTGACCGAGCGGTTGGGTCCGGAACTGTTGAAACATACGTTCACTCAAGCAGAAGATTAGGAGTTATGCTCGAGATAAACTGCGAGACTGATTTTGTTGCTCGCGGAGAAGACTTTAAAACTTTGGCTCACGAAATTTGTTTGCAGATTGCAAGCATGAAACCGTCATATGTCAGAGAAGAAGATATTCCGGAAGAAATTATCGGAAAAGAAAGAGCAACGATCGAAGAAACCGTTAAAGAAATGAATAAACCGGCTGAAATGATAGAAGGAATCATTAAAGGAAAATTGGACAAAATTAAGAAAGATATTTGTTTGGTCAACCAGTTATGGATAAAGGATGATACCAAGACAATGCAAGTTTTAGTAAACGAGTACATTGCCAAAACAGGAGAGAATATAGTTGTTAAAAGATTCGTCATATATGAATTTTGATATTATTTCTTTAATTGTTTTAGTTGTCAGTTTTCTTTGTTTATCAGTTTTAATTTTTAAAAAAATTCCGCAGTTAAAGGCGATGCCTGAACCGGAAGCTATTTTTTTGAAAAAAGAATTGAAAAAGAAGATTAGAGAAAAAACAAAAAAAGTAATTAAGGAAAATTCAAATTCATTAGAGGCGATATTGCATAAATTGTTAAGTAAGATTAGAATAATATCACTAAAGATTGATAAGAAGATGTCCGATTGGATAACAAAGCTTCGAGAAAGATCCCTAGAAAGAACAAAAGGTTTGGATAATTATTGGAGAGAGATAAAAGCCTCGGTTAAGAAGAAAAAAGATTAATTTTAGGCCGGCATAGCTCAGTGGTAGAGCAACTGTTTTGTAAACAGTAGGTCGGGGGTTCAAATCCGTCTGCCGGCTCATAATCGATAGTTGACAATACGTGAAAGAAAGGGTAAGATTCTATTTGTTCGCAGTAGTTTGATAAATTAATAAAGCATTTTTCAGCAATCATTTTAGTAGGATATTAGTAAGCAATTTTAAGTAAGTTTTTTAGAGTTGTTCCGCTAATTATATATATTTTTTTTGAGAGTTTGATCCTAGCTCAGGATGAACGCTGGCGACGTGGATAAGGCATGCAAGTCGAACGGCTATAGCAATATAGCAGTGGCGAATGGGTTAGTAACACGTAGATACAAAC
>JBBACA010000014.1:0-12480 GCA_041657325.1 Minisyncoccota bacterium
CTTCCGATCTAGATATTATAGTTTCTGGGCTAAAGTATTCTACAGGATTCGCCGAAGGTGCTGTCGTTAAAACTGGAACTGAAACTAAGATTAGTATGTGGCACGATGATACATTTTCGTTACTTTTAGATTTAGATGCTCCTTATTTACAAGATTGTCGCTTTATTATTAAAGCAGTTAAAAAGCCAGTTGCTCAAGTTCAAGCAAACAAAAGTTATAAGATAACTGGGAGTGTTACACCAGACAGTAAACAGAATGGAGGTTCTACATACAAAGAAATGTTGGAACAAGAAAAATATGGAGTAGATGGAAATAAAGGAATGGCTGATCTTGAAACTACATTAGTTAAAGAGTTATGGGTTAAATGGATTGACGATTCTGGAAAAGTACATGTTAAAATATTAACTAATGTTTGTGGACAATTAGCTAGAGTTCAAGAAACTAAATATCGTCGTTATCCTTTCTTCTGTTATAATCCTGAAAGAGAGCCTGGGGCAATATATTCTGATGCTTGGATTAAAGATCTTATTCCAATGAATAAATCGTTAGATAAGAGTGCGTCACAAATTGAAGGATATATTCAAAGAATGCTGGCTGGTAAGTATATGATTAAGCAAGGTGTTGAAGTTAGTTCGATTACTGATAAAGGTGCTGAAAAAATTTATTATAAGGGTTCAGTTGCCCCTACACAGTTACAATTACAACCATTACCTAGTACTCCATTTTCATATACTAATAGTCTTGAAAGATGGATTGAAGAGGGCGGAGGTATGAGAGAAGCATCACTTGGTAGAGCTCCTTCTGGAATTCAATCTGGTAAAGGTGTTGAAGCTTTACAGGCTGCTGATGCTGGGACAGTTGCTGAGCCTGTTGAAAATCTACAAACATTCTTAGAAGAAATATCTGAATTTATACTTGAAGTTTTAACAGATTATCAAATTACTTCAATGAAGATTATTGAAGGAAATGAAGCAATTAAGTTTATTGGAAGCGGTGTTGCTGATAAGAATGTTCCTGAAGATACGATGAAATTAAAACCTTTAGATGTTCGTGTTTCTATTGTTCCTGAAATTGCTTATAGTGAAGATGGCAAGTTTGAAAGATTAATGACACTTGCTAATGCGCAAATGATTGATCCTGAAACAGTTCTTGAAAAACTTTCTGTATCTAATGTCGGTGAAATTATTCAAAGAATGAAAAAGAGACAGGAAGAAGGATTTAAGCAAGAAATTACAAAACAAAATGCCTCACATCAATCTGCTGGCGGTGGAGGAGCTCCTCAGGATACTGCCGATTTAGCTGACCAGGAAAATATGAAGATGGCTAGTGGGCAAGAAGTTCCATTGACCCCTCAAGTATTATGGACACCAGAACATACGGAATTACATATCGCATTCATACAAGAAAATCAAGATGCTTATAAACAAAAGAAAGATCTATTCGATGCTCATATAGCAAACGAAGAACAATATCAATCAAGTAATCAGAGATAATTATATGAATACTAAAAAAATGGTTTTAGATGCCTGGAAATCAGGAGAAGCTATAACAGCTCCAGTTAAATTAGCGAAGACTGTTATTTCAACTGCTATTCAGCCAATTAAAACAAAAAAAGCACAGGACGAAATGATAAAGAAACATGTTGATACGAAGGTTGAAAAAGATATGAGAACATGGAATCCAATGAAAAAGACGACAAATAATATGATTTCGGCAAAGAAAGAATTAGATAAAAAGATAAAGAAAGATTTAGGAAAGAAAGGAATTTACTAAAATAAGTTTAATTTAATATAATACGCTTTCGTTTCTGAGCGTTATCAGAATCGTTAACGAAAAATTTATGAGTGAAGTCAAAGAGGAAGTAAAAGCAGCTATTGATGCTGCAGCTGGAGAATCTTCCGTTCCGGCAGAAGTTGTATCCGCTGCTCCTGCGGTTAAAGAGCCAGTTATAGAACCTGTTGTTCCTATAATTGATAAAGATCCGTCAGAACTTAGAAAGCAGATTGACAATCTAAACACTGCTTTAAAAACAGAAAGAGAATCTAGTAAAAGTAAGTTAGGTGAGCTAACTAAAAAATTAGATGAATCTGTTGCTGTTTTAGATCGGTTTAAAAATGTCTTTGTTCCAGAGGTAAAAGAAGAACCAAAAGAAGCTATTTACGCAACCCAGGAAGATGTTGAAAGAGCTGTCGAAAAGAAACTCCAATCTTTAAAAGAAGAAGAGTCTCAAAATCAGAAAGTTCTTGAATACAAGCAAGAGATTAAAACTCTTGAAACCGAATGGGATGGAAAAGATGGAAAACCATCTTATAATGATCAAGAAGTTTTAGAGTGGCAGAGATCTAATGATAAATTAGTTTTATCTCCACGAGATGCTTTTCTTCAGATGAAGCATAATGAGATTATTGATTATGAAGTTAAACAAAGACTTAACGGAGTAAAACCTGCTATAGATGTAGAAAGACCTTCCTCAGTTGGTGGAGATCATCAACCTGATAATTCAAAGATTGATCCAAATATGGATACAAGGGATGCAATTCGTCAGGCAATTGAAGAAGCGTCAAAAGAGATGTAGCTTATAAATTAAGTTATATTCTATTCTGAAATAGAATTAAAATAATATGAGTCAATCCGTAAGCAATCTAGCCAATGCGGCTATGAGAGTCTACGACAAGGTTGTTCACGATCAAGTTTTTAAAAAGAATGTCTTGTTCATGAATATCTTACGTAATGTTGCTCAAGAAATTGGTGCAACTACAAAGTACATTTCTCTTCATTATGATAGAAATGTGGGGTCTGCGGCTGGATCCGAAACTATTGTTTTGCCTACTGCTGGTAATCAACAGTACTTACAAGCTAGTGTGTCGATGAAGTATAACTTCCACACTGTTAGCATCACTGATGTTGCTATTAAAGCTTCAGCTCGTTCTAAAGAGTTTTTGGTTAACGTTCTTGAATCCGAATATCAAGGTGCCAAGAATGATATGCAAAGACAGTTAAGTCGTCAAGGATATGGTGTCGGAACTGGTGTTATTTGTCGTGTTAATGATGCGTCTCCGGATGTAACATTAACATTTGATACTCCAATGGTTGGTAAATATCCTATGGATTATTTTTCAGTTGGAAATGGGCTTATGTTCTCAAGTGCGTCTGATGCGGCAACTTCAGCGGCTTATACGACAGTCTCAGCTATCACTGGTAATTATACGATGACTATTGCGGATGCTACTGGTGTTGCTGATGATGACTATGTCTATTTGGCTCATACCAATGGTACAACTCCGACAGTTTCTAATGTTAATGCCGAAATGATGGGTCTTAAAGGACTTATCGATGATGGTACTAATATTGATACTTTCGAAGGTTTAGCCCGTACATCCTATATGTGGTGGCAGTCCTTTGTTGATGATTCAGCTACACAGCGTTCATTAACAGATTCTCTATTACATTCTACTTTCTTGGAAGCTAAAAAGAAAGGTGATCCGAAGTATATTTTAACATCCTTTGATGTTACTTCTGCTTATGGACAACTTTTGACTCCGGATCGTAGATATGGTACTGAGTTAAAGTTGGAAGGTGGATTCTCCGGTGTTGGATTTAATGGTATCCCAATGGTTGCTGATTATGATTGTCCGTATGATGAGGCTTACTTCATTGATCCTTCTACATTATCAGTTGAAGATTTAGCTCCTATGGCCTTCTTAAATGAAGACGGATCTATCTTGGATAGAAGTTCAACCCAACCGATTTGGAATGCTACGCTTCGTTATTATGCTAACTTAGCGAATAAAGCTCCGAATCAATCTTCGGCTCTCCGTGATGTGATTAAATAGTTAATTTAGTATCCCTCCTCGTTATTAATTTAGCGAGGAGGGGGTCAACTATCCCTTAAATATGATAAAAGATAGAAATTTAGATCTATTAGCAAGAAAACAGTATGTAATAATGAAACCTGATGTCGCCGCTAACAGCATTGTTAATGCGGAAGATATTTCTGGTTCTTCAGTTGTTACTGCTACATTAGTAAAGACATTACTTGATTATCCTCGTAATTTACTTTATACATTGGCAGATAACTCTTCTAACACACTCGAAGCTGTCTTTACTACGGTCGGCGAAGATCAGTTTGGAAATGTTGTTTCTGAAGCTGTAACTGTAGATTATAGTACAGCAGCTACAACTGCTGGAACACAAATCTTTTCGAAGATTACTTCTATAATTATTGATGCTACTAATCAAGCTGCTTCTGATACAGCTTCTGTTGGAGTTGTTATCGCGGCTGATGTTGCTTCGTTTGGATTACCAGATAAAATTGGTGCTGTTACTGATATAAAGAATATCGCATTTATTGATAATGGTGTTGTCAAACCTCAAAATATTGATTCAACATCTATCGTAACTGCTAGACATTGCTTTAGACCTGAACAAACTGTCGAAATAATTGATGATTATATCATCACTTATAAAAGTTCGTTTTATAGATAATAAATAAAACTACCTGGTGCTTATTATAGTAGATATCTACTTTCGAGAAATAAGCTAAGTGTCGCGTTAGAACAGCCTTGTAGTTTAACTTAACAAGTATATGAAATTAAAAAATAATACAGAAGAATTTATCGTAGTTTTTTGTGGAAAGGATTATAAAATTCCATCAGGAGAATTTGAAGTTTTTTCTGAAACTTTAGGACTTTTTATTCTTAATAAAGCTAGAAAATGGAATAAAGATATTACTACAGTTACAGAAAAGAAAACTGAAGATATCCGTATTGAAGTTAAATCTAAGATTTCACAAGAAATTATCAAACAGACTAAAGAAACTAAAGTACAAAAATCAGAAGAAAAACAAGATAAATTAAAAAATTCTCAGAAGATTGAAGAACTAACAAATAGTTTGTAGTATGATTCTAATTGATTCAAAACCAGAAAATATTGTTTCTATTCTAGGAACTGGTCAAGAATTATTTATAATAAATAATGCTATTTTAATGCAGATATTTATTAAACCTGAAACTACAACTACTACTTATGATTTTTATCTTGAAGATATCAATGGTAATTATGAATAGTATGAGAGATATAAAAAAGTATGATAAATTACTTAAAGTTAAAAAAAATTTAGATGGTTCTATTCAAATTATTCGTCAAAGTCCATTTAATAGTCAAAAGGAATTCGAAATCATAGAGATAAAGAATAAATATTCTGGAAGTTTTAGATGGATAATAGATAGATTAATTAAAATGGATACTAGAAAATTTGATATTGTTGGAAAATGTATGCGTAATAATTCAGATATCCGAAATCAAAAAGAAGATGATAGAATGACTAAAGATATCGCAGATTTCTGGGAAGTTGGTGGTGAAAGTATTTTACTTAATTAAAAACAATTTGATCTTTGTTACGAAAGGGGGGCGAATCTAATTCGACTTTCTGAAAGAAAAATTAAATTGTTACAATCATATGTTAATGGATAAACAAGGAAAAATTACTCCAAGACGGGGAATGCCTACAGATGATATTTATTCATCTCATCGTCATGTTGTAAGGTCTGCTGAAACAATACAATTGTATTATTTAAATTCAGGAGTTTACACTATTGATGGTGGTCAGGCAGCCGGAACTTCAGTTTTTGGAAAAACTGCTTATAGTCCAATTTTAAGCACATTTGGATTAGGTGTTGCTTCAAAAGGAAATACATCATTATATTTTACTAGTACAGCACTTACACAAGAAGTAGAGTTAGAAGACGCTTGTTTTGAAGCAATGGATTATAAGACACCCCTTGAAGCCCTTACTGGATTAACAGAAAATTTATCTAATGGGCAGTATGTTGTAGATTATCGTACAGGAAATATTTATGGAAAGAAAGCAACAACAGAATCAACATTAACAGCTGCTAGTTATAGATTAAGTGTTAGGGCGACATTCTCATTTGCTAATTCTGACTGGAATAGTCCGTCTTCTTCACCTTCAAGTTCTTTATCGAGTTCTCTTTCGACTTCTCCAAGTACATCTCTTTCTCCTAGTACATCTCTTTCTACATCATTAAGTTCTTCCATCTCTCCTAGCACTTCGCCTTCGAGTTCTAGATCTACTTCTCCGTCTACTTCATTATCATCTTCACCTAGTACTTCAGAATCTCCTAGTACTTCGTTATCTTCATCCCTTTCAACTTCTCCTTCATCTTCTCCTAGTGCTTCTGAGTCGCCTTCAACGAGTCCTTCGAGTTCTCCGTCGTAAAATAATTAGTTTAATTAGTAATAAATTATATGGAAACATTAAAAACAATCTTAACTTGGTTAAGTGGAAAGAAAAGTATCATTGCTGGTTTAATTACAACGACATCAGCATATCTAGTTACAACTGGTGTAATAGATACTAATGCGGCATTTTATATAAATGCTATGTCGTTACTTATCTTCGGGTCAGCAAGTGTGGCTACGGGAAAATTAGTTTATAATAAAGATTAGAACAAAATTTATGTCAACAGAAGTAGTAACAAATGAAGGATTAGAAAATACTGTTGAAAATGTTCTTATTAGTAAAACTAAAATGATTTATGGAATAATTATAGTAATGATTCCAATTTTAGCATTCTTCTTTAAAATTCAGTTAGATATCGCATTAATCAAAGAAAATCATGAAGCTCATATGGAAGCGGCATTGGTTAAAATTTCTAATCTTGAAGATGAAGAACAAATAATAAAAGGAACACTAGTAAGTCAAAATGAAGCTATAATTAAATTATTATTCCTTCATCAGGATGAAATAAAATAATATGGAACCACAAGGCGCATTAAAACCAGTCTTAAAATCCACTGATTTTCAATATGGATTAAATACTGGAATAAAGAGTGTTAAAATGTTTCCGAATGGATGTTTGCTTTATGCCCCAGTATTTGAAAGTCAAATAGGGAGATACTTCGATGCCTATTGGTGTGTGTCAGAATCATTTGCTAATCAATGCGAGGTATTCTTTGATAGATGGATAGAATTAGGAACAATGCATGATAGTAAATTAAATTGGCTTAAAAAAAGTCCATTCTGGTTAAATGGAAGAGTAAGATTTTCTAATAGATATTTAGCTATAAGATCAGGAACAGATCCTAATTATGGTAATTCTGGGGGAAATGTAGCATATTGTGCGAGACACGGAGGTCTTGCCCCTCTTGTTCTCTGTGATTGGAATCTCGAAGAAAAAGACCCAATAAAGAATACAAAGGCTAATTTATATGATGAATCTACTATTAATCCAGAAGCCGATAAATGGGCTAAAGAATTCTCTGAAATCTTTGATATTCAGTATGAATGGGTTAATCTTCAAGACTTGGAAAAAGCTAGTCAAGAAGGAGTAGTTCAGGTTTATATATTGGCTTGGTATAAGAACGGAGATAAATATTATAGTCCACAACCAGGAAAATCGGGACACGCCATCGGATTTGGGCAATATTCTTCTATTACTATTATTGATCAATATCAGCCACAGTTTAAACAAATCAGAGCAGTTTCAGATTTTTATCCAATAGCATTAAAAATTAATATAACAGAAAAATCTATGGAAAAGCCAGAATTAAAAAATAATACATTAGTTCAATTAGTTTCAGGTGTGGGTGGGTTTGGAATGTATCTTGATGGATTTATTTTCGTCGATGATGTAGCTAAAATACTTGCTACCTGGTTAGTAAGAACAAACGGAAAGACGGAAGGATTAATTAAACCTCTTATTCAAGAGCAATGGGATATGTTTGAAAAAAAGAATTTAAAAGATGAATTAATTTAATCTTATGATATCAGTTATAATTCCAAGCTGGAAAGATCCGTTATTACAAAAAACGATAGATTCATTACTTGAAAATTCAGAAGGAGAAATAGAAATTATTGCTGTTTTTGATGGATATATTCCTGAAGTTCCTTTAAAAGAAGATCCTAGAGTTAAAACATTACATCTTGGGAAAAATAGAGGAATGAGAGGCGCTATTAATGCTGGTGTATCTATAGCAAGCGGGGAATTTATAATGAGAACAGATGAACATTGTTCATTTGGAAAAGGATTTGATAAAATCTTAACTGGAACTTTTGAAGATAACTGGATAGTAACTCCTCGAAGATATTTTCTTAATCCGGAAAAATGGGAAGTAATGGATATTGTTCCTGTTGATTATGGAGATTTAAAGATTGTTGAATCTGGTTCTGGAAAGAAGTTTAGTGCAGTAGAGAACAAGAAACTTGCTGAAGAAAGAAAAGATATAATGATTGATGAAACTTTTGGAATGCAAGGAAGTTGTTGGATAATGAAGAAATCTTGGTGGGATAAAGTTATTGGTGAATTACAAACTGAAGGATATGGACCACTTTATCAAGATAGTCATGAAATGGTTTTTAAGACTTGGAAGGCTGGCGGAAAATTAATGGTTAATAAAAATACTTGGTACGCACATAAACACAGAGATTTCAATAGAACACATAATAATGGAACAAAAGAAAATCCGTCAAACAATGAAGCTTGTTTTAAGTATTCTTTGGATATGTGGGGAGATTATTATAATGAATTAAAACAAAATGGTAGATTTAACTATAATATTTCTAACGAATAATAAAGTTCCTAAAGAATGGGCAGAATATCATTGAATATATTAAAGAATGCGGCTGGTGAATATCCTATACTTACTATTTCTAGAATACAAACAGAACATACTAATATCCTACAAATAGAACCTGAAAGTAGTTCGAATATTTATTGGCAAGTATTACAAGGAGCTAAGTTAGCAACTACTGAATATATCGCAGTAGCAGAGGATGATACACTTTATACTAAAGAACATTTTACTAGATTTAGACCAGAAAACACGTTTGGATATAATATGACGAGATGGACGCTGTATACTTGGGGAGAACCTATTTATTCTTTAAAAAACTTTATAAGAACTAACGCAGTTTTAATTGCTCCCAGAAAATTAGTTATAGAAGCGCTAGAGGAAAGATTTGCTAAGTATCCACATGATATGAAGAATATACCATCAGCAATGGCGGGAGAATTAGGATATTATGAATCTAGATTAGGAGTAACACCAAGAAAGGTAATGGAATTTAAAACAATAGAACCAGTTGTACAATTTGATCACGATTATTTTACCGGAGATAACTCAGGGAAGGGATTAGAAAGAAGACATACAAAAGAACTTGGAACTATCAGAGCTTATGATATTCCTATTTGGAGAAAAGCAGAAGATTTAGTAAAAAAATTTAAATAATATGGAAAAGAAAATAATACCAGATATGACTGTTATATATTTAACAGCTAATCTGATACCAGAAAAGTTTGCTAATTTTCAAAGAGATATATTATTAGAAGCAATAGGATATACACCTTTAATAAGTGTATCAAGGAAACCATTAGATTTTGGTTTAAATATTATAGATGACGGTAAAAAGTGTACTCATAATATTTATGTTCAGATGTTACGAGCTGCTAAGATAGCTAAGACAAAATATGTAGCAGTGGCAGAAGATGATGCTCTTTATCATGAATCACATTTTACTTTTCATAGACCTGCTGACGATGTATTTGCTTACGACCAAAATAGATTAGCATTATTTACTTGGAACGAACCAATATATCACTGGAGAAATCGTCGTAGTAATTGTTCGTTAATCGCTCCTCGTGAACTTCTTATTGAAGCTCTTGAAGAGAGATTTGCTAAATGGCCAAACGGAATTCCTGAAAATATAGTTGGAGAATTAGGAAGAGGAATGGTTGAAAGAAATCTTAAGGTTACAGAAAGAAAATCTGAAGATGTATTTAATAAGTTTTCGATAATACATTTTAATCATGAGGCTGCTTCAGAATTAAGACAAAGAATTCATAGAAAATCGTATGGACCGATAAAGGCGTATGATATTCCGATTTGGGGAAAGGCATCAGATTTAGTTAAAAAGTATGAATAATTTTACAATCGTCTATTATACAGCAAATCGAGAATCTCCAGAATTTGAAAAAAAGATAATTGATAATCTAAAAAAACAAGCAAGCGATATACCAATAATAAGTGTATCGCATAAGCCAATGGATCTAGGAAAAAATATTTGTGTTGGTAATGTTGGTTGGTCATACCTTAATGAATGGAGACAGATATTAATTGGTGCTAAAGAAGCCAAAACATCTTATATCATATTTGCTGAATCTGATTTTCTTTATCCTAAAGATTACTTTAAATTAGTTCCTAAAGAAGATTTCTATATCTATAAAAATGTCTGGATTGTAATGGATAGTAAATTTGGAAATTGGTTTTGGAGAAAAAAATCATCAGAAGGTGCTCAGATTTGTAAAAGAGATATATTGATTAAAGAATACGAAAAATATCTAAAAGGACAACCTGAATGGTGGGACGGACCCCTAAATATCGGGAAGGCAGGAAATAGTCCATTAATGAATCTTAAACCATATTTTTTTACTGGAGACCCCTGTGTTAGTTTTAAAACAGGAAATGGATTAAGAAATATAACAAATGTAATAAAAAAAGATAGAGTGAGGGAATTGCCTGTCTGGGGAAATATTAAAAAATTAAGAAAACAATATTATGAGAACAAGTCTGAGAAAAAATTGGACAACCCATATGATGACATTGATCAAAGTTATTCAATGTAGTAAAGGTGATGTTGTCGAAGTTGGTGTTGGTCCATTTAGTACTCCGATTTTACATTGGCTCTGTAAAGAGTATAAAAGAAATCTTATTAGCTATGAAGATGATAAGGAATATTACGATTTTGCTAAGCAGTTTCAGAGCCAAACTCATCGTATTAGATTAGTATCTGACTGGAAGAAATTAGATTATGAAACTAAAAGAGGGGTTATATTTATTGATAATCATCCTTCAATGACAAGAGCAGAAATAGCTATTAGATTTAAAGATACGGCAGATTATATAGTAATGCATGATACAGAACCAGATCACGATAAAGAATATAATTGGGAAAGAGTTTGGAATGTATTTAAATATCAATATCACTGGACTGAATGTCGCCCCTGGACATCTGTTGTTAGTAATTTTAAAAAATTAAAAAGTTTAAAATAATAAAAGTATGAAAGTAAAAATTTATGGTTATGGATGGGTTGGAAAAGCAATGCACACTTTATTTCCTGACGCATTTATTCACGATCCGATTATGGGGATGGAATTTGATTTAAAATGTGATGTAGCATTTATCTGCGTTCCTACTCCTCTTAAAGATGGTAAACTTGATACATCAATTGTTGAAGAAGTAATAACAAATTGTAAAGAAGACTTAATTATTTGTCGGTCAACTGTAATGCCTGGAACTTGTGATAAGTTAGAGAAATTAGGAAAGAATATTGTTTTTCAGCCAGAGTATTTAGGAGAGACTGTTAATCATCCAATGACAGATCAAAAGTCTAGACCATTTATTATTATTGGAGGAAAGCCAGAAAATAGACGAAAGGTTATTGAACTTTATCAAAGATGCTATAATGCTAATGTTACTATTAGACAAGTTAGTAATTACGAAGCAGAAATTATAAAAATGACAGAAAATCGGGCGATAGCATTTAAGGTGGCTCAATGTCAGGAATTGTATGATGTATGTCAAGCAGCCGGTGTAGATTACTATACAATTAGGGATGCGGTGTATGGGGACGACCCTAGATTTAATTTATGGTTTACATTTATCTATCCAGAAGCAAGAGGTTTTAATTCTAAATGTATTCCAAAGGATGTATATGGTTGGGCAAGCTGGGCTGAATCTCAAGGATATAAACCAGAACTTACTAATAAACTATTAGAAGTAAACGAAAAATTATTATGCCAAAATTGTCAATTTTAATTCCTAGTAGGAATGAGATGTTTCTTGGAAGAACAGTTCAAGACATTTTAGAACATATTGAAGATGATACGGAAGTTATAGTAGGACTTGATGGTGTCAAAGACAATTCAGAAATATTAAATGATCCTAGAGTAAATGTTATTTATTCTTCAGTTTCGATAGGACAGAGGGCAATGACAAATTTATGTGCTAAGTTATCTAGAGCAAAGTATGTTATGAAAGTAGATGCTCATTGTTCATTTGATCAAGGATTTGATAAAAAATTAATAAACGAAATGAAGGATAATTGGACTATGGTTCCGACAATGAGAAATTTATGGGCTTATGATTGGAAATGTTATAAATGCGGTTGGAAAAAATATCAAGGTCCGACCCCAGAAGTTTGTCCTGATTGTGGAGAAACAAAAAAAATAAGAAGAAAAATGATATGGATTGGAAAATTAAAACCACAAAGTAATTCTTATTGCTTTGATCAAGATCCACACTTTCAATATTTTAATGAATATACGAAAAGAGAAGAATATAAGAAGATGTTAGAAGAAACAGGATTGACCGAGTCAATGTCATTACAAGGTTCTTGTTTTATGCTAACGAGAGAAAAATATTGGGAACTTAATATATGTGACGAAGCAATCGGTAGTTGG
>JBBACA010000015.1:0-7173 GCA_041657325.1 Minisyncoccota bacterium
AGGTTGGGAGAACCGGTCAGCTTCACCGAGTCATATTACGCTCCTTCCTTCAGTGCCACAGACAAGGCGACTGCCGGAACAGGAAGCAATATGCAAATCGTGGTCGGAGAGAATAAAATTGAGGTAACGGTTAACGTCTCGTACGAAATTCAATAATATGGAAGGAGACATCAAAAAAGAAATTATTACTGTAATAATTATATTACTGGTTATTGCTTTGGCTTTCTTCCTTATGATGAGGCCGAAAGAATTGAATGCGCCGACAACAGAGCAGAACAGTACAACAAATATGGATGAGGTAAAAATAGAAGTATTGCAAGAAGGGGCAGGCGAACCGTCAAAGAACGGAGATGAATTGACCGTTCACTATACCGGAACTTTGGAAGATGGAACGAAGTTTGATTCAAGCGTGGACAGGGGAACTCCTTTTACTTTCACCTTGGGAGCCGGACAGGTCATCCAAGGCTGGGAGCAGGGAATGCTTAATATGAAAGTCGGGGAAAAGAGAAAATTAACCATTCCTTATTCTCTGGGTTATGGCGAAAACGGATATGGACCGATTCCCGCTAAAGCCACTTTGATATTTGAAGTCGAACTGTTGAAGATAAACTGATTCAAGAGCCCCGGAAGGGGCTTTTTTGTTATCTCAAATTATGTTAATATTTTCCTATGCTTACCAAAAAGGAAAAAGAATTAAGGAAGTTGGAAAAAGATGTTTTGGTTTGCAAAAAATGTGTTTTGTGCAAGAAAAGAAATGC
Source organism: Minisyncoccota bacterium (assembly GCA_041657325.1). Taxonomy (GTDB): domain Bacteria; phylum Patescibacteriota; class Minisyncoccia; order Minisyncoccales; family Minisyncoccaceae; genus UBA2211. The sequence continues at coordinate 759 of JBBACA010000015.1, forward strand.
TCCGGTTATCGGACAAGGAAGTTTTAAAGCTAAAATAATGTTTGTCGGAGAAGCTCCGGGAGCAAAAGAAGACGCAACGGGAATTCCTTTTTGCGGAAGGTCGGGAAAGTTCTTGGACGAACTTTTGAAGTCGGCCAAGATAGACAGGGAGAAAGTATACATTTGCAATATTATTAAATGCCGTCCACCTCAAAACAGGGACCCCGAAGAGAAAGAGATAAAAGCCTGCAGTCAATATATTAAAAAACAGGTTGAAATCATTTCACCCAAAGTGATTTGTCCTTTGGGCAGATATTCAATGGCTTTTATCATGGAAATGTTCGGGTTTACTGAAGACATTGATGTCATCAGCAAGGTTCACGGCAAGGTTTTTAAGGGAAGAAATACGGTTATTCCTTTTTATCATCCGGCCGTGGCCATATATAATCCGAATATGAAAAAGATTCTGAAGAAAGATTTTAAGATATTAAAAAAATATGCTGATTAAGGTGAAAGCTTTTCCTTGTTCCAAGGAAGATAAAGTAGTCAAGAAGAAAGAAGACAGCTTTGATGTTTTTGTCGAGGCGGAAGCGGAAAGAAACATGGCCAACAAGAGAATCATTGAATTGTTGGCCGGGTATTTTGATTTGCCTCAGACTAAAGTCAAGATGATAAAGGGATTCAAGGAGTCGAGTAAAATCTTTGATATTAGGGATAAAATTTGATAATATATCAATATGATACATATAGATGCAATACGAGAATTGTTAATGAATAAGCCGTTCAACGCAGCTCTTTTATCCTGGTTTCTGGCTCAAAGCATGAAAGCTTTGCTTTTAACTTTTAAGCAGAAGAAATTCAGGTTTGATTTGTATTCTTTGCCGGGAGGGTTTCCTTCTTCGCACAGCGCCACTGTTTCCGGTTTGGCCGCTTCGATAGGACTATTATACGGATTTGATTCGGGTCTTTTTGCTATCGCTATTATTCTTGCATTTTTCATGATTTACGATGCCAAGGTTATCAGAGGTGCGGCCGGAAAGCAGGCACAATCATTGAATAGATTGATAGAGATGTTTAACGAGGAAGAAGGGCAGGATATGGCGAAATTGAGAGAAGTTCTGGGTCACAGTATTTTGGAAATTATCGGAGGGATTTTAATCGGTATTTTAGTCGCCATTTGGATTGTTTAAAATGGAATTACCCGAAGACTACAAAAGAGGTTTTAAGGAATTTTTAGGCGTTAAGGTTGATTTATCTTTCCGTCCTTTGATACCCAGGGAAGAAACCGAAGATTGGGTTAAAAAAGCGATTGGCGAGATAAAAGGAGAGTGTTTGGATTTGTTCGCCGGTTCGGGGTGTATCGGTTTGGCTGTTTTGAAGAATGTTCCTAACTCAATTTGTGATTTCGGAGACAGGGAAAATTCTTTTTTAAAAGGGATTGAAAAAAGTGCGAGAGAGAATGGAATAGAGAAAGAAAGATTCAACTTGATTGAAACAGATATTTTTTCCAATATTTCAAAAAAGTACGATTATATTTTAGCCAATCCTCCTTATGTCGCCGAAAGCAGAAAAGACGAAGTCGGAGAAGATGTTAAAATGTTTGAACCGGCCATCGCTTTATACGGAGGGAGCGACGGAATGGAAATAATCAGAATATTTTTGAATAACGCCAAAGATTACTTGAAAGAAAACGGAGTCATCTATATGGAATTCGATCCGGGGCAGAAAGAATTAATTGAAGAAATCATTAAAGATAAATATTCGAAGTTCGAATTTTTAAAAGATAGATATAATAAATACAGAGTTGTTAAAATAGAAAAATAATATGTGGGAATATATTTTATTGGGTTTTTTGCAAGGAGTGTTTGAATGGATACCGGTTTCGAGCGAAGGTGTGGTTGCTTTATTCTCCAGTTTTTTAATTAAAGATTTCAACAGTGTTGATTTGGCTTTATTCCTGCATATCGGAACGCTTTTGGCGGTAATCGTTTATTTCTGGAAAGATTGGATTGATTTGATTTCTTTTAAGAACAAAGAGTTTTTGAGATTTTTTGTTATCGTAACAATCATTTCCGGAGGATTGGGATTTTTTGTTTACAAGCTTGCGGAAAATGTTACCATGGGTTCGGGGTTGTTGGCTTTGATGGGTTTGGGATTATTGCTGACTTCCTGGTTCCAGAAGAAGAATATCAAATTGAATATTAATAAAGATTTGTCTTCGGTGATTGTCGGATTATTACAGGCCTTATCGGCCATTCCCGGAGTGTCTCGTTCCGGTTCAACCGTTTTCGCTCTTTCTTTGACCGAAGACAATCCCTCGGAAATATTAAGGAGGTCATATCTTATTTCCGTTCCGGTCGTAGTTGGTTCTTCTCTCTATCTTTATATAAAAAACCCGGCGATGGCTGTTGTTTCTTGGCCGGCCTTGATTGCCAGTTTTGTTTTCGGACTTTTATCTTTGAAGCTTTTGCTGGATTTTTCTAAGAAAGTTAATTTTTCCAAGTTTACCCTCATCTTCGGAATACTATGTTTAATCGGAGCATTATGGCAGTTTCTATCGTAAAAAAAGAATTATTGAAGAATGGGGATAAAGAGCAGGCAAGACATTTGTCGCGCTTTTTTAAAACCGGAAAAGGGCAGTACGGGGAAGGCGATGTGTTTTTGGGAATAAAAGTTCCCGTTCAAAGGGATATTGTCAAGAAGTTTAAAGATGCGGAGTTGAAAGAAATTCAAGAATTGTTGAATGACGAATTCCATGAGTGCAGATTGACCGGATTATTGATATTGGTCCAAAAATACAAGAAGGCGGAGAACAAGAGGGAAATATTTGATTTCTATTTAAAGAATGCGAAGAGAATAAACAATTGGGATTTGGTTGATTTGACCGCTCCTGGTATAGTTGGAGATTTTCTTTTGGACAAGAAAAAAGAAAGAGAAATTTTATATTCTTTGGTCAAATCAAAGAATCTTTGGGAAAGAAGGATTTCCGTTCTTTCGACTTTCACTTTTTTAAGGAATAAAGATTATAAGGATATTTTAAAAATTGCCGAAATATTATTAAAAGACGAGCAAGATTTAATCCATAAGGCGGTTGGCTGGATGCTTAGGGAATTGGGAAAGAGAAACAAAGAAGTTGAAGTTTCTTTTTTGAATAAGCACCATCGAAAGATGCCGAGAACTATGTTGAGATATTCAATAGAAAAGTTTAGTCCCAGAGAAAGAGAATTTTTCATGAGGAAAGATTAATTTTATGAATATTTTCAACTTCTTTTTTAATAAGAATAGAAAATTTGATGAAGCGTATGAAAAAGCCAGAAGCGAAGCAGAAATTTTATTGGAAAAATATGATTTCATTGAAGATGATAATATTGTAGAAATTAATCCCGTTAAGCCAAAAGAAGATGTTCCAATTTTTGTTTCTCCGGGATGGGGAGTAACTCCAAAATCACAGAAAGAAGCTTTGGAAGCCATTGTCGGTGAAGGTAGAAAAGTTTTAACAGTTTCTTTTTCCAGGGAAAAGAAAATAAAGGAAAGCGGTATCGATATCCCAGTCGTAGAATTGCAGAAGGCTTTGTCCATTATCGAGGCATTGAATAAAAAAGGAATTAATAAGGTTGATGCAATCGGTCACTCTGAGGGTGCGATTGTTTTAGCTATCGCCGCTCTTTATTTTCCGGAAAAGATAAGAAACATAGTTCTTATCTCTCCCGCCGGAACGGTAGAGAATGATTCACCATCAGAACTGGTTAAAAGATTCGTCGTTAACGAGGGAATTAAAGAGTTTTCAAAAAATAGAAATTCAAAGAAAGATTCGCTCTTTGAATATTTAAGCGAGATTTTTAAATACGGCATTAAAAATCCCGGCCTTTCATATGAAGAAATACTGGCCTGTGCCAATGCTAATATTTTTGAACTGACAAAGCAGCTTAAAAGAAAAGGAATTAAGATTGGCTTTATCTGCGGCTCCGACGACGAAGTGTTTCCCTTAAGGGAGGTTAATAAGAGGGTGAACAAAGAAAACTTTGATTATTTTATCTCAACCGAGGGAGACCACGGCTCTTTTATTTTCAATAAAGAGCATGTCTTATCGGCAATCAACCTGTTGAATAATATGAAAAACAGGTAATTGAACCCATCCTCTATTTAAGATATAATAACTGTATTATGGATGTTGATTTATTGTCTAAATTGAATAAAGGACAGAAAGAAGCGGTTACCTTTGATCAAGGCCCGCTTTTAATCGTTGCCGGGGCGGGAACGGGCAAAACAACGGTTTTGACGCACCGAATAGCCTATTTGATATCGGAAAAGGGGATTAAGCCGGAAGAAATATTAGCGGTAACTTTTACCGAAAAGGCAGCCAGAGAAATGGAAGAAAGAGTGGAGAAGCTCCTTCCTTTCGGCTATTACGATTTATGGATTTCCACCTTCCATTCTTTTTGCGACAGGATTTTGAAAAGATACGGATTATTAATAGGGATACCGACGAACTACAAGCTGCTGGAGCAGACCGGAAGCTGGATTTTAATCAGGAAGAATTTAGATAAGTTTAATTTTTTAAAAGAGTACCGCCCCTTAGGTAATCCGACCAAGTTTATCCAGGCCTTGGTTTCTCATTTCGGACATTGCAAGAATGAAGGCATTTATCCGGAAAATTATCTGGAGCACGCTGATTCTTTGAAATTGAACATGGACGACATTCCTGTCGGTTCCAAATCGGTTAAATCAAAAGAGAAGAAAGATTTGAGCGACAAACAGAAAGAATACGAGAGGATAAAAGAAGTGGCCGAGGCATATCATGTTTATCAGAAATTATTATTGGACAACAATGTTCTTGATTTCGGCGATCTGATTAATTACACTTTGAAACTTTTTGAGAAAAGGCCGGAGATTCTCGAAAAATACAGGAAGCAGTTTCGCTATATCATGGTTGATGAATTCCAAGACACCAATTGGGTTCAATACGAATTGGTGCAAAAATTGGCCTACCCGGAAAACAACATCACTGTCGTCGGAGATGATGACCAGTCAATCATGAGTTTTCAAGGAAGCTCTTTTAATAATGTTTTGAGATTTAAACATGATTATCCCGAATCAAAGGAAATAGTTTTGACCGAGAATTACAGGTCTTTTCAAAACATATTGGATTTGGCATATGATTTTATCCAATTGAACAATCCTAATCGTTTGGAATATCAGCTCAATGAAATAGAAGAGATTGCCAAGAGGGCGGAAGAAAGGAATATAGATTTGAAGACATTTAAAAAGGTGGATAAAAAACTTAAAAGCAATCAAGGGAAAAAAGGAGCGATTGAGCTTTTGGGTTTTGAAACTCTTGATGACGAATTGACGGGAGTAATCAGTAAGATTTGGGAGATAAAAGAAATAGACAAGAAAGCGACTTTCTCCGATTTCGCCGTTTTGACCAGAACCAATGATTCGGCCAACGGATTCAGCCGGGCCATGGAAAGAGCCGGCATCCCTTATCAATTCGTTTCTTCAAAAGGGCTGTACACCAATCCTTTGATACTTGATTTGATTTCTTATCTCAAGATTGTTCTCGATTTCTACGATTCACCCAATTTTTACAGAGTTTTAAGGATGATGGATTTCTCTCCGGAAGAAGTTTCAAGAATAATCCAATATAGCGACAAGAAAAGCATTCCTGTCTTTGAAGCAATAGGAGATGCTCATTTATTGAGCAAGTTTACTTCCGACACGAAAGTTAAATTAAGGAAATTGGCTGATAATTTGAGAAAGCACTACAAATTGGCAAAAGAAAAGAGTGCCAGCGAGGTTTTTATCAACGTAATCAATGACTTGGAATATGCCAAATATATTCCGGAAAACAGCGAGGAAAGTTTAAAGAAATGGGAAATGATTGATCAATTTTTTGAAAAGATTAAGAATTTTGAAAATTCTCAGGTTGATGGCAAGCTTCTTTCTTTCATTGAAAACCTGCAGATGGAATTGGAAGCGGGAGAAGAAGGCTCTTTGAGGATGAGCGTGGATTCCGGTTTTGATGCAATCAGAATAATGACGGTTCATTCTTCAAAGGGATTGGAATTCAAATATGTGTTTTTAGCCAATTTGGTTTCTCGAAAATTTCCTTCAGACCAAAAAAGAGACCCGATAGATATTCCCGGGGCTTTGATTAAAGAAGTTTTACCCGAGGGAGACTCTCATATTCAAGAGGAAAGAAGATTGTTCTATGTCGCTTTGACCAGAGCCAAAAAAGGATCGTTTTTAACTTGGGCGGATGATTATGGAGGGAAAGATTTGAAAAAACCATCAAGATTTTTGATAGAGGCGGGATTGATTACCGAGGAGGTTTTAAATAAGCAGAAGGTTGTCAGGGGTTTGGGATTTTGCATCAAGCGTTCATTGAATAACGGAATCAAAATCGAATCAAATGAGACCAACGGTTCGGGCCGAG
>JBBACA010000016.1:0-6592 GCA_041657325.1 Minisyncoccota bacterium
GTCGTCATCTAGTCGCACCTTAAAAAAGCCGTCAGGCAAGCTCTCTGATACAACTCCTTCTTTTTTAATCTTGTCGTCTTGTTTTACCATTTGAAAGATATTAAGACAATAGCAAAACTTTCGCTTTTGGTCAAGAGATTCAAGCGTTTTCGGCTATTACCTACTTTTTACCACGATTTATTATTTGTGTAAATATTAAAACTTCAATTGAATGTTTACTCTTTTTTCATCATTAGGGATTTTTAGCTTAAACCACGGAGAAAGCTTAATCTCCACCTTCTCTATTTCCGGGATGTTTGATAAAAGATTTACTGAATAATTAGTATCCTTACCCTTCAGGCTATCTAACAATAAAGCATTGTCAGGCATTGAATAAATCCTTCCCTTATAAACAACATTCAAGGAAATTGTTCCGTCCTTATTTAATTTCTTTTCTTTTACTTCGTAAGTCACACTTCCCGGAACCATTTTTTTTAATTCGGAAATATCTTTAGATAATAAGGACTCCCCTAATTTATTCACGTCTTCATCTCTAAAAACAGTGACTTCAGTTTCAATGTGTCCCGCGGCATTAAATGAATCCAATTCATCCCCGGCAGCAGCACTGACCGATAAGTTACTAATTATCGGATTAATGTCTTCAGAAAAATAAGTGTATCCCTGAGGAATGGTAGCGATTAAAGCTTGCTTTGATTCTTCGTCATACTGTCCTTCAAATTCATCCTTAGCCGCAAGAATATCGTTACTGGTAACAATCTTTACTTTTGATTCTTCTCCTCCGGTCATCGGGGTAACCGATTCGGCCCAAATATTTGAATAATATTCAGAACCATTTAAACCGGGCACTGAGAAAATTGTTGAAGAAATATTATATTTCTCACCGGCTTCGGCTGCGGTAACCTTAATTTCAACTGAACCGGGAACGGAACCGGAAACAGCTTTAGGAACGGTAAAGGCGGCGTCTGATTTATAAATCAACTCTCCGGTACTGGACATAAATCTAGTTCCTTTAATTAAACTCAAAGCCTTGGCCGGACTGATTTTGTTAAATACTTTTATCGTTCCGGTTGCTTTCTTCGCTTTATCATCGGTACCAGTGGAATTATAACTCATTGAACCGTCTCTTTTATCGGTAAAAACTATACTCGGAACAACATTGTTTTCATAATTAATCACCGCTTCGGCCGTATTAATGGTAAGACTGGCTTCAATTGTAACTTCTTCGGTTTTAGGAGTAATAAAAACATCTGCCGTAGCCGGGAAAAAGAAAAATATTCCCACTAAAGATAAAATAATCATTACCAAGAAAGGAATAAAAGGGAATCTTTTCCTGGTTCTTTTTATCGGCTCTCGAACAGAACATTCCTTGGCTAATTCTTCGTGCTTCTCCGCTTGATGTTCAGGAGGAATAATGTCGTATATTTTCTTTACCATATATTTATTGATTTACTATTGCTTTAATTCTTCTTACCCCGGCACTGGAACTTTCTTCTTTGATTATTTTAAAAGATTTCAACTGCCCTGTTTTTTCAACATGAGGGCCGGCACAAATTTCTTTAGAAAATACTTCTCCGGTCTGAGGATTATGTATCGTCCAAACTTTAACCGTGTCCGGATATTTTTCTTTAAAGAAAGCTATTGCTCCTGATTTAAGAGCTTCATCTAAACTCATTTCCTCTTTTTTGATTTCTAAATCTTCTTTGATTTTTAAATTAATTAAGTCTTCAACTTGTTTAATTTCTTCCGGCGTCATTTTCTGCGTGTGCTTGAAATCAAACCTTAATCTTTCCGCGTTGATATCCGAACCCATCTGTTCAACATGACTACCCAAAACCTTTCTTAAAGCCGCATGGAGCAAATGAGTGGCGGTATGCAGCTTAGCTCCCTCTTCTCCTGCATCCTTCCCCACTCCTCCGAATTTCTTTTCGGCTCCGGCTCGAGAAATACTTTGATGTTTTTCTAAAGCAGCATTGAATTCATCGACATTGATTGAAATTCCTTTTTCCTCTGCAATTTCTTGCGTTAACTCCAAGGGAAATCCATAGCTCTGATATAAATCAAAGACTTCTTCTCCAGTTAATTCTTTTTTCGTCAAAAGCATCTTTTCAATCATTGATAGTCCTTTTTCAAGAGTCGCTTCAAATTTATATTCTTCTTTTTTAATCGTTTCGACGATCTCTTCTTTTCTGGTAAAAATATTAAGATAAACATCCTTGTATTTATCAATCACCATATTGATTAAAGGAAGATAAAACTGCGAAGACAATCCTAATGTTTTTCCATATCTAATAGTTCTTCTTAATAGTCTTCTTAAAATATATCCTTGTCCAATATTGGATGGCTCAATCCCGTCACTAATTACAAAAACAGAACTGCGAATGTGATCAGCAATAATCCTGAAAGCTTTTTTGTTTTCTAAATAATTCTTGCCCGATATTTCTTCCAGTTTAGAAATACAATCAATAAATAAATCTGTTTCGTAAGAAGCGCTTTTTTTATTCAATAACGATAACAATCTTTCAAACCCGATTCCGGTATCAATATTTGTCTGAGATAACAATTCATACTCTCCAATATCATTTTTAAAATATTGCATAAAAACAAGATTCCAAATTTCAACCACTCGTTTACAGTGTTCGCAATTCGGACCACAATCCGGCCTACCGCAACCCAATTCTTCTCCTCGGTCGTAATGAATTTCGGAACAAGGACCGCAAGGACCGGTATCAGAAACCGGACCCCAAAAATTATCCTTCTTAGAGCATTCTTTTATTCTTTCCGCCGGTATTCCGTATTTAAGCCAAAGATTAATCGCTTCTTCATCTCTCGAGATATTCCCTTCTCCCTTAAAAACAGTCACGTGAATCTTTTCTTTGTCCAATTTCAATGTATCAACCAAAAATTCAATTGCATATTTAATCGCTCCCTCTTTGAAATATCCTGTTTCGTCCTGGCCAATTGACCAGTTCCCTAACATTTCAAAAAAAGTGTGATGAGTGTCATCTCCTATTTCTTCAATGTCCCCGGTTCGGAAACATTTCTGACAAGAAGCCAAATGTCTTGAATTAAAGTCTTTAACTGGATCCTTCTTCCCCGATAAATACAAGGAAAACTGCTGCATTCCGGCCGTGGTAAATAAAACAGAAGGGTCAGTCGGCAAAAGAGAAGACGAAGGAACTATCTTGTGTCCCTTTTCAGCAAAAAAATCTAAAAAAAGTTTTCTTAATTCATGAGATTCCATTAGATATAAAATAACAAATTAAAGGCTCTGGGTCAAATATTGACTTAAAGCGATAAAGAGACTAAAGAATAAGCAGGAGGTATGATTATGAATCTGTTCTTTCAAAAATTAATACTGGGAACCTTTCTAATCATTGCTATTTTAATTTTATCTTTAATTTTCATTGTTATAAGGGAATTGGTTGTTGGATTGCTGCTCTTTACTGCTATCCTTATGTTTCATACAAAAACATCTGCCAATTCTTGACTTTTAACAATTAAAGAGGTAAAAAATAAACAGGAGGTTGACAACTTATGGCAATGAAAATCAGAAGCCAGCTTTCCCCATTAAAAATCATTGGCGGAATAGCATTCCTGGCAATAATAGTTTCGATGGGAATGGTCTTTCTTCAGAGATATCCAACTCTCCCAGAAGGCGTTCTTGTCGTTATCTTCGGGATATTTATCCCCATGGCACTGAGCAATTGAACAACGCACAACTAAAACAGCTGTGCGTCTTTTATTTGACTTTTAATTAATAAAGGAGTTTACTTAAACCAGCACAGGAGGTGCTTTATGGAAAAAAACGACTTTGATATTCCTGGAGTATTCCTAATTTTAATCGCCACTGCTATTTTTGTCTGCTATTCCATCTATGGAGAACTTGTCACTATGATTATCGGATTAATGCTCGGCATTATCGGTATCATCTTCATCAGATTGTCTCAAAAGACAAACAATGAAAGAGCGATTCTTTCTGGAATATTATTTCTGCTCTTAACGGCCATCTCAATAGCCAATATTCCGAAAATTATTACCGGGGTAATGATAATCATCTGCGGCGTCGGCGCACTGTTCGTTATTCTAAAACCGCCGGACGACAAAAGGCCTATTCTCAATGGCACTGCTCAATAATAGACAGTGCTCTTTTTTTAACAAAAAACGCACCGGATTAACGGCGCGCTTTTTAGGAAAAAATTATTCCTTGTCAGATACTCTTTTTCTCACATCTTCAATAATTCTAGCGGCAGCATCTTTTCCACCCAAGCCGAAGGATAATCCCAAAGCCAAGGTTAATGTTCCAACGAAGCCCATGATCAATACTTTTACAATCTCCGGAGTAACTCCTAATTGCAATAGTACGGCTAGGCCGGCAAAAACATATAATGCGCCCTTAACTACTGAACCCAAGAAATTGACGGAACTGATTCCCATTTTCTTGGTTGATACTTTAACCAATTTCTCGACAATGTCAGCGATAATAATCGCAACGACTAGAATAATGATAGCAACTAATAGGTTCGGCATCCAAGCAATGATTTTTGCCAATAGTCCGGCAAAAGCCACCCAGCCCATGATGTCTGTTACAATCATCAAGAAAACGACCACAAGAATCCATTTACAAATTGCTCCAATAAAGCTTGACGGGTTTACCTTAACGTCAGCATTACTTAAAGCCTCTCTCCAGCCAGTCTTTTCAAAGACGCTGTCGAATTTAACCTTGTTCAATATCTGAGCGATTAATTTTCCAATCCAGATGGCAATGAACCAACCCAGAATGAAAATAATGATTGCAGCGATCAAGTTCGGAAGAAACAAAAGCATTTCTTCCCATGCTCCCTGCAAAGCCTGCATAGTGATTAATGACCAATCTTGTATCATATATTTTTCCATTTTCTTGCATTCCTTAAATCAAAAGAGATAAAAGAAACTGGGAATAAATGGACATTATTATGCAATTATTATACCAAGACGACAAAAAGCACGCAAATTAGTTATCAACAGACGACTTGCTTCTGTTTTTTCTTTAATTCCTTCATTGAAAGGAACATGAAAAACGCAAGTAAAGCAAAAGTGCTTATTGGAGCAATCCAGAAAGGATATTCATTGCCGAAGCTTTCCAACGTCATGATTCCTCCCAATAATCCGATTGAATACATCGCTCCGTTCTTTAAATAAGCATACTTACTAATACTATCGATTCCTTTGATGGTTAATTGTCTGACGATTAGAGCACCCAATCCGTTTCCCAAGATAATCAAAGGAATAGACATGGTAAAAGCAAAGGCTCCGATTACCCCATCAATCGAGAAAGAAGCATCCAATACTTCCAAGTACAAAATTTTGCTCCAGGCACTCATATTCCCGCTCAGCAATTCTTTTTCTTTTTCTTCGGCATTCTTTTTAAATCCGTCGGTAATAAAGAAAGCGGAGACTCCAATGGTTGCCGCTAAGGCTAAAATAGGATTAATTTGAACGGAGAAGTAAACGATTAAAGTTGTAAAAATAGAAGCGATGGCATAAAACCAAACTCCTTGGCGGTGAATAAATTTCTCAACCAAGAAAACACATTTCTTTTCCTCTAAGAATAACCAAGCTAAAAATACTAAGAATAAATACGAACCACCTCCTAAAAGAAGCAACGGCTTTGAAGCTTCAAGAGATTCAGCAATCATTCCGCTATCAGCAGAAGAGAAGGCTGAAGAAAAAACTTCAATAATTGATAAACTTGGATTAGTCAGCCAAACGATCAAAAACGGCAAAAGTCCCCTTACTACAAAGACGGCAAAGATAATTCCCCAAAACAAAAAGATTTTCCTGAACTTTTCAGGCATTGTTTTCAAGACATGGGCATTGATTATTGCGTTATCAACACTGCTAATAATCTCAAAAACACAAAGTCCTAAAACAACGATTAATATCTCAAAAATCATATAGGTTATTAATATTTCTAATGCAGTTATTATACCAAAAGATTAAAAATAAAAAAAGAGCTATAAACGATGTTATAGCTTTCTGCAAACCTGAGCAGTTACTTGCGCTTCCACTTCAGTGTCTTCTCCTTTGTAGAAGAAAACGCAATGGAGGCTACCTTTCACTGTCGCTCCCTTGTGAATTTTGATACTTCCCGCATCGATGTCTCCCGAATAATCTCCGGAAATCTCGACATGGTCGACTCCAGAAATATTTCCGGTTAATGAGCCGCCGGCAGGAATGACAACATGGACATTTGTTGGGCACAAACGTCCGGGTGAAGCCTGTTCTTGGTATACCGATACCTTGCCAACTACTCTCCCTCCCACTGTTAAGGAGGAAAAATATTTGTTATCCGCAATAAGGACAATATCCCTATTGACCAGATCTCCTTTGGGAACAATAACAATGCTCCCCATTAGTTTCTTTGCCATGATAAAACCTCAAATTGCTATTACAATCATACTATAAAAATATAATTTGTCAATAAACAAAAACACCCTCAATGGGTGCCTTTATTTGTGGACCGACGGGGACTCGAACCCCGAACCCCCTCATTGCAAATGAGGTGCTCTACCAATTGAGCCATCGGCCCCTCATAAAATACGAACGGTGGGTA
>JBBACA010000017.1:0-6576 GCA_041657325.1 Minisyncoccota bacterium
GTAGCTTCCTCCCATTGAAGATGATTTTCCGCAAATTGTACATTCTTTTTCCATATGTAATGTATATTACCAAAAAATTAAATAATTGCAACCCCCTCGTCTTTTATGTTAATATTATCATATGGATATATTAATGATATTTACATTATTGATTCTTTTGTTCTCGATTATCATTCATGAGATTGCTCACGGCAGTGTTGCTTATGCTTTGGGTGATCCGACTGCTAAAGAGGCAGGAAGACTTGATTTAAACCCTTTAAAACATTTAGATCCGGTCGGTTCGATTCTTCTTCCTTTCTTTTTATCTATTTTGGGCGGGCCGATAATCGGTTGGGCTAAACCGGTTCCGGTTAACCCGATGTATTTCAATGACCAAAGATGGGGAGACTTGAAAGTTGCTTTAGCCGGACCGATGGCTAATTTCATGGTTGCTTTGATTTTCGGTTTGATTATTAAATTTGTTTATTTGCCGGAAAGTTTTTTAATTATTGCGACCACGGTTGTTTTTTATAATATTGCTTTGGGATTATTTAATTTAATTCCTATTTTTCCTTTAGACGGTTCGCATGTTTTATTTGCCTTATTGCCGGATAGATTCGAAGAATTTAAAAGATTTCTTACTCAATACGGATTTATTATTCTTCTTTTTGTAATTTTTATAATTCCCAACGGACTTAATTGGGTTTTTGTTTTAGCGGATAAAATTCTTTCTCTGTTTTTGGCATAAATTTTAAATTTGACTAAAATTATTCTTTATTGTATTTTATATCTAGTTCATCTCATTTTGATGGACCCGAGATGGTCACTTTGGCAGACGTAACTTTGACCCCATGCTTTTTGATCGAGAGTGATGACTTTCACAAGGCCTGGTTTGAAGCGGTTTATGCCGTTATGAATCAGGGCGTCTCTATTCATTTTGGTTCTGCAAGAGAACCAAAGAAAGCACGCGATTCCGTTCAGATTATCAGTATGACCGGAAAAGCGATTGAACAGATTCAGAATTGCGAAATCCATCCTTTTTACAGGATGAAACATTTAGCAATTCAGGAGTACAAAAAGGAGTACGACCGAAAGTGGTTCAATGAAATATACAACAAGTTGCCACCTGAAGACAGAAAGCGCTTCACGTATGTTTACATTGAACGCCTGATCAAGCACAGGACTCCCGGAGGATTTATCGATCAGATTCTGAAACTGAAAGAACTTCTCAAGGAACAGATCGAAAGCGGTATTTCCTCGAACCGCCATCAGGTGATTACCTGGGAGCCGGATATCGACATGTGTTCCGATGCTCCGCCATGCCTGCAAAGGATATGGATAAGATATTATCCGGGAGGGTATGTTGATGTCCATTTCAAGTGGAGATCGAGAGATCTTTTCAATGCCTGGCAGGGAAACCTCATTGGCTTGGTCGCCATGCTTTATTCGGAGGTTATTGCTCCAAACAACTGCAAGATATTGAGAATCATCGACGATTCCGATTCCCTTCATATTTATGAAGGTGTTCTGGGAGAAGCGAGCAAGGTTCTCGCAATGGAGAGAAAAAGAGTTCCAGCTTTTGTAGAAAAACTGGAATACGTATATGTATAAATATACCCTTTTCTCTTCTTTTTTTATTTCTAAATGATATAATGGAAATATAAAGATAAAATATAAAAATATGAAATTAGAAAACAAAGTGGCAGTAGTAACGGGAGCTTCATCGGGAATAGGAAAAGCTATTGCCGAAATGTTTGTTGCGGAAGGTGCCTCAGTTGTTTTTTCAGATGTTAATGAGAGTGATGTTAGTCGTTTTAGTGATAAAGCGATTTTTGTTAAATGCGATGTTTCCAAATCAGCTGAAGTAGATAGTCTTATTAAGGCTTGTGTCGATAAATTCGGAAAAGTAGACATAATGGTCAACAATGCCGGAATAGGAGGCTTGGGAGACTCTTTAACTATGACTGATGATGTTTGGCATAAGACGATAGAGATTAATTTATCAGGAGTATTTTACGGAATTCGTGCGGCCGGAAGAGTAATGAAAGAAAAGGGAATTAAAGGTTCGATCATTAACATGGCTTCCATCTTGGGAGCAGTCGGTTTTAATGGCGCCCTAGCATACTGTGCTTCAAAAGGAGGCGTTAATCAATTGACCAAAACCAGCGCACTTGAACTATCTAAATTGGGAATTCGTGTTAATTCTATTGCTCCGGGATTCATTAAAACTCAGATGACCAAGGGGGTTCAAGAAGATGAGAATTTAAAAAAGATGATTGAAGGAATGACTCCTTTGGGATACATGGGGGAACCAGATGATATTGCCAATGCCGCCCTCTATTTAGCGAGTGAAGATTCAAAATATGTGACCGGAAATATCCTCTATGTTGATGGAGGTTGGACCGCGCAATAAAAGAAACTGCTGAAGCCAAGTAAACATTTGACATTTAGCTTTTTATCTGATAATTTAATCACAAGCGAATTTTCGCTTGCGATTTATTATTGATACAAAATATGCCAACAATCAGACAATTAATTAAGAAGAATAGAAAGCCTTTAAAAACTAAGACCAACACTCCCGGTCTTGCTTTTGGATTTAATCCATTAAAAAACAGACCTAAGGAATACGACGCACCTTTTAAGAAGGGAGTTTGTTTGAAAGTTTTCACCACTACACCGAAGAAACCTAACTCAGCTTTGAGAAAAGTTTGCAGAGTTAAATTAAGTAACGGAAACGAAGTTACCGCCTATATTCCTGGCGAAGGACACAACTTACAGGAGCACTCAATCGTGATGATCAGAGGAGGCAGGGTAAAAGACTTGCCGGGAGTTCGATATCACGTTGTAAGAGGCAGATTTGACTGTTCCGGAGTTGAAGGAAGAAAACAACAGAGAAGCGCTTACGGAGTTAAAAGACCAGTAAAAAAATAGTATATGGCAACAGGACTTAAATTTAAAAAGAAAGTTATTATGCCCGATTCAGTATATAACGACATTATGGTTGCTAAATTTATCAACCAAGTAATGACTAACGGGAAAAAGACAGTCGCCCAGAAAATAGTTTATGGCGCTTTTGATTTAATTAAAGATCAAACCAAAAAGAATCCTTTGGAAGTTTTCAGATTAGCCATTCAGAATGTATCTCCGGTATTGGAGGTAAAACCAAAGAGAGTCGGAGGAGCCACTTATCAGGTTCCAATGGAAGTTAAAGGAAATAGGAAATTGAGCTTGGCCATGAAATGGATGATTAATTCAGCCGCAGACAAGAAAGGCAAAGCGATGAGATTTAAATTAGCCGAAGAATTGATTGAAGCTTCAGAAAACAAAGGAAATTCAGTTAGAAAGAAAGAGAATGCTCACAAGATGGCAGAAGCCAACAGAGCATTTGCTCACTTTGCATGGTAATTTAATATACAAACCTATTTTAATAAAAATAGGTTTTGTGTTCTAAAATAAATAAAAAATATTATGAGCCGCCAATATCCAATCGAAAAATACAGAAACATCGGAATCATTGCTCACATTGATGCAGGTAAAACTACAACTAGTGAGAGAGTTTTGTTTTACACCGGAATATCACACAAGATTGGTGAAGTGCACGAAGGTGCGGCTGTAATGGATTGGATGGAACAAGAAAGAGAAAGAGGTATTACTATTACTTCTGCTGCTACGACTTGTTTTTGGTCTCCTGGTGACTACTTAAAGAAAGACAAAACAAACGAACACAGAATCAACCTTATCGATACTCCCGGACACATTGACTTCACTGCCGAAGTGCAAAGAAGTTTAAGAGTTTTGGACGGAGCGGTAGTTGTTTTTGATGGTGTTGCCGGAGTAGAGGCTCAATCAGAAACTGTATGGAGACAAGCGGACAGATATCACGTTCCTCGTGTTTGTTTCATTAATAAATTAGACAGAATGGGTGCAAGTTTTGAAAAGAGTTTGCAATCTATCTGGGACAAGTTAACTATTAACGCCGTTGCTCTTCAGTATCCAATCGGACAGGAAGAAGATTTTTCTGCTATTATTGATTTGATGGAAATGAAAGCCGTTAAGTTTGAAGGAGAAATGGGAAAGGATGTTATCAAGTTTGACATTCCCGAATCTTCAATGGAAGAAGCTAAGAAATGGAGACACAAAATGGTTGAGAAGATTGTGGCCGAAGATGAGGCACTAATGGAAAGATATTTAAACGAAGAAGAAATTTCAATAGAAGATTTGAGAGCAGCCTTAAGAAAAGCAACTATCAGTTATAAATTGGTTCCCGTATTAACTGGAACATCTTTAAGAAATAAAGGAGTTCAATTAGTTTTGGATGCAGTAGTCTACTACTTGCCAAGCCCGTTGGACGTTCCGGCTGTTAAAGGACATGATCCAGTTAATGAAGAGATTATAATAGAAAGACATCCTAAGGATGACGAGCCTTTCTCAGCTTTAGCTTTTAAGATTGCAACTGATCCTTTCGTTGGAACATTGACTTATGCCCGTGCTTATTCAGGAAAATTCAATAAAGGAGGTTATTTGTTAAATACTGTTTCTGGAGAAAGAGAAAGAATCGGTAGAATTCTTCGTATGCACTCTAATGAAAGAGAAGAGGTGGAAGAAGTATATGCCGGAGATATCGTTGCTTTCGTCGGATTAAAAAATACAACTACCGGACATACTCTTTGTGATGAATCGGGACCAATCGTTCTGGAGAAGATTGTTTTCCCTGAACCGGTTATTTCAATTCAAGTAGAACCGAAAGCCAAGGCAGACCAGGAAAAGATGGGTGCTTCATTAAAGAAGTTACAAGAAGAAGATCCAACCTTTAGAATGGAAACCAATCAGGAATCTGGTGAAATGGTTTTGTCAGGTATGGGAGAATTACATTTGGAAATTATTGTGGACAGATTGAAAAGAGAATTCGGAGTTGAAACCAATGTTGGTAGACCGCAAGTATCATACCGAGAAACAATCGACAGAAATGCTGATGCAGAATGTAAATACATTAAGCAGACTGGAGGTAGAGGTCAGTATGGTCACGTAAAGATCAAACTTGAACCACTAGAAAGAGGAAAAGGATTTGAATTTGTTAATGAAATTAAAGGAGGTTCCATTCCGAGAGAATATATTCCTGCAATTGAAAAAGGAATTAAAGAAGCAATGGCAAAAGGAGTTGTTGCTGGATATCCTTTAGTTGATATGAAAGTTATTTTATGGGATGGTTCGTTCCACGAAGTCGACTCTTCAGAAATGGCCTTTAAAATTGCCGGGTCAATGGCTTTACAAGATGGAGCGAAAAAAGGTGGAGCTCATTTGCTTGAGCCGATTATGAAATTAGAGGTAGTTGTTCCACCAGACTTCTTGGGAGATGTTATCGGAGATGTGTCAGCGAGAAGAGGACAGATTGAAGAAACAGAAGACAGACCGGGAGTTAAAGTTATTTACGCCAAAGTGCCTCTATCTGAAATGTTCAGTTATACAACTTCTCTTCGATCGTTGACCCAAGGAAGAGGAACATCATCAATGGAGTTCGATCATTACGAAAAAGTTCCCAATAACGTTGCCCAGGAAATAATAGAGGGTAAGAGAAAATAGTATGGAACTAAACGAAATTAAAAAGATAATCGAAGAAGAAGGAGGTAAAATAATCTTGGCCCAAGAAAACGGACCGACTCTGATAATCATGAAGTTTGAAGATTATAAGGGTAAGAAAGAGACAAGGGCCGAAGTCAAGACCGAGCAGGTCTCTAAAGTCCCGCGAGAGATTGAAGCGGAAACATTGAAGATTGACGACCTTCCTTTCTAACAGGTTATTGACTTTTTTCGAAATTTGGTTAAAATAGATTTGTTAATTATAAACATTAATCCGCTCTTTTTATTTTACGTCGGAATAATAGAAAAAGGGGATATAAATAATAAAAAAATAAATAATATAAAAATATGGCAACAGAAGTTTTTACAAGAACAAAACCACACTTGAACGTGGGAACCATTGGTCATGTTGACCACGGTAAAACTACTTTAAGTGCGGCAATATTACATTGCTTAGCAATGAAGAACGGAAAGACAGCAGAGAAGTCAGTATCTCAAATTGACTCAGCTCCTGAAGAAAAAGCAAGAGGTGTTACTATTAACATCGCTCACTTGGAGTATGAAACAGAAAATAGACACTACGCTCACATTGATTGTCCAGGCCACGCCGACTATATTAAGAATATGATTACCGGTGCTGCTCAGATGGATGGAGCGATTTTAGTAGTCGCTGCCACTGACGGTCCTATGCCTCAAACAAGAGAGCACATTCTTTTAGCTCACCAAGTAGGTTTACCTTCAGTAATCGTATTTTTGAACAAATGCGATATGGTTGAAGATGCAGAAATGATTGACCTAGTTGAAGACGAGGTAAGACAACTATTAAAGAAATACAGTTTCCCAGGAGACGAGGTTCCAGTAATCCGTGGTTCAGCTTTAAAGGCCTTAGAAGGCACATCTGTTGATGATCCTTGGGTACAAAAAGTTTTAGAATTAATGGATAAATTAGACGCATACATTCCTGAACCAGTTAGAGATACAGCTAAGCCTTTCTTGATGGCGATTGAAGATGTTTTCTCA
>JBBACA010000018.1:0-5722 GCA_041657325.1 Minisyncoccota bacterium
TCAAGAATGTTTGGCCAATGATTCAGAAATATATCCGTCGGGAACCATTTCCGGACAATTCGGACAAGAAACCAAAGCGGCAGTAATTAAATTTCAAGAAAAATACAGAGACGATATTCTGACCCCTAATAATTTAACCGAAGGCACAGGCAAGGTTGCAGGTGCGACAATTAAAAAATTGAATGAAGTTTGTTTCGTTGTTCCTAACGAAGAAATTCCTTTATCTTTTGTTTTGAAAACCACCGATAATCCGACCTTGGTTGCCACCGCTAACTTAATTAAGGAACAATGGGGAAAGCAAGGAATAAAGATAGAAATACAAACGATAAATGAAACCGACATTAAAAAAGTAATCAGAGAAAGAAATTTCGACATCCTTCTTTTCGGAGAAAAATTAGGCGGCATTCCCGATCCAATTCCTTTCTGGCATTCTTCACAAAGAGTTGACCCGGGATTGAACCTTTCCTTATATCAAAGTTCTAAGGCTGATGATTTAATGGAAAAAGCAAGAAAGTATTCTAATTTTGAAGACGAAAACAGAAAAAAGACATTGGAAGATTTACAAAATATTATAATTAGCGATGCTCCCGCGATTCCCCTATTCACAACCAATTACTTATATTTAGTGGATAAGGATGTAAAAGGAGTTTTAACTGAAAAAATAATCGAGTCATCGAAAAGATTCGTTGATGTTTCAAATTGGTATCTTAAAGAAAAAAGAGTATGGAAATAGAATTAAAAAATCCTGACATTAGAAAAATAAAAGATATTGAAAATGTTCTTCTTGACGAAAGAATAGCCAAAGCTGTTCCCGAACAGGAATTATATTACATGTATCGCGGAATCAAAGAAGAAAAAGGATTAAGGTACGACATTACCGTCATTCCCCCGTTTTTGATGGGCGATGAGTTTGTTAAAACCAAAGGACACTTTCACTGCTCAGGACACGCTGAATTATATATTGTCCTTGAGGGAGAGGCTATCTTCTTAATGCAAAAAGGCATTGATGAAGTAGAAGATGTTTGTGCCGTTAAAGCTGTCGCCGGTGATGTTGTTATTGTAAACAAAGATTATGGACACATAACCATCAATCCTTCGGCTAAAGACACCCTTAAAATGGCCAATTGGGTGAGCAATGATTGCGTCTCGGACTATGAACCGTTTCAAAATAAAAAAGGTGCTTCGTATTTCTATACCATTAAAGGTTGGATTAAAAATAATAATTACAAGGACGTTCCGGAAATAAGATTTGAGGAACCGCTAAAAGAAATTCCTGAAAATCTTGATTTCTTAAAATAATATGCAAAGAAAAACTATTCTCATAACTGGAGGCTGCGGATTCATCGGTTCAAATGCTTCTAATTACTATTCTAAAAAAGGATATCGAGTTGTTGTTTATGATAATCTTTCCCGAGTCGGAGCCAAAGAAAATTTGAATTGGCTGAAGAAAGATAAAAATATTATTATCATTAAAGGAGATATCAGAAACAGCAAAAAACTGGAAGAAACCTTCAGAAAATACAAACCGGAATTAGTTTTACACTTGGCCGCTCAGGTAACAATGGTCACTTCGGTCCAGAAACCGAGAGAAGATTTTGAAATCAATGCTTTGGGAACATTTAATGTTTTAGAAGCCTTAAGGAAAGAGGCTCCCGAAGCGGCATTACTATATACCAGTACCAATAAGGTATACGGAGAAATGAATGATTTGGAAACAATCGAAAAAGAAAAAAGATACGAATACAAAAATTTCAATGGAATTTCTGAAAGCAGGAATCTTGATTTCCATGGACCGTACGGTTGCTCCAAAGGAACTGGGGACCAATATACTCTTGATTGGGCCAGGATTTACGGCTTAAAAACCGTGGTCTTCAGACAATCGGGTATTTACGGACCCCATCAGTTCGGAATTGAAGAACAAGGCTGGTTGGCTTGGTTCATTAATTCCCTACTCTTCAAACGACCGGTAACTATCTACGGCGACGGAAAACAAGTTAGAGACGTCTTATATATCGACGATGTTTTAGAAGCCTACGATTTAGCCCTGACAAATATCAATACGACCAGAGGAAAAGCATATAACATCGGCGGAGGATTTGATTACTCGCTATCAATCTGGGAATTATTCGAGATTATAGAAAAATTAGACAACAATAAATTTAAATATTCATTCGGAGAATGGAGGCCAGGAGACCAAAAAGCCTACATTTCCGAAATAAGCAAAGCAAAGAGTGACTTTAACTGGTCACCCAAGGTCTCACCACAAGAGGGAGTGCAAAAACTATATAATTGGATTAGCGAAAACAAGCAATCCATTATTAAATCGGGAGTTTTCCCTCAAAACTATCCGATAGTAAAATAAATATGATAAACGAAACACAAACAAAAACACAACCACATCACGCTCGGCCGCACGATGGTCAAAGAAAACAGTACCATCACAAAAAACCGGTCGTGAAAAAAAATTATATTAAGCAGCCACAACCTAACGATGAATCGGTAAGGATTATTCCTCTCGGAGGATTAGGCGAGGTTGGCCGAAATATGATGATTTTAGAATACAAAGAATCAATCTTAATTGTTGATGCTGGTTTCCGTATGCCTGAAGAAGACATGCCGGGAATCGATTACATCATTCCTGACATTTCCTATCTTTTAGAAAATAACAGATACAAAAAAGTTGAAGGAATAGTCATTACCCACGGTCACTACGACCACATCGGAGCAATCCCTTACATTGCTCACCGCATCGGTAATCCTCCCATTTACGCCGCTCCCTTGGCCCGCGGAATTATTATTAAAAGACAAGAAGAATTTCTTGATCATCCTAAATTGGATATTAATGAAATCAAAGACGGCTCTGTTGTAAAATTAGGAGAATTTGAAGTAGAATTCTTCAGACAGAACCATAACATTCCCGACAACATGGGACTATTCATTAAAACTCCGGTCGGAAACTTTGTTCACACTTCTGACTTTAAATTCGATGACTTCCCTGTTAACGAAGAACCGACTAATTTCAAAAAATTGGAAGAAATCGGAAAAAGAGGCATCACTCTTCTATTATCAGACTCAACCGGAGCCGAAGAAGACGGACATTCTTTGTCAGAAAAGGAAATCTTTGAAAACATGAATAAGATTTTCGAATCGGCTAAAGGAAGAATCATTATGGCCACCTTCTCTTCTCTAGTAAACAGAGTTCAACAAGCCATCACTATTGCCGAAAAGCACAATCGTAAAGTTGGCTTTATCGGACACAGTATGAAAAGCAACGTTGAGATATGTAAAAAATTGGGATACTTGAAATCACAAAAAGGAACTCTTTTGAAAAAGGTTGCTGATGCAAATTCATTACCGGACAAAAATGTTGTTATTCTTTGTACCGGAGCGCAAGGTGAAGAAAACGCCGGACTGATGAAAGTTGTAACCGGAGAACATCCTTCAATTGCCATTAAGCCAGGAGACACGATGATTTTCTCGTCTTCTGTTATTCCAGGAAACGAAAGAACCGTTCAAATGCTTAAAGATGATTTAATGAGACAAAAAGCCAATGTCTATCATTACAAAATGATGGATATTCACGCCGGAGGTCATGCCAAGAGAGATGAATTGAAGCAGATGATCAAATTGATGAATCCTAAATTCTTCATGCCGGTTCACGGACAATTCTCCATGCTTTTCGCCAATTCAAATTTGGCGCAAAACGAATGTGGCTTTAAGGAAGAAAATGTTATTCTTGCCGACAACGGACAGATAATTAATATTACTCCAGAGAAAGCCTATATCGAAAAGAGAGTCGTTCCATCAGAATACATTATGGTTGACGGCTTGGGAGTCGGAGATGTCGGAGAAATAGTATTAAGAGACAGACAAGCCTTAGCAAAAGACGGTATCTTTGTTATAATAGCGGTAGTAAATAGAAAAACAGGAAAAGTTCAAGACTCCCCTGATATTATTTCCCGTGGCTTTGTCTATTTAAGAGAATCAAAAGATCTTCTTTACCAAACCAGAAAGAAAATCGTCCAAACAATTGAAAAAGCAACTGCCTCCGGCCAAGTTGTTAACTGGACATACATCAAGGACAACGTCAGAAATACTTTAGGAGACTTCCTTTTCCAAAAGACAAAAAGAAGACCGATGGTTCTACCAGTAATAATCGAAGTGGGATAAAATATTAATAAATAAAAATATGCGAGTATTTTCAGGAATTAGGCCTACGGGCGAAATACATATCGGAAATTATTTAGGAGCAGTTAAACAATGGATTAACCTTCAAGATAAAGAAGACTGCCTTTTCTGTATTGTCGACTGGCACGCCATCACAACTCCATACGATGAGAAAACTCTTCAGAAAAAGATGTTTGATTTGACGGCCACCTATTTGGCGGTTGGCTTAAATCCTGACAAATGCTCTCTCTTTATTCAATCAGATATAAAAGAAGTGACCGAGCTCGCTTGGTTATTAGGAACTATCACTCCCTTTGGAGAACTTAGTCGCATGACTCAATTTAAAGATAAATCAAAGAAGCATCCTGAATATGTTAATGCCGGACTCTTTAATTATCCGGTTTTAATGGCCGCTGATATTCTTTTATACGATACTGATGTTGTTCCAATCGGAAAAGACCAAACCCAACACGTTGAATTAACCAGGAATATTGCTGAAAAATTCAATAAAAAATATGGAGAAGTATTCAAATTACCCAAAGCCATGGTTCCTGAACAAGGAGAAACTATTATGTCTTTGCAGTTTCCTGAAAAGAAAATGTCAAAAACCGATGATGTAAAAGGATGTATCAGCTTGTTTGACGAACCGAAAGATATAAAAGAAAAAATAATGTCGGCGACAACCGATTCGGGAAAAGAAATTAAATATGACATCAAAAACAAAAAAGGCGTCTCTAATTTAATGACTATCTATTCCCTCTTCTCTGGTCTATCACTTAAAGACATAGAAAAAGAATTTAAAGAAAAAGGATACGGTGATTTCAAAAAAGCTTTAGCTGATTTATTGGTTGAAAAATTAGAACCGATAAGACAGAAAAGGAAAGAGCTTGAAAATAATCCCGAAGATGTTTACAAGGCTCTAGAAAAAGGAGCAAAAAAGGCCAGAGAGGTAGCGGTTAAAAAAATGGCCGAAGTGAGAAAGAAAATGGGGCTAAAATAATATCGTTTAAAAACAAGGCAAGAGAGGATTAATTCCTCTCTTGTTTTTTAATGAGTAAAGATTGCTTAGTAGAACCCTTCCTGATAAAGCGAATCGCTAAGGCATTATAGCCATCATTTAAAAAGCATACTCGCCTTTTGTAGTTCGGGTCGGAAAGACAAATTCCGATTCTTTCTGCTTGCTTCTTGCTCATTTTAAAAGTTCTGGTCTCCTGCCCTTCACCGATGTACTCCAGTACAAGCCGATTATTTTCGGCCATTCTTATCTCTGCCTTTCCTTCACTTAAGGCCTGAGGGAATAACTGACAGAAAATTTTCTCATCGGGGCAAACAGTAACCAGGTCAACGCCGATTAAAGAATCTTTGTCATAACCAGTTTCTTCAACAGCTTCAACGTTGACTAACTCCATAAAAATACACTAACGAATATATATAATAAAACTAGGAAAGAATCAAGTCTTGAATTTCTTTTAATTTTTCTTCCATTATTTCTTTAGTCTTTCCCTCAATAATCAATCTTAATATCGGCTCGGTATTGGAAGCTCGAACGGAAAAC
>JBBACA010000019.1:0-4417 GCA_041657325.1 Minisyncoccota bacterium
TCTAAAGAATGTAAAAATAGAAAGTAGTAGTTTAGCATCTCTTAAATAAGAGGTTGCCAAGAGAGGGGTAAAGAGAATATGAGAATTATAAAATTTAGAAATTGGAACAAAAAAACAAAAGACATGTTTTATCCTGATAGGTTAAGGGAACTGACGGCTGAAATGCAATCAGAAGATGAACACGATGTCTTAATGCAATTTACTGGCTTACTTGATAAAAACGGAAAAGAGATATACGAGGGGGATATAGTGGAATTTAGAGATATCAGTAGTTTTGGAAGTAAAAAAATAATGACAGGTATAGTCCATTGGAGTGAACCAGATACAAGATTTAAGATTGATTATTGGTCATTTGGAAATGAGATTTATTCTTCAACTTTGAAAGTTATTGGTAATGCTCACGAAAACCCTGATTTGTTATCTTCCCCAGAGAGAGGGAAATAGAAGATGAAAGACCATTTTGAAAAACCAGACAATAGAGATTTATACGAAAAATTGGGAGATTGGGATATGTTGCCCGTCTGGTTGAGGTGGGTTCTTATTTTAGCAATTCCCATTATCTTAATTATGGCTATAGCTTTAGGACAGGGAGAATAAAGGAATATGTCAAAAATAATTTGTCAAAATTGTAAAGAAGAAATAAAGCCTCATATTTGGGAGGATGGAGTAGTGGATTATGATGATGTTTATGAATATAGAGGCTTTAATTTTCACGAGAAATGTTTTGATGAGGGAATTAAAAAGGTTGACCAAAAAAGAAATCAAGTAATGGAAACAGTTAGCAAGTCAATTGAAAGTCAAAGAAACGGAGAATTTATAAATAATAGGAATAAATATCATACAGGAAATGTTGCAAGCGATGGGTTGCAGTAGTGTTGGAGAATATAATTACGAAGTTGATGATAATGGAAGAATTGATGAAATAGTTAAAAATTCAGAAGGACACTGGATTAACTATAAAACAGACGAGGGCAGAGATGACCAAGCAATTCCTATTGGTTGGTTCAAAGAGTGGTTGAAAGTGGCTCTCTTTCAATCAAAAGGATTGTCTTCCCTCAAACAAAGAATAGTAAAAATAGTCAAAGTTAAAATTGAAGCGTTTGAAAGACTTGTTAGAAAATATGATTTCCAACAGGACAAAGAAAAGTTAAAATTGCTTTATGAGGTTTTAGAGGAGATAGAAAAGGTGTGAAAGGAGGTGATAAATATGAGGAAAAAAGAATTTTTAGTTTTATCAGTATGCGCCGGATTAGTGGCAATAGTTGCATGGTTTATGTTTGCGCCTAAGGCAAATGCAACTTATTACTCGTGGTGCCATCACATTCTTGGTAATGGAGTATGTCAGGAAAAGCAGTTTAAAAAGTGTGTTGGAGATTGGAAGAGTGGCAAGTGTCCAGTTATTCCTACTGCAACTCCCACTCCAAAACCATACGTTTGGTGCCATAAGATGTATGGGGATAATTGTAAGGAAGAATTAAAAATAGCATGCAGGGGAGATTGGAAAAGTGGTAAATGTCCAATTGAAACCCCAACTCCAACATTTGAGCCAACAGTAGAACCAACTGTTACGCCAGATCCTACAATTACACCTGAACCAACAAGCATACCTGAGGTATGTATTGGCAATTGCGGTAATCCGCCTACATTTGCAGGTTCTTCAACTGAACCTCCGATTTGCGGGGCAAAGAGTGTAGATGAAAGAGTGGTTAATCCGCACGTTTATAGAAAAGGCAATATGGCTATAGTCAAATGGTGGCCTACAGCTGGAAATAAGGCCAACATCTACTATAAACAAAATAGTTCCAATGATTGGCAATATGCTGTGCAGGTTGCTAACACTGGCTATTATGAGATTGGCGGTCTCGGATCAATGGATATTACTTTTGGCATTCAGCAGGTTGACGACTGCGGAGGCGGAGTAACATCTGATGTTTATCAAATCGTGGATGGAAATGCTAATGCTTGGGTTCTATATCGTTAGCTTCCATACTCAGCCTCTAATAAGGAGGCTGGGATATGGGAAGGATATTTTAATTATAATGTGTTAAGATTTAATTATATGCGGTTGCAGTTAATTAGGCTATTAAAGTTATTACGAGGTTTGCTCTTTTACGAGATGGCGTAACCAACGTTTCCGCATATGCTTGATTTATCAATAGGTCAGACAATAGACGCTTCCGCTTTTGTCTACTACAATCACATAGTTAACGAGAATGGTAAGTCTATATCCTTTAAGCGCCACAAATTCTTAATTGACTTTTATCAAGATCAATCCAGAGAAATAGTTGCTAAAAAATGTTCTCAAGTTGGTTTCTCAACGGCTGCAATTATAAAGGCGCTTCATTTAGCAAAATATAAAAAGGCCAATACTATTTATTTATTACCATCAAAATCTATTGTTAAAGATTTTGTTTTACCGAAAGTCGATCCGCTAATTAACTCCAATAAGCCGTTGAAAGACATGATGGGAAAGACTGACAATCTTGGGCTAAAGTCTGTGGGAATTGGTAGAGACCAGAGATTTGTATATTTTAGGTCATCGTGGGATGAGTCGTCCGGAATTGCCATATCAGCTCACATTTTAATAGCAGATGAACTGGACCGCTCAAATCAAAAAGCTATTTCAACCTACAAGACACGTTTGGATGCAGCTTTGCTGGATAGACCAGATTTAGGATGGGATTGGCGCTTTTCTAATCCTTCCATTGAAGGATTTGGTGTTGATGAGTTGTATAAAAAATCAGATATGAAAAGGTGGTTTATCAAATGCTCTCGGTGTAATCATTATCAGGTATTGACATTTCCTGATAACATAAACTTCAAAGAAAAATGCTATATCTGCATGAGGTGCAAAAGACCGCTATCTGATGATGATAGAACGCGCGGTCAATGGGTTAAGGCTTATTTAGGCCGTAGCATTTCCGGATATTGGATATCCCAACTTATGGCTCCCTGGATACCAGCGAGTAAAATAATAGAGGATTCTTTGGGAGATCAAAGTATCTTTTATAATTTTACATTAGGGCTTCCCTACACTTCTAAAGATATTCAAATGACTAGGGAGGCGTTGACCAAATGCATACAGCCAGACTATAATCCAAGAACAGATGTTGCAATCGGCGTTGATAACGGTATTATTAAGCATTTTGTTGTTGGCAATAGATATGGCATCTTTCAAGTCGGATCAACGGAATCGTGGCAAGAAATTGAAAACTTGAGAAATCAATACGATGCTTACATGGTAATTGATTCAAATCCATATCCAACTCCTGTAATGAAGTTAGTAAATAAATATCCCGGAAAAGTATTTGCCCATTTTTACTCTGATGATACAAAGCAAATGGGGACGATACGCTTCGGAGAGGGAGACGATGCGGGAATTGTAAAATCTGACAGGACAAAATTGATAGATGCTGTTGTTGCGGATATAAATAGTCAGGACATTCTCTTTAATCTAACGTTGACGGATTTAGAGAATCAAGAATACATAAAACACTGGCTTAATATCTACCGTATAATTGAGGAAACCTCAAAGGGAATAAAACATGGAGTATGGAAAACAATAGAAGGAAAGCCGGATCATTTTGCTCACGCCACATCATATTTTAAAGTTGCAATGCAACAAACATTAACGCGCGGATCTGTAATTGTAACTCCGACAGCAAAACAGAAATCACAAGAAAAATCAATTTACATAAATCCTGACAATAGCATAATTGATGGTTTTAGCCTTGAAAAACTTAAAGAAGGACTCAACAGACCTAAGGGAAAAAATTGGACAACAAGATAGCCACTTGATAATTTGACAAATTTCGTATAATACTATAGTAGTGGATAACTTTACCTTAAATAATAATCCTACAAAACAGAAGACACGAAGATACTTCACGGTCTCCTTATCTAGTCATGTTCTTGCAACCGAAAAACCCTTTAAATGCTGGGAGTGCGGTCATAGAATTACGACAATTACCAATGATCCGGTAGCGATGGTGGAGGCAAAAATAAAGCCTGATGATGCGTGCCCGCAGAAATTGTCTGAAATACTTTGCAGAAATTGTAATATAATTTATTTGTTTGTGTAGTATGGGAATAAATGATGTTCCAAATCAAGTTTTTAATTCCGAGTTGCAGGAAGGCAATTTAGCGCCTGACTTAAACGTATTAAGTCTTGGAATGTCGGATAATGAAATAGCTACTGCAATTGGAAACAGAGTTGCTCAGGCTGAATCCTATTGGAATGGAAACTTAAAGTTAGATGAAACAAGAAAGAATGTTGAATCTTTTTACTTAAATAATTACTATACTCAAGATGATTTGTATAACTTCCAAATAGAATACAAGGACAATAGGTTATTTGTCGCAGTGGAAACTCTGGTATCTTTAGTTACCTCAAAACCAGCACAACCTTTGGTAATGC
>JBBACA010000019.1:4485-5709 GCA_041657325.1 Minisyncoccota bacterium
ACAGAAAGCGTTGCTTTGTAAATACGAAGATCTTTATCTTAAAGGAAAGTTTCAAATGGTGGCACGTCATCTTTTGATGGGATACAGACTAGCAGTAATGAAATATAGGTGGGATAATTCAATTGGAAATCTTCAGGAGGATGGAACTAGATTCGGAGATTTAGCGATTGATACTATCAGACCGCAAAGAGTAGTGCTGGATGCCGGTGCGCAATACATTGATGATATTCCCTTAATCGGAGAGTACAGGTCAACTCCTCTTGAGAACCTTTGCCAAGACTTTCCTGATAAAAGAGATCAGATAATGATTGCATCCGGTAAAAAGTCAGGACAACTCACTAATAATGTAGCCTATCTTGAAATTCATTTTACAACCTACAAAGATGGTAAAAGAGTTGAGGCAATTGTTAATAAATTTAAAGATGTCATTCTTTCTTCAACAAAATCTCCATTTTGGGACTATGAGGAAACTTATCAGGATGAGCAAGGAAGAACCCGACAATCTAATTTTCTATCAAAGCCGACAAAGCCGTATGTGCTATTCAATTTTATGAACTTAGGAAAATATGTTATTGATGATACTTCCTTGATGGATCAGGCAATTCCGCAACAAAAAATAGTTAATAAAGTTGGTAGACAAATTGCTGAAAACGCAGAACAGGCTAATACTGGTACGATCTGGAATTCAAAAATGATTAAAGAGGGTGATGTTGCAAAGCTATTGGGAGATCCGGGAGAAAAGGTTATGGCAACGGGAAATGTCAATGAGGCAGCAACCAGACTGCCGTATAATACATTAGCTGATTATGTTCCTCAGTTCCAAATTGATGCCAGAAACTCAATAGATAATATTTTTGCTACACATGGCGCAGTAAGAGGAGAAACTACGGGAAGCAA
Source organism: Minisyncoccota bacterium (assembly GCA_041657325.1). Lineage (GTDB taxonomy): Bacteria > Patescibacteriota > Minisyncoccia > Minisyncoccales > Minisyncoccaceae > UBA2211. The sequence continues at coordinate 5,383 of JBBACA010000019.1, forward strand.
AACCTTAGGACAGGATGTTATGAGTCAGAGGGGGGATAGTGCAAGAATAAATGTACTAGCAACAGCACTTGAGGATGGAGCCGATAGGTTGTATAAAGGAATGACACAATGTTTTAAAGTTTTCCTGGACACTCCGCAACTTTTTAAATATTCAAGTGAAGACGGAATGACTAACTTCTTCAGTTACGGCAGAGACCAAATTGAAGACGGAGTGGGCTTAAGAGTTAAAAGCGGTTCTGTCTTACCGGAAGATCCGGTTGAAAAGAAAGCAGAAACACTTAAGTTATTGCCAGTCCTAGATCCTCTATCAATTGCTAAAGGAATGAA
>JBBACA010000020.1:0-4726 GCA_041657325.1 Minisyncoccota bacterium
TTGACAGATTTGATGCCAAATTGAACGTTCCCAAATTCTTCGGAATCATCGTTGAAGTCTATTTCTTCCTGCTTTTCTTGGTCATCTCCCTCGATGTCTTGAACTTAAAAACCATCAGCGGATTGGTGGGGGACATAATCGGGTACTATCCCAATATCTTCATTTCAATCGTTATCTTCATTTTTACCGTTTTTATTGCCGACTTCAGCAAGAAAATCATTGTCGGCAGCTTGGATAAAGAAAAAATGGTCTATTCCAATTTCTTGGGCGACATCATCTCTTCGGGCGCCTGGATTTTGGCAATCTTGGCCATTCTTTACCAATTGCAGATTGTCCAGACATTGATTTTAACCATCTTTATCGGATTTGTTGCAATAATAGTCATCACCTTGGGAATCTCTTTCGGTTTGGGCGGAAAAGACCTGGCCAAAAAGATACTAGAAGACGTGGAAAGGAGAGTGAAATAAGAAAGAATTTACCATTATCAGTAGATTGTTTTTAATATGGACCAACTATCGCAAAAAGAATTACAGAAAATGCTGCTTTTCTCCTACGAAAGAATCGAGAGAGATAAAGAGCAGGTAAACAAAATCAATGTTTTTCCGGTACCTGACCAGGACACGGGAAACAACTTGGCCGCAACACTTAAGGGAATTAAAGACGCGGTTGAAAACAAAGAATATTCTTCAATTGAAGAACTGGGCAACGATGCTTTAGACGGCGCTCTGACTTTCGCCCAAGGCAATACCGGCATAATCTACACGGGATTTTTGGCCGGCTTCCTTCCTGTTATCAGCAAAGAATCGACGGTTGACGCAAAGAAGTTGGGCGAAGCTTTTAATAAAGGATATGAAAGAGCCAAAGATTCTATCCAAAACCCCAAAGAGGGAACCATGCTCGATGTCATTCAAGCTTTCGCCTTGGGAATACAAGAAAAATCGGACGAAGAAAAAGACATTGTCAAAATCTTCTATCACGCCTTAGAAAAAGCCAATGCTGCGTTATTGGATACCCCCAACAAAATGGAAGTGCTGAAAAAAGCGGGGGTAGTCGATGCCGGAGGATTGGGCTTTTTAATGATATTGGAAACATATCTGGATACACTGAAAGAACAGTCCGAGCCGTTCACCATTAAGTCATACGAAAAGGAAGAAATGAACAGGCCGAGAAGATTCGTTCAGATTCTTTCCAACAGATATGAAGTAGTGGCCTTGCTTGAAGACGGAGATTATTCGGAAAAACAAATCAAAGAAAAATTGCACTACCTGGGCAACTGCCTTGATGTCATCCAAGTGGGGGATAGGACTAAAATCCATATCCATACCGACGACCCGTATGAGGTGAGAGACATTGTCAAAAAAATGGGAACGATTGAAAGCTTGAGAATCGAGGATATGGCCAAAGAAGTTACCGGAGAAAAATCGGTTGAGAATGTTTCTATCGGAATCGTTGTCGATGAAAGAGCCGGGCTGTCGGCCAAGATAATTTCCCACTACGGAATAGAAGTGATTCCTTTGAGAATCAGCTGGCCGGAAGGTGAAAATATCGTCGGAGAAAATATTTGCCAGAGAATTAAAGAAGCCAAAAAACAAGGCGTGGTTTCCCAGCCGAAAATAGAGCCGATTCATCCCGAATTTTTCATGGAATCTTTCAAAAAACAATTGGAAAAATTCGAAGACATTCTTTGCATCGTTTCTTCTTCCAAGCTTTCCCAAAACTACGAAGCGGCTGTTAAAGGGAGGGAAATGCTCAACTATGTCGAGAGGGAACACGTCTTTATCATTGATTCGAAAAACGTCAGTGCCGGCCAATCAATCGTAGTCCTTGGAGCCCTGGAAATGATAAGCGAACAAAGAAAGGTCAGAGAAATATTGAAAAGAATGGAAATGACCGTTCTTAAAACTAACCTGTATTGTATCGCCGAAAAATCAGACTGGTGGAACAAGGAAAAAAATACTCCTTTCTGGTTTAGAAAAAAGGAAGAGGTTCGATATGCTTTGGGCGAAATGAGGCATGGAAAAATAGTTGCCACCGAAAGCTTTAAAACCAATGATTTCGCCACGGCCCTGTTTAATAAAATAGAAAGAGAGTCGCGAAGAGACATCCGAGAAGGGAAGAGAATCAGAGTGGTTATCTGTCACGGAGACCATCTGGAAATGGCCGAGGGATTAAAGCAAAAACTGAAGACGATAAGGAAGACCGATATCTCCTTTATCAATGTTACCGACCCGGTCACCAGCATTAATGCCTGTCCGCAAAGCTTGTTGGTGGGCTGGATAGTCAAATAGTTCAAAAAAAAGAAGTCATAACTTTTTAAAATATGGAAAACCAAAACAAAATAGGATTGGTGTTCGACGAAGTCTGTGACTTGCCTCAAGAAATAATAGAAAGCAATAAGGTCGGAATTGTCAGATTCAAGCTTGATTTTCAGGAATTGGCCAACATTCCCGGCAACATCTATGAAAAGGTAAGGGAAGGGGAAAGAAGAGGAATGAAAAGCTTGATCAAAACCTCCCAGCCTTCAATCAACGATTTCCTTTCCGCTTTTAAAGAGAAACTCAAAGAATTTGAAGAGGTTTTGTGCATCACTTTTTCTTCAAAAATCTCCGGAACATACAATTCGGCGATGCAGGCCAAAAAATTCCTGGCTCAAGAACTGCAAAATAAAGTCCATGTTTTTGATTCAACTCACGGAAGCGGATCGGAAGGACTCATTTGCTTAAAGGCAATATCCCTAATCAAAGAAAAGCTTGGCATCGAAGAAGTAATCGAAAGATTAAAAAAAGAGTTGCCTAATTTCAAACTGATTGCAATGTACAAAAGTCCGAAATGGGTTGAAGCCAGCGGGAGAGTCCCGCGATTCATGCCAACCGTGATTAATCAGGCAGAAAAAATGAATATAAAACCGCTCTTCGGAATAAAAGACGGCAAACTAACCATTATCGGCATTAAAAGAGGGGTTAAGGATCTTCCCACTGCTCTCTTTGAAGAATTTGAAAAGATGACTAAAAAGATTAGAGATGCCGGTAAAAAAGTAAGTGTTGCCATTACCCATGCCGATAGCATCGGACAGGCGGACAAACTTAAAGAAATGGTCTTGAGCTTAAAAAACACCGAGATCTCTTTTATCAATCTGGTTTGCTTTCCGGTCGGAGGACATATCGGACCCGATACATTAATTCTTTCTTGGAATCAATAAAATATATGCAAAAAGCAACCGTAATCGTTTGCAGCTTCGCTTCAATAACCAAAGATATTCTTGATAAATACGGAATAATTGCTTTGACTCCCAGTCTTAATTGGCCGGAAGGAGAAGGATTGGAAGGGGACAATATCTTTCAAAAAATAAGAAAAGCCGTTGAGAAAGGAGTCAATTCAACTCCTAAAACTTCTCAACCGCCGATGGGAGCTTTTAAAAAAGCATACGATGAAGCGCTGTCGAAAAGCGAAAACACAATTGTGATTACCATCAGTTCAAAAATATCGGGAACATATAATGCGGCGATTCAAACCAGAAAAATGTTCAGCGAAGAAATGCAGAAAAGGATTCACATCATTGATTCAAACAATATTGATGCGGCGGAAAGTCTTTTGGCGATTAAGGCCTGCGAGCTATCTGAAAGGGGAGAGGACATACAAAAAATAGTCGAAACGATTAATAACTATGTTAATAAAACATACTTTTTCGGAATGACCGAAAACCCCAATCAAATGGAAGCTGGGGGAAGAATCAGCCACACTCTGGCCGTTATCTTGGCCCAAATGCAGAAAATCGGATTACGTCCGATACTGCATATGAAAGACGGAGAAGTGAAACCGGCCAACTTAAGCATAAATGCCAAGGATATTGCCGAAGCCCTTTTGAAACACTTCGAAGAAGTTACCAAAAAAGCTATGCAGGAAGGAAAAAAATACCGGGTTGCCATTTCCCACGCCGACAACATAGAAAAAGCGAACGAACTGAAGTCTCTTTTATTAAACAGGTTCGGAGATAAAATCAAAGTCGACTTTATGAGCATGACCGGGCCGTTTATCGGCGCCCATGTCGGTCCGGGAACGTTAATGTGCGCAACATTAGAAGAGTAATAAAAAACATATGAAAAAATCAACAATCGTCATCGGGGAAAGCGCTCCAATCACAAGAGAACTGCTTGATAAGTACGGAATGGTAGTTGTTCCGTTTGTAATCGATTGGCCGGAGGGAGAAAAACTTTCCGGCAATAATGTTTTTGAAAAAATGAGGGAGGCAGAGAGAATAATGATAAAAACAACTCCTAAAACATCTCAACCTTCAGTGGGAGTGTTCAAGAAAGCCTTCGAAGAAGCTCTGAATAATTCTGAAAACGTAATTTGCATAACCATCAGTTCGGCCATCTCGGGAACATACAATTCGGCAATACAAGCTCAAAAAATGTTTGATGAGGAAAAACAAAAAAGAATCCTCGTTATCGATTCCTTTAATGCCGACGCCAGTGAAAGTCTTTTGGCTCTCAAGGCTGCCGAAATGAGCGAAGAAGGAAAATCATTGGAAGAAATAAAAAAAGGGATAGAAGCACTTCTTCCCAAAACTTTTCTTTTCGGAATGATTGAAAGCCCCAAATGGCTTGAAGCCGGAGGAAGAATCAATCATGCCTTATCCGTAATCTTATCTCAAATGCAGAAAATCGGAATGAGGCCGATCCTTTCGGTAAAGGACGGCGTGGTAAAGCCGGCTAATCTCAAAATG
>JBBACA010000021.1:0-1474 GCA_041657325.1 Minisyncoccota bacterium
GCATCTTCATCCCAGATTTCTATTCTGTCGTATAGGCCAGCAATAACTACACTCTTGTTTAGTTTGGCGTATTCTTTTAAATAATCAGGGATAAGGATTCGGCCTAAGCTATCAACCTTAACATCCATCGCTCCGGCTAGCATTACTCTCGCAAAGCTTCTGGCATTGGATTGTGATAAAGGAAGCTTGCTTAACTTGTCAGCTAATTCGTTCCATTGTTTTTGTGGGTACAAAAAAAGGCATCCATCAATACCTCTGGTTATGACAGCGCCTTCTGATAATACATTTCTAAATTTAGTAGGGATGGTTAACCTCTTCTTTGGGTCTAAATTGTAATTGTATTGACCGATGATCATGTTTTTGGTTATCCACTAGGGTTTTAGCGTTTTCCACACTTTCCCCCACTTATTAACACTATAAGACCATTTTACACCACTCGAAAAAACTTGTCAACCACTCGTCAACACGTCAAAACCCCTTTATTTTAAAGGGTTTTTTAGGGTTATCCACAGGCAAACAAAAAACACCCATTTTGGGTGTTTACTTAAAAGATAATCTTGTTCTTATTTTTTTCCCACTAACCTATTTTGATATTCTTGTTTGGTTATTTGTCCACTAGCTAAAAGACTATTTAATCCGGCGTAATATTGTTCTTGAATTTGAGAAGTAGGAATAACTGTATCATATATACGAACATCATCAGCATACCCTAATAGTGTTGCTGTAGAAGGAACACCGATATAAGAAACAACTGGTATTGTGTGTACTCCTGTTTGTTGATTTATATTTTTTACTACTCCATTAACATAAAGAACTGCATTGGCATCATTTGTTTTATCTGAAAAAACTAAAGCTAAATGATACCAACCAGCAGTTGTGATTCCAGCATTAAAATAATCACCAGTACTATTTATATATAAATAATTATTGGCATTATGTTGATATAAATTACTAAAAGTAGATATTTGACCTCCTTTTACTGTAGCCACTTGAGAAAAATAAAACCAACCAGCTTGTGTTCTTGCTGTAGTAGATATAGCAGACGAAAGAGATACGTAATCATCTACACCATCAAATTTTAAACATGTACCCGAGATACAGTTAGAGCTGCTCATCCAACCAGAAGTATGAGTATCTCCGTATCCAGCTGTTGTGTCAGCAAAACCAGAAAGGGTTCCATTATTATTTTTACTCCAAGAATCATTAGCGGCGGTTCCACTTCCTTCATCCATCTTCCACTCTCCTATAATATTTGCCATTAATGAATTCCTTAATGAATTAGAAAATACTTGAGTTTTGGCGATAGTTGCTTTATTGGTTACTCCACCCATAGAGATAACAATCATACCAGAAAGAATTCCGATAATGGCAATAACCACCAATAGTTCGATTAAGGTAAAAGCTTTTCTAATTATTTGAGGCATAATCTTTTAATCTAGATAAATATTCTTCTTCCGTAATTCCTCCATTAGCC
>JBBACA010000021.1:1489-4321 GCA_041657325.1 Minisyncoccota bacterium
ACATTGGTATCTCTGCATTATAAATACGAACATCGTCTAATAGCCCGCTATAAGGATCACTAATTTTTAAAAGAGTTTTTGCAGCTTGCGCTAATGTAGCTGTTGTGCTAAGTGTATTTATTTTTACTCCATCTACATACATTTTAGAATTAGTAATATCATTTTGTCCACTTCCCGGGATACTAAAAGCTACATGATGCCAATTTCCATTCGTTAAGGTAGTCCAAGCGGAAGCTACAAAATATCTAAAATTACTACCACCCATGTAAATTATAGGACCAGACGTATTCATTATTCTAATAGCTGGAGTACTTGCAGAACTAAAAGCAATTAAAACATTCGTAACTGTATTATTTGGTTTTACCCAAGCAGAAACAGTCCAAGCATTTAAATTAGTCGTTACACTTGCGTCAGTTCCACAATTAATAAGGTCACCCGTACCATCAAAATTAAGACACTTACCAGAAACACAATCGGAAGATAATTTTTCAGTCGTAGTATTATCAGTAACTAAAGTTCCCTCATTTGTAATCCATGAATCTTGAATAGCTGTTCCATTTATGGCGGTAGTTAATTCATCAAATTTCCACTCTCCCACAATATCTGCCATTAATGAATTTCTTAATGAATTAGAAAATACTTGAGCTTTAGCGATGGTTGCCCTATTCGTCACTCCACCCATCGAGACAACAATAAGGCCGGAAAGAATTCCGATAATGGCAATAACCACCAATAATTCAATCAAGGTGAAGGCTTTTCTGATCATCTTGTTCATCCTATTTTTATCGCAAAAGTATTAGGGTCAATTTGAATCTTACTTCCCTGCGGAATTGCATCTTTTAAGAGGTTTCTGGCAACAGTATTTTCCACTTTATCTTGAATGACTCTTTTCATTTCTCTGGCGCCGAAGACCGGGTCATAGCTCAATTCAACGATTCTATTCTTTAGTTCTTCGGTAATGATTAATTGTATCTTTTTTGTCTTTAAATTATTATTCAATTTATTCAATTGTATCTGGGCAATCATTAACAAATCTTCTTTGGTTAAAGATTTGAAAACGATTGTTCCGTCAAACCTGTTGATGAATTCAGGCCTAAAGGTTCCTTTCTCAAAGATGTCATTCATTAGTTCCCTTTTTATCTCCGGCATCTCCTTATCTTCTTCTATTGCCTTTAAAATGGTCTTGTAACCGGCGTTTGAGGTGGCGATGATAATTGTGTTGGTGAAGCTGATTTTCCTTCCCAGATTGTCGTTTACATATCCCTCATCTAAAACCTGAAGAAAGACATTTAAAATATCGGGATGAGCTTTTTCTATTTCATCTAATAGAACCAAAGAGAAGGGATTTTCTGAAACTTGTGAGGTTAAGATTCCCGGTTGGCCGTCGGAACCGAGCAGTCTTGGAATATCATCGATTCTTTGGAATTCAGACATATCGATTCTGACCATCTTTTCTTCCGAACCGAAATATGTTTCGGCTAAAGCTTTAGCAGTTTCTGTTTTACCGACTCCGGTTGGTCCCAGGAACAGAAAGCTTCCCATTGGCCCTTTGCGGGTCTGGACGCCTGTTCTGGCCCTTCGTAAGGCCGAAGATATCTCATTGATCGCTTCCTCTTGTCCGACCACTCTTTTGTGTAGTGTTTCTTCAAGGTTTAATAAAACTTCTTTTTCTTTGCTTCTGATTTTTCCTACCGGGATTTTTGTTTTTTCTGAAAGCATCTTGTCGATGTGTTCCGGTAGAACAATATTGGTTTCGGCATCCCGGCTGCTATATATCACCGCTTCGTCCAAAAGATTGATAGCTTTCTGCGGGAAAGGAAAATTAGAAATATATTTTTCACACAAAACAACAGTTTCTTTCAAAGAATTAAAAGGAATGAATTTCTGATGTTCGGTTTCCAACCTGAAAACTTTATTCTCCAAAAGATGTAGAGTGTCTTCGGTACTCATTTCTTCCACTTCTATTTTTTGGAATTGAGCTAAAAGTGAAGGCTTGTCTTCAATGTATTGATGTAATCCTTTAAAAGAAGTCAGGCAGATGGTTTTAAAGGACGGAGAATTTAAGTAAGGGCCTAAGATTCCGGAAATATCCACGACTCCGGCCTTCTGTTTCCCTCCCAAGAAGTCATGAATGTCATTAATGATTAAAATTACGTTGCCGGCATTAGAAACTTCTCTAAAGCACTGTTCCAAGATTCTTTCCATTTGTTCAAAAGAAGTGGTGGTTGAAGAAAGAGAAATAATATCGAGCTCGAGGAAACGGTTATTATTCACATTCGGTAAAGATTGTCCAATGAGGCTTTTCTTGATTAATCCGTGAATGATATTTTTTCTTCCCACTCCCGGTTCACCGATAATCAAAGCATTGCCGGCATCTTTCTTTGACAAAATTCTTTCTAATTGGGAAACGGTTTCTTTCTGAGTAACAATATCTTCGAATCCCCTCCTTTTAACAATTTCAGTCCAGTCGATTGAATAACTATCTAAAGTGGGAGTATAACCGGCGGTCCAGTCTTTTCCTAAAGATCCAAACTTCAAAAGATTTTCATAATTCCAGAATTCTTTTCTTTTCTGCATTTTTATATATATCCTTTCCTGCCATTCGTTTACCTTTTCAAAATCTTCTTCTTCAATATCCGATTCAATAATGATTTGTTTTAAATTGGGTTCAGCTTTGACCAAAGCCGCGATAACATCCCCTTCTTTTATCTCTTCTCCTCCCCTTTTCAATGATATCTTTCCGGCTTCTTCAAAAACTGCTTCGAATTCTTCTTTCGATATTTGAGTTAAATAATCTTTTGAATTCAATTCTTTCTTTAATCCGTTCAAATC
>JBBACA010000022.1:0-4156 GCA_041657325.1 Minisyncoccota bacterium
CGTCGCTTCTGCTCCCGCAATAGTCGTGGTGTAGGGCACATTGTATAAAATTACGTGCGCACGGATTTTTACTTCATCCTGGCGGGGAAGCCTGCCGGAAGGGGTATTGATCACGATCTGGATCTTGCCGCTTTTCATTAAATCCAGGACATTCGGAGAACCTTCGGCAACTTTCGGCAGAAGCTGGACTTTAATTTTGTTTTTAGCTAACACCCCGGCTGTCCCGGAAGTAGCGTAGATATGAAAACCCAGCCTTATTAATTTCCTGGCTACGGGAAGGATCTTTTTCTTGTCATCATCGCGCACAGAGATAAACACATTCCCTTTTTGGGGAATTTTCTGGCCCGCGGCCAGCTGGCTCTTGATATAAGCCAGGCCGAAATTTTTATCCATCCCCATCACTTCGCCGGTAGATTTCATCTCCGGCCCCAGCATAACATCTACGCCCGGGAAACGGTTAAAAGGAAAAACAGATTCTTTAACTGATATATGCCTGGGGATTGTTTCCTGGCTGAAGCCCAGCTGTTTAAGCGTCCGGCCAAGCATAACCTTGGTTGCCAGTTTGGCTAAAGGCACGCCGATGGCCTTAGAGACAAAAGGCACTGTGCGCGAAGCGCGCGGATTAACCTCTAAAACGTAGATTTTATTATCCTGGATGGCATATTGCACATTCATTAAGCCCACAATATGCAGCTCTTGAGCCATTTTATAAGTAACTTCCCTGACCTGAGCTAATAATTCCCGAGAGAGGCTGTAAGCAGGCAGGGACATGGCTGAATCCCCGGAGTGGATTCCTGCTTCTTCGATATGCTCCATGATCCCGCCGATCACAAAATCTTTTCCGTCGCCGATAAGGTCCACATCCACCTCCGTGGCATCCTCTAAAAATTTATCGATCAAAACAGGGTGCTCTCCGGAAACCTCAGCCGCATCTTTAATAAATTTCTCTAAGGCCTTTTCGTCATAAGCTATTTCCATGGCCCGGCCCCCTAAAACATAGGAAGGCCTGACTAAAACCGGATAACCTATCCTTTGGGCCACCCCTTTAGCTTGCGCAAAAGTAAAAGCCGTGCCATTTTCCGGCTGCAGAAGCTTTAATTTATGCAGCATCTGTTTAAAACGCTCCCTGTCTTCGGCAATATCAATGCTGTCGGCAGAGGTCCCTAAGAGGTTCACTCCTGCCTTACGCAAAGGTACGGCTAAGTTTAAAGGAGTTTGTCCACCGAATTGAACAATCACGCCAAAGGGTTTTTCCAGAGCCAGAATATTCATAATGTCCTCAAAAGTCAGCGGCTCAAAATATAATCTGTCCGAAGTATCGTAATCCGTAGAAACTGTCTCCGGGTTACAATTCACCATAATACTTTCCAGACCTTCTTCTTTTAAGGCATAAGAAGCATGACAGCAGCAATAATCAAATTCGATCCCCTGGCCAATGCGGTTAGGGCCGCCGCCTAAAATAACCACTTTTTTATTTTTCCCGGGTCTGACCTCGCCCACTGACATTAGACGCTCCCTGTCTTCCTGCAGCTGGCGCAGCTTTTGAGTAATTCGGCTGCCTTAGCTACGGCAGCATCAACCGAATCCGCCTTCAGCGTTCCCGGGATATCCCAGGAACCTAAATTGATCACCGGTATGCCGAATTGAATACAATAGGCTATTTCGGAAAGAGTGCCCGCTCTTCCGGAAAGAGCAATTACAACATCCGCAGCCTTAACTACTAAAACGTTTCTGGCTAAACCCAAGCCAGTGGGAATGACAATATCCACAAATTTATTAGCATCTGTTTTGTTATAACTCGGGATAATACCCATAGTTAAGCCTCCGGCAGCCTTAAATCCTGAGCAAACTGCCTCCATTACTCCACTTAAGCCTCCAGAAACAAGTATATCAGCCACTTTAGTGAGTTTTTTACCTAATTCTTGGGCTGTTCTCTCCACTTCAATAGTACAATTCCTACCACCGATTACACTAACTACTTTTTTCATATTGCTCCTTATCCACCTCTGCCACGCTGGCAGCGCTAAAGCGGACACTGTGTCCAAGCTACAAAGCACAACGTGGCTAATATTATTGCGCCTGGCGGGAATTGAACCTGCACATCCAGCTCCGGAGGCTGGCGCCCTATCCGTTGGGCCACAGGCGCATTAGAATAAACTTAACTGTTGTTCGTTTTTTGGTCCAGGAACTTCATCATCAAAAATGGAGATCACTCCATACTCCCCATCATAGCCTGCCTGGATATTAACCTTGCCTTCGCGGACCCTTAAAACGCCCTGGGCAACTTTTGGCGGCAAGCCCTTAACCAGGTCTTGTTCCGACGCGCGCATTAAGATCTCAAATTCTGTGCCGAACTTAGCCAAACAACTGCGATAATCCCTTTCTACCGCCAGGCTAGCCTTACCCACGCCTTTGGCGTCGGCAATGATCTCTTCTAAGGGTATGAGATTTTTAAAAGGTATGGCATTCTCCGGCTTAAAGCCCTCCGGCCTGTCCGCTAATTTTTCAACGCGGTTAACCACGCCCACGGTAACGGGCTTGCCGCATTTAGGGCATTTTCCGCCATGCTCCCGGGTTTCTTTCGGCGACATGCGCGTAGCGCAAAGCCGGTGCCCGTCAAAATGATATTTGCCTTCTTCCGGAAAAAATTCTATAGTGTATAAAAATCTGTTTTTATCCTTAGTCTGGAGGACTTCGCGGATAGTCTTATAATCCAGTTCGCAGTTAAATACATTGGCTTCCCGCCCGATCTTCTGCGGAGAATGCGAGTCACTGTTGGAAATAAGGGTGAACTTATCCAAAGCGCTTAACCGCCAATTCATTGCCGGGTCGCTGGAGAGCCCGGTTTCCAGCGCGAAGATCTTCGGCGTCTGCTCCTCAAAGCAATCCTCAATTTTGTCAAATCCTGACATTGACCCAAATAAGGAAAACCAGGGCGTCCAGATATGCCCCGGCACAAGCATGCAGTCAGGATCAATATCAAAGACAATGCGCGCTAATTCCGCGGCGTCCAAGCCGAGGATCGGCCTTCCGTCGCTGGCTAAATTGCCCAGGCGGCTGAGCCGGTCGTTGATCTTATCCACACTTTTGAATGACGGAGCGATGATCACATTATGTATGCGGTAGGTCCTGCCTTTCTTAGAATAAATACTGCTTACTTCGGCGGTCAGGATAAAATTTACCCCCTTGTGCCGATATAAACCATTAGCGCAATCTTCCAGAGTGTGTTTCAACTCTTCCAGCCACAAGTGATGAGTAAAATCACCTGTGCCCATAAGAGAGATACCCTTCAATTTCGCCCACTCGCTGAGATTCTGGATGTCCATATTGCGGCTGGTCGCGCGCGAGTATTTAGAGTGGATGTGAAAATCAGCTAGGAATTCCATTTATGCACCTTACCTTGACAAAGAGTGTACTCCACAAAACCCTTAAGCGAGCGGCCAATAAAGGATGAATTTTGAGATTTTGACAGGAGACCCTCTTTTTTCACTACCCAGGCTTTCTCCGGATCAACTACGATAATGTCCGCATCCGCCCCCGGGCTTAACGTTCCTTTAGCTATCCCTAAAATCCTGCTGGGATTTAATGACATTAACAGGACCAATCTTTCCCAGTCTATTAAATTATTATTGATTAATTCAGTTATGGCTGCTGCCAACTCTGTTTCTAAGCCGACTACTCCGAACTCTGCGCGTTCAAACTCAATATCTTTTTCATTTTCCGTATGCGGGGCATGGTCGGAAGCAATAACGTCTATAGTGCCGTTGCTTAAGGCCTTACGTATGGCCAGCATATCCTCTTTTGAGCGTAACGGCGGATTCATTTTGAAATTAGTATCGTACCCCAGCACTGCTTCTTCGCTAAAGGTAAAATAATGCGGCGCGGTTTCGCAGGTAACTTTGACTCCCGCCTTTTTAGCCCGGCTGATAACTTCCACGGACTCCTTACAGCTTACATGGGCAATGTGCACGCTAGCTCCGGCTTCTTTAGCCAGCGCAATGTCGCGGCTGACCCTTTTATATTCCGATTCTGCCGATATGCCGCGCAGGCCCAGGCGCGTAGAGGTCAACCCCCAGTTGACAACTCCCTGGCAGGAGAGTTGCCGATCCTCGGAATGGCAGATCACCAGAAGCTTTTCTTTCTGGGCGGCCCGGAG
>JBBACA010000023.1:0-4141 GCA_041657325.1 Minisyncoccota bacterium
AACATAAATAGCTTGAACTGAAGTAATAGAACCATCTTCAGTTGAAGTAATTCTTTCTTGCAATGCACCAACTTCAGAAGACAATGTTGGCTGATATCCTGTTTGCGAAGGAATTCTTCCCAATAAGGCGGAAACCTCTGAACCGGCCAAGACAAACCTGAAAATGTTATCCATGAATAATAAGACGTCTTTCTTTTCTTCATCTCTGAAGTGTTCGGCAATAGTCATGGCGGTGAAAGGAACTCTCAATCTCACTCCGGGAGTTTCATTCATCTGTCCGAAGACCAAACAAGTATTCTTCAAAGTATCAGCCTCTTTCATTTCACGATAAATATCATTGCCTTCCCTACTTCTTTCTCCGATTCCGGCAAAAATCGAATAGCCCTGGTGGAATTTGGCGATATTGGTAATCAATTCCTGAATCAAAACAGTCTTGCCCACTCCGGCTCCGCCGAACAATCCCACTTTCCCTCCTTTGGGAAGCGGACATAATAAATCAATCGCTTTGATTCCGGTTTCCAATATTTCAACTTCCGATTTCTGGTCTTTCAGCTCGGGCCCCTTTTTGTGGATCGATTCCCTTCTTCCGGCTTTAATCGCTCCCTGATTATCAATCGGCTCTCCCAAAACATTCAATAATCTACCCAAAGCATCTTTACCGACCGGAACCTTAATCGGCTCTCCGGTGTCAATAACCTCGTCTCCCCTTTTCAAGCCTTCGGTCGGACCCATGGCCAGACATCTTACCTTATTCTCACCCAACTCTTGCTCAACTTCAAGGACCAAGTCCTTTTCTTTTAATCTTAAGGCGGTGTATAAAGCAGGAACTTTTCCTTCCTCAAATTCCACGTCTATCACCGGCCCGATAACTTGTGTTATTTTTGCCATATGTTTTTTATTTATTCCATTGCTTCCTTGGTCGATGAAATCTCACAAACCTCGGAAGTAATCTGTTCTTGCCTTGCTTTATTATACACGAGCCTCAATGTTTCCAAAACGTCTCTGGCGTTATCCGATGCATTCCTCATCGCCATCATTCGAGCCGAATGCTCGGAAGTGTTGGCGGAAAGAATGAATTGATATATCAGATACTCGACAAAGACCGGGATGACTTCATCCAAAATAATCGCCGGAGAAGGTTCCAACAAGCAGTTATTGACCGGGCGACAAGTGCCATCCCCGTCTTCTTTTTTTAAAAAGTTCTGCACCGTCTTTTCTTGCATGGGAAACAGTTGGACGAACGACGGCTTTTGGAGAAAAGAAGAATGAAAATGGGTATAGAAGATATAGACCTTCTGATACTTGTTTTCGACAAAGGCTTTGACCAATAAATCCGATATTTCTTTGGTCTGCTTGAACTCCCAATAATCGCCGACTCCCGAAAAACTGTATTTAATCCTTTCTTTTCTTGAATAGTGAGCAATCGCTTTCTTTCCGATGGGCATGATTTCCACTTCTCCCTCTTCTCTTATCTTCGCAATTTCCCTATCGGCGAATTTCAAAACATTCGCATTGAAAGATCCGCAAAATCCCCTATCCGAAGCAACGACGCAAACCAAAATATTCTTGACCGGCCTCTCTTCGAGAAAAACCGACCTGCCGTCTCTCAATACTTTTTCCATGTCTCTCAATATTTTCGCTATCTCTTCGGAAAAAGGTTTTGATTCCAAGAATCTCTTCTGGGTCTTCTTCATTTTCAAAGCCGAAAAAGTTTCTAGGGCGCTTGTCAGCTCAGAAATATTTTTAACCGAACCTATTTTGGCTTTTACCTCCTTAAGATCCATATCCTTTCTTAATCTTCTTGATTATTTCCAAAACTTCGGACTTGCTCTTATCGGTCATGTCTCCGGTATCCCTGATTTCTTTCAAAATTTCGGGTTTTTCCAGTTCAACCGATTTCACAACTTCGACTTCGAATTCCTTGATTCTGTCCATCGGAACCTCTTCGATATCGCTATTAACTCCGGTGAAAATAACGATAACTTCTTTTTCAATCGGAAGAGGAGCCAAGTCGGGCTGTCTTAACAACAACCTCATTCTTTTACCCTTCTCGATGGTCTTTTTGGTTTGAGGATCCAATTCTTCGGTGAATTCGGAGAATCTTTCCAATTCTTGGAATTGAGCCAAGTCAAGCTTCAACCTTCCGGCAACCTTTTTGGTTGCTTTCATTTGGGCTGAACTTCCGACTCTCGAAACCGATGTTCCGATATTGATAGCCGGCTTCTGTTCTTTCCTGAATAAAGTAGAATCCAAGAATATCTGACCGTCGGGGATAGAAATCACATTGGTCGGAATATATCCGGAAATGTCTCCGGCTTGCGTCTCGATAATCGGCAAAGCAGTCAGAGAGCCGCCCCCTCTTTCTTCGGACAACATGGCTGCTCTTTCCAATAATCTGGAGTGAAGATAGAAAACATCACCGGGATATGCTTCTCTCCCCGGCGGACGTCTTAAAATCAAAGAGATTTCTCTCCAGGCCCAGGCCTGTCTGGTCAAATCGTCGTAAACAACCAAAGCGTCCTGCTTGTTGTCACGGAAATACTCTCCGATTGTCGCTCCGGCAAAAGGAGCCAGATAAATAAAACTGGCCTGGTCATCGGGGAAAGCGCAAACAACGGTCGTGTATTCCATTGCTCCTTCTTTTTCCAAAGTGGCAATCAATCTTCTCACCTTGGCTTTCTTTTGTCCGCAAGCGACATAGATGCAATAAGGTCTGTTCTTTTCATTCTTCTGATTGATGATTGCGTCCAAGGCAATAGCCGTCTTGCCGAGACCTCTGTCTCCGATAATCAATTCTCTTTGTCCTCTTCCAATCGGAATCAAAGCATCAACCATTTTGATTCCGGTGTGCAAAGGCTTAGTCACCGGCTGTCTTTCGATAACCGAAGGTCCTTTTCTTTCCAAAGGAAGATATTCTTTGGCTTTAATCTCTCCCTTTCCGTCTAAAGGCCTTCCCAAAGGATCAACCACTCTGCCCAAAAGGCCCTCACCCACCGGCACGGAGAAAACCTTTTTAGTTCTTTTAACGGTTGTTCCTTCTTTGATGTTTTTATCGGAACCCAAGATAACGGCACCGACTTCGTATTCTTCCAGGTTTAAAACCAAACCCATGACTCCCGCTTCATCAAATTCAATCATTTCAAAATTTTCAACGCTCTTAAGTCCGGAAATCTTAACCACTCCGTCCTTAACTTCAATCACTTCACCCACCTCTTCCATTTCAGGAGCAATATCCAATCCTTCAAGCTGTTTTTTAAATTGTTCAATTATATCCATATATTTTATTTTTTAGCTTCGTTAAAACATCTTTCAAAGAAGCTTTAACCAGCACATCTTTTGTTTTCAAACGGAATCCCGCCAAAAGGGATTCGTCCAAAACGTCGTCGACTTTTTCTATGCCTTTAAGAATATCTTTGATATTCTCTTTGATTTCCTTCTTGTCTTTGTCATTTAAATCGTGAGACAAAGACAGCTCCGCCCTCTTCTCTTTAAGATACATTCTTTCCACCTTTTTTAGTATCGGCGAGAAGAAAGATTCCTTTCTCCCCAATGATTTTTTAAGATTGGAAAAAATCTCCTTGGCTTTGCCCGGATTTTCTTCGAGTGCGAGATAGAGGGCGCGGGCCCATGAAGATATTTCCTTTTCTATTTTCATGCTTTCAATTTCTTTAAAAACTCATCGGATATCTGTTTTCCTTTTTTGCCATCAATGTTCTCTTTTAAAAGCTTCTCGGCTAAAGCAAAAGCATTATCAATGGTTTCTTTTTTCGTCTTTTCGCTTTCCTTCTCTTTCAAATCGTCGGCTTCTTTCTTGGCTTTGATTAAAAGAACAGCCTTTTCTTCCTCAACCTTTTTGAAAGACTCATCGGCTCTTTTTTTAGCCTCAGCCTCGGCAGATGATAAAACTTTCTTCTTTTCTTCTTCCATTTTCCTCTCCATTTCCTGCCTCAACTCTTGAACTTTATTCAATCGTTCATCGGCTTCAATGGATTTGTTTATCCCCGCTTCAATCTTCTCCCTCCTTGATTTCATCAAGTTGAGAAAAGGACGGTAAACAAAGCTCTTTAAAATGAAAAAGAGGATTGCAAAGTTGATTATCTGTCCGACCAATATTTTCCAGTCTATTTCTACGCTGTTCATT
>JBBACA010000024.1:0-3707 GCA_041657325.1 Minisyncoccota bacterium
ACGAGTACTGGCAATGTCCAGCGGTTCTATGTCAACACAGGAACCCTAGGTGCGGTGCCAGGTATAGGGACTCTAGCCAACATTATCCCTGCAGGGACTCGCGTAAGTACATCTGATGGCATCATACAATATGAAGTAACGGACTCGGTTGGATTCGCAGATTTAGACACTCAAGTGTTTGTGCCTATCGCAGCAATTAACACGGGCGAAGGGTACAATATTGGACCCAATGTTTTAAAGACACATAAT
Organism: Minisyncoccota bacterium; assembly: GCA_041657325.1. GTDB lineage: Bacteria > Patescibacteriota > Minisyncoccia > Minisyncoccales > Minisyncoccaceae > UBA2211. The sequence continues at coordinate 250 of JBBACA010000024.1, forward strand.
CTAGGGATTAGTGGACTACTAACTACCAATACCGAGACACTGTCTTCTGGTAGCGATGCCCAGCAAGATGATGAATACCGCTACATACTAAGTAAAGCCGTAACTCTAGCAGAAGCTGCGAATGAAACAGCCGTAAGACTTGCTGCTTTAAGCGCCACTAGCGTGAGTACGGTATATTTAATTCCGTATCAATTCGGAGTTGGCTCATACAACGTAGTGGTAATAAGTACTACTCCTGTTACTAGCGATAGTGTGCTTATCGATGTTCTACAAAGAATTAGAAAGGTTACAGCGCTAGGCGAACTTTGTTATGTATCTACTCCTAGATACCTTGGCCTAGAACTAACAGCTCACTTGGTCATGAAAGATACATTAACTACTGTAGAAAAAGAGACAATCGCTAACTCTGTAGAACAAACCATATACGATTACATTAATAATATTCCTCTTGGACAGTCGTTTATAAAAAATGAATTAATACAAAGAATAATGGGTGTATCTGATAATATTACCGATGTGATTACAGACCCAGCCAGCAGTGATAACCTTAAAACATATTTATGGTATCCTACCACGACTTTCTTTGATCCAAATACAGGCGTTACTACCTCTTCGAGGGTACGGGAAGAGTTTACTGGAAATTATACAGTAAATTATTTTGATGATAAAATTGTTATAGAGCAAAACATGCAAGGTTTTACGCACACTGCTAACTTTGTAGCAGTAACAATTACCTGGGAATAACCTAGCCAATGAGCTCAAGCCTTCGAACATATTACCTGCAACCTAGCGGAGTCGCCTATTACTCCTATGTGACACAGGAAATTGCCAATAAATTCCCGCGTTGGATGAAAATACGTACCGATAAATCATCTATTGGGCAGGGTTTTATTAATCCATTTGGCATGCAGGTCGAACACATAGAGCGCAAGGCTGAAGAAACAGTTTATAATGACTTTCTAACAACAGCAAAACTTAGCCCAATTGACTACCTGTATAAAATTAACCTAGCAAAAACCCTGGATCTTGATTACGCCACTACTTATTCAGTTGTTGGAAACAGATCTGGCACACCAATCACCCTACACCAAGTCAATGAGTTCAATACTTTCGGGGATAACCTCCAACTATTTAGTTATGAAATGGTCCCCACCGCAATTGCCTCTGGCTTGTTACAGTCTTCCGCGCCCGAAGATCTTACCCTGCATACTACTGAAATACCATTTGATGTAGATACTTTAAACTCTTTTGGAGATCAACAAACCACTTATGTGTGGGTCAACCCAGATACTAAAAAACTAGAGTTTTTCTATTACACTAATGAGGAGATGGAAGTACCACTTAGCGTACCACCATTAAAAGAAGTGGTAAGTTCATATACGCTTCAGGCCCACGACAATCTAGAAGTTATATACCCATCCGGCGATTACATTGGAAGTTCTCTCGCTGGAGATCAGTTACTTTTTGCCAACCAAGACAGGGTCCTGCTATTTAATGTGCGAGCACCATTAATTAAAAATACCGAAGATAACTGGGCACACAACGCAGAAAATACAACAATTTTATCTACTGCAAGTTATGATCTTCCAGTTATGACAGCCCCTAGCGGTCTTGCCTGGGATGGAACGAATAGAGCTTTCTGGATCCAAAACAATAATAGCTATACAAGCTTTGATCTTCTATGCGATTATTTTATGGTAGACCCCGAAAACCGTTATATATTATTGCGCGAAAACTATTCAGAGGTTACCGTAGACGGAGTCTCAGCCACCCCAGTTGTCCAAAATATCTGGAACCACTTTGATGAATTTGGATTAATCCTAGATACGCCTCGCAATGATGGAGAAAAGAACTATGATTACAGACAGCGGCTACTGGATGTTTTCAAGTTCCGCAGCAATTCAACATACCAAGGTATTATAAACTCCGTAAGTCGAGATCTAGATCTCACTTATTACGGTGGTCTAGAACAGGGCACATATCCAGAAGGACTATTCGCCTCGGGTATATTCTATGCTGGATATAACATATACCCATCTGGCGTACCAGACAATGTTCTAGATATGGCAAAAATAGATGCCATCAATACAGACTATCACTATGGTAACCACGTAGATATCAACAATGTTCCCGATGCAACACTAGCTGATTATACTGACGAAATTCTTAGGACATACCCCATTGTATGGGGAAGTGGCACCACGGACCCATATGGATTTATTTGGGATTTAGGTCACTTCGATGGAAGCTTTAACTCAGCTAAAATAGTACCCGATTTCATGGGTAATCTTTTCTCTGGTGTCCCATCTTTGTATTTCCAGTCTGGAGTCGAAGACCCCACCACTGATGCTCTTACAATTCGCCTATCAAGAAATGAAGAAGATGAATGGTACCCAGAAGTCAAATCCGGAGTAGCTTTTATCCATGATAAGCCTTACTATATTTTTGCTGATCCTAGAACTGCATTAATTCCCAGCGGAGTTCAGCAATATATCTTGCCAGACAACTACCTAGAGGATTTCCCTGTAAATGTATATGACCCATCTGGATATGTCACTGGTACCTCTGGCTATCAATTTCTAAGCACATCTGTTTTTGGGGATGCCACATACGAATTTATACCAAGCGGTCATCTCATTTTATTTGAAACTCCCATAAGCGATGCTCTCGAAGTGTGTTATGAAACATCTTCAAGCGGCTGGTGCCGGTTGCCGTGGGATTTAAATCCACTACATGGAAACTCATATGATGGGTTTGTGTGGATTTCAGATCACATACAACAGCTAGACGCATTAAATGCTATGCAGTTAACTGTAAACCCAGATGAATTATATTTTGGAATGGGTGGAGCAGCTTGTATTGCCAAAGTGTTAGACACAGATGGACAACCAGTAATAGGGGCTAGAATTGACTTTACGCTATCACCGACAACGCTTGGAGCACTTACTAATACAACAGCCTGGACGCAATTCGACGGAGCCGGGATATCTTTTTACCAACCCCCCTCCGAAGTATACACGCAAGCAGCTAGTGGCATAGCAATAGTGGATACTCCAGTCTGGGAAATACTTCCGATGAATCCCGGACAACCTGTCCAGGCAGGAGGACAAGCACTAGTATGGTTTAAAGATAAGTTATGGGCCTTTGGTGGATATGAAATCTCTCCTGCCACAACAGGAACTACAGTAACTAATAATATTTATAGCATGAGTCCCGGCGCTCGGTATTGGGACAACTATGGGTCTAACACAGCTTGGCAACAAGGACTAGTTAATGCTAGAGCTACTGCCGACGTAGACCGTGCATGGCTATATGGTGGCATCTATATGGCAGATGCCTCAGGAACCGTTAACACTTATAGTAATGATATATGGTACACGGATAATGGTTATACATGGTTTAAAACCACAGCTTCATCAAATATCCCAGCAACAAGAACTGACTTCAGCTTTGATTTC
>JBBACA010000025.1:0-3280 GCA_041657325.1 Minisyncoccota bacterium
TTTGCTCTCTAAAACCGGGCACGAGGTTACCGTTTGGAGTGCTTTTCCTGAACATTTAGATGTTTTGAATAAAGAAAGGGAAAACACAACATATTTGAAAGGGATAAAAATTCCTACAGATATTGTTTTTGAAAAAAATCTGGGCAAAGCAATCGAATTCGGAGAGTATATTGTTTTTAGCATTCCTTCTAAATTTTTCAGGAATGTTGCGAGCAATATTAAAAAAGAAAAAGTTTCTTTAAAAAACAAGGTTTTTATCAATGTTGCCAAGGGATTAGAGCAAAAAACCTTAAAAAGAATGACGGAGATATTGAAAGAAGAGTTGGGAAATGTTCAGACTGCCGTTTTGTCCGGTCCGACTATCGCCATTGAAGTGGCAAGGAAGTTGCCGGCTTTAGTTGTTGTCGCTTCAAGGAAACAATCCGTTGCCAAAAAAATTCAAGATATTTTCAGTAATGAATATTTCAGGGTTTATACCTCTACCGATGTTACTGGAGTTGAGTTGAGCGGACCGCTGAAAAATATCATTGCCGTGGTTGCGGGAATATCCGATGGGCTGGGATTCGGTTCCAATGCCAAGGCAGCCATATTGTCTAGAGGAATAGTCGAGATACAAAGATTGGGAGAAAAGATGGGAGCAAAAAAGAAAACTTTTTATGGTTTAGCCGGTTTGGGAGATTTATCCACTACCTGTATTAGTCCCGAGAGCAGAAATAGAACTCTGGGAGAAAAAATTGCCAAAGGACAAAAATTAGAAGATATCGTTAATTCAACATCCAGTATTATCGAAGGAGCAACCACCGCCGAAGCAGTCTATCAATTAAGCAAGAAATACAAAGTGGACATGCCGATTGTTACCTCGGTTTACCATATTTTATATGATGGCATGGATCCGATGGATGCTTTGACTCAGATGATGCAAAGGGAGAGAAAGCCGGAATAGGATTGCACGGGAGTCCATCTTTTGCTACAATATTTGCGTATAGTTTAAAGCTATAATTCATATGGATCAAAACATATTATTGGTATTTTTAATCGTTTTAGGATATTTTTCCGGTTCCATTCCTTTCGGGTATATTATTGCCAAATTAAAGGACATTAATATCCAGAAGCAGGGAAGCGGCAATATCGGAGGAACCAATGTTTTTAGAGTTTTGGGTTTTAAATATGCAATATTAGTCGCATTACTCGATGTTTTAAAAGTTGTATTGCCGTCTCTCATAGCCAAGCAGTACTTAATTAACGAGTGGTATGTTTGCTTGGCGATTCTCGCAGCGGTCTCGGGGCATATTTTTCCAATTTGGCTCAAGCTTAAGGGAGGCAAAGCGGTCTCGGGAGTTTTCGCCTCAATGGTTGTGGTAATCGGTTGGCAATATTCATTGATTTTTCTTTTAATCTGGGCTGTCGCCCTGAGAACGATAAAGATAATGAGTTTGACCAATTTGATTGTTGTTTGGTTCATCCCTCTGCTATTTTATTTTTGCACTCATTCAATCGCCTATACCTTTTTAGGAGCAGCATATATACCCATATTGTATTGGAGCCATCGAGAAAATATTAAAAGATTAAAAGAAGGAGTTGAGAAAAAAATAATAAAATAATATAAATATGAAATTAAACATTTTTATTGAAAATCCGAAAGGAACATCAAATAAGTACGAATTAGACAAGGAGTCGGGAAAGATAATGCTCGACAGAGCCTTGTATTCTTCTGTTTTTTGGCCTTTTGAATACGGCTTTATTGAGAATACCTTATCCGAAGACGGAGATCCTTTAGACGCTGTAGTATTGGTTAATGAGCCGACTTTTCCCGGCTGCGTCATTCCTTCTAAGATTATCGGAATGTTTAATATGGAAGACGAGAGCGGAATTGATTACAAAATCATTGCCGTTCCCGATGACAAGATTGATCCAAGATTCAAACACATCAACAGTGTCGATGATTTAACCGAGCATCAAAGAAAAGAAATCCAAGAATTTTTTGAAATATACAAAAGATTGGAACCGAACAAATGGGTCAAGGTGACAGGGTTTGAATCAAAAGAAAAAGCGGAAGAAATAATCGAGAAGTGTAAGAAATAAAGAAATGGAAGAATCAAAAAAAACATACAAAGTCAATAAAGGAAAATGTTTGGGTTGCGGAAGCTGTGCCCTGTCCTGTCCCGAAGGTAGCGAGATGGACATTGACGGCAAAGCAAAAATTATCAGTTCGGCCAAGGTTGAGGAATGTGGCGGAGTGGACCTTTGTCCCTACGGTGCCATAGAAGTGATTAACGGAGACGAGCCGGAAGAGGTAGAAGAATAGTTGATAATTAATGAGCAGCCCGACATTGGTTCGGGCTGTTTTTATACCAAATGGAAAACAAAAAGAAAAAAGTAATAGTGGCTTTCTCGGGAGGAGTTGATTCAAGCACCTCGTCTTTACTTTTAAGAAATAAAGGATTTGATGTCTCGGCTGTTTTTATGCGTTTAACCGATTCGCCTTATTTTAAGTTTGCCGAGGAAAGGGCAAGAAAATTGGCTGAATCAATGAAGATTCCTTTTTCGGTCCTTGATTTAAGAAAAGAATTCAAAAAAACAATCATTGACTATTTTATCAACGGATACAAAGAAGGAATCACTCCCAATCCCTGTGTCATGTGTAACAAAGAAATCAAGTTCGGATTGTTTTTAGATTATGCTTTAAGAAATAGATCAGACTATATTGCTACCGGACATTACGCCAAGACAAAGATTAAGAAGGACGGAGTTCATATTTATCAGTCGGAAGATTCAAGAAAAGACCAGTCGTACTTCTTGTGGAGATTGAATCAGAAACAATTATCCAAAGTTATTTTTCCTGTCGGATTGCAAACTAAAGACGTTACAAAAAAAATCGCCAGAGAGAATAAATTGGCGTCGGCCGATTTTCCGGAATCTCAAGAGGTTTGCTTTGTTAAACAAGTCAACAGAGAATATTTAGAAAAATATATTAAAAATAAAAAGGGGAAAATAGTCGATGTTAAAGGAAACATTTTGGGTGACCACGATGGAATTTATTTCTATACGATCGGACAGAGGCGAGGTATCGGCTTGGCCGGAGGTCCTTATTGGGTGGTTTCAAAAGATATTAAAAGGAACAGATTGGTTGTTTCTCTTGATGAAAAAGATTTATTGTTTAAAGAAGTTAAATTTAAAAAGGTTAACTGGATTTCCGGAAAGAGCCCCGAGTTTCCTTTGAAGATAAAATCGAAGATAAGGTACGGGCATGTTCCTTCTTCTGGAACTTTATACAAAAATA
>JBBACA010000026.1:0-1541 GCA_041657325.1 Minisyncoccota bacterium
TTAAAAGATACAACTTCTTTGGCTGATAAGAACCTGTCGGCCAAGTACGATTATGCTTTGACGGTTTTGGATGATTCATACATCAAGATGTACAATGCCTATATCGCCGCCAAGAACATCCAGACCAATTATTTCACCGGATACGATCAGGATAGTTTAATTGTGAGGAATAATATAGAGAGCAATATATTGAGACAGAAGGACTACACCAAGACGGCGATTGATTTGGCGGTGAGTACCAAGAAAACCGAAGACATTGATTCGGCCATTACTCAAGCTAAAGATTCTTTGGCCAAGGTGCTTTCCGGTCTGACTGCGGTTAGGAGTGCTTGCGATACCGATTCGTATAAGAATATTGTTACCTCCACCGAAAAGGCTTCTCTCGACAGCCATAAGGGATATATAAACACTTCTCAAACGGCGGTTTCTTCTTTGCAGAATGACATCTCCATTTTAAAGACTCAAAACGAAAATAATATTAATTCCGCCACTGCTTCGGTTGACGCTGCCAAAGCTAATTTTGAATTGCAACAGGCCAATTATAATTCTTTGGTCGCCAAGCCGAGAGATATCGACATTGCCTATTATCAGGCTGTTTTGGACCAAGCCGTTGCCAGCAGGAGCAAATCCATAATTTACGCTCCGATTGACGGAGTTGTTACCAAAGTCAACAAGAAAAAAGGAGAATTAATCAATTCTTCGGAAGCCATGATTGAGTTGTTGTCTCCCCATTATGAGATAAAGGTTGACGTTCCGGAAACAGACGTGGTTAAAGTGAAAGTTGACGATGAAGCAACCGTCACTCTCGATGCTTTGGGTTCGGATGTTAAATTCACCGGAAAGGTTTTAACCGTTGATCCGGCTTCAACCGAAATTCAAGATGTTGTTTATTACAAAGTCAAAGTGGCCATTAATGATAACGGAGACGAAACGGTAAAGCCGGGAATGACCGCCGATGTTTTAATTAAAACCGACAACAGAGACAATGCTTTCTTCATACCTTCGAGAGCGGTTATGACCAAGGTTGAAACCGATGAGAAGTATGTGAGAATTCTGAAAGATGAAAAGATTGAAGAAAGAATAATTAAATTAGGATTAAAGGCCGATGACGGAAAGGTCGAAGTTCTTTCCGGCCTGAGCGAAGGGGAAGAAATAGTTTTAAGAGAGATAAAGTAATATGTTAATCAGCGTTAAGAGTTTAAAAAAAGATTTTTTCAACGATGAAGTGGTCACCCCCGTTTTAAAGGGAGTGACTTTTGACATTGATAAAGGAGAATTTGTTTCCATTATGGGTCCGTCCGGTTCAGGTAAGTCAACTCTGATGCACATTTTGAGCTTCTTGGACAAGCCAACCGGAGGAACTTATTTTTTTGAGGGAAGAGATGTTTCTCAGTTGAGCGACGACGAATTGGCGGAAATGAGAAGCAAGAAAGTGGGATTCATTTTCCAATCATTCAATCTCTTGAACAGGTCTTCGGTTTTGGAGAATGTTATCTTGCCTTTGGTCTATACCGACACTTCGGCCTCGGAAAGAGACAGAA
>JBBACA010000026.1:1551-2998 GCA_041657325.1 Minisyncoccota bacterium
AAATCTTTGTTGGAACAAGTCGGATTGAGTCATCGTTTGAATTATTCTCCCAACAAGCTTTCGGGAGGAGAGAAGCAGAGGGTGGCCATCGCAAGGGCCTTGATTAATGACCCGGAAGTTATTTTTGCCGATGAACCGACCGGAAACCTGGATTCCAAGTCAGGTGCTCAGGTAATGAAAATATTGCAAGACTTGAACGATAAAGGACACACGATAATTTTAGTTACTCATGAAAAATCAACCGCCGAACACGCTGAAAGAATAATTCGCGTTAAAGACGGGAATATTCTTGATGATTGCAAAGTTGACTGCAGGTTGAGAGCTAACGACGACGAAGAGCTTAAAAAATAATATGGACATATTCGAGTCAATGCAAAACGCCTGGAAAGTGATTGTTCGCAACAAGATGCGTTCTTTTTTAACCATGCTCGGAATTATTATCGGAATCACCGCAGTGATAATCGTTTTATCGGTCGGAGAGAGTGTTCAGGGATTGATTTTGAATGAAGTCAAGAGTATCGGTTCCAATTTAATCGGAATTCTACCCGGCCATGCCGAAGAAGACGGTCCGCCCTCTGCCGCCTTCGGAGTGGTGATTACAACTCTCAAATACGAAGATGGAGAGGCGATTATAAACGGCGGTTATGAGCATGTCGAGTCGGTGGCTATGTATGTTTCGGGCAGCGATATTATTTCTTTGAATGACAAGAAGGTGAGTGCCACCTTTTACGGTACGACGGCCAGCTATCCCGATGTTCAAAATTCCACCGTTGAAGAAGGAAGATTCTTTACCAAAGAAGAAGAGATGGGCAATGCCAAGGTTGTTGTTTTGGGAAGCAAGGTGGCCGAAGATCTTTTCGGCGATCAGGACCCCTTGGGCATGAAAATCAAAATCAAGAAAACCAACTTCACCGTCATCGGGATTTTGAAATCAAAGGGAGGCGGATTAATACAAAACGAAGATACCAATCTTTTCGTTCCCATCAAGACCGCCCAGAATGTTCTTTTGGGAATAAATCATTTGGGGTTTATAAGAGTTAAGGTGGATAAGCCGGAGAATATCGATTCGACGATGGATTATATCAAAGGAATATTGCGAGACAGGCATAATATTGATAATTCCAGCGAGGACGATTTCAGCGTCAGGTCTGTTGCCCAGGCGCTGGAGACTATTAGCAGCATTACCGATGCTTTGAGATTTTTCTTGGCCGCGGTGGCCGCTATTTCTTTGGTGGTGGGAGGCTTCGGCATTATGAATATTATGTTGGCTACGGTTCAGGAAAGAACCAAGGAGATTGGATTAAGGAAGGCCATCGGAGCCAAGAACGCCGATATCGTCAGGCAATTTTTAATAGAGGCGATGACCATCACTTTCATTTCCGGAATTTTGGGAATAATTACCGGAGCCCTGCTTTTATTCTTGATTTCGACCGTGGTCAATGCGATG
>JBBACA010000027.1:0-2949 GCA_041657325.1 Minisyncoccota bacterium
ACAAACAAAAAACCAACAAAAGTCGGTTTCCGTCTCTGCTTAAGAGGGTGGAACAAACTCGGAACCTTTTTATTAAAAATTAACGCTTAATCTATATCGAAACGATACATTACTTCTGTTTGCTTTCCTCCATTTTTACTATAAAAACTATGTGCTTCTAAATCATTATTGGTATCAAGCTTGATAACTTTAATATTACTCTTCCTGCAAAAATTCTTGATTGCATCAAATAGCTTAGTACCAACACCCTTGCCTCTCATATTTTTGCTGACAACAAAATACTCTATGTGTCCTCGATGCATTCCATGTCTTATATTCGGTAAAAGATAAAAAGTTACCAAGCCAACTATTTCTTCATTCTCAACTGCTACAAAAATATACGTATCTTCGCGACTGATAATTTCTTTAAAAATAGGTCCACCTATTTTCTGAGCTTCGATATTGTGTTCGGAATAAATAGTCTTATTATTCAATTCTTCACCTAGTTCATCCAATAGTTTTAAAACGCTTTTTTCGTCTTCTATTTTTGCTAAACGAATTTCCATAACAATATATTATTAATTAGTTAATAATATTATATCACAAAACAAAAAACCGACAAAAGTCGGTTTCTGTAAAAACTCGGACCACAGGATTCGAACCTAAAAATTTGTTCGGAAGTAGGGACTCGAACCCCAATTACCAGGGCCAGAACCTGGTGTCCTACCATTAGACGACCTCCGAATATATCAATCCTTCAAATACTTTCTAACAGCAAAATAGGAAGAAATCAAGCCCAGTCCGACTCCGACTACCAATTGAAGCAGGATTACCGCAAAAACATTATTTTTAAAGAAAGCCAAGCAATCAAATCCGATAAATAAAGTGGTTAATTGATTATTAAAAATAAACAAAACGATGGTGAAAATCATGAATGAAATCACCGCCGCAAAGAATCCGCACAAAGCTCCTTGGACCAAGAAAGGTCCACGGATAAAGCTGTTCTTGGCTCCGACTAAACGCATGATTTCAATTTCTTCTTTCTGCGAATAAATACTCAATCTCAAAGTGTTGAAAGTGATGATTATGGCGACCAAACTCAAAAGGAACGTAACGAATAATCCTAAAATCTGGACACTCTTGGTTATATCTCCCAACCTTTCAATCGTCACTCCCCTTTTATAATCATTAACTTCGCTAATCAAATCTTTGTATTCTTCCTTTTGAAAAAACTCCGAGACCTGTTTGTATTGAGAGGGCTCTTTGGTTTGAATTCTCAAAGACGGTAAAAAAGGATTGGTGCTTAATAATCCCAGAGCCTCCATATATTGATCTCCCTCGTGAGCTTCAACGAAAGTATTATAAGCGTCTTCCGGAGAAATATAATCGACTTTCTTCACTTCTTCCAGCTTGCTGACATCGTCCCTGATTTGAAGAATGGTGTCTCTGGCGATATCTGCTTTGAAAGTAACCGAAATATCTATCTTGTCCTGTATCTGTTGGGTCAGATAAGAAACTCCTCCCTGAAAGAAGAAAAGCCCGACTCCCAGAACAACGGCGATAAAAATAACCAAAGAAGTGGCAAAGGTTAAAAAACCCTGTCTCATGAACCCCTCCCATCCGCTTTTAAATATTTTCTTTAAAAAATTCATCATATTATTATAGAGAAAAAACTCCATTTTCTTCATCCCTGATTATTCTTCCGTTTTCCAAAGTTATCACTCTCTTATGCAGAGAGTTGACTGTTTCCTTATCGTGGGTCGAAAGGATTACCGTCGCTCCTCCTTCATTAATCTTCAATAATATCTTAATAATATCTCTGGTGTGGTAAGGGTCAAGGTTTCCAGTCGGCTCATCGGCTAAGATTATTTCCGGCCTGTGAATCAAGGCTCTCGCAATTGAAGCTCTCTGCTTTTCCCCTCCCGATAATTCTCTGGGAAGACAGTTGGCTTTACCTTCCAATCCGACCAATTCCAAAACCTGCATTACCTCGTCTCTGACCAATCTTTCATTAAAATCAAATGCTTCCAAGGCATAGGCGACATTTTCATAGACCGTCTTGTATGAAAGCAATTTATAGTCCTGGAAAATAAAACCGATTTTCTGATGAATCAAATAGGCATCGCTTTTTTTGACGGTAGAAGTATCAATATCGTCAAATATTACCGTTCCCGAACTCGGTTTTTCTTCACAGGAAATCAGTTTCAAAATGGTCGTCTTGCCCGCTCCGGAACGCCCGCAAAGGGTCACAAACTCTCCGGTCTTAACCTCAAATGAAACATTCTGCAAAGCCACTTTGGCTTCCTTGAAAAGATTGGGCGCGTATTCTTTTGTAACGTTTTTGAATTCTATCATTATATTTTTATTTCAGCTTCGATGAAATCTTCCAACTCCCCGTCAAGGACCTTGTCGGGCTGGGTTGATTCAACTTCGGTCCTCAAGTCCTTAACCAATTTATACGGATGAAGGACATAGGAACGGATTTGATTGCCCCAACTGACTGATATTTTTTCTCCCTTGATATCCGACATTTCTTTTTCCTGTTTTTCCAGATTGTACAGATACAGTTTCGATAACAACATCTTCATCGCCCTTTCTTTGTTCTTTCCCTGCAATCTTTCCGACTGGCAGGTAACAACGATATTACTAGGAATATGGGTAATTCTCACTGCCGAGTCCCTCTTATTGACATACTGGCCTCCCGGACCCGATGATCTGTAAAAATCGATTCTTAAATCATCCGGCTTGATTTCAATCTCCCCTTCTTTTATTTCCGGTAAAACTTCGACTAATGCGAATGAAGTATGCCTTAATTTCTGGGCGGAAAAAGGAGAAATCCTCACCAATCGATGCACGCCTGTTTCTTTTTTCAATAATCCGTAAGCATATTTACCGGACACCGAAACACTGACTGATTTTATCCCTTTTCTTCCTTCGGCCCCGACTTTACCCAATGACTCATCCAGCATT
>JBBACA010000028.1:0-2927 GCA_041657325.1 Minisyncoccota bacterium
AATTTAGAATAACAATATTTTTATAGTGCAAAATATGGCTTTAATGGTATATTAGTTAGGAACTAATTTCTTATACTAAACGAAACAATCATGAATGAGAATAATAAGTTATTTAAAAACATTGGTAAATTCAGAGATAATAATATTTCATATTATGTAAATAAATATACAAATAACGATGACTTTTATAATTTGGGGTGGGGCAATTTGAGCGAAGAAATGATAAAGTATATCGTTCCCAAAATTAACTTTGATAAGAATTTGATTGGCCGGTACAATGACTCTCAGGGGACCAAGGACTTATTAGATGAAATTGTTAAATTTGTAAATGAAAAATCTGGCCTTAACCTTAATAAAGAAAACATTCTAATAACAAATGGTGTTACCAGCTCTATTTTTCTTTTAGGCCATTACTTTAAGGACTTTCATAATATCGACACGATTCTTCTACAGAATCCAACATACGACACTGCTATAAATATCTTTAGATCTCAGGACTATGACATAAAGACAATCGATCATAATCTTAATGACAATTATGATAAAAACATCGAACTGGCTTACCTGATGTTCAAATTTCAAAATCCTACTGGCGTATATATTGAAAAAGATAGAGCCAAAAAATTAAAAGAAAACATATTAAAATCATCTTATCTGATTGAAGATGATTCATATGGATTGCTAGAGAAAGATTCCGAAATTAATATTATACAAAATAACAAATATATATATTTGAGCTCTTTTTCAAAATATATTTTCCCTGGACTGAGATTGGGTTATATTGTTGCCGATGTTAATATTATTAATAATTTAAAAACAATTCAAAAGTATTATATGTCACATCCGAATATTTTAAGTCAGATAGTATTATTTGATTATTTTAAAACAGGAAAAATATATAGCGAGATAAATAATAAAATTAGAATATTAGATATTAAGAACAAGATTTTTGAAAATTCATTATCACCTAAAATAAAAAATATATTAACATACGATAATACAGGATTTTACTATTGGTTCAAATTGCCGAAAGATGTGGATATGATCAATTTGTTTATTGAGCTACTTAAAAATAAAGTATTTGTTATACCTGGAGATATTTATTTTGTAAATAATAAATATAATGCTCTAAGGGTTTGTTTAAGTCCAATTAATATAAATAATATTCCGAAAGCCGCTAAAATATTATGTAATATTATTGAAAATTATGTCTGATGAAATTGATAAAATTAATGACCTAATTAAAGAATATTTCGGCGAGAACCTAGTTTCTTTGGCAATTTTTGGATCGGTTTGCACAAAAACAAATTTTTCGATTACTTCAGATGTTGATTATATTATCATTTTAGAACAGCTGGAAAAAACACAAGATAAAATATCAAGAAGTCTAAAGGATAAATTGCGCAATACTTTCCCTTTGATTGCTTTTAACATCTATGGCAAAGAAGAATTTGTTGATATTTTAAAAAATAACTCATGGCTAGTATTAACAATCAAATTGGGCTATAAAATCTATTCTGATGATGAAAATTATTTTGAGGACATTATAGAAAATAATTTCAATAAGCTCAAACATCAAAAAATTGCTCGGCTAGCGTGGCATATTGATAGTCAAAATTTTCCAAAGATAGTTCTTGACCACTATTTACAATTATCTGAACAATACTTTCAAAGCGCACAATTATTATATAAAAATAATTTTTTTAGTATTGCCTTGGAAGAATTACTCAATTCAATTCATTCATATATGATAAGAAAATTGCTAACAAAAAATATCTTTATTACAACAGGTGAAATTAGTCAATTATTCTTTAAGGTGTACCCAGATGATAAAATTTATCAATTTAAAGATTCGTTTTTACTTCTAGAGCAAGTAGTCAATCAAAAACACTCGTTTGATTTTGATAAAAGAGGCAACATGATATTTCTATCAAATAAGCAATTGAAAAACAAATTAATTTTTAAAGAGGCGATTAATGATTTTAAAAAAATTAAAATATTTTTTAACAATCGTATCTAAAAAATTAGATAATAATTTTTATGAATGAGAATCACGAATACAATGGATCTATAGCAGAAGGGGGATTAATTCATGTTCACACGGAAATGAGTGAAGATGCTATTTTAAGTTTGGAAGAAATTGGTGAATATATGAGGGATCATCTGCGCTCAGAATATTTTGTTGTTAATGATCACCTAACAAGTCCATACAAGGGAAAGTCTTATTCGGAAGCTGAAATTCAAGAAATAATTGAAGAAATGTTAAGTAGGATTGCACAGTATAATGAATCACACGATAGACCAAAATGCGTATCCGGAATTGAGGCAAATATAATTACTGATGGTATAGATATTCCCGATGCATTGCTAGCAAAAATTGATTTTGTTATTGCTTCAAGACATTTTCCCTGGGGCAATGAAAATCCTGCTCAAATAACTCAGAACCTTATATCGACAATGGCAAACCCGAATATTGATGCAGTAGGGCATATTAATAGTTATGTTGATCAACCGATTGATTGGAATTTAATATTTCAAACCGCAGAAAATACAAATACTATTATCGAAATTAATTTTAACGAGCCGCCATCAACAGAAATTTTAAGAATAATGTCTAAATATAAAATAATGTACTCTATTGGCGTAGATTTTCACACATTTCAAGGGCTTAAAAATAGAATACCCATAGATTCAGATGTGGTTATTGATTTTGCAGAAGCGAAAAGAATGGCGAAATCCCAAGAAGATGTGGCCATAAAAATGAAACAACAATACATGGATGAACCAGTAGGATTTGATGTGCTGAAACAATTAATTAATTTAATGAAACAACTCGAATATCACGGAATAAGCCTGGACAAGGTTGTTAATGTTCGCAGTTTGGATAGTTTTTTAGCCCTAATTAAAGCACCTAAAAGTCAAAGGAT
>JBBACA010000029.1:0-2862 GCA_041657325.1 Minisyncoccota bacterium
TATCTATTGCGATAAAACTTATTCCGGTGGTTCGTCTATGGTGGTCACTCCCGATTTTAAGTCCATGGATATAGTCAATGTTGAAGTCGTGGCGTTTGATGACCTATTTGATTCCTGTAAATTCCTTAAATTCCCTTCTATTAATCGTGTTAAACTTCTCAAAATGGACATTGAAGGCGCTGAGTACGAAACTCTTTACAACTCCACTTGCCTTACCAAAGTTGACAACATGGTTGCCGAGTTCCATATCAATGATAGACTTACTGGGATGGGTTATGATATAAATGAATTGGCTGCATGGGTGGGTAGCAAGTGTAATTTGGTTTATTACGAAAAAATGAAGATGGCGGAGTGAGTCAACTATCTCTCACTAAACCCTGAATTGTTGTGAAATAAGGTAATTAATCATGGCTGAAAATCAAAAAGCATATCAGATTCTTTTTGATTACGAGGATATTCCGACATTAAAACGTTTTGCTCTGGATAATTCACGGATGAGACTTTGTTTAGGTCCATTTGGATGCCTGTCTTCCGATACGGAATTTCTAACTCCTGCCGGTTGGAAGAAAATATGTGATTATACAGAGACGGATACATTAGCTGAGTTTGATTTATCTACATCAAGAATATTTTTTCATAAACCATCTGATTATATAAAATTACCTTGCGATTCTTTCCTTCATTTAAAAAATAGATACGGCATTGACCAGTTATTAAGTGATGAACATATTGTTCTTTTTAATACAGCTTTTAAACCAGAGGAGTGGAGAACAATCCCGGCTGGAGAACTTGCCGGGAAACATAATTCGCTTAATGATGGATGGTCGGGAAGAATACCAACAATATTTAAAGCTCCGGAAACTAATGGTATTGACTTAACCGGTAATGAAATTCGTTTAATGGTTGCAGTATCAGCCGATGGTCATTTCTCCAAAAAAAGTAATACAAATAGATGTCATATATGCGTTAGGAAAGAACGTAAAAAAATAAGATTAAGAATGTTATTAACGGAATGTGGAATTGATTGGAATGAACGAAATTATGAGGCGCGTCCGACTGAAACAACTTTTGATTTTGACGCTCCGGAAAGAAATAAATTACTGTGGAAGTATTTTAATGCTGATGAATCTCAATTAGCAATTATAGCTGACGAGTTTGTACATTGGGATGGATGTCTTGATTGTTATGGCGGAAGAATATATGCTTCGACAATAAAAGAGAATGCGGATTTTATTCAGTATGTTTTGACTACCACTGGAGTGCGCGCTACCATTGCGAAAATAAATTACAATAATGATAAATGGAAAACCGGGTATAGAGTTTATGCAAATACAGGAACAAATTTTTTATCGATGAGAAACGCTCCAAAAATAGAAAGAGTTCCTTCTCCTGATGGTTTTAAATATTGTTTTAAAACATCAACTGGTTTTTTTGTTGCCAGAAGAAATGGTAAAATATTTATAACTGGAAATTCGGCGAAAAGCAGCGCATGCGTAATGGAGGTCGTCCGCCGTGCGCTGGCACAGGAACCTTCTCCTGATGGAATACGCAGGAGCAGATGGGCTGTGGTGAGGAACACCTATTCGATGCTGAAAGATACAACTATAAAAACTTTTCATGATTGGTTTCCTCCTAAATTATTTGGAGAATACAGGGTTACCGACCATACATATATTATAACAAAATTTCCAGGAGTCCATCTGGAAATTATGTTTCGCGCTCTTGACCGACCGGATCAAGTTTCAAATTTATTGTCCCTCGAAGTAACTGGCGCTTGGTTTAATGAAGCACGCGAGATACCTATTGCTATCATTGATGCTATGGATGGAAGAATTGGGAGGTATCCTAGTGGGAGAGATGGCGGGGCAAGTTGGTATGGTATTATTATGGACTCGAATCCTCCATCAGATGACTCAGTATTGTATAAACGTTTTGAAGTCATCCGACCGGAGGGCTGGAAAATATTTAAACAACCATCAGGGTTATCAGTCCATGCGGAAAATACAAAACACCTCCCGAAAAACTATTATATCAATCTTGCCAAAGGCAAAGATGAAATGTATAAACGTATCTATATTGACGGGCAGTATGGGTACCTTGTCAGCGGGAAACCGGTATTCCAGTCATTTAGAGACAATATCCATGTCGCGCCCCATCAACTTGAGCCGCAAAAGGGATTAGATGTTTTGGTAGGGATGGATTTTGCCCTTCAGCCAGCTTGTATTATTGGTCAAATTACAACCCTTGGTCAACTTCAAATATTAGACGAGGTGGTGTCTGAGGGTATGGGATTGCGTCAATTCTGTGATAATAAACTTCTTCCACTTCTTCGTCTTAAATACTTTGGTATGAACGTTATGGGATTTGGAGACCCCTCCGGGGTTGCCCGTGCGCCGACAGATGAGTCCACCTGTTTTGAAGTTCTTCAGGGGCCGGAAGTGGGTCTGCGCAATATTGTTCCGGCTCCAACCAATGCTATTCTTCCCCGGGTGGCTGCTGTGGAAAATTTCCTGAATAAAATGTATGCGGGAGAACCTTCTTTTATCCTTTCTCCCAACTGCCATTATCTCCGTAAAGCCATGAACGGCGGGTATCATTATGAAAAGGATCCGAGAAGTATGGGCGAGGAATACAAAATCATGCCAGTGAAGAACTTCTCGAGTCATTGTTGTTTTAGTGGAAAAACCATGATTCTTACACCAACCGGTGAAAAAAGAATTGATGAAATCAGAGCGGGGGATTTTGTTGTTACACCCTTTGGAAACCGGAAAGTAATTGCAGCAGGATTGACACACAAAAAAACTAAAGTTATTGAGATAACTTTTTCAGATGAAAGGAAAATTGAATGCACTGAAGATCATG
>JBBACA010000030.1:0-2825 GCA_041657325.1 Minisyncoccota bacterium
TTACCGGTTCGTAATAACGTTACTCGTAATACTGGCCATCAACTTTTTCTTGCCGAGGATGATGCCCGGCGACCCGTTCTCGACGTTGTCATCAGATATCGAAGGTGAAGATGTTATTATAATGACGGAGGAGCAACGCCAGTACTTCATCCATTACTATGGCATGGACCTCCCGCTCCATGAACAGTTCTTCCTGTATCTGGCAAACATGGCTAAAGGCGATTTTGGGCAGAGTATTTATTATAAATTACCCGTAACCCGTGTTATCCTCCTCCACCTCCCGTGGACAATCCTCATTGTCCTCAGCGCAACCGCCATGAGTACAATTATCGGCATCATCATCGGGACGATCTCCGCCCGGAACCGGAAGAAGGGATCGGACCGGTTCATGATGGCGGGCCTGATCGCGTTTGCCGAGATCCCGTCCTTCCTTCTGGGAATCATCCTCCTTCTCATCTTCTCCGTACAGTTCAGACTCTTCCCGCTAGCAGGTGCCATCACACCGTTTGCACACTACACCAGTCTGCTGGATCAGGTATGGGATATTGCACACCATGCATTTCTCCCCATTATTACCCTCTCCCTTGCCCAACTCACTGGCGTTTACCTGCTGACGCGTAACACCCTGATCACGGTCTCAACAAAGGACTACATACGCACCGCAGTTGCCAAAGGTATCGGGGAGAAAACGGTCTGGACACGTCACGCACTCCGGAATGCATTGCTCCCGGTAGTGACGCGGACCGGCTTTATGATCGGGTTGATGATGGGCGGGGCTGTGCTGGTCGAGACCGTCTTCAGCTACCCCGGGATCGGGTTGACCCTGAGAAGTGCGGTAGTCAACCGGGATTATGCGCTGATACAGGGAATACTGCTCATTGTCGCAGTAGCGATCCTTCTTTGTAATCTGGTTGTTGACCGGGTCTACCGGCAACTGGATCCTCGGGTGACGGAGTAGGTGATCCTGATGCATTCTGAATCTCTTCCAATAAACCGGCCATTCGACATATCATTCCTGCAGAATTACATCGACCGTTCCAAATACATATTCACCCTGTTCAGTATAGAGGGCAAGATCGCGTTGTGCGGGGTCATCCTGATTTTTATGGTTGCTCTTTTTGCTCCGGTCCTGTCTGTATATCTCCCGGATAAGATCACGGGCAGTTCTCTTGAGCCCCCGGGACCTACCCACCTGCTCGGTACCGATGAACTGGGCATGGATATCTGGTCCCAGATTTGTTATGGTGCACGGATGAGCCTTGTCATCGGTCTTTCAGTTGCATGTATTGCAGGGCTTGGCGGGGGAGCACTCGGGATACTGGCAGGGTATCTTGGCGGGCCAACAGACCAGCTGCTGATGCGGACCGTCGATGTCCTCATGGCCCTGCCCAGTTTTCCCCTTCTCATCGTCATCTCTGCGTTCGTGGGCCCGAGCATTCTCAATGTCATCTGTGTTCTTGTCCTGTTCAGCTGGGCAAAACCGGCACGGGTTGCCCGATCCCAGACTCTCGCTATACGGGACAACACCTACATCATAGCAGCGAAAAACTTCGGGGGCACACCAGTCTATATCCTCCGGCGGCATATCCTGCCGGAAATGCTCCCTATCCTCCTTGTCCTTATCATCTCCATCACCTCATATGCAATCGTGGCAGAGACCGGGCTGGCATTCCTCGGGTTGGGAGATCCGACCTCGAAGAGCTGGGGAATGATGCTGTATTATGCAACCAGTTTCAAGGCAATATACTTCACCTCGTTCTGGCAGTGGTGGCTCATTCCGCCGCTGGTGGCGCTGGTTTTTCTCGTCCTCAGTCTGGCGTTCATAGGCCGGGACCTTGAACAGGTACTGGACCCCCGGCTCAGAAAGAATGGAGGGGTATAATGATACTTCTTGCAGTTAATGACCTGAAATGCCAGTATCATACCGACGGCCATACGGTGAATGCCGTTGACGGAGTCTCGTTCAATATCGAGCCGGGCGAGATCCTCGGCATTGTGGGAGAGTCCGGCAGTGGGAAAACCACTATTGCCATCAGTATCATGCGTCTTCTTGCGGACAGCGCCAGTGTTTCCGGTACGGTCTTCTTTGATGGAACGGATCTTGCGCTGCTTCCGGAAACTGAATTGGATAAAATCCGGTGGAAAGAGATTGCCATCGTGTTCCAGAACAGCCTTGAGGTCCTGAACCCGGTGATGACCATTGCAGACCAGGTTATCGAACCGATGATCCGTCATGGAATGGTTTCTGTGAATGAGGCACGGGCACGGTGTGCAGATCTCTTTTTACTGGTTGGCCTTGATGAAGCCTGGATGGACGTTTATCCCCACCAGCTCTCCGGAGGCATGCGGCAGCGGGCATTGCTTGCCATGGCACTTGCCTGCAATCCGCGGCTTCTCATTCTTGATGAAGTGACCTCCGCCCTCGATGCATTTACACGAAAGGAGATCCGCGATCTCCTTGTCGACCTGCAGAAGACCCGTGGGTACAGCATGATCGTGATATCTCACGACATCACGTTCGTCTCCTCTCTTGCATCCCGGCTACTTGTCCTCTATGCAGGGCGGGTTGTCGAGGCCGGGCTTACGAGGGATATCCTCAACGGGCCCCGCCACCCGTACACCCGGGGCCTGGTTCATGCCACGCCGGATATTTTTATTTACAAGGACCTGTGGGGAATACCGGGGGACTCTCCTGTTGGTGACCGTCATAAAGGCTGCCCGTTCAACTCCCGTTGCACGCAATCTATCGATATCTGCAGGAAGAATCCCCCCCTCCTGCAGCCGTGTGGGGAAAGCCGCGAGATTGCATGTCACCGTGGCGGGAT
>JBBACA010000031.1:0-2757 GCA_041657325.1 Minisyncoccota bacterium
CTCCAGTCTTCTTGACTCTTACCAAAAGACTCTTTTCTGGTTTCTTCTTTGATAAAGGAAGTAGGTTTTTCAATTTTAATGTTTTTCTTTGCATATTATTGTCCTACAATTTCAATTTTTTGGCCCTCTTTAATCTTCACAATGGCTTTCTTGTATCCGCTTCTAAATCCAATCTTTTTTCCTTTTGTTATTTTCTTTCTAGGAATATTGATTGTTCTTATCTGAATTACATCAACTTTATATTTAGCTTCAATCGCACTTTTAATTTCAACTTTGTTAGCATCGGTCGTTACATGGAAAACATAAAAGTTTCCGACAGCAGACATGTTCACTGCTTTTTCGGTAATGCAAGGTGACTTTAAAACACTTTTTATCGTTGTCGAAATCTCCTTGTTCTCTTTCTTAACAGTTTCTTTCTTCGCTTTCACTCCTTTTTCTTTTTTAAAAATATTCAATGCCATACTAGTCTATAAATGTTTTCTTAATTTCTGCTATTCCCTCTTTGTCGGTTAATAAATACTTTGATGAAACAACGTCTAAACAATTCAAATCTTTAGCCTGAATGGTTGAAACCTTAGGCAAGTTTCTCATTGCGAGAATAACATTCTTGTCTATTTTAGACAAAACAACCAAACATCTTTCTTTAATTCCGATATTCTTTAATAAATTTCTAGCTTCTTTAGTCTTGGCTTCTTTCAAAGACAATGATTCGGCAACTACTAAAAATCCTTCTCTGGCTTTGTCTGATAAAGCAACGAATAAAGCTTTTCTTTTAATATTCTTTGGTAAAACTTTCTTAAAGTTTCTGTCTTTAGTCGGTCCGTGAGAAACACCTCCACCAACCCAGATAGAAGATGTATTGGATCCACTTCTAGCACGTCCGGTTCCTTTCTGTTTCCAAGGTTTGATTCCACCTCCAGATACTTCGGCTCTTCCTTTAGCATGAGCGATAACCGTTCTTCTGTTTCCCATCTGAGAAACAACAACTTGGTGCATCAAATCAGAGTTCATTGGAACTTCAAATATTTCTTTCGGTAAATCAGCTTTAACAGTCTTGATTTCTACCACTTCTTTAATTTTTGTTTCTTTCTTTGCCATATGATTTATCCTCTAATTTCCAAAAGCGTTCCTCTTCTTCCAGGAATCGCTCCTTTAATCGCCATAATACTATTCTTCATATCAACCTTTACTACCTCTAAATTCTTAACACAAATTCTGTCGCTACCAGTTCTTCCAGGCATTTTTCTACCTTTAATAACTCTGGCAGGAATAGAACAACCGGTTGAACCCAATGTTCTGTGTTCGTGCTTGTTACCGTGTGTTGAAGAAAGTTTTCCGGAAAATCCCCATCTCTTTACACCTCCTTGGAATCCTTTTCCTTTAGATACTCCGGAAACCTTTATTACGTCTCCTGGTACAAAAACACTGGCCAAAATCTTATCTCCTGCTTTATATGAAGCAACATCCCCTGCAAATTCTTTCAAATATCTGAATGGTGTTCCTGTCTTTTTAATCTTTCTTTCTGGTAAAGTTTCAAAACCAATCTTGATGGCTTCGTATCCGTCTTTGTCTTTAGTCTTAACCTGAACGACACCGCATTCTCCAGTCTGAACAAGAGTAACGGGAACTACTGTTCCGTCCTCTTTGAAGACCTGACTCATTTCAATTTTTTTACCTAATATGAATTTCATAACTTTACAAAAAAAAGACTGGATAACCAGTCTTAAAGACTAGTATTACCAAATATTCAATTAACTTTTAATTTATATAAATCAATTATTTAATTAATTAACCTACATTATACTCTTGATCTCGGTATCCACTCCAGCAGGTAGAGTCAATGACTTTAACGACTCTACCACCTTCTGGTTCGGACTCAAAATATCAATAACCCTCTTGTGAATTCTCATTTCGAATTGCTCTCTGGCCGACTTGTGAACGAAAGTTGACCTGTTTACAGTAAACTTGTTTATCTCAATCGGCAAAGGAATCGGTCCGGCAATTTTAACTCCGCACCTTAGCGCCATCTCAATAATCTGCTGGGCACTTTTATCAATGACTTTGTGGTCATAAGCGCGGAGCTTAATTCTCAACTTTGCTGTTACTTCCTTTTCAGTTTTTTTAAGGGCTGCTGACATCTTATTAATTATTCTACTTTATAATCTTAGTAATAGTACCGGCTCCAACTGTCTTTCCACCTTCTCTGATAGCAAAACCTTGCTTTTCTTCCAAAGCTACAGGAACGATTAACTTAACAGTTACTTCAACTGTATCTCCAGGCATAACCATTTCTGTTCCGGCGGCTAAGATTACATCTCCTGTAATATCAGCTGTACGAATAAAGAATTGAGGTTTGTATCCTGAGAAGAAAGGAGTGTGTCTTCCGCCTTCTTCTTTGGTCAAAATATAAATCTGAGCAACGAATTCTGTGTGAGGAGTAATAGTTCCTGATTTAGCCAAAACTTGTCCTCTCTCAATATCTTCTTTCTTTAATCCTCTCAATAAAATACCAACGTTGTCTCCGGCTTGGCCAGTTGATAATGACTTGTTGAACATTTCAACAGAAACAGCAGTTGATTTAGCAGTTGGTCTAATACCAACAACTTCAACTTCTTCGTTAGCATTAACAATACCTCTTTCAATTCTACCAGTTGCAACTGTACCTCTTCCTTCAATTGAGAAAATATCTTCAATCGCCATCAAGAAAGGCTTAGCTGTATCTCTAACTGGTTCAGGAATGTATGAATCTAATTTATC
>JBBACA010000032.1:0-2732 GCA_041657325.1 Minisyncoccota bacterium
CACGGCAATAACCGCTGTTGGTAACACAATCGGGCTTGATGATGTTTATCGCCAGGCGGTTGTTGAATATTTGGCCTATCGCTTCCACGACGCAGACGCCGGCGATACTCGGGATAAGTCTCGCGCGGCGGAACACCTGCAAAGATTCAACACATTACTCGGGGCTTCGTAATGAGTTACGAACAAGAAAAGAAGTTCTTAGCGGAAACGGCGGCGATACGTGTCTCTTACTGGTCAAATCCCCAGACCGGTAACGCGGTTCTTGTACGCCGATGGACGACAAGTCGCGCTGAGTTGCAATCTTCCTGTTTTACTTACCTGAACACGATCAAGACCGTCAAGGATCCCGTAGCTGATAAGGTAAAGTACCCTGGCACATGGCGTGTATTTCCTAATCAGGCACCGCAAAAGAAAGGGTTGGCGGAAGATCAGCAGGGTATTACACAGACGTTGGTACTGTCGGTTGATGGTGATTTTAAATGGGCTTCGGAAGATTCAACGCTTGAGTGCATGTATTCCTATGCTTACCAGAATCAGGCCGCGCCGATCCAGACGAAGGTAGCGGTCCAGGGTGAGGTTACAGAAGTACAGAATACGCTCAATGACCAGTTGCAATATGATTCACAGGCCAGAATTATCCATTCCCATCCGTACCAATGGACAACGCACACGGGGGAGGATGCCCTAGGAACGACCGACAATATTGGCTATAAGAATGCCCGGACAAGGCCGGAAGCGCCTGTCAGCACTAAGCAGGGCACGATCTATGACGCTAAAAGCACCTTAAACAAGGACGGGTCGTATGATGGCGACGTTTTATACAAGACCAGTAGGCCGGTTGATTTTACGATTGATACCGGGAAAAGTTCAACAAATGCAGAATCAACCAAAGTATTAGTCAACCAAACGGCCGCAATTGCCGCACCAGCATCTAGTCAAGGAGTTCAGACCAAGGCAAATAGTTCCATTAATCCTGATGGGACATACAGTGGCGCTCAAATAACCGACACGAGCACAGCGTTGTCCGTCACGGCGGATACAGAAAAGAGTTCACTTATCAATGAATCAACGATTGCCAGTGTAAATAGTCGAACAAAACTGGCGGCGGCGGTGGCCGGTGTAGGGGTTCAAACGCGCGCTCGTAATAATATCAATCCGGACGGAACGTACAGTGGGGAGCAAATCACCGAAACAAGTGTGGCGGCGAATTGGTCGGATGAAACGCAGACTGCCGTCGGATCCACGGTGAGCAACTCGTATTTAAATTACCGCACAAAACCTTCGGCGCCATCATCGTTGGCGATCGGGTTTGTGTACGACGCAAGAACAACTCTGAATAAGGATGGCACGTATAATGGTGGCGTCGGATACGAGTATTCAAAACCAGCGATGTGGTCGGATGAAGTCAGGTCGGCGGTGGGATATTCGGTTAACAATTCATATTTGAATTACAGGACAAAGCCAACGGCTCCGGCAAGTTCTGTTCAAGGATTTATTTACGATGCCAAAAGTACACTTGTCAAAGACGGAACATATTCAGGAGATGTTGGGTATGAGTATTCTTTGCCGGTGATGATGACAAGTGCCGTTCATTCAACATTATCGTCTGGATACAGTACGGATTATCTTAATTACCGGACAAAGCCGGTAGCGCCGTCAGGGACTGTTCAAGGATTTGTCTATGATGCGCAATCAACCCTTAATAAAGACGGCACGTATAACGGAGGGGTAAATTATGAATACTCCAAACCGATAATGTTGGCCGATCAAACCGAATCTGCTTTGGCAACCAGTTACGATTTGACCTATTTGAGTTACCGGACCAGACCGACCGCTCCGTCAACGTCCGTTCAAGGGTTTATTTACGACGCAAAGTCAACCCTGAACAAAGACGGGACGTATTCAGGTGGAGCAGGGTACGAATGCAGCAAACCTTTAACTTGGACAGACGTGACAAACACGACGCTTGGAACGTCGTACGGTTGTTCTTATGCGAACAGTCGGACGCGCCCTGTAGCTCCCGCAGTGGCCGTTCAAGGGTATGTTTTTGACGCTAAAACTACGGTCAACAAAGACGGGACTTACTCGGGTGGGGTAGGATATGAACATTCAAAGACGGACCAGTGGGCGGATATAACAGAAGATGCATTAACCATAGATTATTCCATTTCTTACCTTAACTCAAGAGAGAGACCGACGGCTTCGGCAAGCGCGGCGCAAGGTTGCGTTTACGATGCCAAGTCAACCGATAATAAGGATGGAACTTACAACGGCGGCGCGGGTTATTCTTATAGTAAGCCGATAGAGATCGCGTCGCAAACGTTGTCTGGCGTGTACACTGCCGCCTATGAAATTTCTTACCAGAATTCACGGACAAAACCAGTAGTGCCGGCGGCTACGCTTGGATTCGTTTATGATGCCAAGAGCACATTGGCGAAGGACGGGACGTATAATGGCGGGATTGGATATGAGCATGATGCGCCGATAGAAGTTTATCAGACATTTACGGACAGATACGGCGCGGTTGCTTTTTGGTCTGGAAAGAATTGCTTAGAATCCACATTTACGTCAACGCTCGAGACGGCGAGTTTGGATTATATGACAAATAACGACGTGAACAAGGAAGTAACCAGATCGGGTTTGGTGAACTTCATGATCGTCAAGCGTCCTTATGGTTTGACAAATATAACGACGTATTACGGGACGTTGGGGACGAGTTCAAAAACTCTGAA
>JBBACA010000033.1:0-2702 GCA_041657325.1 Minisyncoccota bacterium
GCTCAATCTCACTATCGGCCTGCAAAGACTTATCCTGCCCGAAGAACACGGCGGATTTGGCTGGACTAATCCTGCCAACGCGCCGGGCTTAGTTTCCATTCTCACCGAAATCGGACGAGCAGACGCTGCTATAGGCGTAGCAACCGCCGTCAAATACACAATCTTAGCCACGATCACTATGGCGCCAAATTTCGACAAAGCCTTATGTGACGCTTTGGCACCAATTTACTGTGCTGAGGAATTAAAAAACTTTTCTCTTATGCTTCCCGGCATGGGAAATGTCGGACAGGATACCCCCTTATTCCTGGGCAGATCTATTCTTGCGACCATTGAGCCGGAAGGTGATGGTTATGTCGTTAATGGTAAAGATCTCCGGCCGATTAACAGCGGCGCCATAGCTGATCTTTTTTGTGTAGTTTGCGCCGACAAAGCAGGCAAGCCCTGTATAGCTTTTGTCCCCGGTAACGACACCAATATAGTTCGCGGCAAAACTCTTCTGGAAACCGGTTTAAACTCCACCTTTAACGCCGATGTTAGTTTTAATAATGTAAAAATTCCCAAATCATATGTTATCTCCCGCCAGGACATCGTCGAGGAAATCTACACCTGGGTAAATCTCCTGCTCGGCAGCGTTAGTGTAGGAACGGGTATGAATTTCTTTGAAATGGTCGGCGACTGGTCAGAGACCAGAACCATCAAGGGCGGTTATATGATGAAAGAAAATCCCCTCTGTGCCTCTGTTCTGGCCGACGTAGCGGATGAGGTCTTCACCTCCAGATTACTTCTTTATAGTCTTGCCCAAATAATGTCCAAGCCGAATGACTGGGGACAAAGCGGCAGCCAAAGGGTATACACAATTTCGCAGGTTATCGGTTCAAAAGTACAACAGAATGTAATGCGGGCAATAAATAGAGGACTGGAACTTATGGGGTCCGCCGGCTACTCCAAGGAGTGGCATGTGGAAAAACACTGGCGTGATGTCAAGACCATCCAGTCATACCTTTGCGGAGTCGGTGCCGAGGCGCCGGTAAAGATGGATACGGCGCGGTTTTTCTTTGACTGCAAAGAGATTTAAAAAGGAGATAAATGATGAAAAACTTCGATGAATTCTCAAAACCGGAAGAATATATATCACCTATGGACAAACACATCCGTAGCGTCGTTAGAAACTGGGCCGCCAAGGAAGTAATGCCCTTCAGACGCAAATACGATGAAGACTGGAAAAACCATCACCTGATCGAGCCGGCCTTCGACAAACTTATGGGAAATAGTGGCATAGGCCTTCAAAAAGCGCTATTCCCGCCGGAACTTGGAGGATGGGGTATTGGACAATCCGATTCCGCCTTCACCATCTCCTGCGCGTTGGCGGAAGAGGTAGGACGGGCAGACACGGCTATGGCCGTGGCTTTTATGGTTACCTATTGGCCATTGACGACAATCCTCGTCGATCCTCATGTCAACTGGCGACTCGCCAAAGAATTCGCACCCATGTTCTGCAATGCTGACAAAGCGGTCTTCGCGGCCAATGCTATGACGGAACCTCAGGGCGGAGCGGATATCGAAAACATGGACATTCTCGGAGGCAAAACCATCCGCACCACCGCCCGTTTAGAGGGCGATGAATGGGTTATAAACGGTCACAAGCTCTGGCCTACCAATACCGGTGGCGTAGCCAAGCTGTTCAGCGTTCCGTGTACAACGAAATTAGGATCGAATGATCCCAACGATTTTGCCATGATCTTCGTTCCCGCCGATACCAAAGGCGTAACCCAGGGAGGGCCTTACGAAAAAGCAGGTATGGCCGCCGACAAAAACGGCGACATCTGGTTTGAGGAAGTAAGGGTTCCCGCATGGTATCGCGCTCATGGACCGGGGATGGACGCTCAGGTCTTCCGCGAAATCATTCCCTGGGGATTGGCAGCCAGCATGGGATTTCTGTGTGGTGCTATGCTCAACCTCTACGAAATTCTCTATGATTTCGTATCGACGAAAACTTACAAGAACAAACCCTTGAAAGAAGACGACCACATTGCCAGCATTATCGGCCGGATCGCCGGCGATATAGATGTCTGCAGAATTCTGACCTATGAAGCGGCAAAAATGGGCGACAGGCGCAACAAACCCAACGGTTATCCCATCTACTCGGATGAAGTGGCCTGTAAGATGCGTAACCTCAAAGACTTCGTCTCTGATAGAGCGGTGGATATTTTCGGCAAGGCCATGGATGTTCTCGGCCCATATGGCGCCGACCGTGAATACGATATTGAAAAGCATTGGCGCGATATCAAAATCATTCAGTTATGGATGGGCGGCAAGCAGCTCTGTCAAATGGAAGCAGCCCGGTATTTCTTCAACTGTAAGACATTATAGGAGAACAAATCATGGAAGAAGCCAATAAAGGAGTAATTGACTTAACCGACCGAGTTTTTAAGGAACTGCTCAAAAAGCCGGGCTTCAAAGAAGGCATAAGAACGGTACTGCAAAATATCGATTCGGAATCCAGTCGAAAACTTGTCAGGACGATGATGTGGCAGGATCCGGAGTTTTTTCTGGGATTGCTGGGCGCTGTTCCTTCTATCGCCAATGTCTTAATTCAAAGCCTGGATGAACTGCTCATTCAGCTTAACGAAAAATTTTCATCTCAACTGCTTCATGATTTTATGAAGTCGCTTGTCTTATCAATTGATAAAAAATCTAGATCG
>JBBACA010000034.1:0-2674 GCA_041657325.1 Minisyncoccota bacterium
CTATATAATCCCTTCTTTTTCTACCAATACGTAAATATTTTTCATTTACCTCATCAAAGCTCATTCCGATACCATCGTCGGTGACCATGATTGTTTTATTCTCTCCTGTGCCATTCAATTCTATATGAACATTTCTTGCATAAGCATCATATCCGTTAGCGATAAGTTCAGAAATTATTGGTGGTAAGGTTGAATACAACTTAGCCCCCAAGTCATCAATGACTAAGGGGTCAAATGTCATATATAGTTTTTTACTATTATCTTTTGTCATGATTTTTCAATATAGTTAACCCGAGCTTCTTTGCATATAATGGCGGAACCGCGTTTCCAATCATGCGAGCTATTGATGAAATACTGGTACCAATAAATTTATAAGTTTTAGGAAATGTTTGGAGTGTAGCACCTTCCCTCAACGAAATTGGACGGTCTTCGTCTGGATGAGCAAAACGTCCATTTGAGATACTAAAAAACTTTGTGGTGATAGTAGGGGCTGGTTTGTTCCAAGACATTCTTCCGTAAGTATCATTAAAAGAAATATTTCGATCCTTTTTCTTATAGGCTTCAAGCTGTAGGTTTGTGTTTGCCCAGGCTTCCCGGGAACCGCCATTCTTGGGGGTAAGCTTTAATCTTTTTATATTGTCTTCGCTAAGCCCTGCGGTCGTATGCATAAAACTTGTTGTATCTTTGTGACCAGCTGAAATTTTAGGAAATCCATTTTTAGTTCCAATAAAATCCGCAACGGTTGGGCATGAATTATTTGGTTCTGGAAAAATTTCCTTATCAGTAATTCTATTGGCAATTAAAGAGAATCTTTTTCTTGTTTCGGGAACACCATATTCATTAAGGTGCACGACCTTATAGTGAACGGCGTATCCTCTTTTTTTCAAATCATCTACAAACAGATTAAGTCCGCTCTCTTTTTGCTTATTTAAAATACCAGGCACGTTTTCAACAACAACATATCCAGGATTGTAATATTTTACAAAGCGATGAAATTCGTGGAGTAAATCCTTTGATTTTTCCGATTTATTTTTACTTGTACGGATAATCGTCCAATACTGACAAGGACTACATCCAATCAAAATCAAATTATCATCGTTCTTCTTGATATCGATTTCTTTCGAAAGGTCTGCTTCTCTTAGCTTAGAAACGTCTGCGAGGATATATTTTGCTCCTTTGATGTTAGATTCGTATGTTTCTTTACATTCTGGATCAAAATCTATTCCAGCGATAACATCAATTCCAGCTTGTTGCATACCAAAACTCATTCCTCCCCCTGAGCAGAAAAAATCGATAGCCTTTAATTTTTGAACTTTATTGTTCAATACCATATATACTATTTTATCATTTTTCCCTGATTTTAAACAGATTTAATTCCACTCTTCTTCAGCTCGTTTCTGATTTCCAAATAATCAGGCATCATTTTAGCGACTAAATTCCAAAACTTTTGCGAATGATTAACTTCTTTTAAGTGGCAAAGTTCATGGACGATAATGTAGTCAGCCAATCTTTCGGGAAGTAGAGCGATTTTGTAATTAAAATTAAGATTACCTTTTCTTTGCAATAATCTCTTCTTTAAGATCCTTCCTCTCAAAATGACGCGAAATCTTATCGAGTTTTTTCGTTATATTCTTCATCTCATCTGCTACGTCCCCAAGTGAGCTTTCAGAAGATGCTGACATGTTTCTATACACCTCAAGATCAAAATTGAATGATTGAGTACGTTTTTTACCGTTTCCCGTTTTATAATTCACAGCAAATGTGATTTGTTTTTGCTGTTCGCTGTTTATAAAATCTACATATGATATTGCAAATGTTTTAAGAGTTTGACCTTTACCAAAAACAGGAATAGGGTGTTTGAATAAATTAATATCTTCCAATTTTTTATCGCCCAGGGTTTTTAATCCTTTTGGTTCCATCAAAATTTTTAAGTCATAGACTGGTGTATTCCCGATATTCGCAATAACGAGATCAAAAAAATTACCATAGCGAGCTTGTGGTTCAAGGGTAACTTGAATATTAGATTCTTCTGCTTTTAAACGAGCTTGGCGCATTTCGAACCACATTAGTAACGTACCAACTACATATACTGCCGTCAGTAAAACTAACATTAAACCAGAGTGGTCATCTAAAAACACAACGGACGATTTAAGTAATATGATAAAATTCATACTCTTATCTGATTGGCTCAATACCGAGCTCTTTTAACTTTACCCACAAACTATCGAGAGCTTTCTCTTGGTGTCGATAAAAAGAACTGCCAGATACACGCCAAAATTCCCAACCAGCTCTTCGCAACTGTCTTTCTCGTATTTGATCATTTTCCCAATTCTCTAGTGTATGATATTGATCCCCATCACACTCTACTGCCAGACGTGAGTTTTCACCTTGTACCACAAGGTCGATTCGATAACCAATAACAGGATACTCTGGTAAAACCTGGTAACCTCTGTCAATTAAAATATTACCGACGTCAAATGAAAATTGAGAAGCTCTGCCAGAATCAAATTCTTTTTTTAGCGCCTTTCTTCCCACCTCTAGTTCCTCAGTTTTTGGATCGTAATACCAGTTTAGTATTTTATATCTCCAGTCGTTCTGATTTCTAAACTCCTGCACTGGTATCGAGTGATATAAGAAAACTTGATCACGACCACGAGTAGCGGCGACGTTAAAT
>JBBACA010000035.1:0-2622 GCA_041657325.1 Minisyncoccota bacterium
GCTACCGCGCAATTGATCTCAGCGAACGCAAAATTCCTTGCGGTAAACACCCAGACGAATTCCGGTAACCGGGGATTTAATGTAATTTCAAAATACCCCTCGGCGGATTTTGTCTGCCTTAATGATCTGGAAGTACGGCTTGAAGAACGAAATAACCCGGGGTCAATTTTCGATATGGTCAAAAGTGTGATGATGAAACTTTCAAGTTCGATAACCATCGTCACACAGGGTAAAGAAGGGTGTATCTGTTATCACACAGAAACAGGAGAGAGTGAACTTTTTATTGTCCCTGCGTTTGCCAAGAAAGTAGTTGATCGCATAGGTTCAGGAGATGCACTGATTGCAATTGCTTCGCTATGTGCGGTTCAACATGCTCCGGCAATGATTACCGGTTTTGTCGGAAATGCCGCCGCCGCAGTTGCTGTATCAACAGTTGGGCACCGGAACTCGATTGAAAAGGTCTCCTTCAAAAAATATTTATCGACACTGCTCAAATAAAACACCCGTTGACGTAAAAATGATGCCCTTTACTCAGTACTCCGGAGAATTACAGACATTTCTGGAAAGAGTTGTAATTACGGATAGTAACGGACAAAACGTAAATATTGATGAAGGATTGTCCTTGATTATCACCCTCCTCCATAAGATAAAAACTACCCGTAAAAAAGTGATGGTCATTGGAAATGGCGGTAGTGCAGCGATTGCCAGTCATTTACAGAATGATCTCTGCAAGGCAGCACAAATCCGGGTAATGGTATTTACCGAACCACCACTGTTGACGGCACTCTCAAATGATATCAGTTATACCGCGGCATACCGGGAATTGGTGAACCTCTGGGCGGATAATGATGATGTACTTATTGCGATTAGCAGTTCGGGCCGATCCCAGAACATCCTTAATGCGGTTACTACCGCACGGGATCATGGATGCACACCGATCATTACAGTATCGGGATTTCTTCCCGATAACCCGCTCCGGCGTATGGGGGATCTTAACCTTTATGTCTCCTCCAGAGAGTATGGGTATGTAGAACTGGTGCACTCCGTACTTACACATTACATTTCAGATCAGACCGCAAAAACTGAATAAATAAGGTGTCGATTAAAAATAAGTTTGATCCGTACAATAATCACAGTCTTTAATTCATGGAGGTTTCATGAAAGTTGAGGTTGACAGTCATAAACTGATATATCACCCCGAAAGAGTCTCCGAGTGGATCAGAACAGGAGATTGTTTTCCCATCTATGTCGAGATCGGGGTGACAAACCGTTGCAACCACCGGTGTGTTTTTTGTGCTCTGGACTGGTGCGAAAAAAATCCTCTCGATATTGATACTGAAGTGATGAAACGTGCACTTCATGAAATGGCTGAGTGCGGTGTAAAATCGGTGATGTTTGCCGGAGACGGAGAGCCATTGATGCACCGGGACATCTGTGATTTGATCACGCATGCCAGACAACAGGGTCTCGATGTGGCAATAGCCACAAATGGCGTGTTATTCAACCGGGAAAAACTGGAAAAGACACTCCCCTCGATATCATGGGTTCGGTTTAGTGTTGACGCGGGTACACCTGACACTCATAAAAAAATCCACTGCGGGGGATCATACGATTTTCAAAGGATTTTAACAAATGTCCGCGATGCTGTAGCGATTAAAAAGCGAGATCATTTACCGGTCGTCCTTGGCGTCCAGTTCTTACTGATTCCGGATAATTTTAACGATCTTATACCATTCATCGAGGCTTTTAAAGAAATTGGTGTGGACAATGTCCAGATCAAACCCTATTCCCAGCACCCGTTGAGCAAAAACCGCTATTCTATCGAATATGCACAATATCAAGGTATTGAGGACACCATCAGGAGATATGAAACACCAGAATTTCAAGTGATCTTCCGGTCACAGACCGCTCATCGATTGATGACGAAACGAAACTATCATGAGTGTTACGGGTTGCCGTTTTTCACACTAGTAGAAGCAGATGGCACAATAATTCCCTGTAATCTGTTCCATCATAACCCGGATTTCTGTTATGGAAACCTGAACACTGAATCATTTTCCGATATCTGGAACGGCAAAACGAGGAAACATATTTTACAGCAACTGACGAAAAATACAATAGAACACTGCCGGGACGGGTGCAGGCTGGACGCAATAAACCGGTATCTTTCGCAACTAAAAAATCCTCATCCGCATGTAAATTTTATTTAATATAGTTCGTTATGACTGATAATACAAATATTCCGGACCAACTGGCACTCGCTCTGCTATCCAGACAGATACGGGCTGAGATCATAGAAACCTCGTATAAATCTGAAGCTATGCATCTTGGGGGCTGCCTCTCCTGTGTTGACATACTGGTAGCCTTGTATTTTGGTTGTATGTCGGTTCATCCGGAAGACGCGGGCTGGCCGGACCGCGACAGGTTTATCCTGAGTAAAGGGCATGCAGCCCTTGCATTGTATACCGTTCTCGCTCATCGTGGTTTCTATCCCTGTGAACAGATTGATACATTCAATAAAGACCGGAGTCAGTATACCGAGCATCCGGTGTGGAAAAATATTCCCGGTATTGACGCCACATCGGGATCACTTGGACATGGCCTGGGGATTGGCAGCGGTAT